>WFSG01000012.1 GCA_015486075.1 Deltaproteobacteria bacterium
CAAAATCTCTTCAGAATGCGTGTGCCTCTCATCAAGCTCAGCAGCTATAGGCTTAAGCTCCTGATCCGCAAACTTGCACGCCATGTCCTTCACCATCCTGTGCTCATCACTCAACGCAAAATCCATACTCTCCTCCTAGGGATGAATTAGTATAAGCTTTTTGAGACGATGTGGGATTATATAGTATTGATAAACTTAATTCAATAAAATTGAGCGTTCATTTCTGCAACATTTTGTCAAAACATTAACAATTAATAAAGCCCTATATTTTTAGCATATTCGAACCTTGCACACTAGTCTTATGCCCTATGCCTTGCGCCTTGTTTTCTTAGCTGAGATCTGGCCGCTGGTAGCTGAAAGCTCATGCACCAGATACCTAGTTCTAGTTGTTAAAACAGGTTGACAAAATTGACCGAGTGTACTAAATTCTGACCATACGTACAATTTAATTTGCATTGGGAGAACAGGGCCACGTTGGAATGTAAAAAGGGGTCTAGGGAATGGCTTCTTTAATCGAGAAAATCAGGAAGGACCAGATTGTAAACACTGCAATCTCGGCCATAGCTGCAAATGGATATGTAAACACACCTCTTAGCGAGATTGCCCGAAGGGCAGGTATAAGCAAGGGAGTGATATCTTACTACTTTGGATCAAAGGATGATCTCGTAAGGAATGTCATCGATAGGATACTACAGGATGAAAAGGCGTATTTATCTGAAAAGATAGCACGGGGAGAAAACCCAAAAGAAAAGTTACTCGTCTACATAAGATCAAGCTTTAGTTACATGGAGACCAACAGGCAGAACTTCGAAGCAATAGTGGACCTGTGGGGTAGTATAACAACACATGAGAAAAAACTGGACTTTAACAAGAGGAGTTATGATCCGTGCCGTAATATCCTGGGTAAGATAATCAGAGAGGGGATTGAGAAAGGGGAGTTTGCTGATAGGGATGTAAGGCTCACGGCATCTATTATACAGGCAATGATAGACGGTATGATGATCCAGTGGATATTTGATGCAAGCGCAATAGATCTTGAAAAGGCATCGCTCGCAGTGGAGGAGTCTGTAAGGTGTTATCTTTTTAAAAAGTCTTAGACAAGGAGGACCCATGGAGATACCAAGGCTTGATTCTTACTGGAAGTATGTGGATTATTGGAGCACGGTAGATCCAGACTTCCCTGCCTTGAGGGAGGGTCCGAGGACTCTCTCGTCAGAGGAATTTAAGAAGATTACCGATAGCATGGCAAAGGCCTTCTTGAGTCTGGGGGTGAAAAAGGGTGAGAGGATAATCTCTATACTACCCTCAGGGATAGATTATGTATTGACCCTTATTGCGGCAGGAAAGATAGGCGCAATTATAGTACCCATGGACGTGAAGTTCAGGACAACTGACCTGAAGCGCTTTATCTCGCATGCAAAGCCCACACTCATTATTGCATTACCCGAGGTGGATGGCCACGATATAATGCAGGATCTGGACGCACTCGGGTCTGAATTAAAGGGGATAAAGAAGGTCTTCTTGGGACATGGCGGAGGTCATGGCATGAGCCTTGATAGCATGTTAGAGGAAGGCCTTGGCCTTGATGACGAGCTTGAACAGGCAAAGAAAGACCAGGACAGGCACGACGGGGCATTAATCATATTTACGGGCGGTACAACCGGCATTCCCAAGGCAGCCCTTCTCTCCCACGAAAACATCGCATTGATGTCGTATATCGAGTTTGAGTACTTTGAGACATGGCTTGAGCCATATGGTATTAGAGGCAGGATCAAGACCTTGGCTGCATTACCACCGAGTCACGTGGGTGGCACTGTAGAATTCATAGGTACCGGCATAGTGGGTGGCCTGGAGATGATACTCATGGACACATGGAGCCCCAGCAGGGTGCTTGAGACCATCCAGGAAGAGAAGATAAGCTGGATAGGTGGTGTTCCCACGATGTACGCCATAATACTCTCCATGCCCGACCTTGATGCCTATGACCTGTCAAGCCTGAAGTTGGCCGTCCTATCTGGTGAGAAGGTCTCCAGGGAACTTATAGATGGTATAAAGGACAAGATAGCTCCCTGCATCATAAATGGGTATGGAAGCACAGAGGCCGGGCCGGAGATCACGTTTACCGAGCCTGATGACGACCCCGAAGAGATAGCAAGGGGTTACGTTGGTAAGCCACTACCCACAGTGGAGATAAAGATAGTGGATGATAACGACGTGGAGCTCCCGGCTGGCGAAGTGGGAGAGGTTCTTGTAAGGGGTCCACTTGCCATCAGGTCATATTACAGGCAGCCCGAGGAAGACAGGGCAGGTTTTACCAAAGACGGGTGGGTGAGGACAGGAGACCTTGGTTATACAACCCAGGACTCAAGGCTCTACATCCAGGGCAGAAAGAAACAGATCATACGCGTGGGGAGCTACACTGTATTGCCGACTGAGGTAGAGGAAGTGGTGGTCAGAGATCCTGACGTGGCCATGGCTGCGGCCATAGGCGTGCCTGACAGGATTTACGGGGAGGTTGTATGGCTCTTTGTTGCGCCAGCACCAGGAAGGGTAATAGATGAACAGCGCATAATAGACCTGTGTAAAAAGGAGCTGGCAAAGTTCAAGGTGCCAAGAAAGGTGATAGTGAGGAATGACATGCCCGTGACAAGGATAGGTAAGGCGGACAGGAAGGCGTTGAGGAAAGAGGTACTGGAATCCATGAAGGTGTGAGGGCAGAAAGCTCTGAAAACAGGTAAAGATGGGCAAAGGCACAGAGACGCAAGGTTTTAGGCAGGGGGAAAACTATCAGCTACCAGCGTTCAGCTAAGAAACAAACAAGGTGCTAGGCGCCGGGTTTCAGGTATTAGGATAACGGTACAGGGTAAAATACTGGAACCTGAGGCTGAAGGTAAAATCGTCCATTCGGTAAAAAGGCTGATTTGAGCATGGAAAAGAAAGAGAATAGGCAAGTACTGGAATTTGAGACCGTACTCTACACAGAGATAGAGGGCATAGCTATTATAAGCCTGAACAGGCCAGAGGTGCTAAATGCACAGAACAGGCAACTCGTGAGAGACTTTCTCTCGGCACTCAGGCTGGCCCAAGAGAAGGAACATATAAAGGTGGTGATCATAAAGGGTGAAGGTAGGGCATTCTGCTCCGGGGACGATCTCACAGAGGAACACTATCTAACATCACCCGAACAGGGCATAAGGCTTATAGAAGAGCTTCAGGATACAACAAGGGTTATGCTGAGTATGCCAAAGCCTATAATCGCTGCTGTACACGGTTATGCCCTGGGTGCAGGATGCGAATGGGCAATGAACTGCGATATCAGGATAGCTGCAGAGGGAACAAAGTTCGGATTCCCAGAGACAGGCGTTGGCATGACCGTCACGAACGCAGGCACAAAGCTGCTGCCATTACTGGTTGGACTGGGAAGGGCAAAGGAACTCGTGTTTACCGGGGATTTTATTGATGCTGACCAGGCAGAAGACTGGGGGCTTGTGAACAGGGTGGTGCAGTTAGAAGAACTCGATAAGTCGGCCATTGATATGGCAAGGAAGATGGCAAGGAATTCACCCCTCGCCCTTGCACTCTCAAAGAGGGCCTTGAACCAAGGGACCTACCAGGGATTCAAGGAGACACTGGAGCTGGAAACAAGGGATATAGCCCTTGTTATACAGGGCCTGGAGGCAGCCATGATACCTGATACCAGGCTTAAAAAGACCAAAACAGAGAAAAGACCATACGGCCCGAAAAAGAAAAGCAAGGAGTGATGGCATGATAATAGACTTCCGCATGGTGGTACCTATAAGGGAGTATATTGATCCAGAGGATGCCAGGAGAAGGCTTCCCACCAGTTACATGAGGGGTTACACAAGAACCTATGAAGAAGCGGCCCTCCTGGTGGGTCTCACGGTGGATGACCTTGTTCAAGGCATGAAGGAAGCTGGCGTGGATAAGGCCATTATGCAGGCAGAGTGGGCATTTGGAGATTACAGAAAGCAGAACGACGCCGTATACAGGATAGTCAAAAAATATCCCGACAGGTTCGTTGCTGCATACATGTGTGTGAACCCCTTGGAAGACGATGACATGGCAGAGGTCGTGGAGAGGGAGGTTAAGGATAGGGGTTTCAAAGGTGTGAATATCCAGCCCTTTGCATACAGGATGAGGTGCAATGACAAGAGGTTTTACCCTCTCTATGCAAAGTGCCAGGAGCTCGGTATACCAATTACCATACACACTTCTACAAACTTCAGCATAGACAGGAGTATCGATTTTGGCAGGCCTTTATACCTGGATGAGGTTGCCTGTGACTTTCCGGACCTGACCATTGTTGCAAACCACGGTGGATGGCCGTGGGTCACAGAGATGGTGGCGGTTGCATGGAAGCATCCGGGAGTTTACATCGAGATAGGGGCAGTATCTCCAAGATACATAGGTATGCCAGGTACAGGCTGGGATGCCCTCATGGTCTACGGAAATTCCTTGTTACAGGACCGTGTCCTGTTTGCGACAGATAACATGCTTCCGCCAAAGAGGTGCATCGAGGAGATCATGGCCCTGCCTTTAAAGGACAAGGTGAAGGAGAAATGGCTAGGACTAAACGCCAGTCGTCTACTTAAGCTAGAGTGAGATGTGTCTTGCTTTGCCGTCAAGCACAAGGAAGGGATTGTAGGAATATAGACATACAAATCTATACTTAAAAAGGAGGTCTTATGTCCGGGGAACTGGAACGTTCTTTGTCCTTTGCCGGGTGTGTTGGTGTTATAGTCGGAATGGTAATAGGGGCATCCATCTTCGTGATAATACCTACACTTGCAGGTATGACAGGGCCTAGTCTCTACCTTGCATACGTGATATCCGCTGTGCCCGCAATATTCACGGCACTATACCTTATGCAGCTGGCCGGTGCCTTACCGGTAACTGGTTCCAACTATGTTGCTGTAACCAGGTGGATATCACCCATGGCAGGGTTCACCATATCCATAGCAGCAGTAGTGGCAATGATAAGTACCAACTGCATAGTTGCGTGGGGGATAGCCGAGTATATTGCCTCATATTTCCCGAATGTCTCAAAGATAGGTATTGCAATATCCGTGGTGCTGGCCTTTGGTATCATAAACTACCTGGGCGTAAAGATATTCGAGTGGGTTCAGATCCTCATGGTTGCACTATTGATACTGGCGATGCTTATCTTTGGAATAGCAGGGTTATTCCACATAAATCCTGCCTATAATGCGCCGCTTTTCCCAAAGGGACTCGGTTCATTTTTCATGGTCGTTGCCGTGGCGACGTTCTCATGGGCCGGCTTCATTGCAATAACCGAGGTTGCGGGCGAGGTAAAAGATCCCAAGAGAAACATACCCTTGTCCATAATATTCTCTCTGCTCATAATCATGGTTATATACGTATTACAGACTTACGTGTTTACAGGCACACTTCTTTGGAGCAAGTCAGCCAAGATCGGGCCAACCGCTGTTCTCGTTGCCGCAAGGAACTTCCTCCCAAGGTGGGCGGTTTCATACATAGCCATAGCAGCCATACTTGCGATGGCAACCACCATAAATGCCATAGTGCTGATGGGTGCACGGGAGATGCTTGCCTGGAGCAGGGATCAGGTTATACCGGCAAGTCTCAACCGCACGCATAAGAGGTTCAAGACCCCATACCTGACCGTGGGCTTGATAACTATACTCTCTATATGTGGGGTCATATTTGCGGCAAGCCTTGAGAAGTACGCGCTAATGGTGATATTTGCCCTTATGGTTATACAGGGTCTTGGTTCAACAGCCGTGTGGCTTATGCCCAAACGCGCCCCAGAGATCTATTCAAAGGCACTTTTCAGGTTCAGCACGTTCTGGAGTTGGTTTACCTGGCTGGGCTGTGTGGTCACATTTTCTCTTATCTTCTTGTTCGGGATGCTGGCGGATCTCAAAACCGGGATAATCTTTCTATTCATTATGCTTGGGGGTGTTATCTATTGGTATTTGAGAAAGTCCTACCTTTACAAGCAGGGATTTTCCATTGAGGACAGGATGAAAGAATTCACCGATGCCACGCTTGGAGAGCTGGGCCTTTAGTGATCTCTCCAGGACATACATTTAGAAACATGGTTTAGGAGAAAAGGATATACTAGGAGGTAAGTATGAATAACTGGATGAATTTTGGAGATGATCTTGGACCTGAGAAGGTATTCCACGTCTACGATCCCGTGGTAGGGATGAGGGGGGTTATCGTGGTTGACACAACGCTCATGGGCATAGCCGGAGGCGGAACGCGCATGCTGCCTGACATTACCACAGAGGAGATATTTGGGCTTGCCCGTGCCATGACATACAAGTTTGCCACGCTCGACTTTCCTGTTGGTGGAGCAAAGGCAGGTATCTGGGCGGATCCTTCCCTGAAAGGCCAAAAGCGTCAGGATGTATTGAGATCCTTTGGAAAGGCAGTAAGACCCCTGCTGTCAACGGGCATAACCGTGGCAGCAGATATAGGTACTGATGCTAGGGACGTGGCTACTATCTATGAAGGAGCCGAGGTGCCCTTACAGAGCACCGGACTAGCACTCGTGGAGATAGATGGTGAGCCTCTAGAGAACCATGCCACGGGATACGGCGTGGTGGTCGCTGCAAAGGCCGCTCTGGAGCACGTGGGATTGGATATCAAGGACGCAAAGGTTGCCATAGAAGGATTCGGAAAGGTGGGCGGCGGTGCAGCGCTCTATACAGTTAGAGAAGGTGCAAGGTTGGTTGCTATATCCACCCTAGAGGGTACACTCTACGACGAGGACGGACTGGACGTTGAGAGGCTACTTAGCTTGAGAAAAAAGCACGGAGACATGGCCATAAGGGAATACGGCTCGGGAAAGATATTAGATAAGGCTGAGCTGTATTTCCTGCCAGTGGACGTGATGATCCCGGGTGCGAGACCACATGTTATTGACAAGAACAACGCGGCCAGGGTCAAGGCAAAGGTTATATCAAGTATAGCGAATATCCCGATAACGGATGAGGCAGAAGAGATACTTTTTGGAAGAGGCATAGTGTCAGTACCTGACTTTATCTCGAATGCAGGAGGCGTCTTGGTTGCAGTCGTGGATATACTCGGAGGTACAGCAGATGATGTATTCAGGGCTCTGGATGAGATCATAGGCTCAAACGTGAGGGACATAGTGTCCGATGCACTAGGAGAACATATAAGCCCGAGGGCACTCGCAGTAAAAAGGGCAAGGGAGAAGGTCAAGCGGATAAGGGAGAGGAGAGAAGGTACGCTGGACTTTGATGAATTACTGAAGCTTGCCAGGGAGCGTCTGAACCTATGAGGAGGTCATTGTATCATGAGTTTTATTAAAGGACTACGCTGCATTGATTGTGATACTGAATACAGGCTCGAAGACTCCATTACTGTTTGCAGCAAGTGCAGCTCAAAGGGCCTGGGTTTCGGGATCCTCGACCCGGTTTATGACTACGAAGAGATAGGTAAAATTCTATCGACTGATGTACTGGAATCCAGGATTCCATCCCTGTGGAAATACAGGGAATTAATGCCCATCTCAGATAAGGCAAGTCTGGTCACACTGGGAGAAGGAGGGACCCCACTCGTAAGGGGTACAAACCTGTCCAGGAAGCTAGGTATGGAAGAGTTGTACATAAAGAATGAAACACTGAATCCCACGTTCAGCTTCAAGGACCGCGTGTTCAGCGTTATCATTACCAGGGCCTTGGAGAACGGGGCAGATGCCGTGGCAGCGGTGTCAGATGGAAATGCCGGGTGTTCAGCTGCAGCTTACAGTGCAACGGCAGGCATTAAGTGCCGTATCTTTACACCCTCTTTTGCCGTGGTCTCAAAGCTCATTCAGATGAGCATGTACGATGCAGAGATATACTCTGTCAGAGGTACGCTAATAGATACAGGTATGCTTGTAATAGAGGCATGCGAGAAGTACGGCTGGTACAACATAACCACTGCCAAGTTGTTAAACCCTTTCCAGACCGAGGGCCACAAAACCCTGGCCTACGAGATCTCGGAACAGTTGAACTGGGAACCACCTGACTGGGTCATCACGCCTGTTGCAAGTGGAGACAGCCTTGGTGCGATATGGAAAGGATTCAAGGAGTTCCATACCATGGGATTTATTAAGAAACTGCCGCGCATGGTAGGCGTGCAAGGTGAAGGTGCAGCACCCCTTGCCATAGCATTTGAAGAGGGAAAGGAGTTCTTCGAGGTGGAGTTGCCAGGGCCTAAGACAATTGCAGATGCGCTCTGCATAGGCATGGTACCTGGATCATGGCCTTCTGCTAGCCTCAGGGAATCAAACGGGTACGCCGTGGCCGTTAGCGATACCGAGATACTAGATGCACAGAGGCTCCTTGCATCGAGCGAGGGTATATTTGTGGAGCCATCTTCTGCAAGTACTTTAGCCGGGCTTATGAAATTACTTGGCCAGGGTGTCATAGCTAGCGATGAAACAGTTGTGTGCATAGTTACAGGCTCTGGTCTCAAGGTACTGGATATAGCCGAGAGACATTACAGGAAGCCCGTTAGCATAGGGGCGAACCTGGAAGACCTGGAAAAGGTGCTCCAGTGATAAAGTGTAAATTCAGATAGTTAATCTTTAAGGATACCCTGGTTGGAAAAGAAAGACATAACAGCCAAGCACCTGCCACGGATGGGCTTTCCATGGGCCCTGCATGTAAAGGATGTGAGGGAATGGGTCTTTATCTCGGGTATACCACCCATGGATGAAAGGGGAAAGATCGTGGGGAAAGATGACGTGCTGGCCCAGTTCGACTACGAGGTGGAGATGATAAGGGAGGTACTTTCTAAAGCCGGAATGGCCCTGCCAGATATACTGTATCTGACGCTAACAGTGACAGAAAAGGTAGACCTCTACACTAGGTGGGATAGTCTGGTACAGAGGTACCTGACATATTTCCCTGGTCTAACTGGCCCTGCAGCAGGGTGTCTTAGGGTGGTCAGCGCACTCTCTCATCCTGACATGCTCGTGGAGGTGGAGGCCATAGCAGGTAGGTAATGAATCACTCCAGCCAACTCGTCCTTGAAACCAGCCATGTTTTGAAATAGATATGTGCCCATGGAGGCTTTTGACGTAATTGTTGTTGGCGGCGGGCATGCAGGGGCAGAGGCTGCCCATGCCGCTGCGAGAATGGGCATGTCAGTGGGCCTTTTCAGCATAAATCTGGATACCATAGGACGGATGCCCTGCAGTCCATCCATAGGTGGGCTTGCAAAGAGTCACCTTGTCAAGGAAATAGATGCCATGGGCGGGATTATGGCAGAGGTTGCCGACGAGACCGCCATCCATTACAGGGTGCTTAATACTAAGAAGGGTCCTGCTGTAAGGGCCACTAGGACCCAGAACGACAGGCGACTCTACGAGATGGGCATAAAAAGGAGGCTCGAGAGATTTGAGGGAATACACTTAAGGCAGGCCCGTGTGGACAGTGTTGTTGTCAAGGGTTCGGCGGTAGGGGGAATCATCGATCATACAGGTAACTTCTACCAGGCGCGTGCCGTCATTATTACGGCGGGCACCTTTTTGTCCGGTACCATACACTTGGGAGACAGGAGTATACCAGCAGGAAGGGCAGGTGAGGAAGGTGCATACGAGTTGGCAAAATCCCTCAGGTCCCTTGGGCTTAAGACAGGTAGGCACAAGACAGGCACCCCGCCCAGGTTGCTAAGGGACAGCATAGACTTCAGTGTCATGGCAAGGCAGAATACGGACGAGGACTACATGCCTTTGAGCTTTTCTGCACCCAGGAATGACCTGCCAAAGCTTGCCTGCTACTTGACCAGAACGACCGGCCTGACACACGAGATAATAAGGAAGAACATTGAGCTTAGTCCCCTATATTCAGGCGCCATCAAGGGCCTGCCCGCGAGGTACTGTCCTTCGCTTGAAGACAAGGTAATGAAATTCGGTGACAGGGATGGGCACCAGGTAATAATAGAACCAGAGGGTATTAATACAGATGAGGTCTATGCATCGGGGCTTGGCAACTCCATGCCCGTGGAATTACAGTGGGAGATAGTGAGGTCAGTGCCAGGCCTTGAGAATGCAGAGATACTGAGGCCTGCGTATGCGATAGAGTATGATTTCATTTACCCAACGCAGCTTTTCCCCAGCCTTGAGACCAGGGTAGTAGGAGGGCTTTATCTGGCAGGCCAGGTGAATGGCACGTCCGGGTACGAGGAGGCAGGGGCACAGGGCATGGTTGCGGGTATCAATGCAGCCCTCAAGCTTAGAGGAGAAGATCCTTTTGTGCCTGCCCGTTCGGAGGCATATGCCGGTGTAATGGTAGATGACCTCACCACTAGGGGTACTACCGAGCCATACCGCATGTTTACATCTAGGGCAGAATATAGGCTTATGCTAAGAGAAACCAATGCCCTTTTCCGCCTTGGAGACCACGCGCTGAGGCTGGGGCTTATAGATGGGCAGAGGTATGCCAGGATAAGGCATGTGCTGGACGAGATTAGGCGTACAAAAGAAGAGCTCTCGAGAACAAGTGTATACGTGGCCGGAGACAGATTTTCCAAGAAACCTGGTGTGGATAAAGCCGAGAAGATAACGGCCGAGAAGCTTTTAAGACGGCCAGGAATAACCATAACGAACCTAGTTGAGGCAGGTATAATAAAGCCACTTGATCCTGAAGCAGGCGCCGAGGTGGAGGTCGAGGTAAAGTACGATGGCTATATAAAAAGACAGCTCAAGGATATCGAGAGGCTGAAGGGACTTGAGAAAAAGCTCATACCACCTGATATCGACTACAAAGCAATACCTGGCTTATCAAACGAGTTAAAGGAAAGGCTTGAGAAGGTAAGGCCAAGAAACCTTTCACAGGCCTCAAGAATAGAAGGTATGACACCAGCCGGCCTTCAGGCACTCAGTATAGGCCTCAGATTGATAAATCCCTGACAGACGCGAGTATTCCGGCCTGTCTCTTGAAGATATACGTGCGTATGTACTTGAGGTCAGAAGGGTGAAAGTCAATCGACATCCCGTAGTTTACATGCATCTCCTTCTCGGCATTCTTGAATACTATCTTTGCGTCTCCAAGTATGATATCTGTTCTTGGTAACTTAAGGGCGATAGGATATGCCTTCCCCCTTTCTAGGTTTCCGTAGGCCATGCTTAACCCGAGTCCGCCCTCGCTAATATCCCTGATCCTTGAGCTTTGCGTTGGTCCCTGCTTTGGCCTGATGTACAGCACAATTGGTTCCTTTGGGTCGGGCTCTACCCTGAAAGATTTTCGCTTTTGTTCGTATATTGACGATGGTAGGTAGACGCTTATCCTGTTGTTTACTGAGTGAATCATGTTGAGCGTAAACCCCAGGTTTTCTCCCCCCAGTGTCACGTAACCATTGAGTGGTTTTTTGTTGCCCTTTGTAGTGTACAGCCCCACGAACTCCTGGGGATTAAACTTGTCAAGGACGAGCCTAGTTTCTACATCGCCAGCCATCTCTATTATCTCGCACGTGGCGGTAAGCGTAGGCAGGTCATCCCTAAACTGGCAGGAGACAAATATACGGAGCCGGTTTCTCATAACCTCTCTGAATATCCCTTTTATCTCTGCTGCATCCCTTGTCGTTGCCTTAAATGGCCTTGGCTCTGGACTTACAACTTTATCTGCAGTGTGCTGGCTCTGTGTCCTTTGGAGGAAGGAGATAAAGCCCATTATCACGGGTCTTGTAAATCTTTGGGTGTCTATGAAAACCACGCCTTGGCTGGCAAGCTCCATGGCGTTCATTAGTAGGATGTCACCCTGGGAGTATATGATAACAGGTCCAACTATACCCCTGTCCTTCATATGCTCAAGGATTTTCTGATATTCCCTTATGAATGGTATTACAAGTATATCCCTAGGCTGGGCATCCCTGAAGAAATCAAAGAGCAGGTCCTTTAGTTCCATTATCTTAACCGGGAAAGGGGCATCGCTCAAGCCCAGGTCCCTTGCTATGTTGTTCGAGATCCATACCCGTGATTCTTCCATTACCTGTACCTTTGTACCCTGTTTTATGGTCTCATCCCAAGTTCTTTAAGTCTTTTGCGCGCCATATCTCCAAGTGGTCCAGACCTGTCGAGTTCCACGACCTTCCTCAGGTGCTTTACTGCATCATTGGTGTCTCCTGCCTTAAGATATAGGGTTGCCAGTTCCATGTGTGCCTCGGTAAACGCCGGAAACTCTAATATTGCATGCCTGAGTGAACTTATGGCAGCACTCGTATCTTTCTTCGCCATATAGACCCTTGCTAGTGCCTCCCATGCCGGGGCATAGTGATAGTTGTGTTTAATGGCCTCGTCCAGGTATTTCTTTGCCTCGTCGAGTTTTCCCTCTGAGATGTATACCTCGCCCAGGTTATAAAGAGGATATTCAGGGGTCGGGTATAGTTCATCCTCAAGGGCCTTTTTAAAAGCCAACACAGCCTTGTCCTTTTTACCGCCCTGGAATAAGACCACGCCCTTGAGATTATAGGCCTTGCTTGCCATGCCTGGCCTTTCGAATTCTAGCTTGCCGCTGTATTCGACGGCCTTGTCCAGGTAATAGAGTGTTTTCTTAGTTTTGTTCGAGCTCCAGTAGGCAAGGGCAAATGTATAGTATACCTCAGGATCCTCTGGATTTGCGTCCTTGGCCTTCTTGAGGTCAATCAGGGCTCCCTGGACATCCCTGTTCCTCAGTTTCTCGAGTGCAAGGTCAACAAGTGGCCTTGATATGTCTCTACGTTCCTTGAAGGATGCCGCGCACCCCGAGACAAGCAATATAATAATTACAAAGAAGCATGTATACTTTTTCATGATATCAACCCCTTGAATCTTTTTTTTAAAATGGCCTTGAAAGGCTTGGACGTGTCCAGCACAAGCATATTCCCTGCAGGTATCTCAAGGGGGGGCTCGAATTTCTCCTTCTGGGAAATGTATATTTCCCATCTCCCGTCCGAGGGATCATTGTTCTTGCTCATTCTTGTCTCAAGCCGTTGCCGTATCTTGGTCTCAGGCGCAATGGTGTGTATAAGTACGTATGGTGTGCCCGTACTCTTTGAAAGCCTTAGTACCCTTGCCCTCTGCTTGGCAAGTCCGAAGCTTGCATCTAGGCAGCAGATCTTGCCCCTTGATATAGCATCCCTTGCAAGCCTTATCATCTCATCGTATGTCCTCTCGGTCATATCGGCAGAATATATGCCTTTTCCAAAGTCTTCAAGGTGATGTTCAGTGGTCCTTATACCGTGGAGCTGTTTTCTCACCTCGTCTGACCTTATCCACGCTGCACCGTATCTATCCGCTATAAACCTGGCCACCGTGGATTTGCCGGTACCTGTCATACCATAGAAGAATACAATGAGACCCCTAGCCATCTGACTCAACGTAGGAGAGTGCCAAGTCGTAATATGACCGTGCCCTTTCAAAGGCTTTCTGCCTCTGTATCCTGTCTAGGTTGTTGTCATCTAGGAGGAAGGACGTGACCTTGGCCCTTACGTATGCCCTATATACCTTGTAGAACCTGAGTACTGCATCGAGGCCCTTGTCAGCGGATGCCTCCCTGTATGCATCTACAAAGGCACGGCTGAACTGGCTATAACCGCCATAGTCTAGATCCATTGAGAGAAAGGCGATGTCCGATGCCACGTCTCCAAAGCGAAACCTCTTGTTGAACTCTATGCAGTCAAATATCACTATGCCCTGGTCCTCTACGCATATATGCTGGGCATGCAAGTCTCCGTGGCAATCCTTTATGTGGCCTCGGTTCAGCCTTTCCTCGAATAGGCCGGTATTGCTCTCCATGAAATCCATGCTCCATGCCTTTATAGCATCATATGTTTCCTTTGATACAGGCCCACCAACGTAAGGCAGGGTCTGGTCAAAGTTTTCCTTGACGTTGGTAAATATCGTGTCAAGGCTACCGTAGACCATTGCCTCATCATTGCTTTCTATGCTTGAGTAAACCTCCGAGAGGTGACGTCCTATGCGCTGCATGAGTTCACGCGTGGCTTGCCTGTTCTCTAGTAGCCTGTAGAGCATCTTCTCTTCGCTGAGCCGCTTCATCTTCAGTGCATATTCTACCACGTTCGTGTCATTGCCGAGCATGAACCTTCCGTCTACGTCTGATATAGGTACTACCTCCAGGTAGACGCCGGGTGAGAACCTACTGTTGAGCCTTAGCTCCTCGTTCACATAGTATTTTCTTTTTTCCAAGGTGGTAAAGTCCAGGAAACCAAAATCTACGGGCTTTTTTACCTTGTAGACGTACTTGTCGCATATGAATACCCATGATATGTGAGTCTGTACCAGATGGACTGAACCTGGTTTATCCGGGTACGTGTTTTTGTCCATCATGTAGTTAACAAGCCTTTGTTTTTCCATTCATCCAACCTCCTGCAAGCTGGCCGCAAGCGGCCAGTATGTCATCGCCCCTGGTGGTTCGTAACATTGTTGCTATGTGCCTTGAAAGCAGGTACTCCCTGAATGCAACGATTGAACGGTCTTCGGGCGCACGGTACGGGGCACCTGGCCACGGGTTAAATGGAATCAGGTTTACCTTTACCCTGAGACCTTTTACCAGTTTGGCAAGCTTACTTGCGTCATCCATGCTGTCGTTAACACCCCCTAAGAGCACGTACTCCAAGGTTATACGAGATCTGCGCGGTAGCGGGAAATGCATTAAGGAATCCTTTAGTCTTGCCAGGGGATACTTGGCATTTACCGGCATTATAAGGTTCCTCTTCTCGTCTGTTGCCGCGTTCAGGGATATGGCAAGGCCTACCCGGGTATCGCCCCAAAGCTGAGGAATCCTGGTCACTATGCCACATGTGGAAACAGTTATCCTTCTCCTCGATATACCGGGTCCGAGTGGATCTGTGAGAATGTTTATGGCCTTTACAACATTGTCATAGTTAAGAAGGGGTTCACCCATGCCCATGAAAACTATATTTCTTATTTTTCTTGCTGGGAATTCCCTTAGGGGTATCAATACCTGGGATATTATCTCGTTTACTTCCAGGTTTCTCAAGAAGCCCATGGTGGCTGTATGGCAAAACCTGCAGCCCATGGAGCATCCCGCCTGGGATGATACGCATATAGTCCAGTGCGTATCCTCGGGTATCATCACGCATTCTATTGCGATTCCATCTCTTAGCCCTAGTGCCAGCTTTTCTGTACCATCCGATGATACATGCCTTTCCAGGATTTTGGGGTAGGTTATGGATACCCGTGATGCCAGTCTCTTCCTAAATACCTTTGAGATATTTGTCATCTCGTCTATACTGCCTGCTGCCTTCTGGTATGTCCACTGGAATAACTGGTCAGCCCTGTAGGCGGGTTCTCCTGCCGAGGTCACGAGTTTTATCATGCCGTCTTTTCCAAGATCCAGTAAGTTTAACATGTACCTTCCTTTACCCACTTGGTGCGCCCGACAGGAGTTGAACCTGCGACCTCAGGCTCCGGAGGCCTGCGCTCTATCCAACTGAGCTACGGGCGCATATTTTAATGTCAGAGCTTGAAAAATAGGCTCTATTATTTTTGCATCAGATGCGCAACAGCCTTTTCAAGTCCATCCAGGGTGAGTTCGAACATGGGAAAGACCTCTCTTATTATCTCTACCGTCTCTGTGTGGGGCCATGTATGGGCCTTCCTTGGATTCAGCCACACGTTGTGCCTAAAAGTCTTTGCCAGGAATTCCAGCCTCTTGATGCTTGGCTGCGTCTGAGGGCTGTTATAGGCAATACTGCCATGCTGACTCATGAGTTCATACGGGGCCATGGATGCATCTCCCACTATGATGAGTCTTGTCTCAGGGTCAAGTCTTGCGAAATCATCCACGTAGAAAGGCTTGTGGTAGCGCGTGGGATCTTCCCAGACCTTGTTATATATGGTGTTGTGAAAGTAGAAGGTCTTGAGGTCCTTGAACTGGTTACTGGCATGGTTGAATAGTATCTGGACTATCTCGATGTAAGGGTCCATTGACCATCCTCCGTTATCTATCATGAGTATTACCTTGAGCTTGTCCCTCAATGACCTTTCGAAGACTATCTCAATCTCACCCGCATTTTTCATGGTCTGGTATATGGTTTCCCTTATGTTCACCTGATCCTTTGGGCCCGCAGGTATCATATTGCGGAGCTGCCTTAAGGCCTCTGATATCTGGGCTGGACCAAGGTGATTGTCCTTGGTGTAATCCTTGTACCTTCTTTCAAGTGCAACCTTTATAGCAGAATGTCCCATGGATACACCGCCAACGCGCATACCGCCAGGATGAAAACCGGAATGTCCAACCGGAGATGTACCACCAGTGCCTATCCATCTGTTGCCACCATCGTGGCGTTCTGTTTGTTCCTCGAGACGTTTTCTAAAGTATTCCTCGAGTTCCTGGGGAGTCATCTTCTTTAGCTCGTTCTCGTCCATGCCAAGGAAATCTGCCATGGCCTTTGGGCTAGAAAGCCACTCCTCCAGCATTGCCTTTATTGCCCTATCTATCTCCTCTATCAGTGGACCTTTAAGCTCGGCACCCTTGAAGTAGTGGGCGAACACCCTGTCGTACATGTCAAAGTATTTTTCCGATTTTATCATTACTGCCCTGGCGAGCGTGTAGAGGTCGTCGAGGGATGTTATGAGCCCCTTTGCAAGAGCTTCCTGAAGGCTTAAGAAGCCAGTTGGACTAACAGGGATCCCTTGATCCTTGAGTATGTAAAAGAAGTCCACGAACACGGCCTATACCTTGGCCAGGCTATTAAGCCTGGGATACATATTTTTGAGCCAGCCTGTAATCATTGCTCTTTTTAAAAAGCACCCCCAGGTAAGGGATATCACCCTTCATGAGGTGTTCAGGATCAAAGTCCGGATCCATGAGGAGTATCCTTATCCAGTTTATGAGTTCCCTTGTTGCTGGCTTCTTCTCCACTCCTTTGATGTCTCTCAGGGCATAGAATGCTTTTATGCATGCGCCGGCAATGTCCTCGCCTATGTCAGGGAAATGTGCATTCACTATCTTCCTCATCATGTCAGGATCAGGGAATGCAATGTGATGAAATATGCACCTGCCGAGAAATGGATCGGATAGGTCTTTCTTTGAATTCGACGTTATTATTATAATTGGGCGGTGCCTTGCCTTTATTGTTTTGTCTATCTCTATTATATCGAATGACATCTGGTCGAGCACATCAAGCAGGTCGTCCTGAAAGTCTGAATCTGCCTTATCAATCTCGTCGATCAACAGCACAGTGCGCCTGTCCGATGTAAATGCCTGGCCTATCTTGCCCATCTTTATATAATCCTCGATATTACTCACGTCTCTCTTTGAATCCCCGAACCTACTGTCATTGAGCCTTGTAAGCGTGTCGTACTGATACAGGGCATCCACTGCCTTCATGCTCGACTTTACGTTCAGGACTACCAGGGGCATGCCTAGGTCTTCTGCTATGGCATACGCGAGCAATGTCTTGCCTGTACCTGGTTCTCCCTTGAGAAGGAGAGGCATCTCGAGGGCTATGCTTGCATTCACTATCTTTGCAAGCTCTGGATCTAGAACATAGGTGTCGGTGCCTGTAAATACTGGCTTGTCAATCTTGGTTTCCATGTGTAGACTCCTAGTATGTATTTTTCGCTTGAGAACTATTCATATCATAACCATGGTAGTGCATCAACCTGATTGAGAGGTAGAGTGCTGTACCAGATGTGGCCATTAATATCCATAGGCTCGAGACATAGGTAAAGGAAGAGGGGGCATTTAAATGGAGGTGTTGTACGGGTTCAATCCCGTGATAGAGGCCTTGGACGCAGGTTCAAGAGAGTTCAAGGAGATAATCATATCAAGGGAAAGATACGATGAGATTCTAATCAGGGCTAAAGGAATACCAATTGTAAAGGCCTCTTCGAGAGACTTGGAGAGGATTTCAGGTGCAAGGTCACATCAGGGAGTTGTGGCTAGGGTCTCTCCCTATGCCTATTCAGACCTTGAAGACGCCGCGTCGTCTGGTGTCATACTTATTGCCGATACCCTGGAGGACCCGCAGAATCTGGGTTCCATGGTGAGATCTGCATACGCACTTGCTGGCTCTGGAATTGTTATAGCAGAAAGGCGTTCAGCCTCCATAACACCAGCTGTGGTAAAGGCGTCTGCCGGTGCGACAGAGCATGCAAAAATAGCAAGGGTCAAAAACCTGGCAAGGGCTATTGAGACGCTTAAGCAGTGGGGTTTCTGGCTTGTGGGTATGGAGGTCAATGCAGATATACCCTTATACAGGGTTCCTGCACTAGAAAAGGTAGCAATCGTAATGGGCGGTGAGGCCACGGGTATTAGGCCATCCATAATGAAAAAGCTTGATATGGTGGCAAGCGTACCTATGAAGCAGGGATTTAACTCACTTAACGTATCGCATAGTGCTGCCATAGCGCTTTACGAGCTGGTAGTCAGGAGAGGGCACAAGAAATGAGTCTGGCCGCATGCTAGCTTTGAGTTATGCAGTTCATTATAAGTTTGCCGCGTACTGGCTATGTTGCTATAGTTACTATAAATAATCGCGTGGTACTAAAGTGTCGAGGACAAGCTCATGGTAGACGAGGGGCGTGTTAAAAGGATAGTGGAGAAATGCAAAGACCTTCCGCCGCTACCGGATATACTATTCAGGGTGGAAGAGATAGCGAATGATCCCGGTTCCAGTGCAAAGGATCTCTCTGATGTGATTGCACTTGACCAGGCACTTACACTTAGGGTCTTGAACGTTATAAACTCTCCTTACTACGGTCTTGGCAGGAAAGTAAACTCAGTAGGCCAGGCAACTACGTATCTTGGATTCAAAGAGGTTAAGAACCTGGTCTTGGCAGATGTGTTCAGGGGCGTATATTCTAGGCCTATGAAGGGGTACGGGCTTGACGGTGCCAGGTCGTGGGAACACAATGCTGCGGTTGGTATAACAGCAAGGATGCTGGCAAGAAAATTCGGGAAAGATGTCTCAGAGGCCGCTTTTACTGCAGGTATAACGCATGATATAGGGAAGCTGGTACTCTCGGACTTTATGTTGCTTTCCTACGACGATGTTGTGGCACTACTGAAAGATGGATGTATGAGACTCGTTGATGCAGAGAGAGAGGTTATAGGGATAGACCACGCAAAGGTGGGTGCACTTGTAGCAAGACATTGGAGATTGCCTGACGAGCTATCCGAGGTTATAGAATTTCACCACGAGCCTGATCGTCTGCAAGATCCCTCACCTGTACTGTTAGCAGTGTACCTGGCCAATGAGTTTTGCATGATGATGGGGATAGGGCCTGGGATAAGTACCTCCGGTGCAACGGGCAACATTGATGGTGATATACTTGATTACTTTGGTATCAGCAAAACAGGCATGGATGAATATACATTAACAATAAGACAAGAACTAGCTAAAGCCCAGAATCTTATAAGGTAAGGGTCGTAGTACCTATTTAGCCAAGTGTTAATGATAAATTTTACAATTGGAAGGGAGGCAAGGCATGGAAAACAGAGACTTGATAAGGCTGTTACACCTTCCCAAGCTGGGCCAGATTGGGATGGTTGTAAGGGACATGGAAAAGACCATGAACTACTACAGGGATACGTTCGGTATAAGACCCTGGGTCGTATTTGAGGGGGAGCCGGTCTTTGCAGTACAGAGGGGTGAGAACGTAAATCCTACCCTCAAGATCGGGCTTTCTTACATAGGGGACGTGCAGCTAGAACTCATACAGGTTTTAAAGGGGAAGACCTATCATACTGATTTGCTTGAGAAAGGTGAAGGCCTTCATCACTTGGGGTTCATGGTAAAGGACATTGAGAAACGGCTGGAGGCTTGCTCAATGCTTGGCATTGATGTTATACAAAAGGGTCGGATTTCTTCCAAGGGATTTACAGTTGATTACGCATACCTGGACACAGTAAAGATAGGTGGTGTTATATTCGAGTTTATACAAACAAGGCTGGGTCCTGTGAAGATAACCATGAGCCCTGCGAAACTGAAGATGGCAGCTGTTCTGGGGTTATAAGATGGGGGAAGGTATAAGGTACAAGGTACAAGGTAAGAGGTATAGGTCTCAGGTATCGGGTTCCAGGTGCCGGGTAAAAGAAAAAAGCACAGAGACACAAAGTTTAAGGACATGGTGCAAGGTATAAGGTACAAGGCAAGGCACAGAGTAAAACAAATGTAAGGTGTAAGGTATAGGGTTGATAGGTAAGCGCATGGGTAATACTCTTAAAGACAAAAGTGCCGGGTGTCAGGCACCAGGTAAATAACCTGAAAGCTGAGAACTCTTACAACGGACTACGGACAACAGGCCACTGACAATAGGCAACAACTCTACAGGTTATACCAATTGGGTTACACCTGTGGTAATATAGAGAATCCCAGTATGGATGGAGGGAGAGATATGAATGAGAATATCGTAACCTTGGAGAGGCATATACTGGAAGAGCAGAGGAAGTATGGTGGTAGAGGTGATTTCAGCTCGGTCCTAAGCCAGCTCGTTTTTGCTGCAAAGATAGTCTCGGCCCAGGTGAGTAAAGCAGGCCTCGTTGATATCCTTGGAAACACTGGTGATACCAACATACAAGGGGAAGAGGTGCAGAAACTTGACGCGTATGCAAACAATGTCTTTATCAATGCGCTTAACTACATTGGTAGGGTGTGCGTGATGGCGTCCGAAGAGGAAAGGGATATAATACTCATACCTGACAAGTATCCCAAGGGAGAATACGTGGTTATGTTTGATCCGCTAGATGGTTCTTCCAATGTTGATGCGGGCGTTTCTATAGGGACGATATTTTCCATATACAGAAGGAAGAGCAAGGGATCTGGCAACGGGGATGTGGAGGACTGTCTGCAACCCGGTTATTCCCAGTATGCTGCAGGGTACATTATTTACAGCACCAGCACGATATTCGTTTATACCACGGGCGCGGGTGTAAATGGATTTACCCTTGATCCAGCTGTAGGGGAGTTCATCCTATCCTACCCTGACATAAGGATACCGGAGAGGGGTAAGATATATAGCATAAACGAGGGCTATTACAATTATTGGAAAAAGGGTACTAGGGAATACATAGACTACCTAAAGTCAGATGAAAACACTATCAAGAAGCCCTATTCACTGAGATATATAGGTTCACTGGTTGCTGACTTCCACAGGAACCTGTTGTACGGAGGTATCTTTCTCTATCCCGAGGATACCAAGGATCCAAAGAAACCAACAGGGAAACTAAGACTGCTTTACGAGGCAAATCCCCTTGCCTACGTCGTAGAACAGGCAGGGGGATATGCGAGTACGGGTTATGAGAGGATACTTGACATCAAGCCCAGGGACCTACACCAGAGAGTACCACTCATAATAGGTTCAAAACTGGACGTGCTCGAGTACGAAAAGTTTGCAAAAAGGAACAACATGTAATAAGGATATCCTAGCCCAGCGAGGAGGTGTTATTATGGGAAATTATTACGCAGACTTCGAAAAGGCCCTTGGGATAGGAAGGCCACCGAATATAAAAAGGCTTTTCCCCAATTCCAGGGCACTGATAGTAAGTGGCAAGGTAATAGACAGGGCAATGACCAAGAAGGGTAAGGCCATGACAATAGCCGCAAACGGCAGGAACAGCATTGTCATACGAGGTGCATTGAGGGCTGCTCAGAGGGCAAGGGCAGCCATCATAGTAGAAATAGCAAGGTCTGAGAGCAACTATTGCCTGGTCAACATGTGGAACATAGCCATGTATGTGAACTCGTTTATGAATGAACTGGGTATAACCGTTCCTGTTGCAGTACACGCAGACCACTTTGCAATAAAGACAGAGGCAGATGTTGAACCCGCGAGGACAGTTATCCCATCGATATTCGATGCCGGGATTACATCCATTGCCATTGATGCCTCACACCTCACGGATGACAAGAATCTCCTTGCCAATATAACACTGTCCAGGTACATACCAAGGTGGGCCGGCTATGAGACCGAGGTGGGAGAGATAAAGGGTGCGGAGGGTCTTTCCACTGTGGAGGATGCACTGTTCCTTATACAGGGACTCAACGCCAACAGGATATACCCGGACTGGATTGCATTGAATAATGGTACCACGCACGGCATACAGGAAAGCGATGCAGGCATACAGGTGGAGCTTACAACAGAGATACACAAGGCACTTGAAAAGTACGGTATATCAGGGGCCCAGCATGGGACGTCTGGTAACAACAAGGAAAGGCTAAAGAGGATTGCCAGTGAGACAAATACAACCAAGGCCAACGTTGCAACCGCCCTACAGATGCTATCCTGGGGTGTTAAGGTTAACGAGTACGGTAATGCCATTCTTAATGAGGATGGCTCGTTTGCAAAGGTACCTGGCCAGGGGATGAGTGACGAGCTCTGGTCAGAGATGGTGGATTATGCCAGCTCCAAGTCATTGAAGGGCGGTGATTACAAAAAACTTAACCTGCCGTTCGAACCCAGATTGCTTTCGCAACCGCAAGATATAAAGGAAAGGATGGAATACGCCGTAGAGGATTTTGTCTACGACCTGCTGGTGAACGTATTCAATGCATCAGACACTGCAGATCTTGCAGTAGAGACCATTCTAGAGGCAGGGTCCCATTACCTTGGGCCCAAGGGACAACCGTTGGAAGACCCTGAAGAGTGGACTTACGAAAAGATACTGGAAAAAGGAGCCAAGGTGCAGGCTGGGGTTGCCACATCAGGTGGAAACTATGATGACTGAACCGCGCCAGGGATCTTGACGTTGGTCAAGTGCTGTGGCATTAGACATACACCAAAAACATCTGAACCAGGAAGGAAATCATGGCAAGGATTACAGTCGAGGATTGCTTGGAAAAGGTAGATGACCGTTTCTCCTTGGTTATTGCTGCAACTAAACGCACGAAGCAGTTGCTAAAAGGGGCCAAACCCCTATCCAGGCGCAAGGAAAACATGCAAGTGGTTACGTCTTTGAGGGAGATTGCAGAGGGTAAGGTCACAATAAACAAAGAGTCATGAGGGAAAAGGATTATTACAGCATCCTCGGGGTCTCCAGGGACGCATCCAGCGAGGAGATAAAAAGGGCCTACAGGCAGATAGCAGTGAGGTATCATCCTGACAGGAATCCCGGAGACAGGGAGGCCGAGGAGAAATTCAAGGAGGCAGCAGAGGCGTACGAGGTACTTAGGGATCCTGAGAAGAGGCGTATCTACGACCAGTACGGGGTGGAGGGCCTTCAGGGTACTGGATTCCAAGGATTTTCAAACTTTGACGACATATTTGATACCTTTTCTGACCTGTTCGGTGATATATTTGGTTTTTCGACCAGGAGAAGGTCATCTGGACCAAGGCCGATACGTGGTGCTGACCTCAGGTATGACCTGACCATCACGCTGGAAGATGTGGCAAAGGGCAAGGAGGTGGAGATAGATGTACCGAGGGAGGAACCCTGCGATCATTGCAACGGCAGCGGTGCCGAGCCGGGAACCTTTCCCGAGACATGTCCGATGTGCGGTGGAAGGGGTCAGGTCTACAGGTCCCAGGGTTTTTTCACAGTAACCACAACATGCCCGAGGTGCAGGGGTACAGGTAGAATAATCCAGCATCCATGCAAAAAATGCAGGGGTAGGGGTAGGATTACACGTACAAGGAAACTCAAGGTAAAGATACCGCCGGGCGTAGATGAAGGCTCTAGCATGAGGCTTACTGGTGAGGGCGAGATGGGCGAGCACGGTGGGCCGCCTGGTGATCTATATGTTGTGATAGGGGTCAAACCTCACGATGTATTTACAAGAAAGGGTGATGATCTTGTTTGCGAAATACCCATATCTTTTGTACAGGCTGCACTAGGTGCATCCATTAAGGTACCCACCATTGATGGAGAAGAGACCCTGGAGATAAAGCCCGGGACCCAGCCGGGTGATGTGTACGTAGTCAAGGGTAAGGGAATAAAACACCTGAGAGGTAGGGGCTACGGTGACCTTAAGGTTAGGATGCGTGTGGTAATACCCCGGAAGCTTACCAGGGAACAGGAAGAATTACTGCGTCAGTTTGCCCGTACCACTGATGACGATGTAAGTGACCATACCAAAAGGAAGAGAAAGTTCCCCATGTTCTAGAACAAAAACAGGTACAAGGCACAAGGTGTAAGGCATAAGGTGTCGGGTTTCAGATGCCGGGTAAATAACCTGATAGCTAAAAGCTGATAGCTAAGTAAAAGTAAAAATATAATTCGAGCCGAGTTTTAGCCAAACCAGCAACGGTGATGGCTTTGCCCTTTGCCTTTATTACGGTGTTTTACCTTCAATGATTCACTTTCATAGGCTTTTATATGATAGATGGGATACGTGCAAGATACATGGATTATTATTGGGAACCTGTGACCCAAAGACGGATGAGGAGCGTGTACAGGCTTGTCAGGCAAGGTCACCACACGCTATACATTAAGGTCTATCATCCTAGGTCAGCCCTTCAGATGCTAAGAAACCTCTTGGCACCAAAGACGCTGAAAGAGGCACGTATGCTCTACGTGCTTGCCAGGCATGGTATGAAAGTACCATTGGTGACAAACCACTTAAAGATACACACTGTGTCCGCTCTTGTCACAAGGGGTATAGAAGGATCTATGCCACTGTGGAGGCTCGACGAGACCTCCAGGGTGAAGGTGATGCTGGACATGGCTTTGTCTCTACTGCAAAGGGGTTTCTATCACAGGGATTTCCATGTAGGTAACATCATGATAGATGAGAAAGGTAATAGTTACCTCCTGGATGTATACGGTGTGTACAAGGCAAGGAAGGTTAAAGAGAGACACGTTGTGGGCATGCTGTCCCAGATCCTTATGGCACATAGCCCGGCGGATGATGTGTTGACTGAGGATTACTTGAACGGACTTCCCTTTGTGAAACACGTACAGACCGTTGTAGAAAAGGCAAGACTTCGTGCCGAGGCCAAGAGGAAAAGCTGGGTCAGGGGTAATGTAAGGCGTTCGCTACGTAGCGGCAGTTTCTCGGATAAGGTAAGGACAGGTGAGTATTTTGCCTTCGTAAGGAAGGGAATATCCCTTGACCTGGACAAGATTATGGCTTGCCACAGGGATAACATGTCAAGGGGTGTAGACATACTCAAGCTACAGGAAAAGACTCAGTTGAGCAGGGTAAATGGCTATTGCGTAAAGACCTATGCCAGTCCAGGGCCAATAGCCAGACCATATGCCCTGAGGGCATGGAAGGGACTGTTAACCCTTTATTTTAACGCCGTACCCGTCCCAGAGCCCGTGGCCGTTGTTGTGTTCAGGGATAGATCGAGCATGCTAATAACAGGGTTTCTTGATCTTGCGACACTGGACAAGATCCTTTATCATGATTACAGTGACATGGAAAATACCGACAAGGTGAGGATGTTGAAGTACCTCGGAAGACTGGTGGGACAGATGCACTACTTGGGAATTTACCATGCAGACCTTAAGGCGTGTAATTTCCTCGTGGATGCCGACCAAAGGATATTTATCGTGGATACGGACAGGGTAACCCAGTCGAGGGCTGTAACCAGAAGAAGGAGGATTAAGAACCTTGTGCAATTAAATACAAGCATACCTTTGGGCGTGCCAAGGAGCGCCAGGATGCGTTTTATATGGGCATATGCAGAGGTAATGCATGAACAGCCCAGGGAACTCTTCAATAAGGTATGGAAGCTATCCAGGCACAGGGATATAGTCTATACCACTAGCCAGGGGGACAAGGTAGAGGCATGGGACTAACCCTTGTAGTCCTTTATCACGCTGGAGGGATCTGTGCGAACCTTTTCCAACTTTGCCTTGAAATCATCGGGGGGCTTCACACCTGCCTTTTTCAGCATGTACTCTGCATGAAGACCTATGTTCCTGGTGTCCCTGTAGAAACTATCGTCATGCCTGGCGAGGGGGTTATAGGACTCTAGTCTCTCTTCTTGGGATGATATGGAATTTACCCTGGATATCATCCTCTTAAGCCTGCTAGAGCCGCATACCCTGCAGGTGAGGCCTTCCGGGTCCTTGAAACCCTGTACGAACTCAGTTGTAATGCTTCCGCAATCAGAACACCTGTACTCGTATATAGGCATGTCTATCCTATACCAACATGGCATCATATTTTCAAGGTGTAACCTTTTCACGTTTATATTCAATTGGTGATTTTTGCTTGTAGAGTTCCTTTCTCAATGCCTCCAGTTGATCGTCTTTTTTGCCGAGGTAGCCGGCCGCTGTTATCACCCTTACGCCCCTTTTCTTGCCCCACTCGATTACCTCTGCTAGCCTCTGCTTCCACCTCAAGTCCCTGAGCAGGTGGTGATCAACAACCAAGGTCTCAATGGGACACTCCTCAATAAGCTTAACCATGTTTTTCTTTGATGCCTGTAAGTGCTGCTTGCTGTACTTGAATCCCAGCATGGATGTCATTGGCCCGTCCAGTATAACCAGGTTTGGCCTGTTACTTAGTATGAAATCCGCTTGGCCATCCATGGCTGGGCCCTCCACGTCTGATGTATGTATGAACCTATAGCCATCGTCGATGAGCACCTCTATTACGAAACCTAGCTTCTCATCTGTCCCATGGAATACAGGCCTGGATATTACTATCCTTGTGCCTGAAAAACTGAATTCCTTGCCATCAGCATGTATTATTTCTGCGGGAAGTCCATCTATGCTGGATAAAAATTCTTTGGCCCTTCTTGCCTGGTTCTTGTTTATGTAGGATGTGGGGTTCTTGATGAGTAGGATTTTATTCCTGTATATTTCGAAGCCCTCTGAGGGATTATAATGGTCATGGTGATAATGTGTGAGTATCACCACATCGCAGGATCTGGCCCTTTGCTGAATTTCCTTCCAGTGTATGGCCATCCTTTTCTTCTCCAAGGGGTGTGGTTCCAGTCCATACCTCTTAGGCGCAATGGATACACCGGGATCAATAATAATCCTGACATCTGAGGTCTCTACAAGGGTACACATGGACCTCGTCCCAAGGGAATCAAATGCAATGGGTGTTACCTTCATGATTTGCTTAAAATTCTCACTATGCCTTTGTTGCCGTCCACTTGTATTATTTGGCCAGTCTTTATTATCCTTGTTGCAGAACCCACGTTAACCACGGCAGGAATACCGTACTCCCTGGCAACAATACTGCCGTGGCTCAATATCCCGCCTTGGTCCATCACGATACCAGATGCAGGCATGAAGTAGGGAGTCCATCCCGGGTCCGTAAAAGGTGCCACCAGTATCTCCCCGGGTAGTACCTGATCACCGGGTTTCAGGTCAAGTATCACGCGGGCAGGTCCCATTGCCACGCCGGGACTCACAGCAAGGCCCTGCAACTTATCATCTTGCTCCACCCCGCTGTCCGGTATAAAGTTGTCCGGGTTGAACCTACCCACTATCACCTTTGGTGGAACAACTTTCAGGTTTCTCTGGTATTCGGACTTTCTTGATTCAATTACGGCTTTCACGTCGAAACCTGGCTTTTCCTTATTAATCTTAGGTACCTCCTCTATGGTTAAAAAGAATATGTCATCTGCATGGTCTAGTATATTCCGTTTTTCGAACCTTCTCCCCATCTCGATGAGGAGGAAGCGCATCATGGTGAAATGCCTCATGGCAGCGCTTTTGAAGTTCTCTCTCATCTTGCTCCAGCCCTGTGTCTGTCCCAGGAATAGATTGAATAGGGAGCGCTTTAGTGGATTTCTCAGTGTTGCCCTGCATTTCTCGGCCAGTTCATTGCTCTCCTTTGCCCTTTGGACATGGCTCTTCACGGGATCAACCTTTCCCATGTCATTAAGGTAAGATCTAACCATGCCAAGGATGTAGTCTGGCCTTTCCGACCACCTTGGGTTTGAGAGCTCGTACTCTCCCCTTGTATGATGGCCGTGTTCCTTGACAAATGCCTTCCATTGAACCATGAATTCAGGACCACCATGAATGCCAGTTAGCATTTCCCTAGTTTTATTCCAGGTCTCACTTTTTCTTATTATTTCTTCCACTTTCGGGTACTTGTGAGCGGTCCTAGCTAGGCGCCACAAATCAAGGCCTGCTTCAGCGCTGTCTATGCCACCTATGCCTGCAAGTAGCCTGTTTACGCATGTACCATCGGTATCCTTGATCCACCTTTTGCATATGGCATCCAGAATGAAGTAGGAAAGCATGCCAAAGCCAGCTAGACCTGCTGCACCGATGAAATCGAGCAGATCGTCCATTGCCTTTTCGATGGCTTCACTTATATCGTTGTCCGTAAAACTTGATAGATCCGCAGAAAGTATCCTGCTAGCCCTTGTTCTTATCTCTGAGATGAAGACATCACCTTTTCCATGCGAGTGGGATATGAACCTGTGTATAAACCCTGGCACTTTCATCAACATCCTTGGAAGGCTAAATTTGAGGTCCGGTATATCCTCTTGCCTTATTGTAAACTGGCTTGAAGCAACTACCTTGTCCTGTTCACCTCCAAAGAGCTGCGTTACGTCCACCTTTCTCAATGGTGGAAAGTTTTTGAGCATGGCCATTATGGTGTTCAGGTTGAAGTACACACGCCCGGCAATCTGGGTCATGAGCGGGTGTTTACCGAAGTCAAGGCCGACTCCCCCAACCAGGGGGTCGAACAGGGCCAAGGCACCTGGCTCAACCACGGACCAGGTCATGGGTGTTATTACGTCCGGAAATATCTCACCACTGTTCAGGTTTGTCCATACCTGCCTTTCCTCCCAAGGTCTTTCTGTTGGGATAGTGGTGATGGGCCTTGACTGGAGCAAGAATATCTCGTCGCCTCTTATGGCCCACTCTATGTCCTGCGGTGTGCCGCTAGCCTGCTCGACTTTCATGACCATCTTGGCAATATCCTTTGCCTGGACCTCATCTATGCTTGCTTTCTTCCTCGTGTCAGGGTCCAGGTTCTCAAAGTACAATCCCTTCTCTCCGGGTACGCTCTTTATCTTTTTGTCGGACGTGGTGGTTGATACAATGGTGAAGTCTTTCTTGGATATGGTAATCCTGTCAGGTGTGACCCTGCCGGACACAAGCGATTCACCCATGCCGAAACATGACTCTATGATTATGACGTCGGTATTCCCACTTACAGGATCTGCCGTAAACGCCACACCGGATGCATCTGCTTCCACCAGTTCCTGGACTATGACTGCCATGTCAGCCCCCTGATGTTCAAACCCCCTTTGAGCCCTGTATTCAAATCCACGCTCTGTCCAGAGAGATGCCCAACACTTCCTGATGGCTTCCACGCAGGCATTAAGGTCTCCTATGCCAAGGTAGGTCTCGTATTGACCTGCAAACGAGTGTCCTGGTAAATCCTCGGCAGTTGCTGATGACCTTACTGCAACACTTTGTGGGGAGAGCTCGAGATAATGTTTCTCTATGTCCTTGTATAGAGACTTCTGGATGGACGAACCTATTATTTTTTGCCTAATGAGGGCAAGTGTATCACGCTTGATCTCTATTGGTTGGCTGTTAATACCTTCTAGGTACTTGGCAATTAGGGCCTTCATATCGCCCGTGTTCATGAATTCCCTGTAGGCTTGACCGGTTATGCAGAAACCCCTAGGTACATTAATTCCTTTGATACGCATCAGGCGTGCAAGGCTCATGGCCTTTGTCCCTACAAGAGATTCGTCACCATCAAGTATCTCAGAAAGAAAGACGACCTTGCCACTTATCATCTGGAGCTCCTTGAAATCTGGAATAGTCGGTTAGGGGCCCATGTAAGCCCGTAACCTACCCAATTTCTATTATACGGATAATATAAGAAGAGATATTAGCAGGACAAGTATAAAGCCTGTTCTTCTATCCCCATGGCCTCGGGTGTAGGAGACCGCATTAAGGCTAAGGAGCCCTTGAGACGAGGCGTTTCGGCTTTTACTAATTTTGGCCTGTAGGTCTTCTCGTGGTAATTTAGTTATCAATAATGTTCAAAAATATGTTATAATGTTCCGATATATAATGAACTTGGGTACATAATAAAATACTCCAGGGGGCAAATGCATGGATAAAGGCATTATTGATACCAGGATAAAGCAGAGGCTCGATCTCGATAAGCAGAAAATAGCAGAGCTTTCGGAACAGCTCAATAAGCCCATTACCTTTATTGAAAAGATGGTTGTTGATGGATGTTACTCGCTGTTTTTCGACGTGTTTGGCAAGTGGACCCGTACGGAGGTAGATAAAGAGGCCGCAATGTTGGCCAATGAGAGGTATGGAGACTATTTTCCAGAAACTCTAAAGGATTCCCTGGATGATTTTCTCGGCGATCCCAAGGGCTACGTGGAAAAGGTAGAAGAGTATGAAAGAATCTGTCCTCCCGTAGAGGTAGAATTCAGGACTTGGCCTGAGCCTTTCAAGCTCATAACTCGTGATCCCTCAAGACGCATGCAAGAGATTCTGGCTGAGATGGCAGTTCTATCCAACTACTTAGCTGAACGTGGTAGAAAGTCATATTATGCACTTGATATAGGTACAGGTTATGGCAGGCTTGCAAGGGCAATAGAGGCCGTGCTGAGATACCTCGATTATGAAGACAAAGATTATAGAGTGTTTGGTACTGACCTCTCCGTATCTAATATAGAAGATGCGAAGAATTTGAGCAGAAGGATTTCATCAGACATAGTCTTTCTCCAGAGCGACATGAACAAGCTTCCTTTCCCATCACATACCTTTGACCTAGTTAACACAGCAGATGCAGGTTACCTTAACCTCAGGCATAGAAGGCCTTTCTACATAGCAGAGATCGCCAGGGTTATAAGTACAAATAATGGCAGGGGATGCATATCTAACCCTAACGAGTACACCACACTAAAGGAATACCTGTATGTGATGATGAGGACCAACAGCAGCACGTACATGAATCCTATGAACATAGTAAAGATCTTGGTGCTCGGCCCGTGTGTCATACATCTGGATGACCTTGTAAAACAGAGGGTTGACTGGAAGCTGACCACTACCCAGGATATGGTAGACACCCTGAAGGACACATTAAAGGCAGAGATGATAAGTGTAAACAACTGGCCTGAAAAGGGTGGGCCTTCCATATACAGTGGCTATACCTTTGGTATTGGTAAAAAGACGAAAAGTGTACTCAAGAAATACATAGAGTACAGGGAGGCCGAGGAAGACGCAAAGGATTGGGTCAAGGTGGACTAGTCTACGGGATCAGGCCAGGGTCCCCTCGGATACGATCTTCTATAGAGTCTTAAAAAAGCAAGGTCGTTGTTTTCTAACAATACACTTGGCACTTTGAGAATTCCCTATTATTATATTGTTATGGATATTCTTTTACTATTGCAACTGAATGAATTGAAGATATAAAATAGGAGGTTCCATGAACAGGTTATTCCTGCCCCAGTTACGATGGTATGGTAAGAAGAGCCTGGATATTAGCTTTCCTGACAACTGGGAAGTAGATTATCTCCTTTCCAGGGGCGCAAAGAATAAGCCACTTACAGGTGGTGAGATAGTCTCTTCACTAAGAAATCCTATAGGTACCAAACCGCTACGTGAAATTGCCCGGGGTCGCAAGGAGATCGCCATTGTTTTCGACGATTTCACAAGGATAACGCCGGTTGGCGAGATTGCAATGCATGTACTTGACGAACTTCACAATGCAGGGATCGTGGACGAGCAGATAAGGTTTATCTGTGCGCTGGGAGCACATGGGGCTCATGACATGAACATGCTGAGGAAGAAATTAGGGGATGATATAATAAGAAACTATCCTGTGTATAATCACAATTGCTACGAGAACTGTACAAAGGTAGGCGAGACATCCCAGGGCACGCCCATAAGTCTTAACAACGAGTATCTGAACTGTGACCTGAGGATAGGGATAGGCGGTATTTCCCCACACGTGCAGACAGGTTTCGGCGGGGGTGGTAAGATCATTCTTCCAGGTATTTCCCACATAGATACAATAGCCTATTTCCACACAGTAGTGGAGGAAAGAAACGCGGAGCACCTCGGTCTTGGCAATTACGAGGGTAACCTCATGAATAAGGACTTCTCCGAGGCCGTGGTGATCGGTAAGCTGGATTTCAAGATAGATGCCATTTTCAACCTGCAAGGTGACATCTGCAAGCTGTTTGCAGGTGACCCCACGGCCGAGTACCTGGAAGGGTGCAGGTATGCCATTGATCACTATGCAACCCCGCCGTCAGTTGGTAACGATGTCGCGGTTGTAAATGCATACGGCAAGGCGAATGAGATGGCCATTGCAGGGCTTATAGCTCTTTCCTGCATAAAGATTGAAAAGGCGATAGTAATATTTGTTTACAACGCACCCGAGGGACAGATAACCCACTATCTTTTCAGGAGTTTTGGAAAACATTACGGTGGTAGGCGTTACCAGTACAAGGAAAAGTTTCTTGAAACCATAAAGCTGGTAGCCTTTACAGAGTACCCAGATAGGACAAGCACAGACTGGTTCGTTGATCCAAGGGAGGTTAAGTTCGTAACCAAGTGGGAAGATGCCCTCAGGTTGATAACGGACACGTTTCCAGATGGTGGAAAAGCTGTCGTGGTACCAGATGGCACCATGCAGTACTTCAGGGCCTGATACCTGGTATATCTTTACCAAGACTGATACATAGGCACCGTTATCCACGATGTTGGTTTCTACATTGTGGCCTTGCAAGGAGCCTGGCCTGTATGTAATAGCAGACCAGGCCTTTAAGACTTGCTATCGTACTTTCTTCAGGCAGGTGTCCCTTATTATTCCTGTGACAATCTCAGGGAAGTCCCTGTACTGTTCCCTGATTTGCATGTCCACGCTATAGAACAGGGGCTTGAACATGAAGGTGGGTAAGAACATGTTTATGAAAGCATACCCATTCTCGGAACGTACTGCCCCAAGGCATGGCAGGATGAGATTATACTTCTTGTTCATCTCCATGGCCATGCCTGCGTATTTGGGGGTGCAGAATTCTATGAGTATGAGATTTTCAGCCCCCTTCACAAAGCTATAATCCCTTTGGTCTATTATTTTCCATCCTTCCAGCTCGTCGAAACTGCTGGTCACCAGATGAGCAAGCTCAACCACTTCGTCGTGGGGGTCTGACTTGATCTTTTTCCTATAGATATCCTTGGTTTTCTTTAACCTGCCGAGGTAGGCCATCTTTTTCTCATCCATGTCGAAACCGTCCAGTCCATGTACAAGCTTGAATTCCCCGAGTTCAGGTGAAGCAGCCTTGAAGAAGTTTATAACTGTTTTCTTGAACCTGTTGAAGATATTATCGACCTTTAACATCTGTTCGCCTGTCACGTCCTCGCCAATGGATTCAAGGAAGTAGTATGGATACCTTGTATTTACATGGACTATCCCATCCTCTTCGTATACACCTACCTTTAACAGGGGCAATGCATAGACATTTTCCCACCTGGTTTCCATGACCACGCGGGAGAGTTCCCTGAGATGAAACTCAAACGTAAATGCCTTAGGCGACCACCTGTGAATACCACCCAGTTCAAAGCCCTTGAGGTCTTTTAAGGTATCCCTTAGATAGTCTATGGTTCCTTGGAAATCCCTTTTAGCATCCTTTACCTCACCTATCTTCAGAAATGGTCTACTCATGCTTTACCTCCGATTTGCCAGTAATCTGAGTTTCTTATAATTAAACATGGGCTAATTTATCAAGCGATTTATAACTAATTAATGGTAATATGACATGAAGTACTACCTTTCATCGATTCATCTAGCTCCTTGCCAAGCTTATCACCCTTGTAATCTATAGAAATGTCTTCCCTATCCTTCGCAAGTATCACGTTTGCCTTCCATGACCCTGTCCTGCCTGTCATTAAGGGAGAGGGCCCTCACGTTGAATATACCTGCTCAAGTGGTCATTGGACCAAGTATATCTGGTACCGCAGGTCAAGTCCTAGTATTATGCCATTATTCTAATGTTGATTTTTCAGGTAATATGCTGCATGATCAATAAGATTGTAACTCTTGATGTCATCGTGGGAGGCTAGGATTTGCATTGCTGGGGACTTGTAGGCAGGCATAGTAGATCCAGGTATAGTTGTGTAACGCCTTGTATTGTATACTTGTTTATCTTGTTAGGTCTACTTTCATCAGGATGCACCACGTTCATGATGCATCACTATAGATATACACTGGCAAAGTCCAGGGGGATAGAGGTACTAAAGGGTTTAAAGATGCCCGTGACCATAAGAAGGGATCACATGGGCATACCGTTCATAGATGCCCCTGACACGGATGATCTTGCATTTGCCATAGGTTACGTTAATGCGAGTGACAGGTTATCCCAGATGATAGGCTTCAAGCTGATGGCAGAGGGGAGACTCTCTGAGATGGCAGGACCATCGACACTTGACATAGATGTGTACATCCGTTCCCAGGGGCTTAACCAGATAGCGAGAAGCTTGTACTCATCGTGCTCAGATAGACTTAAGCGTATACTTAGGTATTACAGTGCAGGGGTGAATGCGTATATAGAGAAATACCGTGATTGCCTACCACCAGATATACAACTTGCTGGGTACGAGCCGGACAAGTGGAGACCCATTGATTCCGTATCTGTTTTCGTGCTGTTGAATTTTGGTCTTGCAGTGAACCTCCAGGAAGAGATTGATGTACTTAATATGGTCAATGCAATAGGTCCTGCAAAGGCAGCATGGCTGTTTCCCATATACCCGGATGAACCGCTACCTTTCAAGGAAGCTAGTAAACTTGCAGGTATAGGTCTAGCTGATGCACACAAATTTGACCTGGCTAGGATAAACCACGTACAGGATTCACTAAGGGAAATGGGCCTGCTTGGAATCCCGGCGTCCAACAACTGGGCGATATCTGGCAGACGTACCTTAAGGAAGGCATGTATATTTGCAAACGATACTCACCTTCCCCTTTCCATGCCCTCCATCTGGAACCTCATGCATGTAAGATGCCCAGACTATGATGCGGCTGGCATAGCCATTGCCGGTATACCTGGAATTGTGGCCGGCTACAACGGCCATATTGCATGGGGCATGACCATGGTAATGGGGGACAACCAAGACGTATTCATAGAAAAGATCAGGAAGGAGAATGGAAGGGTTCTCTACCTTTACAAGGATAAATGGGAACCCGCGGCTGGAAGAAAAGAGATATTCAGGATTAAGGGGAGGGAACCAGTTGTACGGACCATATATGAAACGGTTCATGGACCCCTCATAGGTGATGCGCTTGGGTGCGAGCGCAAGAACGAGATAGAGGCAATGCCTATGAGCCTGCCCGAGAGGTACGATATCGCAGTAAGCTGGGCATCGCATGTCCCTGGTGATAAGACCATGGATGCTTTCCTATCCTTGGAGGCAACACGTTCTATAGATGAAGCGATACCCTTGTTGAAGAAGATTCGTGCCATATCGCTAAATATGGTTGTAGCAGATCACGACAACATTGCCTGGCAGGTTACAGGATGTTTCCCCTTGAGAAAAAATGGGCGCGGTCTTTTTCCATCCCCGGGTTGGACTGGTAAGTACGATTGGAAAGGTTTTTTAGACGTATCGAAACAACCCCATGCATTGAATCCTTCACAGGGGTTCATCTGCACGGCAAATAACCGTACAGTGGGTCCCTCTTTTCCCTATGTGCTGTCCTCGTCTTGGTACTACCCCGAGAGGGCAGAGCGTATAAGGAAGCTTTTATCGTCAAGTAACGCTCACACCCTTGAGACCAGTATGAAGATGCAACTTGATACATGCTCACCATATGTTGCAAAGCTAAAGGATGCCCTGCTAAAAGGCGGGACATATGGAGGGATTATAAGGACGATTGATGGCTGGAAGGATGCTTCAAGGAAGGCTGAAGCCAGGGAAGCTCTGTACATGCTGAGGCACTCTGACTCCAAGATGGGTATCGATTCCACATCTGCCTGCCTTATAGGCGCCCTCATGTACACCTATACGCGTAATACGTTTCTCGACGAACTAGGACCAGAAGATAGCCCGCAATGGAAGTCCTTTATACATGAGGGTGATCTGGGATACTCGGCAATAGCTGATCACATAACCATGAGAGGAGATGAGAGTCCCTTTTGGGATAATGTGAATACGCCCGAGAAAGAGACAAAGGCACAGATAGTAGCAAACTCGCTTGCCGATGCCATGGAACTGCTGGAACACAGGCTTGGCAAAGATAGGGCAGGTTGGAAATGGGGTAGGCTGCATACCTATTACTGGGAAACAGAGGCATACAAGATGTCAAGATACATGGGATTATTCCAGAGGCTAGGCATGAGGTTTCTTTCGCCTTTTTTCAATAGGGGTGCCTTTCCCGCTCCAGGCGACCACACTACAATAAACGTGGCTTCATACCACCTGGCAAAGGATTTTGGCGTGTGGCTCATACCAGAGATGAGGATCATAGTTGATTTCAGCAGAAAGGACCCTCTTTATGCAGTAAACAGTACGGGCCAATCTGGTAACCCGGTTAGTATTCACTACGACGATGGCATAAGGGCATGGCTTGAGGGAAGTTATGTGAGCTTCCCGTTCGGTGAGAAGAAACTAGAGCACCAGTATACTGACGTGCTTACCCTGAAGCCTGAAGGGAAGTGAGCGATGGATAGAATCAGCCTTGAGATTCACAGGCTAAGTACTGGTCTTTGCAAGTAACTTTGTAATGCCTCGTCCAGGTTGGATAAGGGAATGAAATGCAAGATGTTTTACGAAGGGCCTGGTTTCTAGGGATGTCCCTACTATAGAGGAGAAAAAGGATCAATGATGAGGAAGATTGCAGAGATTATCTACAAGTTAAGGTACTTCCTTGCTTTATGCGTGCTTGCGCTTACTGTTTTCTTTGGTCTCTCAATACACGGGAAGTTGGATAATACGATAACAGCATGGTTTGCAAAAGATGACCCGGTATATGTCACCTATTCTCGTTTTCGTGATACGTTCGAGGGGGACAGGTATCTGATTGTTGCAGTAAAGTCAGACAACCTGTTCTCTATGGATGTCCTTAACTACATAAAGAGGAAGACATCAGAGCTCGAGGACCTGCCACAGGTAAAAAAGGTGCATTCCCTTGCCAACTCGAACAAGGTCATAGGTACAGAGCAGGGTGTAGAGATAAACCCACTTCTTGAAAACCTGAAAAAAGATAGGCTCGGGAGCATAAGGCATTACACCATGAATGATAAACTCTACCGGGGCTACCTGATATCAGCAGATGGCAGGCTCACGTCCATAATCGTTGCATTCGACGAGATGGATACAGACGAGATGGACATGGTAATAGCCAAGGTCAAGAAGATACTCAACACCGGTAAGCCCAAGGGTGTAGCCATATACCTGACTGGTGATGTTATGCTGAACTACGAGTTCAACGATATCACCAGACAGGATGAAACTGTCCTGCCTGTCCTCGGTATCGCGCTTGCCATTTTCGTCTCTTTCTTCCTTTTCAGGTCAATACTCAAGGTAAGCATAGTACTCATAGGTGTAGTAGCGACACTTACATGGTCTATAGGTTTTTACTGCTTACTCGGATACTCGTTTAACGCTGTTACCGGCATGATTGTGCCGCTTGTAACAATACTCTCGGTTGCCAACTCCCTACACATCATAGAGTATTTTGACGAGGTGAGTGAGAAACTGGACAAGAGGGAGGCCTTTATTTCAACCTTGGAATACATTATGACACCGTGCTTTGTTGCCAGCATAACCACTTCCTTCGGCCTTGCATCCCTTATCACTAGCCCGATAGGTGCTATAAAACACTTTGGCGTGTCAGCCGGTGCTGGTATAATGTTCAGTTTCATCATATCCGTAATCATTGCCCCGTTGATGCTCATTGTTTTCCAAGGCAAGAAAAGCGCACATCACGAACACTGGAGGAAATTTCTTGCGCACCTTGCCGAGGTCAACGTGCGTGGATACAGGTACATACTGATCGCGGCCATTGTGGCCATCGCATTTTTCGGATATGGCTTTACAAAGATAAGGATTGAGACCAACGAGCTCAAATGGTTTCCCAAAACCAGTGACCTGTACAAGAGTTCCATGATTGTCGACAAGGAACTGGCAGGCACTGGAGACCTCGAAATATTCATACAGGGAAACGAGGGTGTACTCAAGAACCCTGACATAATGAAAAGGATGGACCTGCTCTCCCAGGAAATAAAGAAGATGCCGCACGTAAAAAAGGTGATATCCCTGGCCAACTACGTGAAGACGGTAAACAAGGTCCTTCAGGGTGACAGGCCCGATGAGTACAGGGTACCTGACTCAAGGTCACTTATAGCTCAGGAATTACTTTTGTTCAGTTTTTCAAGCGACGGCAGGGAAGAGCTGGAAAGCATTGCTACCCCTGATTATTCAAAGGGGAGGATAACCATAAAGCTACGTTACACAAGCTCCGAAGATGTGGAGGCTCTATCCCATCTGGTAGATAAGAAGGCAAAGGAGATATTCTCAGGTACAGATGTCAAGGTCACGCTGACAGGCATATCCTACATATTCAGCACCCTGAACAGTTACATCATCCAGAGCCAGATAAGGAGCTTTACATTGGCGTTTATCCTGGTCATAGGCATAATATACCTGGTCTTCTACTCGCTGAGGTATGGTACAATCAGCATATTACCAAATATATTCCCAATAATAGTGGTCCTTGGTTTCATGGGATGGGTAGGCATAACCCTGAACGTAGGGACAGTGATGAATGCCTCTGTTGCCCTTGGCATATGCGTGGACGACACCATACATTTTCTTACCAGGTTCAGGAAGGAGTTTGACAAGTCGACTTTAAGTGTACCAGATGCCATAAGGAGGAGTACTGTCATGGTTGGAAGGGCCATTATATCTACTTCTATTATAAACATATCCGGATTCCTGTTGACCGTAATATCGGAGTTCAAGCCCACAAGGGAATTTGGATGGCTGATATCTTTGACCCTGTTTCTTGCTCTGCTGGGTGACCTATTTATACTTCCATCTTCCATGATGAAGGTACAGGGTATTCTTGTTAGGTCAAGGGAAAAGACCTTGGCAAAAGAAGGATACACGCGCCAATAAGGTAATCAACTGGCTTGCTAGCTAGCCACGGACGTTCTATATCTGGATAATATCTAGGCGACCGTAGCTTTCATCATGTTTTTATCTGGCTAAATGGCATCCGAGGACCTTGCATCTCGGCTACCATACCATGGTTGGTATAGAACCATAGAACACGGAAAGGTTAAGCCATTCTAGAAATCGTAGTTAGGGTTATCAGGAGAGAAATCTTTGTCAGTAAGGCCTACATTCAGTTTCACCTTGGAAAAGGCGTAATTTTCAACGAATATGCCCTTGTAATCCCAAATTTGGACACCGACAGGTAGTCCTGTTGCGTTATCTATATACATCTTTATCCTGTGTGCATAGTCAGTCGGTTTTCTTTTCACAGGTCTCAATATTTCTATGCAATGGGTCATGGTTCCATATAGATTGACCTCACCGCAATCGCTTAGCTTGAAACCTGCCTCAGGGTGCTTCTCGCTCCACATAAGGTCGTCTATAGAGGTCTTTACGATATTTCCTATGCCTGCTTCTAGGATTGTATGGCGGTTACCTCTCATGGCGAGCCTGCCGAGAGGATTTATGTTCATTGTTATATCGGGAAAAGAGCCCTTGTGCACCTTTAACCTGTCTCTATTCCACCCCTTGACAAAGATTACCTCCTGGTTCTTGTGGGGGTTTTTTATCCATTTCATGTACACGCTAAAAGGCTTTTCCCTGAACTTCATGAATATGGTTTCAACAGGCCTCATCTCCCCATCTATCCATTCCTGCTTGTAGAGTATGGCCGTGTAATCTTTTACTTTACTGTATGCCTTTTGCATGTTCAAGATGTACTGTTTTAGTGCTAGCGTATCCTTTGTCCGGACAGTCTTTTTAGTGACATCAGCCCCGTAGGCTGTAAGATAAGACAATAAAAAAAACGAGGAGACCAGTATTGTAACCTTTTTCATACATACCTCCTAAATTTATTTAAACATATCACGAGGAGAACCGCATAAAATTCTTCTACTCATTAGGTACAAAGTCTCTTTTTACACTTGTTAAATGGTTATATTACTGAAACATGGGAGGGAATCAAGGATAAAAATACTACGTCTGCTTCCATGGTCTACTAGGATGTAAACCTATTTTTGTATGCCGTGATCAAGGAAAGGAGAAACACAGGTTTAGGTACGTTTGTCTTTGGTCTTAGAAGATTGATTAAGCGCTATATTTATGCTAGCAATCTTGGTGTGGTTATTATTGTTTAACGTATATCCCGGTTGTGGTTATGGTCCCTTTTAGACAGGCAGGAGGTCAATATCGTGTATAACAAGAAAGATGTGGAGGTCTTCATAAACCCTTCATCTGTTGCTGTTATAGGTGCAAGCCAAAGGCCCGGTTCCTGGGGTTCCTTTATAATGGAAGGGCTTCTTTCGATGGGATTTCCAGGTAGGATATATCCTGTCAACACGCACCAGGAGAGTGTTTACGGTATAAAGTCCGTAAGGGATATAAGGGACATAGAAGGTGGGGTTGACCTTGCTGTATTGGCCATTCCAGAAGAGACAATTGAAGGCGTGATAAGGGCATGCGGGGAAAAGGGCGTGAAGGGTCTTGCCATAATCACGGCAGGTTTTGGCGAGGCCGTAGAAGGCGGCAGGGAGAGGGAGAAGAAGATAGCCAGGCTTGCGCGTTCTTATGGCATGCATATCCTTGGTCCTAATGTAAGTGGGACGTTTAATCTTGATGCCAGATTCAATGCAGCCGCGTCCCCCAAGGATCATCTACTTAGAACACCTTTGGTGGCGGTTTGCCAAGGTGGGTACGCATTCTACGACTTGCTTGCCTCTGGTTTCTCAAGGGGTATGGGGGTATCTAGGTTCATACATACAGGTAACGAGTGCGACCTCACAGTCACAGATTTCTTGGAGTACTTTGGGGCAGATCCAGAGGCAAAGGCAATTTTAATGTACGTTGAAACCATAAGGGATGGCAGGCGCTTCATAGAAGTTGCTAAGCATGTAACAGCCAGGAAACCCGTTGTGATGTACAAAGCAGGCAGAACACCAGGCAGCAAGCGTGCTGCTATGAGCCATACAGGTGCGCTGTCAGGTTCCACGGAAATCTATCGTGCCATGCTTCATCAGGTTGGTGTCATCACGAGTCCCACCATGGAACTATTGCTACCCTTGGGACACGCACTTATAGAGCGTCCCCCCATGAGAGGCAGGCGTGTTGCAATAATTACGATGGGTGGATCCTGGGGGGTTGCACTTACTGATGCACTGGAACTGGCAGGACTAGTGGTCCCTGAGTTTAGTCCTGAACTACAGAAACGCCTGAGGTCTCTTGGTATGCCCGTGAGGGCCTCCACGAGGAATCCCGTGGACATAGGTGCATCAGGACTTTTTTTCTCGGTAGACCTTTTACTGGAACTTGGCCGAGAGATACTCGGGTCTTCCGAGGTAGATGCCCTGGTACTGCATGGTCTAGGAAGGCCCGGCATGCTTGGTGATGATGCATCAGACGAGGTCAGGCTTTTTCTGGAGGTGGAGAAACAATCCATACGTGGCTTTGATGAGCTTGAGAAAGAGTTTCATTGTCCTGTGCTGGTAGGAAGCCATTTCTCTCCCTGGGAATCACAGGCAATACACGATCTCACAAAGGAAGGTATAAGGGTCTATAACAGGCTCGATGAGATAGCGCAACTACTCTACCACATGTATCAATACTGGCAGATGAGAAGCCGTGGCAATTAGGTATTACCGTGATTATACCTGCCTATATGCCTATACATTATGACTTTTCGATGTAAATGTATATTTATGAAAAAGTACACGTTGTCCGATGTGTTATGAATCTTTAAATATACAAGGGGAGGCGCAAGGATATAAAAGGTTATGATTGCGATAGGGTGTGAATTGCGAGTATCCGGTGATAAGAAGGTCTGGCATGGAGATGGACCTTATGCGTAAGGCCCGTTAGCTAGATGCAACTTATGGTTCATTTTTTATGTCTTGGCCGCTATAAAAAGGCGATGGAGGTTTTTTGGTATGTTTATTACAGAGTACACGGATACAGTTGAACAATCAGGAGAATACCTGAGGCTTGCCCTTGATTACATGGGACAGTTTAGTATACCGGTTGACCCTATCAATTACACGGTATGGTACGAGTACGTCTCGGGCAGGAACGAGAGTTTAAAGGGGGAGATAGACAGATTCCTAAAGCATCCCGAGAGGTTTACGGTCAAGGTATGCAAGGAACTTTTCAGGCGCTATATTGCAGAAGGTCAGGGCGTGGCCGTGGAAGAGATGCGTCAGGAAATCAGGAGAATCATAGCTGAGATACTTAAGCACATAATGGATGCCGGTGGAGAGGTGTCGCGCTACGGGGAGGTCCTGGAGACATATGCAGATGAACTCGTGGACAACCTTGATGCTGATGAGATACGTAACATCGTGGATAGGATAATACTTGAGACAAAGTCCATGGAAGAATCGGGCGAGGTCCTGAAAAAGCGCCTTATGGCCACGACTCAGGAGGTTGAGGCACTGAGGAAAGACCTGGAGAAGGTGAGAAAGGAGGCTACCACGGACACGCTAACAGGCCTTGCAAACAGGAGATACTTTGAAGAGGTCCTGGAAAGAGAGGCGAACGAGGCATCAGGATCGGGTAAAGACCTCTGCCTTATCATGGCTGACATAGACAATTTCAAACACGTAAACGACACCTATGGACATCTGGTTGGAGACAAGGTGCTGAAGGTAACCGCGTCCATGATAAAAGATTCCGTCAAGGGCAGGGATTTTGTTGCGCGCTATGGGGGAGAGGAGTTTGTAATAGTACTATCTGATACCCCAATCCAGGGTGCGAAGATAGTTGCTGACAAGATGCGTGAATATTTTGAATCCACCAGGATGAAGAGAAAGGATACCGGTGAATTCATAGGTAAAGTTACCCTATCCTTCGGCGTCGCCAGATACAGGCATGGTGAGTCTGTGGATGAACTTATTCAAAGGGCAGATAGGGCCCTGTATGTTTCGAAGAACAGGGGTCGTAACTGCGTTACAACAGAGGATGCACTGCTCAGCTAATCTACATTGGCTTGCCTTACAGTAACCCGGGGACATCCATTCAACCTTGACTGGGCTCAGGATCCAGTGGTACTTAGCTTTTCCATGGTGATGTTCCATGCATGAGCTCCCTGTGACCGAGAGCATATTAAATGTAGTACTGAAGCATGCAAGGGCCAATGGCGTTAAAAAGGTTGTGGCAATACACCTCGAGATAGGGGAGTTGAGTGACTTGGAAAACGAGTGGATACAGAGATACTTCGATTATCTTAGCAAGAATACCCTTGCAGAGGGCGCCAAGCTCAAGATAAAGAGGACCCCTGTTGTAATGGAGTGCAGATCGTGTGAGACAAGATTCAAGGTGAACATAAAGGACATGTTCGAGATAAAGTGTCCCAAGTGCGGTTCTTCTGACTGCACTATGGTCTCCGGTAAGGAATACTACATAAAGAGCATGGAGGCAGTATGATGGATGACATAAAACTTATAGAGGTGAAGGAGGAGATATTCTCTGATAACAAGCAGTTGGCAGACGGGCTCAGGCAAAGGCTCGCAAGGAACAAGACCTACCTTCTAAACGTAATGGCATCACCGGGTGCGGGCAAGACAAGCCTTATACTAAGGACCATAGACCTACTTAAGGATGACTTTAGTATAGGGGTAATCGAGGCTGACATAGATTCCATGGTAGACTCCAAGAAGGTTGCAACCCACGGTGTGAAAGCCGTGCAGATAAGGACAGGTGGCTTCTGCCACCTGGATGCGGCCATGGTTACAAAGGGTCTTGATGCAATGGATCTCGGGGGCCTAGATCTCATAATAATAGAAAACGTGGGCAACCTTGTTTGCCCCGCGGAATTTGATACCGGAGCAGTAAAGAATACCATGATACTAAGCGTACCAGAGGGTGACGACAAGCCTCTCAAATACCCCCTTATGTTCACTGTATCCCAGGCACTTATTGTAAACAAAGTTGACTACCTTAAGACAGAGGATTTTGACATGGAAGCGCTGAAGAATAGGGCACTGGGCCTGAATCCAGGACTTGATATCTTTGAGGTCTCGTGCAAGACAGGCCAGGGCATAGATAAATGGGTAGATTGGCTCCGTAAGGAGGTTAAGGCCTTTGTCACATAAAATTCTGCGTCTGTTGAGTACCTGTCGACACGTGTCCCACATACCAAGAAGAATGACATGCACTCTTGTCACGCCTCTTGGTCTATCGTTATCTCACCACGCTTCAAGCTATTATCGATATCAATGTTTAAAATGGCTGAGAATTCATTCTCAAGCCGTTCAACGTACTCTCTCTGGCGGTTCAATATATAAAGTGCCACATCAAGGGGCAGCTTGATATTCACGCTTTTTGATTTCTTCTTGTTTATAGTGTAGCGTATGTCTCTCAAAGCCATGAATGCAGCTGTCTCGACCGAGAGTATCATGCCTGTTCCACCGCATAGGGGACAGGTTATGTGGCTCTTTTCCATGAGCGGTGGTGATAGTCTCTGCCTTGACAGCTCTAGTATACCGAACCTGGATATCTTTCCAACCAGCACGTGAGCCCTATCGTTCTTCATGCCATCCTTCATGGCCTTCTCAACCGTGCGTATATTTTCCTTGCTGCGCATGTCTATGAAGTCGACGGCTATGAGGCCACCCAGGTCCCTGAGTGCCAGCTGTCTTGATATTTCTGCGGCAGCCTCGAGGTTAGTCTTCAGGGCAGTCTCCTCTATGTCTCTAGATTCGGTCAGTTGACCAGAGTTTACGTCTATGGTTACCATTGCCTCGGTAGGTTCTATCACTATTGAGCCACCTGACTTCAGCCTGACATCCCTGTTGTATATCTGCCTTATCTGCTTCTCCAGGTCATACTTTGCGAATAAGGGCCGTGATTCCCTGTAAAGCTTTATGATCCTCTGGTATCTTGGCATGACCGACTTCATGAAGAGCTTGGCCTTGGCAAAGGTCTCCTCGTCATCTATCAATATTTCCTTTATGTCAGGTGTAAAGTAATCCCTTATGGAGCGTGTTACTATGTCACTTTCTTGGTATATCAGGCTCGGGACGGTTGCATCCCTTATCTCTTTCTCAATCTTGTTCCAAAGTCTAAGTAGGAAATTAAGATCTCTTAAAAGGATTGTTTTTGTTTTTCCCATTCCGGCTGTTCTAACTATGATGCCCATATTTTCGGGGACCTCAAGGCTGGTTATGATTTCTTTGATCCTTTTTCTCTGGCTTTCGTCTTCTATTTTCCTGGAGATGCCAGAGAGGTTGTGATCTGGCAACAGTACCATGTAGCGCCCGGGTATGGACAGATTCATGGTGAGCTGTGCGCCCTTTGACCCGCTTTCCTCTCTGGTAACCTGTACAGGTATCTCCATGCCTTTTTTTATGTACCTTTTCCAGTTTTCAGTTTCCTTGAGACCCTCTATCATGGCTGGGTTCATGTCATTTATTGCCAGGAAACCATTCTTCTGCCTTCCGAAGTCAACAAAAACCGCATGCAGGGCCGGTTCCTTCCTTGCTATCCTTCCCTTGTATATGTTGCCCCTTAAGTATTCCTTTGTGGGGCTCTGTATGTTCAGTCCTTTGAGTATGCCATCTTCTACTACTGCCACCCTTATCTCCTCGGGATGGATAGCGTTTATCAGCATCTTTCTCATATGGTTTTTTCCTTTCTGTTTGCTTAAATTTTTTTACATTTATTCTATCAGTGGGATCTTGCCGAGTCCCTCCCTTATAATCTCCACGCTGTCGTCCTCCATGGAAATTACCGTTGAAGGCGCATCTGGTAGTATGCCTCCGTCCACTATCACATCTACCATGTGCCCCAGGTAGCGTTCTATCTCAAGCGGGTCGATATGGGACTCTACCTTTACTATGGGTATTGTGGTTGTTATGACTGGTTCTCCCAGTTCTGATACAAGAGTGGTACAGAACCAGTGATCAGGTATCCTTATTCCTATGGATTTCCTTTTTGACTGCAAGAGCCTTGGCACCTCTCTGGTGGCAGGTAATACTATTGTATACGGTCCTGGAAGGAGGTTACGTATCACCCTGTAGGCCATGTTGGATACCTTGGCATAGTGGCTTATGGACTTAAGGTCTGAGAGCATGATGCTTTTTGGCTTCTTGCTCTTCTTTATAGCGTTGATCTTCCCTATACCCTTTATGTTCGATATGCTGCAGCCTAGGCCGTAGACCGTATCAGTAGGATATACAATGATTCCACCTGAAGATAATATATCTGCTACTTTTTTAGCTGTCCTGGGCTTGGGCTTTAATGGGTCAATGATAATGCGCAAGCGTGTTCTCCTTCAGGCACAAACTTTTACCGTCTATGTTCCCAAGAGATGCGAATACGGAATATCTGAGGCTTGGTATATCCTTCTCCATGGTTTCCAGATATTGCCTCACCAGTTCCCTCTTGCTGTCCGGCCTTAAGGGACAGTTGATTTTGACTGCATCTACGTTCATGAACGAGTAGTAAGACTGTACAAGCTCCTTCGTGCAGTAGGCTAAGGGCCTTATTACACGATTTCTACCATCGTTTGACACCCTGGAAGGAGCCATGGCACCGATTTGGCCGGTGTATAGTATCCTTAAGAAGAATGTCTCCACTATGTCATCCATGTGGTGGCCCAGTGCAATGGACGAGATACCCATGCTGGATGCAATATGATACAGCACTCCCCTTCTCAGCCTTGAGCACAGGCCACAGGGACTTTTTGACGGGTTTGATGACTGTTCGAGTATACGTGATATATGTGTCTGTACAACTTTAATATCAAGCCCTAGGCTGATCCTGGACCACGATGCTATCCCATCGAAACCCGACTCAAAACCCGTATCCAGATGCACGGGGATTATCTCGAATTGCACAGGAGATGCTACCTTCAAGTCGTGCAGAAGCTTGAGTAATACAATGGAATCTACACCCCCTGATACTGCAACTAGTACCTTGTCTCCAGGGTGTATCATCATGTAGTCCTTTATGGCAGTACCAACTTTTTTCCTGATCTTCTTTTCGATGAAACGTCTCTTGCTATGGCTCACAGGCCAATTCATAACATAATTGCATAGGTCTGTACTATATCAAAAATACAGCCATCCAGGGGCAATATTACTGGTTACTGCTGATTGTATTTTTTGATCCATTCTTTGGCCATGATCCCTGCTTCTTTCATGTCAACGAAGGTACATCTGGGGCTGTTGGCCCTGAACCAGGTGATCTGCCTCTTTGCAAAGTGCCTTGTGTCACGTTGTATCAGCTGTATCATCCTGTCCAGGGAGACCTTTGAGTGCATGTATGATATGACGTGTCTGTAAGTGAAATTCTTGAGCGAAGGCAACTCTGGCGAGTATCCCATGTCTAAGACCCTCTCAGTCTCCCTCACTAGGCCCTTGTCTACCATTGAGGCCACCCTGCTATTTATATTGTTGTAGAGAGTGTCCCTGTCAGGGACAATACAGACAATGTGGGCTGGAATTACTGGCCTGGAAAATGAGTGAGGCGCGTGTATGTCAGATGGTCTTTTGCCCGTTATAAATATGATCTCTAATGCCCTCGCTATCTTTGAACGATCGCCTTGAGTTATGCTTGATGCATACGAGGGGTCCATCCTTTTTAACATGTTGTACATGTATTCTTTGCCCCGCTTTTGGATTATCTTACTAAGAAAATACCTTATGTCTTTCGATGGCTTTGGGACATTGCTCAGTCCGTAAACGAGGGCCTTTATGTAAAGGCCTGTACCTCCAACCACCAATGGTATATGCGAGATGGATTCTACGTCTACAAGCGCCTTCTTTGCCTCTTGTACAAACATGCCTGCATTAAATTCCTGGTCAGGGTCCACAATGTCTACAAGGTGGTGTTTTAGAAAGGCTCTTTCATGCAGGCTTGGTTTTGCCGTGCCTATGTCTAGGTGCCTGTAAACCTGCATGGAATCTGCTGATATCACCTCGATAGGGTAATCTTTTGCAAGCTTAAAGGCAAGGCGGGTCTTTCCCGAGCACGTAGGTCCGGTGATTATAATCAGGGGCGTCTTGCTAGCCATCTTTCTATTTCCTCAATGCCTATCTTCTTGTACAATGGCCTGCCATGCGGACAGGACCTGGGGGAACCTACTTCGTCGAGATCCTCAAGGAGCGCTATTATCTGTGTCTCGTCAAGCTTTTTACCCGCGGTTATACTGCGGTGACATGCAATGGTAGCGATTATATCATCCAGATGATCCACGGTATCATGGGTTCCATCCATTACCTTGTTTATTATGTCCAGGATAATGGAGTTTACATCTGCGGAGGAGAGCATGCTAGGTATAGCCCTTACTGCTATTGTTGTGCCACCAAAAGGCTCAAGCTCAATGCCTGCCCTTAATACTAGGGGCATGATTTTCTCAATTACTCTGTATTCATCTGGTCCCAATTCTATGAGCACTGGTTCTATAAGCAGCTGCGATTCTGGGGAGCCTGACGAGATGGCCGTCTTGAGCCTTTCGTAGTTTACCCTTTCATGGGATGCATGCTGGTCAAGTATGTACAAGGCATCTCTGTCCTGGAGAAGTATGTAAGTGGAATGAAGCACACCTATAACCTTCTTAGAGGAGTAGAATCCACCGGCCACACCTGTTAGCCTTGACTGCCTTGGCCAGGTCTTATGTAGCTTACCCATTCCGTAGGTGACCATTGGCTCGGATACTTCGGTTGCAGAATAGGTTGGTTCATCCTGCGGGTTAAGCTCCCTAGGCCTGTCCCATGGGTAGTCTGCAAGCGTTTTCTTTATGGTCGATGCCACCATGCCAAATACCGCCGAAGGATTCCTGAACCTTATCTGGGTCTTGGTGGGATGCACGTTTACATCTACCTCTGAAGGATCAATATCCACGAAGAGTACGATGCATGGGTATCTTTTCTTTACGAGATGTCCCCTGAAACCTTCCATGATGGCACTCGTAAGCACGCGATCTTTGACGTGACGGCCATTTACAAAAGTGTACATGTAAACCCTTGTAGCGCGTGCCATGTCAGGAGAGGCAACTATGGCCCTCAAGCTTATACCTGCACGTTTCACGTGCACGAGGTGCAGTCTTTTTCTGAATGCACTACCAAGTACGGCCGTTGCCCTTGCAAGATGTTCTTTTTCGGGTAAAAGCTTCAATATATCCCTGCCCTTGGCCTTCAAGCTGAACCTTATGCCTGGGTAGCACAGGGCATAGGTCGAGATTACCTCTATAACCTTTCTCTGTTCAGTTGCCGGTGTCTTGAGGAATTTCTTTCTTGCTGGTGTATTGAAGAAAAGATCATTTACCTCTACTATCGTGCCCCTTGGCTGTGCCGCTGCCCCGGTTTCTACTATGTCACCAGCCTCTGTACGTATAAAGCAACCAGCGCTTGCACCATCAATCCTCGTGGATATCCTGGTCCTGCTTACGGACACAATGCTTGATAGTGCCTCTCCCCTGAAACCTAGCGTTGAGATGGATGCAAGTTCGTTCGACGACTGTATCTTACTAGTGGTATGGCTGAGTACAGATAGCCTAAGGTCATCCTCTTCCATCCCGCAGCCATTGTCAGATATGCGTATGTAGGCTTCTGGGGTGCTCCCTATTTCCACCGATATCTCGTCTGCGCCGGCATCTATTGCATTCTCCAAAAGTTCCTTTACCACGGATGCAGGTCTCTCTATTACCTCGCCTGCTGCAATGTGCTCTATGGTCTCCCTTGATAAGATCCTTATCCTTGCCAATTTAGATCTCTATGTTCATCCCTGGTATGGTCTTGAGCTTACTTTCTATACTCTCACTCAGGTCTAGAAATCCATGTCTTCCCATGAGTGCAAAGGTAAACTTCTTGCCCAGCTCAACACCTGGCTGGTCAAAGGGGTTGATCTTTAGGATGTAGCCCATGAAGGCAGTTGCGGCCTCAAAGAACATGAACAATGCACCTACGGTTTCCTCATCAATTGTATCTAGGGATATGTGCGTAGTCATCCTGCCAGCGTCTATCAAGGATGCAATGGTTGCCCTTGCCTCTGCCTTGATGAGGTCGGATACGGGTCTTGATGCTAGGTATGAAAACTCATCTATCCCGTCCAGCACATCGGGTATGATGGTATCAGCCCTGTACCGGTCAACAGTCATTATGTTTATTATCTTATCAAATGGTCCTTCCCTGTAGAGTTGAACCTGGGAATGTTGGTCTGTTGCGCCTAGCGCCTTTACCGGGGTCTGTCCGGTGAAAACCTCCCTGGAATCAATGGAATACCTCTTGCCAAGGCTCTCTGCCCATAGTTGTCTGTACCAGTCCGCGATGTCGTAGAGTGCATTTGAATATGGCATGAGTACTGATACGTTTGCCCCTCTTTTTAGTGCCAGGAAATGTATGCAACAGTACAGATAGGCAGGGTTTTTAAATACATCATCCTGGGTGATGATATCTCTCATCTTCTTTGCGCCCTCAAGCAAGAGTTTTGTATTGAGCCCGCACATAGCTGCCGGGAACAGGCCCACAGGTGTGAGCACACTGAACCTACCTCCTACTTCGGAAGGTATGGATAGAGCCCTGATGCCGAGCTCGTATGCCAATTGCCTTAATATCCCCCTTTCAGGGTCTGTGATGAACACGAGGTGGTCCTTGTAGGCATCCGAGAGCCTCTCTTTCATAAGCCCTAACGCAGTCATAAACTGGGATGCTGTTTCGGCGGTCGCACCTGACTTGCTTACAACAACGAAAAGGGTATCTTTAAGAGAGAGCATGCCAAAGAGTGAGGCCATGTATTCTGGATCAACGTTGTCCAGGAAGAACATCCTTGGGCTTGAGGTGTAATTGTGAAGCGGGTTTTTAAGTGCGGAAAAGATGGCCTTTGGGCCTAGCGACGAGCCGCCGATACCTATGTGTACTATGTCTTTGAAGTGGCCCATGAGACCGGATGCCATGGCATCTGTGTCTTCGACCATGCCGGACCTTTCAGGTAGATCATAAAAGATGACATCGCCCTTTTTCCTGGCGGCCATGAGTAATGCATGTGCTTTCTCAGTAAGAGGTCTTAGGGACTCTATATCCTCCCTTGTTATACCGGCCTGGCCTATGATCTCCTTTGTAGTTCCCGAGAAATCAAAACGTATCATATTATCCCCCTGTGCTCAAGCTAGATATTATATCGTAACTATAGCTCCCATCTTCAGGCCAGGACATGTGTAAACTTTCATCCTTTCTTTGTGGACTTACCTTATGCACGCTACCGTTGATCGTTTTTGCCCTGGGCCTTGAACCCTATACCACTGTACCTTGCATTCTATAACCCTATATTTATCCTATTCGACTGTCAACCAGTGTTCATACTTGGCCCGTGAGTTGAAGAATTACTTGACAATCGATAAGATGCTTGCTATTTTTATAAAGCTTAAAGTTCAACTTAAAGATAGGAGAGGATTCACACATGCTTAATTTACTTACCCCCATAGATGTAGGTACGATCAGGATTAGAAACCGTATAGTGATGCCAGCAATGCATCTACTTTACACACCTGAAGGTGAAGTCACGGACCAGCTGGTTGCCTTCTATGCTGAGAGGGCTAGGGGTGGTGCAGGTTTGATCATTGTTGGTGGCTGCACCATAGACGAATACAGTGGAGGGTCCAACATGATAGGCCTGCATGAAGACAGGTTTATCCCAGGCCTAAAGAGACTCGTGCGCGAGGTCCATGATAACGGTGCCTTAATAGGCGCACAGCTATACCATGCAGGAAGGTATGCGCACTCAGCCCTCATTGGGAGGCAGGCAATAGCACCTTCAGCATTGGCCAGCAGATTCACACACGAAGAGCCCAGGGAGATGAACAAGGATGATATAGCAAGGGTAATAGATAACTTTGCAAGGGCCTCAGCCAGGGCCAAGGAAGCCGGTTTTGACTTGGTGGAGATACTTGGATCAGCTGGTTACATAATATCCCAGTTTCTCTCCCCCATAACCAACAGGAGAACAGATGAATACGGGGGGGGTCTGGAGAACAGGATGAGGTTTGGCCTTGAGGTGGCCGATGCGGTCCGTAACGCAGTAGGAGATGACTATACAGTATTCATGAGGCTGGCGGGCAATGATTTTATGCCGGGTGGGAATACAAACAAGGAGGCAAGGATATTTGCAAGGGAGCTAGTAGGCCATGGTATAGATGCGTTCAACGTTACAGGTGGCTGGCATGAGACAAGGGTGCCGCAGATCCCAATGGAGGTACCCAGGGGAGGTTTTGCATACCTTGCCAAGGGCATAAAGGAGACCGTGAGTAAACCGATTATAGCCTGTAACAGGATAAATGACCCAATGCTGGCAGAAGAGATTATCTCTAACGGCATAGCGGACATGGTTGGCTTTGCCAGGGGACTTATAGCAGATCCCATGATGCCGAAAAAGCTCGAGCAAGAAAGATCGAAGGAAATCATGCCCTGCATAGGTTGCAACCAGGGTTGTTTCGATCACGTTTTCAGCCTTAAACCGGTAGAGTGCTTGGTTAACCCAAGGGCGGGTAGCGAAAGCAGTGTCCCCATGCACGTGAAGACAGGTTCTCGCAAGCATGTCATGGTGATAGGTGGAGGTCCGGCAGGCCTGTCTGCAGCGGCGGAAGCGGCTAGGTCGGGTCACAAGGTTACCCTGTACGAGAGGACAGATAAACTGGGTGGACAGTTGCACATCGCAGGTGCCTTGGAGGAACGGAAGGAATTTATAACACTTGCCCATGCATTGACTGCTCAGGCTTTTGCAACAGGTGTGTCGATTAAAACCGGTGTAACTGTGGACAGTAAAATTTTGAGGGACAATGAGCCAGACGTTGTAATGATTGCAACGGGCGGGAGGCCTGTTGTCCCACCGATCCCTGGCGTTGATGCTCAGAATGTCGTGCAGGCATGGGATGTACTCTCTGGCAGAGCAAACGTAGGCAAAGACATACTGGTGATAGGTGGAGGTGCCGTAGGTATAGAGACGGCAATATATCTGGCAAAGATAGGTACGGTAGATGCAGAGACCTTGAGGTTCTTGTTCTTGTACAATGCTGAGGATGTTGATACATTGAGGGAGATCTCGACAAGGGGGGTAAAGAACGTGAGGGTAATAGAGATGCTGGAAAGGCTGGGCGCAGACATTGGTTTCACAACGAGGTGGATTGAGCTAGGCATGCTCAGGAGGCACGGTGTAAAGGCTGGGACCGGTACAAAGGCCAAGGAGATAACCCCTGAAGGCGTGGTGGTTGAGATACAAGGGAGAGAAGAATTCATACCATGTGACACGGTAGTACTTGCGGTGGGGACTGCACCTATCAATTCCCTTAAAGGGTCTATTGAAGACATGGGTATAGATATTAAGGTAATAGGTGATGCAAAGAAGCCAAGGAAGGCCTTTGATGCAATAAGGGATGGTTTCTACGCGGCAAGGGAGATTAGTTAGTATCTCTTGCCTCTAGGCTTTTCTGTATGGTCTGCTGCACCTTTCTCTGGAAAAGCCTTTTAAGTATATAGCTGCGCAGGAAGTCGACTATCTTGGAAATCTCGGCTGTTATACGGATATTTTCCTTCTTGGACTTGCCATGTACTAGTTTTTTTCTGACGCTTAACTCGTTATCTGTTATTTCCTTACCTAGCCTCACGTAGAACTCCATATCCCCTAACTCGCCGCCTATATCAAGTAACCTCTTGAGCACGTCCCTCCCAAACCTTATATCTTCCTGGTTGAAGAGTTTCTTGTCGTTTTCCTGTATAAAGGGCATAAGTAGACCAAGTTTTTCTGCCTCATCCATTTCCTCTTGTGTGAGGCCTGTGTGCTTGAGAAATGCTTTATCATCGACAAGTTCGCTCTTTACGTATGTCCTGGTGCCGAAGACCACGTCCTCTATGGCCTCGGCATCTTCCAGACTAAGTCCTTCATCCATGCGCCTCAGTATGTTTCTTATCACAGAGAGGGGGAAATACCTCCTCTCTTGGAGGTACCTGATGACGTGTATCTTTTCCACACATGACTCGTCGTAGTAGGCCATGCTTTTGTTAACCTTACGGGGTTCAGGTAACAGGCCCTGCCTTACGTAGTAACGTATGGTCGATGCCGCAACCCCACTTTTCTTCGCTATCTCGCCTATCTTCTTCCCCATCCAAATTACCACCTGAAACTATAAAATAGGGTTCCAACAGAACTATATAGAACATTAATCAATATCTGTCAAAACAGACTTGAAAATCCATTTCATTCATTTTTCGCCATAAGTATAGATCTCGTATTTTTCTCTGGACAAAAGTTTATCAGTATGTTAATAATTAAACAGTTGGATATAAACAACTAGGAGGGAATTTCTTATAATAGTAGGAGACTATGTCAGGTTATAATAGCTGGTAATAAGAGGTAAAGGAGAGATAGATGAGGATAATAGATAAGAAGGACTTTATCGAGTTTGTTAATTTATTGATAACAAAAGATGCAAGAACCGTGGTCGGGGTGAAGGCAAAGGGTGACAAGTTCATATACGATGAGCTTGCTTCAGCTGATGAGCTGAGGCTGGATTTCGATGTAACTGTGCTTTCTCCCAAAAAATATTTCATGCCGCCAACAGAGACGCTATTAGAATACGATCTCTCTTCTGATTTCAAGGTTATGTCTGTAAACGAAGTCACACCCCTTATCATAATTGGCATACATCCATATGACCTGATTGCACTACAGCAGATGGAAACCGTGTTCAGGGATACGTATCCTGATGCAAATCACCTTCTCAAACTCGAGAGGTCCATTCTTATAGGCACGAACATGCAGAACGTTTCCCCCCATTCCTTTGCCGCAAGCATGGGTACGGCAACAACGAGGTACGGCTATGACCTCATGCTAACAGATATTGGTGACAGCTATTACGTTGAGCTAGGCTCAGATAGGGGAGAAGAACTACTTGAGAGATATGCCAGGGTGTCCATGCCTGATGAATCACACAAGAAGAGATTTGAGGCTGTGATAAATGGTATAGTTGGAAAGTTCCAGAAAAAGTTGAATTTTCCGGCCGATGAATTACCGGCCATACTTGCCAAGACATATGACAGTGACCTGTGGGCCAACAAGGCAGAGAAATGCCTGAGCTGTGGTTCATGCAATTTGGTCTGTCCCACGTGTTATTGTTTCGATGTGCAGGATGTCACAGAGCTGAACCTTAGGAAAGGCGAGAGGATAAGGACCTGGGATGGTTGCCTGCTTGAGGATTTTGCAAAGGTTGCTACTGGTGAAAACTTTAGGGAGGACAGGGCGTCGCGCTACAGGCACAGGTTCATGAGGAAAGGCAAGTTCCTACACGAGAGATTTGGGTTCATAGCCTGCGTTGGATGCGGGAGATGTGCATCTGGATGCCTTCCCGACATAGCTGACCCTGTGGAAGTCTACAATACCCTGAAGGAGGAAGTGCTATGACAAGGGAAAATGTCACTATTTATACACCGAGGCCTGCTACCATAAAAAGAATCAAGCAGATGACCGAGAACGAGAAGCTGTTCGAGATCATCCTTGATGACGATATGCCCTTGGGACATAACCCCGGTCAATTCGTGGAGGTCTCGGTGATGGGTATAGGCGAGGCCCCAATATCTGTGTCATCTCCACCCACAAAGACAGACGGCTTTGAACTCTGTGTAAGGGCGGTAGGTAATGTCACAAGGGCCATGCACGCCATGAAGGTTGGCGACAAGATCGGCATCAGGGGACCATTTGGAAACGGTTTTAAAACTAACATGCTCAAGGGAAAGGACCTGCTCTTCATATGCGGTGGCCTTGGGTTTGCTCCCATGAGGTCGCTGATAAATTATGTCCTTGCCTACAGGAGGGATTACGGAGAGATAGCGGTCCTGTACGGGTGCAAGAGACCATGTGATCTGCTCTTTGCTGATGAGGTAAAGAGATGGAGATTTATGGACGGCATACTTGACCATCACCTTACTGTTGACGAGGTATGCGAGGGTGAGAGCTGGGAGCATAACATTGGTGTTATAACAACGTTGATCCCTAAGGCCAAGTTCAATCCAGAGACAACCTATGCACTTATATGCGGTCCCCCGGTCATGTATCGCTACGTGATCCACTCTCTGAAGGAAAAGGGTTTGCCGGATGAACATATCATTGTATCCCTAGAGAGAAGGATGAAATGCGGGTTAGGGAAGTGCGGCCATTGCCAGATAAATTCCACGTACGTATGCCAGGATGGTCCGGTATTTGTGTACTCTGAGATCAAAGACTTACAGGAGGCAATATGATGAGACCGGGAGTCAAGCCAAGGGTGGCCTTTTTCGATTTTGCCAGTTGTGAGGGGTGCCAACTACAGGTAGTCAACCTGGAGGAATCCGTCATAGATCTTATAGACATAGTGAACGTGGTATCCTTTAGGGAGGCTATGAAGGAACATTCTGACGATTACGACATAGCATTCGTGGAGGGTTCCATAATGAGGCCCATGGACGAGGAGCGCCTGAAGAATATAAGGAACAGGGCAAAGATACTTGTGGCACTAGGTGCATGTGCATGCATAGGCGGTATTAATACATTAAGGAACAGGTACTCTGTAGAGCACGTGAAAAAGGTGGTTTACGGTGATGCGGATATGGATGGAAACCCATTTTTTGATGTGTTCCATACAAAGGCGGTTGGAGACGTGGTTGATGTGGATTACTATGTGCACGGGTGCCCCATAAACCGCGACGAGCTCGCAAAGGTCGTCACCTCCCTTGCTCTTGGTAAGAAGCCAGAGATACCGAACTATCCTGTGTGCGTTGAGTGCAAGAAAAAGGGAAACGTGTGCATATTTGAAAGGGGCGGTTTTTGCCTTGGCCCTGTAACAAGAGCCGGCTGTGGTGCCATATGCCCTACTAACGGGAGCGGATGCGAGGGTTGCCGTGGTCTGGTGGATAACCCCAACACAGATTCCGAGCTTGAGGTGCTTGAGAAATACGGGCTTAGACTTGAGGATGCACTCGGTAAATTCGACATTTTCTGTTACAGGTATAAGGGGGAGATAAGCAAATGAGCAATAAAATAGAGATAAAGATAGAACATGTCACCCGTGTTGAAGGACATGGAAACATAGTACTAAATGCTGAAGACGGTGCGGTTAAGCAGGTGCAGTGGCAGGTATCAGAGGCACCCAGGTTCTTCGAGGCCATGATGGTGGGCAGGGACTATTCAGAGCTTACCCATATTGCCTCAAGGATATGTGGAATATGTTCTATATCCCATGGCCTTGTTTCTCTGAAGGCAACGGAGAGGGCCATGGGCGTGGAGATCTCTGACCAGACCCTTTACTTAAGGAAACTGGCTCACCATGCCGAGCACCTGCAGTCTCACGTGTTACACGTGGGCTACCTTGTGGCACCTGACCTGTTTGGTGTGGGTAGTGTATTCCCGCTCGTTGGGACACACAAGGATACTGTGGTCAAGATTATAAAACTTCACCGTCTTGCAAACGAGATGTCGGATCTCTTTTGTGGTAGGACAACTCATCCTATAACCTTGACAGTAGGTGGATTTACAAAGATACCCACGGAAAAGGAACTCGTGTCCTTGAGGCAGAGGCTTGAAGATGCCGTTGAGACGACTAAAGAGGTCGCTGGCGTGGTGCTTGCAGGCGTAGACAAGCTTCCAGACTTTACTCGGGAGACCGAGTACATTGCAATAAGTTCTGACGAAGAGTATGCAATGTACGACGGTGTCATAACGTCTACTGATGCAGGCAGGCTCAACAACGACGCCTATCAGGACATAACAAACGAGTTTGTGGTGCCGTACTCCACAGCAAAACATGCAAGGCACAAGAGGGATTCTTACATGGTGGGTGCACTCGCCCGCTTTAACCTAAACAGCGAGAAGCTGAGTCCCTTGGCTAGGCAGGTAGCCGATATGTTTGGCCTCAGACCCCTGAATTATAATCCCTACATGAACAGTGTTGCCCAGCTAGTAGAGGTGGCCCACTGCCTGGAGGATTCTATTGCAAAGGTGGATGCCCTGCTAGATACTGGGTTAAAGGACGAGAGACCTGACTTCAAGGTGAATCCCGGCAGGGGTGTTGGTGTTATAGAGGCACCTAGGGGGTTATTGATACACGACTACACCATAGACGAAAACGGCAAGTGCATCAAGGCCAACTGTGTAATACCCACGAACCAGAACCATAGGAATATCCAGAAAGACATGGAGGTGCTTGCACCTCTACTAATAAGTCAGGACAAGGATAAGAAAGAGATAGAACTGACCTTGGAGATGCTCGTAAGGGCATATGACCCGTGCATCTCATGTTCTACTCATTACCTCAAGGTAGACTTCGAATAGTAGTCCTTAGAGTTGCAGCAGGCACCTGATCCATTGTATTATGCACCAGGATAATAATTAATGGCAAGGAAGGATAAGGTGCGGAAGATAGGTATTATCGGCATAGGCAACATCCTCATGGGTGACGACGGCGTGGGCGTGGAGTTACTGAGGTTGTTGCAGGAAGAAAACCTGCCCCGTGGAGTAAACGTGGTGAATATTGGTACCAATGCCATGGCCATGCTCCATAACCTTGCGCGCTTTGATGCAGCGATAATCCTGGATGCAGTTGATTTCAATGGGATCCCTGGCCAGGCATTGGTGTTCAGCCCTGACGAGGTAAGTACGAAGAAGGAACTATTGAGACTTTCTACCCATGAAAGTGATGTCCTGAACATTATAAGGCTGTCGAGGAACCTGGACGAATGTCCAGAAGACATAAAGATATTCGCTATACAGCCCTTTTGCATGGACAGGGGGAAAGGACTCTCGCCCCAGGTAGAGAGTTTGTTACCTAGGTACAAAGAAGGTATCATGGAATTGGTAAATTCCATGCTCAAAAGTATGCATGGTGGAGTAAAAAGACCATAGGTATAGCACTGGAGAGGAGATCATGTGTGTAGGTTTTCCAGGTAAGGTTGTCACAATGGATGATGATGGTGACTTCGGTATTGTAGATATAGGTGGTACCAGGAAAAGGGTGGTACTCATGCTTATAGACGAGGAACTGAACCCCGGTGATTATGTACTGGTTCATGCAGGGTTTGCCATTCACAAGATAGATGAAGACCTGGCCAAGGAAAAACTGGGCTATCTCGGGGAGTTGGTGGGTATTGAAATACATTGACGAATACAGGGATCGCTCTATTGTGGAGGCCCTTGTCTCCAGGATAAAGGGGAAGGCTAGGGAACTTAAAAGAGATATTTCAATAATGGAGGTGTGCGGAACACATACCAACGCCATAGGTCGTTTTGGCATAAGGGGGATGCTTCCCACTAACATAAGACTAATATCAGGACCAGGGTGCCCTGTATGTGTTACTTCCATACATGACATAGATATAGCTCTTTACCTTGCTGGCCGGGATGATGTGATATTCGCGACCTTTGGAGACATGCTAAGGGTTCCAGGCACTGGAGGCTTGAACCTCCAGCAACTTAGGGCAAGGGGTGCAGACGTGCGTATAGTTACATCGCCCGTGGATTGCATCCCCTTCTGCCTGGCAAACCCTTTGAAAAAGGTAGTCTTCATGGGCATAGGGTTTGAGACAACCTCTCCAATGGTCTCTGCCCTTATACTCGAGGCAAAGAGGCATGGGCTTAGAAACCTTTTTGTCTTCTCCGTGCACAAGCTCATACCACCAGCTATCAAGCTACTTATGGATGATCCAGAGCTGAATATAGACGGCTTCATTTGTCCTGGTCACGTAAGCACCATTATAGGAGCCAATGCCTACAGATTTATAGCTGAATCATCCAAAGCAGCTGTTGTAACAGGTTTTGAACCAGTGGACATCCTCGAAGGTATACTCATGATACTTGACCAGGTGCTGGATTCTGAGTTCAGGGTGGAGATACAGTATACAAGGGCAGTAAAGCCTGAGGGAAACCTGAAGGCAAAGAAAGTACTGTCGGATGTGTTTACCCCTTGTGATACCGAGTGGAGGGGCCTGGGAAGTATAGAGAAAAGCGGCCTTGCATTCAGGTACGTCTATAGAGAATTTGATGTCACCCGGGCATTTGAGATACCCGCCATCAATTCAGAGGAGTTCCATGGATGCATATGTGCTGATATACTAAAGGGTTACAGCACACCGGTTGAATGTCCTTTGTTCAAGAAGGTATGTACACCATTGAACCCTGTCGGACCGTGCATGGTATCCAGCGAGGGTACCTGTGCTGCATACTACAGGTACTATTGAGATGTTGTTTCCCTGGTAGAGCTGACGTGTTAAAGAGGGTCAGATTTTTGTTTACCGGTATTGTGCAGGGCGTGGGTTTTCGTCCTTTCATATATAGGCTAGCTCACAGGTATTCCTTGAGTGGCTTTGTGCAAAATCGCTCGGACGGGGTGGTAGTGGAGGTTGAAGGTGATGCTGGGGACATAGAAGTGTTCCTTGAGCACGTAAGTCAGGAGCTTCCCCTTGTGGCTAGCGTATCCGGCATAAGGTCCGAAGATCTTGAGACAACGGGAGACCGTGGTTTCAGGGTCATAACGAGTGAAAAAACAGATGCAATGGAGGTGCATATATCCCCTGACATAGCAACTTGTGAAAAGTGTTTAAAAGAGCTTTTTGATCCGGAAGACAGGAGGTTTCGTTATGCCTTTATAAATTGTACAAACTGCGGGCCAAGGTTAACCATAATAAAAGACATACCTTACGACAGGGAGAATACCTCCATGGAATGTTTTCCCATGTGTAAAGAATGCAGCAGGGAATACAGTGACCCCTTGGACAGGCGCTTTCACGCCGAACCCAATGCATGTCCTGAGTGCGGACCCCAACTATGGCTTTTGGATTCATCGGGTAGAAAAATAGATACACCAGATCCCGTAGAGAGGGCGGTTGACCTCATATCAGAAGGGTACATACTAGCCATAAAGGGGCTTGGCGGATTTCACCTGAGTGTCGATGCCGGCAATGACGAAGCAGTAAAGAGACTTAGGGATAGGAAATTTAGGGAAGAAAAACCGCTTGCAGTCATGGTCAAGGACGTGACACATGCCAGGCTTGTCTCTGAGGTGGGCCAAGTGGAAGAAAGGATCCTAAGATCGCCTGAGAGGCCCATTGTTTTGCTTAGAAAGAAAAATGGCATATTGAGCCCATATATTGCACCGGGCATGTATACCTATGGTATAATGCTTCCTTATACACCCCTGCATCACCTTCTCCTTGAAAAGCGGTTCAACGCACTTGTGATGACGAGTGCCAACCACAAGGATGAGCCCATATGCACTGGGAACAGGGAGGCCCTGGATAGGCTGAATGGCATAGCTGACTTTTTCCTCGTCCATAACAGGGATATACTTGTAAGGTGTGATGATTCCATTGTTTTTGTCCCTTCCAGCGGCATGAGCCTTGTAAGGCGCTCCAGGGGATTCTCACCGAGACCCATCAGGATCTCTGAACCGCTTCCAGGGGTTCTTGCACTTGGTGGCCACATGAAAACGAGCGTGTGTGTACTTAAACATGACATGGCATTCTTGAGTCCTCACGTTGGTGACCTCGAGACCCCGCTTGCGCGCGATTTCCTTTTCAAGAGCATATCTCTTATGGAGAGAATAACAAGCACTAGGCCTGATTGCGTGGCATCCGACCTACATCCAGATTATTATTCAACGAGGCTGGCACAGAAGCTGGGTAGGAGGCGTGTGGTACAGGTGCAGCATCACCATGCTCACATAGTTAGCTGCATGGCAGAGAACATGGTATCAGGCAGTGTCATAGGCATAGCCATGGACGGTACAGGCTATGGTACGGACGGTGCCGTGTGGGGAGGCGAGTTTCTCCTGTGTGATGAGGCCTCGTTTCAGAGGGCTGGGCATATAGGGTATTTCGTTCTGCCTGGAGGTGAGAGGGCGGTAAAAGAACCTTGGAGGGTGGCCTTGAGCCTGCTAAGAGAGGCGTTTGGCAGATCGTGGAAGGAGATTGCAACAGGACTCTCCCTCGTGGAAGACTCATCTCTATTACCAGTGCTCGAGGCCGTTATTGAAAGAAGGATAAACAGTCCACAAACATCCAGCCTTGGGAGGTTGTTTGATGGCATTGCAGCTATTGTAGGGTTAAGGAGAAAGGTCAGCTTCGAAGGACAGGCCGCCATGGAGCTCGAGGCCCTTGCAAGGCTATCAGAGGGCATTGAGCTTGGTTACGGCATAGTGAGTCAAGGTGACAAGCTGATCCTTGACCTGCTACCAACTGTAAGGGAGATTGCCAAGGGCATGTTGGAAGGGATCCCCAGGGAATTTCTAGCCAGGTCCTTTCACGAAACACTCATAAGCGCCTTTGCGGATATGGCCCTGAGTCTTGCAGCCTCAACCGGGCTGGGCAGGGTGGTCTTGAGCGGTGGCTGTTTCCAGAACAGGATACTTGTAGAAGGCCTGATGGATAGGCTGACAGGAAAGGGCGTGGATGTTTTCTTTCACCACTTGATACCCACCAACGACGGTGGTATCTCGCTCGGCCAGGCAGTTTGCGCTGGGTACAGGATAAAGAACAAAGCATGAGGGGTAATAACGTATGAAGTATGACAAGGTTCTCTTGGGACATGGCAGTGGTGGCTTGCTTACGAACGAGCTGGTGAGAGATGTGTTTCTTCCAGTGTTCAGCAACCCGTACCTGGATAGGCTCGAGGACGGCGCCGTGTTTGATGTGGAGGGAAACAGGTTATGCTTCTCCACGGATTCCTATGTGGTGAACCCCGTTATCTTTCCAGGGGGAGATATAGGCTCGCTTGCCGTGCACGGTACAGTGAATGATATAGCCATGTGCGGGGCAAGGCCCCTTTTTTTAAGCGTTGCCCTGATAATAGAGGAAGGGCTTGACATGGGCCTACTCAAGGACATTGCACTGTCCATATCAAAGGCAGCAGCCAGTGCCGGGGTCCAGGTGGTAACAGGAGATACAAAGGTGGTTCACAGGGGCTCTGCAGACGGGATATTCATAAATACCTCGGGCATAGGCATTATAAACTACGCCGGCAATGTCTCTGTAAAGAGCGTTAAGCCAGGTGACGTGGTTATACTGAATGGCCCGGTGGGAGATCACGGTGCAGCAATACTTGCAAAGAGGGAAGAACTGATGCTTGAGTCTGACATAGTGTCTGACTCTGCACCACTAAACCACCTGGTAGAGGTAATATTGAACTCTAGTCCTAATATACATTGCATGAGGGATGCAACACGTGGTGGTCTTGGCTCCATACTGGTGGAGATAGCAGAGATGGCAGGTGTATCAATTACCATTGAGGAAAAGGATATACCTGTAAGGGATAGTGTGAGGGGGGTATGCGAGATCCTGGGCCTGGACCCGCTTTTTCTGGCCAACGAAGGCAAGATGGTAGTCTTCTGCCCTGAGGAAGACGCTGACAAAGTTCTGGATGCCATGAGGATGCACGAATATGGGAAGGACTCTGCTGTCATTGGAAGGGTAGGGGCTGGAAGACCAGGGCTCAGGATGGGCACGCTGATCGGCGGAGAAAGGGAGATAGACCTGCCTACAGGGGAGCTGGTGCCAAGGATATGCTGATACCCAAAGGCACCTAGGGCTCCCGGGCCTGTAAGATTCATGGGCAACCGGTATTTACTTGAATTACATGGTTATCTTTAATAGTATTATGTTTACAAGTCCTTGGCATTTGCACCATGCGCAAGGGTGAGGCGAGATTTATGTACAAAACCTTATTCAGGTGTTTAAGAAGGAGATCCAGATGAAGAAACATGGCTTGGGCTTTACCGTCTTACTCCTCCTCCTTCCCCTGGCAGTTAGTACTGGCTGCGGGCTATTCGTACGTCATATCCCCGAGGGCAAGATTCTTAACCAGACAAGCAAGGATCATTTCGTGAGGATAGGTAGTGTGAATTACCACTACGTTGAGTATCCGGCTGATGGGGAGGATGTGTTTCTGCTGCACGGGTATGCTTCATCCACCTATACATGGGAAAAAGTAGCACCCATACTCAACAAGGCTGGCTTGCACGTCTGGGCGCTTGACATGAAGGGCTTTGGCTGGTCTGACAAACCTAGGGATGCAAAGTATGATCCTGTTTCCCTGATGGAGGACGTCAATGACTGGATGGACTATATGGGCTTGAGCAAGGTTACTTTCGTAGGAAATTCCCTGGGTGGTGGTATTGCCTTCATGATGGCCATTGACCATCCAGACAAGGTGAAGAGACTGGTCTTGATTGATCCGGCAATATATCCCCAGAAGCCTCCCCTGGTTATAAGGATGTCCACCTGGCCGGGTGCAGTCTTTACCTCAAAACTCATATTTGGGCGGTGGATGATAAGGATGAATCTACATCAGGTGTATTATCACAGGGATTGGGTTACAAAGGAACAGGTTAATGCATATTACGACAGGTTGCGGACAGAGAATGCCCTTTATGCCACCATAGCGGTTGCCAGAGCCATAGTTGAGACCAATCCAGTAACCATCGAGAAATATGCAGAGAAAATGCATGAGATGAAAACTCATACCCTCCTAATATGGGGTGGCGAAGACAGGTGGATACCGATAAAAAACGGCTACAGGCTGAAGAAAGACCTGCCGAATGCGATTCTTGCCGTCATTCCAGAGTGTGGCCATATACCCCAGGAAGAGAAACCGGCCGAGACTGCAACCCTTATAAAGGATTTCATTATGGGTAAGCCCATAAAAGAAGCGCCGATACCAGGGTAAGCTATAAGGTGCAAGGTGTGGTTACAAGGCGTAAGACTCAAAAGTTATTAATCTTCAGCGGCCAGATGACAGCAAGCAAGTTGTAAGAGTCAAAATTGTTACGTGTACCAAGTAACTTGGTTCAAGCTGGAGAACACGCATACGGTGTTGGTCGTAGGTTTAGCTGGTTTACAGGCAGACTAAAGGCCCGGCCATGGGTGGTTGACAGTAGCCCCAAGGACCCGGCGCTTTAAACCTTTGTTTTTGGACTAATAGTTGAAACGTAAACAGATCAGAGAGCTAGGTATAGAAAAACATGTCCTGCTTTGGCTCCTGATGGCTAGGAGAGGGCGTTGATGCTTAAAAAGGTAATGTCAATGGAAAAACAGGATCAGGAAGGTCTGGTAGAATGTGTTGTTGATGGCTTCAGGAGGATACTGGTACATTACGGCCTGTGGTTCTCAGAGGTGGCTCACCAGCTAGGCTTTGAGAATGCCTGCAGCATAGAGGACGATGTATGGAACAAGAGCCTTGGTATACAGATGAAGCGTTTAGGCGACTTGCTCGGTTTCGAGGTAGATGCCAAAGGTATTCCTATATCTCTAAAAAAGTTATCTCCCGGTGAATTATTCGAAGTTATGAGGGCATTGGGTATTAATTGGCTTGCAAATGACGGTGTATGGTTCCAGGCGGTAGAGACATCGATAGATCTGTTTACTGCAAAGAGGTGCAATGACACGTGCTGGACCAGGTTCTCGCCTTATGAAGCCTTGAGAATAAAGAGGTTATTAGATTTGCCGCAACAGGGTGGTATATCGGCACTCCGGCAGGCACTTGGGTACAGGATGTACTCAAGGATAAATAAACAGTCCTTCGAAGAAGTGGATGATAAAACACTCGTATTCAAAATGGTTGACTGTAGGGTTCAAGCGGCCAGGAAAAGAAGGGGATTGCCTGACTATCCCTGCAAGTCCGCTGGCATAGTGGAATACAGCACGTTTGCCTCTACCATTGATTCCAGGACAAGGACAGAATGCATTGCATGCCCACCTGATGATCATCCTGAGGAATGGTACTGCGCATGGAGGTTTACAGTAGGTTGAGTGCCAGTGTTTAGAGAATGGCTGGCATCTCTCTGAACAATACGAAATATAGGGATATGACGTGCTTAATACTGGGGATCCTACATGTGATGCATTTTAATGCTTTGAATAAAGATGTAGATGGTGCTAGTGTTTTATACATTATAGCATAGCAAAGGAGAAATGCCCTTGGTCGATTACGGTAGAAGGGAATTAGTAAAGGTATTGCTTCATGTACCCCTATTAACCGTGATACCAGTAAGTGCGTTCGCCAGGACAGGTAGGTATATGCATTTCTACCTTCCTCCAAAACCGTTCGAGCTGAACGTAAAACATGGGGCAAAGAAAGGTGGGCGAATTCTCGTTATAGGTGGCATACATGGAAATGAACCCGGGGGATACAGGGCATCCGACATGCTCATGGATGTGGACGTTACCAAAGGCAGCCTGCTCATTGTCCCAAGATCGAACTTTACGTCTATACTGGCTTTCAAGAGAGGGTATAATGGGGACATGAACAGGAAGTTTGCAGGTATAGGAAAGGATGATCCCGACCTTATTCAGGTGCAGCGTATCAAACAGGTAATAAGAGACTTCAAGCCGGACGTGCTCCTTTCGCTGCACGACGGATACGGTTTCAACAGCATCGACACCAGATACTGGGGACAATCTGTTGTAATAGATGCCGAGAGGTTCTTAGGGTTTGAACTGGGCGATGTGGCAAGGCAAGTGGCATCTGCCGTTAATAGAAAGATAAAGGTAAAGAAGTGGCACATTCCTGTACTCAATACCAGGACATTTGATAGAGATACTCACCACCCAGAGCAGAGGAGGTCACTTACCTTCTTTACCCTTACCCAGTGCCACACAAGGGCCTTCTGCTTGGAGGTCTCAAAGCAGCTACCTAATCTCAAGATAAAAGTCAGGCATCATCTGCTTATGTTAAAAGAATTCTTCAGCATATTTAACGTTGAGATCTCGCCTGACTTTGATACCCTTATCTCGGGTCTTGGACTAAATCATGTTAAGAAAGACGGTTTCTCGGTTGACATGGACATAAACGGCAAGGAAGTCAATGTAGATGCAGGGTCCACAATAAGGGTTCCTTCTGCATCAGAGATAAAGATGCTTTCTATAAATGGACCAAGAGGCACTTTTATTGTTCCCTCAGGTGTTAACCTTAACTGGCAAAGGTTTTTTGTCAGGCATGACATGAGCTTTTTTATAAAGAGAGACTTTGAAAGGCTGGCTAGAATAAGGTTTGTAATCGCTTAATACCTTCTTGCTGAAGTCCTCTTTAGGGCCGATCCCATTATGCCATACTTTTTCTGTTGACAGGTTTTTCGCGGTCTGGTATTTAAACAAATAAACATATTGTTCATTTGTTATAAAAAGAAAGGTCAAGATAAATCAGCTCTATGATGCATCCTTAAGGGTCTTTGCTCGTTATGGCTACAAGAAGGCCACGGTCGAGGATATAGCAAACGAGGTGGGCATGACCAAGGGTAACTTATACATTTACGTGAGGAATAAGGAGGATCTTTATGAGAAGGCTGTTGCCTATGCACTTCTGAAGTGGCAGGCAAAGGTAAGAAGAGACGTGGACCTAGAACAGGATGCGGTGAGAAAGTTCGAGGTCATGTGCAAGAGGGCGTTTGAGTACTTATCGAAGGATCAGGTGCTAAGGACAGTCTTGATGAACGACCCCAGCATATTTCCCATTACACCCAAGGAAGATCGGTTCTCGGAGATAAACAGTGCCTCGATGGACATGTTGAAAGGGGTCATTCTTGAAGGTATTGAGAAGGGTAGTTTCAGGAAGGTCGACGTTGACCATGTAACAGGGTTGCTATTTTCAATATACGTGATGTTCATCATCAAGGCCTACGTAAAGTCCGAGGGAAAGTCAGCAAGGGCTATGTTCGAGCAGGGCATTGACATTGTACTAAGGGGCCTTATGAGAAGATAACCAAGTTACAGGGATGGTTGATTAAGCGGCCTAAAAAATAGAGGAGGTTACACATGGGAGAAAAACTTACATACCTAAGCCCTGAATGGTGCGAAGAAGTAAAGGCTAGGCTTGCAAGAGAGATAAGTCCGGAAAAGATGAAATACATAACCACGTCCATGACAAACGTCTATAGAAATTGCCCTGATGGCAGGGATAAGTACCTTTATTTCAAATGCGAGGACGGTGTTTTCACTGATGTGTTTGTCGGTGATGGTGAGCCGCCTAAAGCGGAATTCGTGATTACCGGCGATTATAGCACTTTTGCCAGCATATCGCAGGGAAAGCTCAAGTCGCAGAGGGCACTCATGGGTGGGAAGCTGAAATTGAGAGGTAACATGGTAAAGGCGTTAAAGCTTGCATCTCTCGCTGATCGTCTTAATTTTGTTATAGCAGGCATCCCCACTGATTACTAGTACAAAGGAGGCCTATGATGGGTAATAAGCATACGGATGAAAGGGATCCTTTTTACATAGATTATCCAGGTCGCATAGCCAACATACAGAAACTCATGGCCGAGCAGGATATAGATGCATACCTTGGCTCGCGTCTAAGGACACTATCATGGACCACGGATGCGTTCTGTCCTTGGAGGAGCTTTGTCATTATCCCTTCCGATGGTCTGCCAACGGTTTTTACGTTTGTGATTGATGCGGCAAGGGTTGCGGATGATTCGTGGCTTGATGAAGATCACGTACTGGGCTATGCCCCAATGGGAGGGATGGACCAGATATCGATCATATCAGACTTTATAAGAGATACGCTAGGTATAAAGCGTGGCAGGATAGGCGTGGAAAACGGCATGTCGAACTACCTGCCGGAAGGGAACCTCACTCACTACGAGTACGAACAATTCAAGGCAGCCTTGCCAAGTTGCGAGCTCGTGGATGCGCACCAGATAATAGACAGGCTGTCCTTGATCAAGGACCAGGGTACCATAAACAGATTTAGAGAGGCATCTAGGATAGTGGACGAGGGGCACAAGGCCGTGAGGAATGCCCTTGAGAACGGTGGCTGGAGAGGAAAGACCGAGACAGAGATAGCGGGTATAGCGGCCCTTGCCATGAGAAAGGCAGGTAGCGAGTGGGAATGGTCCTTCACAGGTGGCAACGAGATAGCAAGCGGTTACAGGACCGGATTTGCAGGTGGTGCCTGTACCCCGGCAACCAGGAGGGAGATACAGCAGGGTGAGCCCCTTATGGTAGACATACATGCCATGTTCAAGCTTGGCCTTGGGGATCACAGCCATAATTACTTCATAGGTACGGCAAGTGACAGGCAATGGTGGCATGCCAACAATTTCCTCGACATGGTAAGGCTAGTTCTGGATACTTACAGGGCTGGGATAACGCCTGTAGGACTTGCTGAGGAGATGATGGGTTTTGCCGAGGAAAGGGGGTTTGCAGAAAACATGGTGCCCGGTTTTGAACATGGTATAGGCATGATGGGAGATGAATGGCGCATAGGCCTCGGAGACGGCCCCATACCTTTTTGGACGAATCCAGAACACGTTTACCAGGACGGAGAGCTCATTATATGCGCCATGCAGTACGCATGTCCCGATGAAAATATAGGTTTCAGGTACGAGAACCCCATAGTTATAAAAAAAGACGGTTGTGAACCCTTGTCCAAGTTTCCCCTTGACATAGAGGAGATTCGCTAGGGTTCGGGAAATTAGAGCAATAAATAAGACTTAGGTAGGTGTCTATGCCTGAATCAACCTTGCAGTCGTTAAGGATTTTAAGGGATCCCTCTTTCTTTCAGTGGCATTATGCGGTTCTCATTGCATTTGTCGCGTATGTATACGCCAACGAGATAGAGAGGAAAAACTGGGACGTGATCCTGGGTGCACTGGCCTTTTATGGCCTTGAGTGGTTCCTGGAGATCATGAATGGATTTGTGCTGCATTTTACAGGTTACTCGGCTGTGTGGACAACCACGGGGAGAACCATCTACCAGTTGCTGCCAGGCCTTACCCTTGAGATAAGCATGATGTTCGCCGCTGTTGCTGTTATATTCTTGAAGCTGCTTCCTAAAGACAAGCACATGAAGATCCTCGGGATCAACAACAGGGTCTTCTTCTGGATAACCAACTCTATATTCATGGTTATAATGGAGTGCATAGTCCACGCGTGGGGATACCTGATCTGGAACTACTCATGGTGGAATTTCCCCAATGTATGGCTTATCATATTTATCGGCTATATGCCTTACTTCATGCTGTCTTTCTACGTCCATGACCATCCCAAGATAAAGGTAAAGATAGCTATAGTCAGCTCCTTATTTACGGTGGATCTTGTGTTATTCCTTGTATTTGCAATCGGACTGAGGTGGATGTAGCCATGTTACATAATCCAGATGCAACACGCGCTGCCCTTGATATACTGAGGAGTGGTAAGCCATTTCAGTGGTACGTTATAACCCTGCTTGCACTCGTGATATATGTATACTTAAATGAGGTATCAAAAAAGAATTGGAAGGGTATAGCAGCTGGCCTGTCTCTGTACATGGTACACTGGCATGCTGAGATTGTAAATGCGCTCATACAGCACTTCACTGGTCATGCCCTGTGGACAGTTCCCTGCGGAACAGCATTCTTGTTGTTAGTGGGCGTGGGTGTTGAGATAAATCTCATGTTTGCTATTGCAGGGCTTGCCTTTTCAAAGATACTTCCAGAGGACCCGGGAGAGAAGATCCTGGGTGTTAACAATAGGCTATTCTTCGCGTTCTTAAATGCAGCCATATTTGCCATTGCAGAGATCTTTCTGGTAAAGACACCCACGTTTGTCTGGGTATACCCATGGTGGGGCGCGTTACCCGTATTCTTGACGGTGTATATCCCGTTCTTCGTTGTATCCTTCTACTGCTACGACTGCAAGCCAAGGACACAGCTTATAACGATATCGACTATGGCCTTGGTCAACGTTTTAGCTCTGGTGGTATTTGCAGGTATCTTGAAATGGATATAGCATGATGATCTGGATACGATACAGCTGTTTTCTAGCGGTATGCTGGGGGCTTAGAACTTAAGATAAGAGGGACTTGATTAAGCCAAAGAGCGGTTGTAGTGACAGGTCTTGGTATCCTTCATGTTGAAACAGGACCTGAATTGGTGTATTCTAATAAATATTACTTTAGGATACTTGTTTTATAGGGGGTTGATATGTCCAAGATAATGGAACCAAGGTCAAAGGCTGGGGATATGTTTTACGATGAGTATTTTTACAAGATCTACAGGAGGATAGGTTATCCAGAGAAATGGATAGGGGAGGGTAGGTCATATGATCCTTCTGAGTCTTACGTCATCTCGCATCCTAGCTGGTTTGTGGAAGATATACCGGAGATACCAAATGTCTCCATATACGGTCTTTTTAAAAGGACGGTTGATAACCACCCAGATGAAACAGCCGTGGTTTTTCTCGATAAGAAGATAAGCTATAGGGAGCTGGACAAGCTGGCACGCAGGTATGCTGCTTTGCTTAAGGATCTAGGGATAAAGAAAGGAGAAGTGGTCTCTGCCATGCTTCCGAACTCGTTGCAACACTGGGTAGCATTCTACGGTGCAGCAAAACTGGGCGCCATACACAATCCTATAAACGTAATGTATCAGACAGACGAGGTGGCTTATCAGGTGGATGACTCAGGCGCAAGGGTTGTGCTTGCACTGGATCTTCTTTATGACAAGCTGAGACCGCTCAAGGAAAAAGGAATTCTTGAGAATATAATAGTCACAAACATAAAAGACTTTGCAGCACCTAATGCATTTATACCAGCTGCAATAAAGCCACTTTGGGATATACCCAAGCAAAAGATAGAAGGAGCGCTTGACCTGTTCGATACCATGGAGAAATATGAGCCCCTTGAAGAAGACGTTGAATGCAGTCCGAGAGACGACACCGCGTTGTTGTTGTATACCGCTGGAACAACAGGCAGGTCAAAGGGTGTGATAGAGACGCACTTTAACCTTGTCTTCAACTCTCTTTCCCATGTCCATGCTGCAAGGATATTTGACGACAGGATAGTTAATTATTCCATCATGCCGATGTTCCATACGGCAGGCTATTTTCTCTACACGCTTCCCACGTTTTACCAGGGAGGGACTGTTATCCCAATACCTATGTTTGACCTTGAGTATACATACAAGATAATACAGGATTATGGTGTAAACGTGCTTTTTGCCCCTCCAACCCTGTTTATTGCCTTGATGTCCAACAAGGAGTTCCTGGAGAAGTATGATATAAGCAGTCTGAAGCTCACGATAGGTTGCGGGGCACCTGTTCCACTTGCCGTACAGAAGCAATGGGATGACCTCTCAGGCATCAGCCTTACCAATGGCTGGGGTATGACAGAGACAAACAGCGGTGGTACTATATCCATTCCAGGAAGAAAGGAAAAGCTGGACTCCATAGGTATACCTGTATATTCCGAGGTTAAGATAGTTGATGACAAGGGCAACATAGTGCCAAGGGGTGAGCAAGGAGAAATACTTTACAGGGGCCTGCAGGTTGCAAAGGGTTACCTAAACAAACCAGAGGAAACGAAGAAAACCTTCCAGGCAGATGGCTGGCTCAGGACAGGTGACAGGGGATACGTGGATGAAGAGGATTTTGTATACTTCGTTGACAGGGTAAAGGATCTTATTATTGCATCGGGTTATAACATAGCTCCCGTGGAGGTGGAGGATGTAATCTACGAGCACCCCGGCGTCTCAGAGGTAGCTGTGATAGGAATTCCCCACGAGTACAGGGGTGAGACCGTGAAGGCCTTTGTTGTCTTAAAGGATCACGCCAAGGGAAAGGTCACGGAGCAGGATATCATAGAACATTGCCGAAAAAGGCTTGCTACGTTCAAGGTGCCCCGGATAGTAGAATTCAAGGACACACTTCCAAAGAGTGCTGTGGGCAAGGTGTTGAGGAGGGTACTGAAAGAAGAGGAGTTGTCCAAGTAAAGATTTCAAACCTGTCTAGGGGGTAAGCTGTATATGCTTGCCCCCTAGACCTGACATAAGGAGGGTAAGACCACTTACCTGAGATAGTGCGCTATAATGAGTTTTTGAACCTCGGTCGTACCTGCTCCGATGGGAAAGACCTTGGCATCCCTCATATACCTCTCAACCGGGAACTCCTTCATGTACCCGTAACCGCCCAGTAAGTGAACTGCTTCAGACGTAACCCTTGTGGCCATCTCGCACGCGTAAAACTTGCTCTGGGCGGCAAGCATCCTTGCCTCCCTGAACCTACCCTGGTCCCAGGAAGTTATACCCTTGTAGGTAAGTAGCCTTGATGCCTCGATCTCTACCAGCATTGTTGCAAGCTTGTCCTGCACCATCTCAAAGTTGAATATTGGCTGGCCAAATTGTTGCCTTTCCTTGGAATACTTGAGCGCAAAGTCAAAGGCAGCCTGAGCTATTCCTATGGCGAGGGAGCTCCACATGAATCTCTCAATGTCCAGGCCTGAGAACATCTGCTTAAGGCCTTTGCCTTCGATGCCACCTAGGAGGTTCTCTTCAGGTACATGGCAGTCCTCTAGTACTATCTCGCCTGTAGGGGACGAACGAAGGCCCATCTTTGATAGTTTCCTTCCCCTGTGGTAGCCCGGGAAATCCTTTTCCACTATGAAGGTGCATAGCCCACCTGTACCAAGGTCAGGATCAATGGTTGCATAAATAAGTGCTATGTCAGCGATGGGTGCGTTTGATATGAATGTCTTTGTTCCGTTCAGGATGTATTCAGTACCCTGTTTTCTGGCCCTTGTCCTGATAGATGTGGCATCAGAACCTGCGCCTGGCTCCGTGAGCCCCATGCACCCTTTTTTTTCTCCAGATGCTAGGAGTGGCAGGTATTTTTTCTTTTGTTCCTCGGTACCGTTACGCGCTATGTTGTTTGCGCAAAGTAGTCCGTGGGCACCGTACACAGTCGCAACGCCCGCATCTACCTTTCCTATCTCTTCACCCATGAGCCCGAAGGACAGGTAGTCCGTTAGCATGCCGCCGTGTTCAGATGGCACACCCATTCCGAGGAAACCAAGCGGTTTTGCCTTCTCCCAGAGATCATCGGCGAATTTCTCTTCCCTATCCATTTCTTCTGTGAGTGGTAGTATCTCCTTTTCACTGAATCTACGCACGGTTTCCTTGAGCATCTTCTGCTCTTCAGTAAGCTCGAAATCCATTCTTTATCCCCCTGTTTATCATTTTCTTTTATATATCAATATCATCTGTTTGATAGGCTGTATGCTAACTTGCGTACTTTTATATAGCATGAAGACCCGCAACACCCTTATAATTGGATATTAAAACTATATACCTCTCTGATATACAATATGACAAATTGACTTGTCAATCAAAACACTGATGAAAGACGCATCTCAGTATTATCTTAAATTAGTGGAGGCCTTGGATGGGAAGAGCGAGATACAGATGCTGAAATAGAAGATATAAAGTATAAAGAATCTTACATTCGGAAATCTGAACGTCCAAGTGACTTGAAAAGATAAGGATGATCTGGTAACATTATCAGAACTTTCTAGGTGCGCTAGGCCTGCCTGAGAGGGCCGGGTAGATGTTAGGTCCATGTTTGTCTTAATTGAGGTATCAAGCCTGGATATAGGGAGGTAGTTTTCTATGGGCAGAAGAAGCAGGTTATTCGGCATATTAAATGTAAGGGCCCCTGCAGTACTTGTGGTGTTTATGACATCCATGGTATTTCTGGTTTCAACTGCCTGTACCACGCACAAGGTTATCAAAAGCAAGCTCCTGGCCAAGACTGGCATCGTAACGAGAACTGGGAATGGCCCAGTAGATGATGGTAACGAGCCGCCAAGGAACCCTTACCTTGCGGATTCTTACTGGCCCATGACGCACAAGAATTCTTATTGCCAGGCATCGTCCCCTTTTCCTGGGCCACTGGGACTAGAAGATGCAAGGTTTGACTTCAGAAGGGGATACAGGGCTATTGGTGGCCTTATCACAATAGCGTTCTCACATCCCTATGCAGATGGCAGGGTGGTCATATGGGGTAGTGCGGTTAACTGTATTTTCAAGGCATATCCTGCTAGGGACGGGATTCGCATTATAGACCTGGTAAAGAAGAAGCATTCGCACAGGTTCTCGATAAAGGAAGGTATCTCGGGCGCTTACACCATAGTGGACAAGGATAACACGTTCTTTGTGCCAAGGCTTAAGAAGATCTACGCTTACGCGGACTCAGTAGAAGGTGACCCAGACTCGAGAATTGTCCAAAAGGGCATTTTTACTATACCAGAAGGCTACCTAAGGGGCAAGGATGATTACGTCGTTGGTCTTAATATGACCTACGATGGGATGCTTGCCTTTGCCACGAGTCACGGTACTGTAGGGGTTGTATCCAGGTCTTTTGATCGGGCATATTACTATCACTGCCCGGCTGGAGAAGAGATATCCAACTCCATTGCATGCGACGAGGATGGTGGCATATATGTTGTTACGAGCAAGCATATGTACAGGGTGCAGTGGACAGGCAATAGGTTGAGCACAGATGGGAAAGACAAGGGTTGGGTTGCCAACTACGATACAGGCAGCAACATAGAAGGCATAAGGCTTGGCCAGGGATCTGGTTCTACCCCAACGCTTATGGGTGCTGGTAGACAGGACAGGTTCGTTGTTATAACGGATGGACAGAGATTGATGAACATTGTGTTGTTCTGGCGGGACAGGATACCTGATGACTGGGTGCAGATACCCGGCACAAAAGACCGCCGCATAGCAGCTCAGGTACCGGTGACATTCGGTAATCCTGATGCCATTCAGTCATCATCCGAACAGTCAGTCTGTGTCAGGGGTTATGGGGCATTGGTGGTCAACAATCAGCTCAAGACAAAGACTAGAAACCGCATAATTAACATCTTAAGGTCGGGAAATCCTGGTATTGCCCCATACGGGGCTGAAAAGTTCGAGTGGGATCCAAAGGCCAGGGAACTTAAGCCCGTATGGGCAAATATAAAGGTGAGTCTGCCGAACGGAATACCATGCATGAGTGCAGCCACCAACCTTGTTTACGATGTGGGCCAGAGGGACGGTGTTTGGACATGGGAAGCCATAGATTGGAACACGGGGAAGTCAGTGTTCTACTACAAGCTGGGAGGCCATTTCTGGTACAACAGCGGATGGGCAGGTACAGAGATAGGACCAGGTAGGAGCCTGTTTTCTGGAACGGTTCTCGGGATGATGCGACTTGAACCGATACATGAGCAGTAATATTAACGCCTTAAGACAGGACATGCGCTAAGGCGACTGTCCTTGGCAAGGATCTGTATTATGTTGTAACAGGGGGTCAAAGGAGCTATAATGTAATTATTAAGTACTCTGGATAACTAAACGATAAGAAGTGTTAGGTAAAGGAGAAATAAATGGCTGGCCCTTCTGACATATCTGCTATCCTGTCCCAGGCAGGGAGGATTGAAAAGGTTAACCAGAGTCCTTTTGCGCAATCTGAAGTCACCAAGCAGATTCTTACAGAGCAGGAAGCCAGGGAACGTATGCGTATGAGCAGGGAGGTAAATGCACCCAAGAAAACGGATGAGATTGCAGTGAGAGAACGCGGGGAAAAGAAAGGACATGAACAGCCGAAACACAGGGATAATTCTGAGGGCAAAGAGGGCAAGGAAAAGAAAGAAGGCAAAGAGCATATTATTGACGTGGTGATATAGCCTTGGATGCAACCAGAACCCTACTTATAGCCCAGATCGTTGTACAGCTAGCCTTTCTAGTGCTTGTGGTCATACTTGTATTAAGAGAAAGGCGCGTAAAAGTACCCCTTGATACGCTTGATGCGTTAAAGCAGGTCATATCGGAATCGAGGACGTTATCAGAGGAATTCTCCACCCAGGTAACGGAAAAGGTCAAGATACTGTCCAGCCTGATGGAAGAGGTTGAAGCGAGAATAAAGCAGGCAGGTGACGTAAAGGCAAGGATGGAAGAGCTTATAGACAGGGTATCCAGCACCAGGACATATACCAAAGATGACGTTCTGAAACTGCACAAGGGTGGTTTCGAGATCGAGGATATATCCAGTATTACCGGCATACCGGTTGGCGAGATACAGTTGATGCTGAAGGTTTCAAGAAAAGGGTAGGATTGGTATATGGTGGATGGTATCAACGCCGGTGTTCTGGAGAATGCAATTACCCTTGAGACTAGGATCCCTTCTCTTTTCGTTGGTAGACGACTTGTCGTAACAGTTCTTTCGAACACCAAGGATGGAAGGGTTTTAGTCTCCATGTTCGGTAAGAAGTTCTATGTAGAGACAAGTCTCAACCTTGCGAAAGGTCAGGTATTGCATCTAAAGGTGCATGCGACAAGGCCAAGGATAGTACTGAAGCCAGTTGTGCATTCAAAAGCTGATCCCTCCTTTTCCCCAAGTGAAGTGGACACCCTTATAGATAGATTGGTGGGTTCGTTTGGCAATACAGATATAAGGGAGTTTGATGTAAAGAGGATCTTGGAGCATGTATTGCAGGAGACAAGGCATGATTCTGAGACTCAGGGCCTCGTTCATGTACTACTAAAGGATTTATCAGCCTTTGCCGGTGCTGTCTCCATTCTCTACATACCTTTCTTTGTTGACAAAGATTCAGGTGGGCGGGCCAGGGTCTCCATACATAAGGATGGGGACGAATCCTATGCCATAAACTTCGACGTAGACATGGATTACCTAGGCAGGATCAGGTGCACGGCAAGGATTAAAGATGGCCTTGATGTAGAGATTGTATCTTCTTCTAATGACGTTGTAGACTTCTTGAGATCACATGCAAGAGACCTGGGAGATAAACTCATGGATATGGGCCTTAGTCTAAAGAGGCTCGAGATAATGCAGGCAGCCTTGCCTTATCAAGGGGATGCCGGCTCTGGAATGGACGTCGTTGTATGAATAATAAAAAGCACAATGATACAAGTAAGCCAGACAAGGCAGTTGCCCTTGGCTATGTAAGGGGTAAAGATGCTGCACCAAGGGTAAAGGCAAAGGGTAGGGGGAAACTAGCCGAGAGGATACTTGCCATTGCTAGGGCTAGCGGTATTCCTATAAAGGAGGATAAGGCCCTAGTAGATGCCCTCTATAGATTGGATATCAACGAAGAGATACCTGAGGCACTTTACCGGGTGGTTGCCGAGATACTTGCCTTTATCTATCGTATGAACAATCTTGCCCGTGGTGAAGGTATATAAGAAAGGGATACCAGGGATAGTTAATATCCCTGGTATCCCTTCATGTTTAAACAACCTTTAGTCTCCGAACTGCTTTTTAACCTCCTTGAATGCCTTGTCAGCCACGTCGAGGGTTTTTTTTATGTCCTCCTCGGTGTGCGCCGCGCTTATAAACCAGTTGTGATGTGGATTGAAGAACACACCCCTTTTAGCGCACTCAGCGCAAAAGAGCTGGCTCCTCATGAAATTATCTTCGTTTGAAAAGGTCATGAAAGGTATGGCGGGTGGCCCTGATATTGTGACTTTGAGGCCATTGGAGTCAGCGAGTTCCTTGAGGCCATTTGTTAAACTGAGGCCCCTTTCCCTTACCACGGAGGGTACATCTATCTTCTCCATCTCGTCTATACAGGCAAGTGCGGCTGCCATCTCGGGTGAGTTAAACCAGTAAGAGCCAGTTGCAAAGATTTTCGATGCTGCTATCTTCATCTTCTCAGTACCTACCAAGGCAGATATGGAGTAGCCATTTGCAATGGCCTTACAGTAACAGGCAAGGTCAGGCTTGAAACCAAAGTAATGTGCCGAACCCTTTAAGTCCAAACGCCATCCAGCCCGGACATCGTCTATAATGAGCACTATATCATTCTTGTTGCATACTTCCCTCATGCCGTTCCAGAAACCTGGTTCGGGAAGTACTTGATCCGCGAAGGTAGGGTGATGATACGGGGTAAACATGACACCTGCAATATCGTTCTTGTTTTCTTCAACCACGCGCCTGAATGCGCCAAGGTCGCCCCAGGGGATAAAAATCACATTCTTCCTGTCCTCAGGTGTCACACCTACCATGTTGGATGTGCACCATGGCTGGGTTCCGTGGTAACCACCATCGGCCAGGACTATCTTCTTTCTCCTAGTATAAGCTCGTGCAAGAAGAACCGCCATGGAAGTTGTGTCTGCCCCGTTCTTGGCAAAGATGGCCCAGTCAGCACAGTCGTTTATCTCAACCAGGCGTTCTGCCAACTCAACCATAAGAGGAGATGCAATTGTAACGCAAGTACCCTTCTTGGCCTGTTTCATAAAGGCTTCGTCCACTTTGTCATTGGCATAGCCAAGAATCATAGGTCCGTAGGCACACATGTAGTCAATATATTCATTGCCATCCACGTCCCATAAATGTGAGCCCTTTGCCTTCTCGACAAAGTAAGGGTACGATCCAGGTACTGTTATGACAGGGGTCAGGTGGCCGTATATACCCTGTGGTATGACCTTTGCCGCGCGTGCAAAAATTTCCATCGACTTGTCTAATTTGTATGTCATCTAAGCACCCCCTATTGTAAATACAGGCTGAGCCTGTCTAGGTATCCATTCAGGACATCACCCATGTGGAGATTCCCCTTCATGGAGATATCGCCTAGGCAGATGGATGCCATGACATCAACCTTATCGTCTGCCACGTCGAGTGCTGTCTTGTCTGAAGAAAATTCCATTATGAAGTCTGGATCTTTGGCATGGCCTGCATCTGCATGTGCATGGCCATTTTTGTACACAACGTGTGCTGCAAAACCATCCTTTATCCTGAATTCGGCAACCCCCTCGGGCATATGCGACCTTTGTTCCTCCATTGCCTTATCGTAGTTTAAGAGTATGGCAAGACCCCTAGGAATAGTATTGATGGTTAGCTTTGCCTTGAGCGACATCGGGGGGTTTGGACCCTTCATTACCTTTTCCATGCGTTTTGCAAGCTTCATGAACGTAATCAAACCCTTGAGCTTTGTAAAGCCTTTTAAAACTAGGGGAAAACCCACCCCTGAGCCTGTGAACATGTTGTTCATCAGCTTTTCCGTGGGAAAGAAAAGGGTCACGTCTGGTCTCAATGGCCTGCCAGGTTTAAGGGTTACCTTGGAGTTACTGAAAGTGAGGGTACTGCTGGGTCCTTGAAGGCCTGCCTTGAAAAGTATACTACCGTTCCACTTTCCTGCAATAGGCCGAGACAGTTCATCATCTGTTGCCATGATCTCAAGGTTTGGAAGCACTGCCTCAAGGTGGAGCCTAGCTAATACTACTTGGTCTAGCATAGACATCTCCTTTAATAATATTATGATGCGAGCGATTACTCACTCACCAAAGACAATTATATAGATAAAATATCTTATGTCAACAAAAATCTGGATAGGACGGCATACAAAGGTAGCGGTACACTGACTAATCTTCTATATCTGGAAAATCTGGATCTTTTCCTGTTAAGAATGCAGATATACCGTAAAGGCATTCTCCTGAGGCAATGAGGTCTATGGCCCTGGTTGACTCTAGCTCCAGGGCTTTGTCAAGGGGTAAGTAGGCCGATTTTCTAATCAATTCAAGTGCAGCCCTTACAGCCCTGGGCCCGTTCTTTGCTATCTTTTCTGCAAGCTCCATGGAGTTTTCATACGCCTTCCCGGGTGCACATACATAGTTTATAAGACCCATTGAGAGTGCCTCTTCGGCCCTTACCTTCCTTGCCGTGAGAATGAGATCAGCTGCCCTAGAGGGTCCCACCAGCCTCGCAAGTGCAACACCCCCACCCCAGTCAGTCATAAGACCAAGCCTTACCTCAGAGAAACATATAACGGCATCTGCATCCATCATCCTGATATCACAGCGTATTGCAAGCTCTGCCCCGCCCCCATATGCATTTCCATTGATGGCTGCTATTATAGGTACGGGTAGGCTTACAAGGGAGTCAACAGCCTCTCTTATGCGCCTAATGATGGGCTCCACGGGTCCTTTATTATGTTTCTCGACAGCTTCTATGAGACCGGAGACTTGCGGGTTGTCCGGATTTACGTCGAAACCAGCCGAAAAAGCCACTTTGCTTGAACCTGTTACCACTACTATTCGTGGTAGATTTCTGCGAAGACGAGACACTATCTCTTCAAGCCTTGACCACATCTCCTCGTTGAATGCGTTCCTTCTGTCTGGTCTGTTGAATGTTATTGTTGCCACTGGGCCTGTATAATCCAGACTCATAATTGATTCAGAACCCATTGGAGTCCTCCTTGTGCTCCTATCCCCTTCTAGGTATACCTTTCCAGTATTTATCTTCTATGGCCCTTTTTATTAGTTTTCCATCCGTGTGTCTGGGCAAGCTCCCGGAGAACTCTACAACCCTTGGAATTTTGTACCCGTACAGGCCCTGTGCCTTGCAGTACTCTATTATCTCCTCGGGTGTTGACTCTTGTCCTTCCCTTAACTGAACCACTGCTGCAGGAACCTCACCAAGGTCTTCATCCGGGTATCTGACTACGGCTACATCCATTACCTTCGGATTTCTCTTTATTACCGCCTCTATCTCGTCTGGATATATATTTACCCCGCCTGATATTATCATTTCCTTTACCCTGCCCGTGAGATAAAGAAAACCATCTTCGTCCATGTAACCCAAGAGGCCGTCATCAAACCATGATTTGCCGTCCACGTCGATGAATGCCTTCTCCAGTTTTTCGGGTGTTCCCATATACCTGAGGCTTACCGTCATTACGCTTCTGGTGAGTACCTTGCCTTCTTTGTTTGGAGGACACCATTGGCCTTTCTCACTGTCGTATATCCTTGTCTCGGCACATCTTATCTTGCCCACGCTCGCGTATCTCTTGGGATTTTCTTCGTAGTCACTTGGTAGCAATACCGATGTAATAGTTGTCTCTGCCGATCCATAGTATTCCTTGAACACATTACCCGTACATCCCTGCCTTATGAAGAACCTGTTTGCAGCCTTTTTGAGTTCAGGGGTTGCAGGTGCTGCAGCGCATATCAATGACCTCATTGAACTTAAGTCATACTTTGCCTTTACTTCGTCAGGCAGGTCCAGGATCCTTTCAAGCATGGTTGGTACAACAAAAACCCAGTTGATCCTTTCTCTCTCCACGATCCTCAGGAATTCCTCGGGATCAAACTCTCTCATCGTTACTACTGTGGCCCCAAGAAGCAAGAAAGGCGCCCATCCAGCTATAACCCCAGCATGGTATAGGGGACCAGGAACGAGGCATCTTATATTGTGGGTAAAAGGATCCTTTATCTTGTTACCCCCAAACCAGTAAGAAAAACTCATCTCCATTATAAACAGTCTGAGGTATTCTGCCAGTGATACCTTGGGCGGTTCTGATATGTTGCTCATTGCATAGCCGAATCCGTCAAAGTAATTGACATTCTTGGGAATGCCCGTGGTTCCACCGGTATACGGGTTTAAGGCAAGTATGAAATTTTTCTCTGGCATGGTTGAAGGGGATTCAGTTATCAGGTCCTCGTATAGTATCATGCCATTTGGTGCTTTGTTTCCGACCACGATTAATTTCTCAACACTTTTAAGCCTGTCCCTGATTGATAGAACCTCATCGACCAGTGTCTCGTCAAGCAGTAGTATCCTGGGAGAGCTCCTGTTTATGGCCTCTGCCAGCTCTTCTCCTCTCATGTGCCAGTTTAGGAAGGGCATTGGGCAACCAATGATAGAACCCCCAAACAGTGCTTCAAAAAACTCATTGCAGTTGTAAAGAAGTTCTGCAAACCTGTCCTTTGGCCTGAGCCCTAGTGACTTGAGTGCGTTTGCAAACCTCAAGACCCTGTCTTTAAATTCGGTAAATGTTAATCTTCTATCTCCCGAGATTATTGCCTCCCTTTTGTCAAACACCTCCCACATAGACACCAAGAACTCTGGTATAACCTCTCCCGCCGTTAGGCTTCCTGGGTTGGTTATAAACTTTCCAGGGCCTATTCTCTTTACGAATCTTGAGAGTATCTTTATTGAGTCTGCAGCACCCCACTGGACAAAAGTGGTTATCAATAGACCGCGCCCGTGTTCCATCCTTAGTATACCAGGTAAAGCTTTCAGTATCTCTTTCAGGTCCTTGTCAGGCATGTCTCACACCTCCTTAGTAATTGCATACAAGCAAAGTAAGATTCGTTTAAACTGGGTAGTCTTTAAATACCCTCTATCATGTTACACCATTACGGACAGCATTTAAAGTCGTCCTGTTTCTATTTATACATATTACACCAGATAGCCATGAATCCATGCCTGGGCATGCCGCCACGTTAACGGAGGCCATGTATGCTATTCGGTATCTTCACTATCTTTGCTGAACGATTTTATCAGCTTGAAAAACTCACCAGAGAACACCATTATTGTCTGGTTTCTATTCTCCATGTTTATTGCTGCTTCGAGCGATGGAGCATCTATGTTCTGGTCCAAGGCCCTCTTTGTAAGTTTCAATGCACTAAAAGATTTTTCTGCCATCATATTTGCGTAGGCAATAGCTTCGTCTATGAGGTTCTTCCTTGGCACTACCTTGTTTACGAGTCCCATGTCGCGCGCCTCTTCTGCCCAGAGTTTTCTACCTGTAAACAATATATCCGAGGCCCTTGATAGTCCGACGAGGCGAGGGATGAGGTAAGATGTGCCAAGTTCGCCACCTGATAGGCCTATGTTTATAAACGATGCCACGAAATATGCCTCGGGACAAGCGATACGTATGTCACTAGCCAAGGCTATTGAAAAGCCGCCACCAGCGGCAGGACCGTTTATGACCGAGATTACGGGTTGTGGAATCTTTCTTAGTTTTAGAATAAGCGAGGCATATCTTTCCTGGACTATCTTTAGAAAAGATACCGGGTCCCTGAATGCATCCGAGTCCTTGTATGTAATGGCATCGTTGAGATCTGCACCAGCCGAGAAACCACGGCCTTCGCCCGTTATAAGGATAATCTTTGTTGAATCGTCATTGCTTAGAAAATCGAATATCTCATCGAATTCTGCTAACATCTCCATGTTGATAGCGTTGAGCATGTCCGGACGTATCATTGTTATTAAGCGGATAGAATGGCCTACCTCTTCGAACTTGAGTGTGTTAAAGGATTTTTTCATTAAGTTTCCTCTCTTTTTTTTCTGTCAAGTTCTCTTAATTCCCTTCTCAGTATCTTGCCGACTGCACTCTTTGGTAGAGAATCTGTGAACTCTATGGTTCGTGGCACCTTGTAAGGTGCTAGCCTTTCCTTTAAATACTGGATTAGCTCTTGTTCACTTAGGCTCTCACCAGGCATTTGTACAACATAGGCTTTCACAGTCTCGCCCCTGTACTCGTCGGGTACTCCGATAGTACATGCTTCAAGCACCTTGGGATGACCGAATATGACATCGTCGATCTCGTTCGGATATATATTGTATCCACCTGCAATTATGATGTCCTTTTTCCTGTCTACTATGGAGAGATAACCTTCCTCATCAAGGCGGCCTATATCTCCGGTATAGAACCAGCCATGCCTGAGTGTCTTTGCTGTCTCTTCTGGTTTCTTGTAGTAGCCTAGCATGACCTGAGGGCCTTTGATGCAAATCTCCCCTTCTTTTCCGGCCTCCATTTCCCTGGTTCCCTCTTCAGGGTCCACTATCTTTATGTCTGTGCTCGGTAATGGTAGACCTACAGTACCACGCTTTATCTTTCCTCCAAATGGGCTTGCTACGGCGAAGGCCGTGTTTTCTGTGGCACCGTATACGTCGTGTATTACTGCACCGTGAAGTTCACCTAGCTGTTGAAGCGTGTCTTTAGGCAGCGGGGCTGCACCTGCAAAGTATCCCTTTATAAACGAAAGATCCATCTCCCTGAACTCCCTTTCCTTCAGGAGTCCCTGGTATATGGTTGGTACCCCTGGTAAGAAGGATGGTCTGAACTTCCTAAGTGCCTCTATTATGCCCTTTGGTTCTGGCCTTGGTATAAGGATGTTGGCCCAGCCCGAGAAGATGGACATGTTCATGCTAACCGAATACCCTGCAGAGTGAAAGATGGGGTATATGCCCATCACGATCTCGTCTCCGTCGTTCAGTGTTGGGAACCATGCCCTCCATACCTGGAGTACACCGGAGATATTTGCATGGGTTAGCATGGCACCTTTACTTACGCCTGTTGTACCGCCTGTGTATATAAGTGCTGCAATCTCGTCCCAAAGGGATTCATCTTTAACCGGCTTATCAGGATATTTTCTTATAAGGTCCATGAATTCGTATAGGTTATTACCTGGATTCACCTTTCTGTACATGTCCTTCTTGGCCAAGGGAAACAGCTGTTTCTTTGGAAATGGCAGGTAATCGTTTATATGGCAGGTGATTATCTTCTCTATACCGGTCTCATGCTTGATTCTGAGTGCCCTGGGCAGTAATAGATCAAGAATAATAACCATGCTGCACTCTGAATCATTTAACTGGTTCTTGAGCTCGTGCTCTGTATAAAGGGGATTATTCATTACGGTTACGGCGCCTAGCCTGTATACAGCGTGTATTGCTATTGGAAGCTGTGGCATGTTGGGCAACACGAAGCCCACCTTGTCTCCTTTCTTTACACCAAGGTCTGCCAGTGCTCTTGCAAAGCGGTTGACAAGGCCCTCGAACTCTCTGTACTTAAGCTTTTTACCCATATAGATAAATGCAATATTGTCCGGGTATTTCCTTGCTGTTCGTGAGAGTACTTCTGCCATGGTGACTTTCTCGATATCAACCTCGTGAGGTACACCCGGCGCATAGGACTTGTACCACGGCTTATCCACTGTCATGTCTACCTCCTTCTCCTACTTATTTTGAACATAAACTACATTGGGCTTAGTTGGGTGCGAGACATTAAGAATGTGTAAAGCCCATGTATACTTCTTGCTTCTTAAGCTAACAACTTTGGACTAGTCGCTCATGGTTTCCTTACCTTCTTTTATCTCTGTTTTTGAACTATCAACAGGGGGGCTATTCTACTAAAGTCCAAGTTGCCTGCTCATGATTAGCAGCATGATCTCGGAAGTGCCGGCGTATATTGTCTGGACCCTCGCATCCCTAAACATACGGGCTATTGGGTATTCCTCCATGTAACCGTAACCACCGTGAAACTCCACGCACTTGCCAACAAGCCTGTTCAACATCTCGCAGATCCAGTACTTGGCCATACACGCTTTTTTTAATATTTCCTTTCCTTCCATGTGGTCGATTA
>WFSG01000013.1 GCA_015486075.1 Deltaproteobacteria bacterium
TAGAGATGGTGATGCCTGGTGACAATGTAACGATGGAGGTTAAGTTGATACAGCCGATAGCTTTGGAGGAGGGGTTGCGTTTTGCCATAAGAGAGGGAGGCAGGACGGTAGGCGCAGGCGTCGTAGTCAAAATCATAGAATAAGAGGAGCTTGAATAGATATGCGCGATATAGTCACCTTGGCATGTACGCAATGTAAGAGGCGTAACTATACGGCTACCAGAAATAAGAAAAAGACCCAGGAAAAGCTGGAGTTGAGAAAGTACTGCCCGTTTTGCAGGACGCATACGCTCCACAAAGAAACAAAATAGACATGTGGCTTTATGCAGGCCAGTAGCTCTAATTGGTAGAGCGCCGGACTCCAAATCCGGATGCTGGGGGTTCGAGTCCCTCCTGGCCTGCCAGGTTACTTACCGGGAAGACGAGGTATGGATAAGATAAAAAAGTTTTTTCAGGAAGTCAGGGCAGAGATGCGCAAGGTGACCTGGCCTACCTTAAAGGAGGCAAGGTCTGGCACGGTTGCCGTGCTGGTATTGTCGGCTGTGGTTGCAATATTTCTGTGGGTAGTTGACCTGGGCCTGTCCCAGCTTGTAAGAGCTTTACTTGGTTGGTAGATCATGGACAATCATAAGTGGTATGTAGTTCACACGTACTCTAATTATGAGCACAAGGCAAAGAAATCCTTGGAGGAGAGGATAAAGGCCTACGAGTGCGAGGATAAATTCTCTGGAATATTCGTTCCATCGGAGAAGGTGGATCAAGCAGTAAAGGGAAAGAAGAAAGGCAGCGCCAAGAAGTTTTTCCCGGGCTACATGCTCGTGAGAATGGAACTAAATGACAAGACATGGCACGTGGTGATGGGCACTCCGCGGATCACGGGTTTTGTAGGCGGAAGGAATTCTCCTGCTACAATATCTGAAGACGAGGTCGAGAGGCTCAAGTCACAGCTCGAAGAGGGACTGGAAAGTCATGCCTTCCAGTTTGACTTTGCCGTGGGCGATCAGGTGAGCATTACTGATGGTCCCTTCCAGAATTTTAACGGCGTTGTGGATGACATAAAACCAGACAAGGGTAAGGTGAGGGTGCTAGTGAGTATATTTGGAAGATCAACACCTGTTGAACTTAACTTTGATCAGGTAAGCAAGAAATAATCTCGAGAGGTAAGTTATGGCAAAGAAAGTTATGGCTAAGATAAAGATACATATACCGGCAGGGGAAGCAAAGCCTTCCCCCCCGGTCGGTCCTGCACTGGGTCAACACGGTGTGAACATCATGGAGTTCTGCAAGGCCTTTAATGCTAGCACGGAAAAGCAGAGGGGTTACATCATACCCGTTGTGATAACAGTGTACCAGGACAGATCCTTTTCATTTATCACAAAGAGTCCCCCGGCAGCCACGCTACTGTTAAAGGCGGCCGGGTTGGAAAAGGGTTCTTCTAATCCCAAGGCAGACAAGGTTGGCAAGGTTAGCACGTCCCAGTTGAGGGATATAGCAACACAGAAGCTTGATGACCTAAACACAGACAATGTAGAGAATGCCATGAAGATTATTGCAGGTACTGCAAGGAGCATGGGTATAGAAATAGCGGATTGAAGGAGACTTGATGTATGGCAAAAAGGGGCAAAAAATATATTGAATCAAGAAAAAAGATAGATCCACAAAGGAAGTATACCTGCGAGGAGGCCATTTCCCTGGTACTCGAGAGTGCTTACGCCAAGTTCGACGAAAGCGTGGATGTTGCATTAAGATTGGGCGTGGACCCTAGGCATGCAGATCAGGTTGTTAGGGGAGCGGTTATGTTGCCCCATGGCACGGGAAAGACCATACGTGTACTCGTTTTTGCGAAGGGCGAGAAGGAAAAAGAGGCTAGAGATGCAGGTGCCGATTATGTGGGGGCAGAGGACATGGCAGAGAGGATAACAGGTGGCTGGTTAGAATTTGACAAGGTTATTGCCACGCCGGACATGATGTCAGTTGTCGGGAAACTTGGTCGTATACTGGGTCCAAGGGGCATGATGCCGAACCCAAAGCTGGGGACAGTTACCTTTGACATAGCTAGGGTAGTAAAAGAGATGAAAGCAGGACGCGTTGAATTCAGGGTTGACAAGGCAGGTATTGTCCACTGTCCCGTAGGAAGGGTGTCTTTCGGAAAGGACAAGCTCATGGATAATGTTAAGACGCTTTTAGGCACTGTGCTGAAGCTAAAGCCTTCTGCAAGCAAGGGGACCTACATTAGGAGCGTGGCACTTTCTAGCACCATGGGTCCTGGTGTTAAGGTCGACCCGTTCGAAGCCATTTCCCTCCTTAAGTGAGGTTACAGGTTTTTAGATATGCAAGGATCCTGGTCAAAGACAGCAGGTGCTTTATGCTTAAATATCCTGCCGAGACCTGGGATAACCCCCGGGTTAGAGTCTTACAGGAGAAAATAAAAGGAAAGGGGGTAAGTATTGAAAAGGGATGAAAAAGAGCGTATTGTAGCAGAGGTCAAGCAGGAGCTCGAGTCGAGCGATAGTGTGATCGTTACCGACTACAAGGGTCTTGATGTGGAGACAATTACAGGTTTGCGCTCCAGCATCAAGAAGGTAGGCGGTAGGTATAGGGTCATAAAGAATACCCTCCTAAGAAGGGCCATAAAGGATACCAACGCGGCGTCTATTGATTCCCTGCTGGTGGGTCCGACGGCCATTGCAACAATAAAGGAAGACGTGGTCTCTCTGGCAAAGGCCTTAGTAGACTTCAGTAAGGATAATGAGAACCTGGAGCTAAAGGGCGGGGTCTTAGAATCAAGGCCGATAAGTCCCAGCGATATCAAGAATATCGCAAGCCTACCAGGACGTGAGGTCCTGATAGCCCGCGTGGTGGGTACATTAAATGCGCCCCTAATCAATCTGGTGGGTGTATTGGCAGCTCTGATGCAAAGGCTTGTTTTCGTGCTCAGGGCGATAGAGCAGAAAAAACAAGGATAAAACCAAGGAGGCATAGAAAATGGCAACAGTTACACGTGAGGATGTGATAAAGTTTATAGAGAACATGACAGTCTTGGAACTGGCAGACTTTGTTAAGGAACTCGAAGAGAAATTCGGGGTGAGTGCTGCAGTACCCGTTGCAGCGGCAGCTGCTCCGGCTGCAGGTGGTGCAGAGGCGGTAGAGAGCGCTGAGGAAAAAACAGAGTTTGATGTTGTTCTAAAAGACTTTGGTTCCCAGAAGATCCAGGTAATAAAGGTAGTTAGATCACTGACATCCCTAGGCCTCAAGGAGGCAAAGGAACTTGTGGAAGGCGCACCCAAGGTGGTCAAGGAAAAGATCTCCAAGGAAGAGGCGGAAGAAGCCAAAAAGAAGTTGGAAGAAGTCGGCGCAACAGTGGAGATAAAGTAGCACTTATTGCGTTGGCCCTTATAGGCGGGGTTGGCATGATGAGCCAACCCTTTTCTTCGTAAAAAAAAAGGAGAAGGATAACAGGTATGATAGAAGGTATCCTTGGTAAGCCAGAGATAAGGCGAAGGAGTTTTGCCAGGAGATTGAACCAGGTGGACATCCCCGACCTGGTGGAATTGCCTAAGAAATCCTATAGTGATTTCCTGCAGCTGGACGTGCCGCCGGAAAAGAGAAAAAACACGGGACTTCAGGCCGTGTTTAACTCTGTGTTTCCTATAAAAGACTTCAACGAGGAAGCGGCACTAGAGTTCGTTGAATACAGGTTCGAAAAGCCAAAGTTCGATATAGACGAGTGTATTCAGAAGGGTCTCACATATGCTGCCCCAGTATCTATAAAAGTAAGGCTGGTTGTCTATGATAGGGACGAGGAAAGTGGGAACCAGAGCATAAGGGATATAAAGGAGCAGGAGGTGTATTTTGGAGAGATGCCCCTTATGACACCTAACTGCACCTTTATTATAAACGGTACCGAGAGGGCCATAGTAAACCAGCTTCATCGTTCGCCGGGCCTGTTTTTTGACAAGACTGAGGTTAGATCACAGGCGGGTCAAAGGGTTCTTTATACAGCCAGGATAATACCCACTAGGGGCTCTTGGATTGATCTTGAATTCGATGCAAAGGGCATACTGTACCTGAGAATAGACCGAAGGCGCAAGATGCCTGCAACCGTACTACTGAAGGCAGTGGGTTATACAAACCAGGAAATCCTTGCCATGTACTACCTCAACAACAGATACACCTTTGAAGGGGACAAGGTACTAAAGCATATTGATATAACGCAAGCAAAGGGCCTGAGAGCAGAGGCGGATATAAAGTTGAAGGATAGCGGTGAGGTCATAGTAAAGGCTGGCAGGAAGATAACTGCAAGTGCCATAAAGAAACTAGAAGGCAAGGAGATCGAGCCCGCTGTGGTCGAGGATAACGAACTTATAGGCCAGGTACTTGCAGAGGATGCAGTTGACCTGTCCACTGGAGAGGTAATTGTTGATGCCAATGAGACCATAACAGAGGAAACCCTGGAAAAAATACGCGGTGCTGGTATAAATGAGATATTCACAATATACGTAGATGATATTAATTTCAGTGCGTCTCTTACAAGGACACTTGCCTTGGATAAGACAGAAACGGCTGAGGATGCCATACTGGAGATATACAAAAGACTCAGGCCTTCCAATCCACCTACTCTTGAGATTGCAGAGACTTACTTTAACAACCTTTTCTTTAATCCAAACTACTATGACCTGTCAAAGGTGGGTAGGCTAAAGATTAACAGGAAGCTGGGGATTGACGACAGAGATGTGCCCCTGGATGAAACCACGTTACGCAGGGAAGATATATTCCTTACCATAAAGTATCTGCTTGAGCTGAAGGACGGCAGGCCAGGCAGGGAAGTGGATGACATAGACAACATGTCAAACAGAAGGGTTCGGGCTGTAGGAGAGCTCCTTGAGAACCAGTACAGGATAGGCCTAGTACGCCTAGAAAGAGCCATCAAGGAAAGGATGAGTCTCCAGGACGTTGAAACCATGATGCCCAATAACCTTATCAACCCCAAGCCCATAAGCGCGGTGGTGAGAGAGTTCTTTGGCTCTGGCCAACTGAGTCAGTTCATGGACCAAACCAACCCCTTGTCTGCGATAACACACAAGAGAAGGCTCTCGGCGCTTGGGCCAGGAGGACTAACTAGGGAACGGGCCGTGTTTGAGGTCAGGGACGTGCATCCATCCCATTATGGACGCATATGCCCGATTGAAACCCCAGAAGGTCCTAACATAGGTCTGATAGTATCTCTTAGTACCTATGCAAGGGTTAACGAGTTCGGCTTTATTGAAACACCTTATTACGAGGTCAAGGATGGTGTGGTAACAGATAATATTCGTTACCTCAGTGCAATGGAAGAGAACGATGAGGTGATTATCCAGGCAACAGAACCCATAGACTCCAAGGGTAGGATCAAGGCAGATATGGTACGTGTTCGCATGAAAAACGGCGAGTATGGTATAGTACCAAGGGAAAAGGTTACCCTCATGGATGTTGCGACTAACCAGCTTTTCAGCGTATCTGCAAACCTTATTCCTTTCCTGGAGCACGACGATGCGAATAGGGCACTCATGGGTTCAAACATGCAGAGGCAGGCTGTGCCGCTTCTGTTTCCAGAGCCACCCCTGGTAGGCACTGGTATGGAGAAGGTCGTGGCCAGGGATTCCGGAGTCTGCGTTATTGCCAAGAGAGACGGTACCGTGTGGGACGTGGATGGTAACAGGATAGTGGTAATAGCAGATGAGATCAGCGACCGAGAGGATGACACGGGCATTGATATTTACAAGCTGTACAAGTTTAAGAGGGCAAACCAGAATACCTCATTCAACCAGAAACCCCTGGTGAGGAGGGGGCAAAGGGTAACAAGGGGAGATATTATTGCAGATGGTCCAGCAACTAAGGGTGGAGAGCTTTCCCTCGGGAGAAATCTTATTGTTGCCTTCATGCCATGGGGTGGCTACAACTACGAAGATGCCATATTGATAAACGAGAACGTGGTGAAGGGAGATTATTACACCTCGGTACACGTAGAAGAATTCGAGGTGATGGCAAGGGATGTAAAGCTCGGTAGCGAAGAGATCACCAGGGACATACCTAACGTGGGAGAGGATGCACTCAAGGACCTGGACGAGGCAGGGATTATTAGGATAGGGGCCGAGGTCAAGCCTGGTGACATCCTTGTTGGCAAGGTCACGCCAAAGGGCGAAACACAGCTATCACCAGAGGAGAAGTTGCTTAGAGCAATATTTGGAGAGAAGGCTAGCGACGTAAAGGACAGTTCGTTGAGGGTGCCTCCTGGTATCGAGGGCATAGTAGTGGATGCAAGGGTGTTCACAAGAAGGGGCCAGGAAAAGGACAAGAGATCGGAGCAGATAGAGCTGAGAGAAATAGAACGGATTGAGAAGGATAAGGTAGACGAGATAAAGATAATCAACGCAGCAGCGAGAAGAAATATTGAGAAGCTGCTAGTAGGGAAGGTGCTTTCATCTCCTGTCCTCAGCCATTTGGGAGACGAGATACTCGCGAAGAGCGGGGTCAAGATAAGCAAGAAACTCCTTGATAAGCTCAGTCTGGAGGACATAGGGGACATAAGGGTCAAGGACGGCAAGAAAGTCGAGGCCGCTATTGAAAAGATAATAGCCAGACTTGATACCCAGAGGCTGTTGGTAGAAAGGCTGTATGACTCAAGGATAGAGAGACTCAAGGAAGGTGATGATCTGCCACCTGGTGTCAACAAGATGGTAAAGCTATACGTGGCAATCAAACGCAAACTCTCGGTCGGTGACAAGATGTCAGGCAGGCACGGCAACAAGGGAGTTATCTCAAGGATACTACCAGAGGAAGACATGCCATTCTTTGAAAATGGTATGCCCGTGGACATTGTACTTAATCCTCTGGGCGTGCCTTCCAGGATGAACGTGGGGCAGATACTTGAAGCACACCTTGGATGGGCTGCACACGGTGTCGCAGATGCAATAAACAGGCTGATAGAGAAAAATACGCCTTTGGAAGAAGTAAGGTCCTTACTCAAGAAGATATATAATTCGAGGAAAATATCGACTATGCTGGACAAGGCTCCAAGAGAAGAACTTATGGATTTGGTCAAGGAGATCTCAACAAAGGGGTTACACGTGGCAGTTCCAGTGTTTGACTCTGCGAAAGAGACAGATATCAAGGAACTTATGGATATAGTTGGAATAAAGAACAGCGGTAGGGTAACACTCTATGATGGCAGGACAGGGCTCCCCTTTGATTCAGATGTAACAGTGGGTGTCATGTACATGCTTAAGCTGCATCATCTCGTTGATGACAAGATACATGCAAGGTCAATAGGTCCCTATTCTCTGGTCACGCAGCAACCTCTGGGAGGAAAGGCACAATTTGGCGGGCAGCGTCTTGGTGAGATGGAGGTGTGGGCCATAGAGGCCTATGGTGCTGCCTATTCCCTGCAGGAGTTCCTTACGGTGAAGTCGGATGATGTAACAGGCAGGACACGTATGTACGAGTCCATAGTAAAGGGCCAGCACGAGCTTGAGCCAGGAATACCAGAGTCTTTCAATGTGCTCACACGAGAGCTTAAGAGCCTCGGGCTGGACATAAAACTCATAGAGGGCCAGGGATGATGACAGTAAACCTAACAATACCAAGGGAGGGTAAAATTGGAAGACCTTTATAGTTATTTTGAAAAACCAAAGAACCCTTCGAACTATATGGCTGTAAGGATAGGTCTTGCATCGCCGGAGAAGATACGCCAATGGTCTTACGGCGAGGTCAAGAAACCAGAGACTATAAATTACAGGACGTTCAAACCAGAACGCGATGGTCTATTTTGTGCACGGATATTCGGACCTATAAAGAGCTACGAGTGCCTGTGCGGAAAGTACAAGAGGATGAAGCACAGGGGTGTAGTATGCGAAAAATGCGGCGTAGAGGTTATTGACTCAAAGGTAAGGAGAGAAAGGCTCGGACACATAGAGCTGGCATCTCCGGTGGCACACATATGGTTTGCTAAGAGTCTTCCCAGTAGGCTAGCAGGCATACTCGACCTTACCATAAGGGAATTGGAGAGGGTCCTATACTTCGAAAGCTACATAGTTGTTGATCCAAAGGAAACGCCTTTCAAGAAATGCGAGCTTCTTTCGGAGGAGAAGTACAGGAATGCAATAGACAGATACGGTATAGGCAGTTTCGTTGCCAAGATGGGTGCAGAGGCCATAAATGACCTCGTAGATGGAATAGATATAATGAGTCTTTCCGTGACCTTAAGGGAGGAAATGAGGAGTACCAAGAGCGAGGCCAAGAAGAAGAAACTTGCCAAGAGACTACGCATGGTCAATGCCTTCAAGGGCATAGAGCCTGATGACCTCAATTCCTTTGTTGAGGACAGGTTCCACCTTGAAAAGGACGAGCAATTCCGTAGGGTGCTGGGAGAGGTCTTGACCGAGTGCCGCAGGATAACAAGGCAATGGGAAGAGGCAACGGACTTTGCTGCCAAGAAAAAGGTGATTCCTGCAATAAACGACGTAATAGAAAGGTTGGTCGACTCAAGGCGACTTTCTCACGATGAAATAGATTATCTTAAACCCTGGCAGGATCCATCATGGATGATCCTCAAGGTAATACCTGTGCTCCCACCAGACCTTAGGCCCCTTGTGCCGCTAGATGGGGGTAGGTTTGCAACATCGGATCTCAATGACCTGTACAGGAGGGTTATAAACAGGAATAACCGGCTCAAGAGACTCATGGAACTCAATGCACCTGATATAATCCTGAGAAACGAGAAGCGCATGTTGCAGGAAGCGGTTGACGTTCTATTTGATAATGGCAAGCATGGCAGGGTAATAACGGGAGCAAACAGAAGGCCACTAAAGTCACTATCTGATATGCTCAAGGGCAAGCAGGGCCGTTTCAGGCAGAACCTTTTGGGCAAGCGCGTTGATTACTCGGGTCGAACAGTTATCACGGCTGGTCCAGAGCTAAGGCTTCACCAGTGCGGTCTGCCAAAGAAAATGGCAATTGAGCTCTTCAAGCCGTTTATATATCACAAGCTTGCAGAGAAGGGATTTGTAACCACAATAAAAAGCGCAAAGAGAATGGTTGAAAAGGAGACGCCAGAGGTTTGGGAGTGCCTTGCAGAGGTTGTCAAGGAATATCCCGTGCTTCTGAACCGTGCTCCCACTCTTCACAGGTTGGGCATACAGGCATTTGAGCCGGTGCTCATAGAAAACAAGGCAATACAGCTGCATCCACTTGTATGCCCTGCGTTTAACGCTGACTTTGACGGTGACCAGATGGCAGTCCATGTGCCGCTGAGCATAGAAACACAGGTAGAAGCTAGGGTCCTGATGATGTCGACTAATAATATACTTTCCCCTGCGCATGGTAAGCCAATTATAGTGCCAACGCAGGATATCGTGCTTGGAGTATATTATCTAACAAGGGAAAGACCCGGTTCCAAGGGCGAGGGCATGGTCTTTTTTGGCCTAGAGGAAGTAAGGGCGGCTCTCGATGCGGGAGAGGTTTCCATACATGCAAGGATAAAGGTGAAAATGGGAGAAGGTGACCTTGTCGACACCACGGTAGGCCGGGTTATCTTCAGGGAGATAGTGCCAGAGGAGATACCTTTCGAGGCCATAAATAGACCGATGACGAAGAAGGCACTGGCAGAGCTTGTGGATATGAGTTTCAGACTGGCAGGGGATAAGAAGACCGTGCTCCTGGCAGACAGGGTCAAGGACCTGGGATACCAGTATTCGACCACAGCCGGTATATCCATAGGTATACAGGATATGATTATACCAAAGACAAAGGAGAAGTTGATAAGCAGTGCAAAGAAGGATGTCTCTGAGATAATTACGCAGTACAACGAGGGCCTAATTACCGATGGTGAAAGGTACAACAAGATAGTAGATATATGGACCAAGATAACAGACCACATTGCCAAGGACATGATGGATGCGATCAAGAAAGAGGTTGTTGTAAAACCTGATGGTACTAAGGAAGAGATAGCCTCATTTAATCCTATATTCATGATGGCGGATTCCGGGGCCAGGGGATCTGCCCAGCAGATAAGGCAGCTTGCAGGTATAAGGGGTCTGATGGCCAAGCCCTCGGGCGAGATTATCGAGACACCCATAGAGTCGAACTTCAGGGAAGGGCTTGATGTCCTTGAGTATTTCATATCTACGCACGGTGCAAGGAAGGGTCTTGCAGACACGGCCCTAAAGACTGCAAACTCTGGTTACTTGACAAGGCGTCTGGTTGATGTGGCCCACGACGTGGTGGTAACAGAGGAAGACTGCGGTACCATGGACGGCATAGTGATGGAGGCCCTTATCGAGGGTGGAGATATCATACAAACCCTCGGAGAGAGGATACTCGGCAGGGTTGTGCTGGACGATGTAAGGGATCCGTATACGGGTGAGCTAATCGTTCCTGCAAACACAATGGTAAACGAGGAACACGTTGCCAAGATAAATGACTCCAATCTGGAAAAGGTGGTGATAAGGTCGGTGCTCACGTGCAAGTCTAAGCAGGGGGTATGTGCAAAATGTTACGGCAAAGACCTTGCGCGCGGGAGGGAGGTAAATATTGGAGAGGCAGTCGGAATAATAGCAGCGCAGTCCATAGGAGAGCCCGGTACACAGCTTACCATGAGGACATTCCACGTGGGTGGAACAGCAACGGTCATGGAACAATCCAACATACAGTTCAACCATGCTGGCAAGGTGAGGTATAAGAATCTTAAAGCTGTCAGGGGCAGGGACAATGAGATAATAGCCATGAACCGTAATGGCATGGTTGTGCTTGAGGACGAGAACGGGAGGGAAAGAGAATCCTACCGCATAGTTTACGGTGCAAAGATAAAGGTTGAGGATGGTGCAGATGTTGAGCCAGGTACTCTTCTTGCGGAATGGGATCCATATACCATACCCATACTTACCGACGCTAAAGGAATCGTTAAGTTTGCTGACGTGGTAGAGGAGATTACCATACAAGAGCATATTGACGAGGTAACCGGCTTAAGCCGTTTTGTCGTGATTGAACCCAAGGATCCAGAGTTGAGGCCCAGAATATTGGTAACTGACGAGAATGGTAAGGTTGTCAAGATCCCAGGTAGCGCCAACCAGGCAAGGTACTCATTGCCGGTCGGCGCACATATATTCGTAAAGGAAGGGGACGAGGTCTTCCCGGGTGATGTACTTGTCAAGATACCCAGAGAGACTACCAAGACAAAGGATATCACAGGAGGCCTTCCTAGGGTGGTTGAGCTGTTCGAGGCAAGGAAACCGCAGGAATACGCGATCGTTTCAGAGATCGAGGGTGAAGTTTCCTTTGGCAAGGATGTCAAGGGTAGAAGAAAGGTTATAATCACGCCAGAGGTAGGCCAGGCAAAGGAATACCTCATACCGAAGAGCAAACATATCACAGTCCAGGAAGGTGATTACGTTGAGGCAGGTGAGCCCTTGATGGATGGGTCGGTCGATCCGCACGATATACTGAGAATCAGGGGTGAAAAGGAACTCGCCAAGTACCTCGTGAACGAAGTTCAAGAGGTCTACAGACTACAGGGCGTCAGGATAAACGATAAGCACATAGAGGTCATAGTACGCCAGATGCTCAAGAGGGTGCTGATAAAGGATGCTGGTGATACGAATTTCATTGAGGGAGAATACGTAGAGAAGCATGTGTTCAACGAGGAGAATGAAAAGGTCGTGATGTCAGGTGGAAGGCCCGCAATAGCTGTGCCGTGCCTTCTCGGCATAACCAAGGCCAGCCTTAACACGGAGAGCTTTATCTCTGCAGCCTCTTTCCAGGAGACGACGAGGGTTCTTACTGACGCAAGTGTTGAGGGTAAGGTGGATCATCTAAAGGGCCTGAAGGAAAACGTTATCATGGGCAGACTTATACCAGCAGGTACAGGTTTCCCTAAGTACAAGGACGTTGAGATAGAGGTTGAAGAGGATCTTTTTGCCGATGATATGATAGAAAATCCTTGACATGACGTGCTGCCGTTGTTAGATAACGGCATTTCTTGATTTGGGAATAATAAAGGCCAGATAAGGGGTTGTAATATATGCCAACATTGAACCAGCTGGTAAGAAAAGGAAGACAGGCAGTTAAAAAAAAGAAAAAGACGAGGGCCTTAGAACAATGCCCTCAAAAGAGGGGCGTGTGCGTGCGTGTGTATACGACCACACCAAAAAAGCCCAACTCTGCCTTAAGAAAGGTAGCCAGGGTAAGGCTGACCAATGGTTACGAGGTAACCTCGTACATACCAGGAGAGGGCCACAACCTTCAGGAACACTCGGTTGTATTGATCCGGGGTGGTCGTGTTAAAGACCTTCCTGGTGTCAGGTACCATATTATCCGTGGAGTAATGGACGCGGCAGGTGTTGAGGACCGTAGAAGGGGTAGGTCCAAGTACGGGGCAAAGAGGCCCAAGTAGTATTACTACAGGTTAGGAGTAATAGCCATGCCAAGGAGAAGGAGAGGTAGTTTAAAGAGGGATGCATCCCCAGACCCCAGGTTCGGGGACAGGATGGTTGGAAAGTTCATAAACTGCCTCATGTATGATGGTAAGAAATCAAAGGCTGAGGAGATCTTTTACAGTGCCCTTGATGTTATAAAGGAAAAGACGAAGGAAGACCCGCTGCAGGTTTTCTTCAAGGCCATGGATAACGTGAGGCCCCTCATAGAGGTACAGCCCAGACGGGTTGGCGGTGCAACCTACCAAGTTCCAACAGAGGTGAGACCGGACAGGAGGGATATACTTGCCAGAAGGTGGATAATTAATGCTGCAAGGGTCAGGGGCGAGCGTACTATGAGCGATAGGCTTGCTGCCGAATTACTGGATGCCTACAACAACAGAGGCTCGGCGATTAAGAAGAAGGAAGACACGCACAAGATGGCAGAGGCCAATAAGGCGTTTGCCCATTACAGGTGGTAGGGAGAGTAGGTTTGGGAACACGGTATACACTTGATAGGTTGAGAAACATTGGCATCATTGCCCATATTGATGCCGGAAAGACCACTGCTACTGAAAGGATGCTCTACTACACTGGGAGGAACTACAAGATAGGCGAGGTCCACGATGGTGAGGCAACCATGGACTGGATGGAACAGGAAAAGGAAAGGGGCATCACTATAACCTCTGCATCCACTACATGCACGTGGAAGGATTACTGCATAAATATCATAGATACACCCGGGCACGTGGATTTTACCATCGAGGTGGAGCGAAGCCTAAGGGTGCTGGATGGTGCCATAGGCATTTTCTGCGCCGTAGGTGGAGTACAGCCTCAGTCTGAGACGGTCTGGAGACAGGCGCAAAGATACCACGTGCCGAGGATCGCCTTTGTCAACAAGATGGACAGGCTAGGTGCAGACTTCTTTGGCGTACTTAAAGAGATGAGATATAAACTCAATGCTAACCCTGTGGCAGTGCAGATTCCACTGGGAAAAGAAAGCAATTTCCATGGCGTTATTGACCTCGTTGGTATGAAGGCCATTGTGTTTGATGAGGGATCAAAGGGTGCCAAGTACGACTACATAGACATACCAAGCGAGTTTGAGGATCTGGCAGCAACGTACAGGGACAAGTTACTAGAGGCTATTTCAGACATTGATGACGAGATAATGGAGAAGTATCTCAATGGTGTTCCCATAAGCGAGTCAGAAATAAAGGCTGTCCTCAGAAAGGGCGTCTTGGATTTAAACCTGACACCCGTGCTATGTGGCAGTGCCTTTAAGAACAAGGGGATACAGCCTTTGCTGGATGCGGTGATTGATTATCTTCCATCTCCCGTTGATGTAGGCCCTGTAAAGGGAAAGGACGTGGATGGCAAGGATGTGTTCAGGCGCCCTGACGACGACGAGCCATTCTCCGCGATTATCTTCAAGGTGCTCAATGATCCTTACGTTGGGCAATTATCCTTTGTCAGGGTATACTCGGGCGTTGCCCGTACCGGTGACATGGTACTCAACAGCAATACGAACAAGAAGGAACGCATAGGTAGAATAGTCAGGATGTATGCAAACAAGAGGGAAGAAGCCAAGGAGGTGCATACAGGGGATATTGTAGGTATTATAGGTCTCAAGGCAGCAGTAACTGGTCATAGCCTATGTCACCCTTCTAGCCCTATTGCCATGGAATCCATGCGTTTCCCAGAGCCTGTTATCTCTATAGCGGTTGAACCAAAAACAAAGGCTGATCACGAAAGGCTTGGTATGGCACTGGCAAGGCTCGCAACGGAAGATCCATCCTTCAAGGTAGGCGTTGACCCAGAAGTGGGAGAGACGGTTGTCTCAGGTATGGGAGAACTTCACCTTGAGATAATAGTGGATAGGTTGAGAAGAGAATTTGGAGTGGATGCAAACATAGGAAGGCCGCAGGTGGCCTATAAGGAGACCATAAGAAAGGTCTCCCATTCCAACATAAAGTATGCCAAGCAGACGGGCGGACATGGCCAGTATGCCCATGTGGTAATAAGCGTGGAGCCGGGCCGGGCCTCATCAGGTCTTGAATTCGTAAACAAGATAACCGGGGGTGTTATACCTAGAGAATACATCCCTGCAGTTAAGAAAGGTGTGGAAGAGGCCATGTCAACAGGGCCAGTTGCTGGCTATCCCTTAGTAGATGTGAAGGTGACCCTTTACGACGGTTCTTATCACGAGGTTGATTCCTCTGAGCTTGCGTTCAAGGTGGCTGGATCAATGGCCTTTAGGGATGCTGTAAAGAGGGCTGACCCAATAATGCTAGAGCCCATCATGGATGTGGAGATAGTAAGTCCGGAGGATTACGTGGGGGACATAATAAGTGACATGTCTTCAAGGAGAGGTAGGATACTCGGGATGGATACGCATGGGGAGGTCAAGGTCATTGCGGCCCAGGTTCCTCTAAGCGAGATGTTCGGCTATGCAACATCGCTGAGATCTCTCTCTCAGGGAAGGGCAACTTATACCATGCAGGTGTCTCATTACGAGCCAGTACCAGTAAATATTTCAGATAGCCTCAAGGTAGCAAAAGGAGGGTAGTAAACTTATGGCAAAGGGTAAGTTTGAGAGGACGAAGCCTCATTTAAATGTAGGGACGATAGGGCATATAGATCATGGTAAGACGACGTTGACTGCGGCTATAACGAAGCATTTAGCGAAGAAGGGGAAAGCTGAGTATGTGCCGTTTGATGAGATA
>WFSG01000014.1 GCA_015486075.1 Deltaproteobacteria bacterium
CCCTAGAGACCATCTTTCCCTACTTACATCGCTTGTACCAACTTAATATCATACATCTGTCCTTAACCTATCTGCAAGAAACCAACCCAACACGCTTCAACATATAAACTACAACACCTTTACCAAACACCCTACTACCCCATGCCTGCCTATGCCTGAAAACTGGCGTCCACTCGATAAATCTTCTCAAAATCACTAGGATTCCTAACATAGAGGCTTATACATGTCAATTTGTATCGCTTGCCTCCCAGGGTGCACCTTTTCAGTATGACCATACTAAGCCCTTGACATACAATATACAGTTTTTTATAGCTTGCTTTTCCCTGGAGGCTTATGAACAGAGAATATGCATGGTTATCCCTAACCCTCATACCCCGCATAGGGCCTGTTACCATATCCAGGCTGATAAAGGTATTTGGACATCCTGAGAACGTGCTTAAGGCCGGAAGAGTCGAGCTCGAAGAGCTTTCCTTTTTAAGTAGTGGACAATTAGAGGCTATCATCCATTCACAGGGTGAGGACAGGGTCACGCCAACACTTAAGGCACTCAATGCCATTGATGCATATGCCATAAGTATAGACCATGAGGACTACCCTTCCATCCTGAGGGAGATCCATGATCCTCCTTACGTGCTCTATGCAAGGGGCGAGATAACTGACTTCCAGCCTGCTGTCGCTATTGTAGGCACACGCGCGCCCTCTCATTATGGCAGGGAAATGGCATTTACCATATCTAGAGATCTCAGCATGTCCGGCATATCAATCGTTTCAGGCTTGGCAAGAGGAATAGATACCGAGGCACACAGAGGCGCACTGGAAGGCAAGTCAAAGACCGTGGCAGTACTAGGATGCGGTATAGATACAATATATCCCAAAGAGAACAAGGCGCTATCAGAAAAAATAGCATTACAAGGATGCATGATAAGCGAATTCCCTCCTGGAACACCACCAGACGCAAAGAATTTCCCAAGGAGAAACAGGATCATATCAGGCCTATCTCTGGGAATTGTTGTTATAGAAGCTGCCATGCGTTCAGGCGCCATGATTACTGCAAGACTAGCAGGAGAGCAGGGAAGGATGTGCATGGCATTGCCCGGGGTAGCAACCAACATACGCTCAAAGGGTCCACACAGCCTAATACGCAATGGTGCTACACTGGTTCAGGATGCAAATGACGTACTCCTGGAGATAGCACCCCAGCTTGCCGATATCACGGGAGCAGATAAGGGGTCACACACAGGTGGCGACCCACTGACACAGATGATGGACGGTAATGAGATGAGCATGGAAGAGATAGCAGAGGCCACTGGAATGGATATATCGGCCGTTGCTGAAAGGCTAACCATGCTAGAGCTAAGAGGAGAAATAAAGAGAACAGGCGCTAACAGGTTTGTAACGAGGAGACAGGATGGCTAAGTCACTGATGCTGGTTGAATCCCCGGCAAAGGCAAGAACAATCAAACGTTATCTTGGCAAGGGATTTGATGTGGAGGCAACTATGGGCCACATAAAAGACCTACCAAAGACCACCATGGGTGTAGATACGGAAAACGGTTTTAAACTTAACTACAGAGTAAAACCAGACAAGAAGGACCTTGTAAAAAGGATTAGACAACTTGCAAAGACAGCGGACGACGTATATCTGGCATCTGACCCGGACAGGGAGGGTGAGGCCATTGCATGGCACATGGCAGAGGAACTGGAGAAGACAGGGAAAAAAGCAAAAAGGGTTACATTCCACGAAATTACAAAAAATGCCATCAAGGAGGCGGTAAAAAGGCCAAGGGAACTTAATGCATATCTCTACAATGCCCAGATGGCGCGCAGAGCAATCGACAGGATCGTAGGCTATACCATGAGTCCACTCCTATGGAAGCGTGTTAAGAGGGGTCTATCCGCGGGTAGGGTGCAATCCGTGGCACTCTCCATGATATGTTCAAGGGAAGAGGAGATAGAGTCCTTTGTTCCAATAGAGTTCTGGACCGTGGATGCAGTGCTCACCACGCAAGGTGGTGAAAACATGCTAACCAGGGTCGTGGATCCAAAGGAAATTACCACAGAGGCCCAAGCCAAGGATATCGTGAGGCAAATAGAGACCTCGCCGAGAATAGTAATATCAGGTGTTGTTAAGAAGGATAAGAGAAGGAACCCTCTCCCGCCATTCATAACGTCTACCCTCCAGCAGGAGGCATCAAGAAGGCTCAGGTTTTCTTCGAAAAAGACTATGGTCATTGCCCAGCAACTTTACGAGGGCATACAACTAGGTGAAATGGGACCTGAAGGCCTCATAACATACATGCGTACTGACTCACCAGCCATCTCGGCAAGCGCCATGAATGCAGTAAGGGACTTCATACAGTCAAGTATGGGCAAAGAATACCTGCCAGACAAGCCAAGGATGTACAAGGCAAAAAAGACAGCACAGGAGGCGCACGAGGCAATCAGACCAACGAACATCAAAAGGACGCCAGAGCTTGTAAAGCCATACCTCGATACTGATCAGCTCAAACTATACGAACTCATATGGAAAAGGTTTGTTGCATCCCAGATGGAGAGTGCTCTATTCGAGCAAACCACAGTGGATATAGACGCATCCGGGGTAGGCCTAAGGGCCACTGGCTCTGTGCTACGTTTTGATGGGTACATGAAGGTGTACAACTTAGGAGATACAAAGGATAAGCTTCTACCCCAGGGACTCAGCGAGGGACAGCAACTAGACCTGGTAGAAACCAGACCCGAACAACACTTTACTCAGCCGCCTCCACGCTACACCGAGGCAACCCTTATAAAGGAACTCGAGGAAAAGGGCATAGGCAGGCCCAGCACCTATGCACCCACTATCTCCACTATACAGGAAAGGGGCTATGTAAGGCTGGAGAAAGGTGTATTTAAACCAACAGAGCTGGGCAGGGATGTAAATAGGCTGCTGGTGAAGAACTATCCCAACATCATAAATGTGGGTTTCACAGCAAGCATGGAAGACACCTTGGACAAGATAGAAGAAGGCAAGAAAACTTACGTGGAGAGCATGGAGGTTTTCTACTCCAAGTACATCAAGGAACATACAAAGGCCGAGAAAGAAATGGAGGATCTCAAGACCTCGCCTAGGCCGTCCGGTATAAAGTGCGATATCTGTGGCAAGGAGATGCTCATCAAGATAGGTCGGAACGGGTATTTTCTTGGTTGTTCCGGTTATCCCGAGTGCAGGAATACAAAGAATTTCACCAGGGATGAAAAGGGAAATATAGTTGTGGTCGAGCCGCCCAAGCCGGATGAAGACAGCCCTGTGTGTGACAAGTGCGGCGCACCAATGGTCGTTAAACACGGCAGGTTCGGACCCTTCCTAGCCTGCAGCAACTACCCTAAATGCAAGAATACTAGACCTATTAAAACGCAGGAGACCACGGACAAGGTATGCCCCAAGTGCGGCGCACCAATGGTCGTTAAACACGGCAGGTTCGGACCCTTCCTAGCCTGCAGCAACTACCCTAAATGCAAGAACATAATGCCATATACACTTGGCCTCAGGTGCCCTATGCCTGCCTGCGACGGAGAGATTATAATAAGGCGTACGAGAAAGGGGAGGACGTTTTATGCCTGCTCAAACGACAACTGCACCTTCGTGGCATGGAGTAAGCCAGTGGAGAAAAAGTGTCCCCTATGCGGTGCTGACTTCCTCATAAGGAAGGGTAAAAAACTCGTTTGTCCTAATCCCGAGTGTGGATATGAAGAGCAAGAGGAAGGCTGATGTAAGGATTCTAGGTGGCGGCCTTGCTGGGGTTGAGGCTGCATACCATCTGGCCCTTTTCGGAATGAAGGTAGATCTCTACGAGATGAGACCATCAAAGATGACTCCAGCCCACAAGACACATCTACTTGGCGAACTTGTGTGCAGTAATTCATTTAAGGGTACAGATCCATCCACCGCCCATGGTCTTTTAAAAAAGGAAATGAGGGAACTTGATTCCATTGTACTAAAGGTCGCAGAGGAAACCAAGGTACCTGCAGGCAAGGCATTAGCAGTAGACAGGGTCAAGTTTGCAGAGAGATTAACAGGCATTATTTATTCCCACGATAATATAAAACTTATAAGGAACGAAGCGCACGGGCTAAGCAGGGACATACCAACTATAGTTGCAACCGGTCCCCTATCATCGGATTCAATCGTGAAAAGCCTGGGACAGCTAACGGCAAAAAGAGGACTTTTTTTCTATGACGCAATCTCTCCCATAATAGAAGGCGACAGCATTGACAAGGAAAAGGCCTTTTTGGGATCCAGGTGGTCTGAAAATGACACCGGCTATCTCAACTGCCCCATGGATAAAAAACAATACCTATCTTTCGTGGAAGAGTTACGCAAGGCGGATAGGCTGAACCCACATCCTTTTGAATCTAAGAGGTTCTTCGAGGCATGCATGCCAATAGAGGTTCTTGCTCAAAGGGGTATAGACACGCTTCGTTACGGCCCCATGCGGCCTGTAGGGTTAATCGATCCAAGGTCGGACGAGACCCCTTACGCGGTTGTACAACTAAGGAGAGAGAACCTCAAGGGTAACGCCTATAACATGGTTGGGTTCCAGACCAGGCTTACCTATCCTAGCCAGCAAAAGGTCTTCAGGATGATACCAGGTCTTGAGTCGGCCCGCTTTTTAAGGTACGGAAGCATACATAGAAACACTTTCATAGATTCCCCAAGGTTATTAAGGAAAAACCTTTCTATCAAGGGCACCGAATGTATATTTGTAGCAGGGCAGTTAACAGGTGTTGAGGGTTACATGGAGAGTGCATGCATGGGGATACTTGCCGCGATATCGGCTTACCTTTATATCAGGGGACTACCATTTGCACCTCCCCCACCTACCACGGCAATGGGGGCCCTGTTGCATTACATAACAGATCCCGGGGTCACTCCCTTCCAGCCCATGAACATAAATTTCGGTATAATGGCGGATCCCGGCTTGAAGGGTAAAAAAAGAAAGTTGGCGTTACTGGAACAAGAAGAGAAAGATTTCAGTGCCTGGGTAAACGGGATAAAAAACAAGATGACCCCCTAGCTACCTCGAGGTCCTCTATAAGCCGCGGTTTACTCATCCCAACCTTCTGGCGGCCTAAGCCTAACACCACCATACTCTTTTCTCCACATGGCATTAGAGAATCCACCAGTTAGTTAGTCCTTTAAACAGGACCCCTATCTAAAATGTATGACCAAAACATCCTTGTGCCTTACCACAAATTCCTTACCCTCTACCAGTACCACGCCTGCTTCCTTCGCACCTGCCATGCCACCATACTTTATAAAGTCATCAAAGGACACCACCTGTGCCTTTATAAAACCCTTTTGCATGTCAGTATGTATGAGACCGGCCGCATCAAAAAGCGTACATCCATTTTTCAAGGTCCATGCCTTCAATTCAGTACCCACTGGTGTGTAAAAGGTAATAAGATCAAGGAGATTGTAGCACGCGTTTATAATATCTTCTGTGGCACTTTTCTCTATTCCTACTGATCCTAGTATCTCATCCCTGTCAGGAGGATCCAGTTCAGATGCTTCCAGTTCAAACTTTGTACAGACAGGTATAACAGGCACCCCGTGTTCTAATCCCCATCTTTGAATATCTTCCAATTCGCTGGATGGATTTGTAAGGTCTTCTTCTCCTACGTTCGCAACTATAAGGTAGGGCTTTGCCGTGAGAAGACCTAAGCCCTTCATATCACCAGGATCAAACTCAATACCTGAGTCCCTTATACATTTACCTTCTGCAAGCGTGTCTCTTATCGAGCTTAACAGGTCGTATTCCTTCCTGTAGTCTTTCTTTCCGGCCCTTAAGGCCTTGCCGAGGGAGAGCAAACGCCTTTCCACTATTCCAAGGTCAGCCAGTATGAGCTCTGTGAGCACAATCTCCGTGTCAGATACGGGATCCACTCTGTTGTAGATATGTGATACATCTGGATCCTCAAAGCATCTTACCACATGAACTATTGCATCCACACCCCTTATATGGGATAGGAATTGGTTGCCGAGTCCTTCTCCCCTGGATGCACCTTTTACAAGCCCCGCTATGTCAAAGAACTCAAGTGTGGTATACGTAACTTTCTCCGGCCTCACTACCTGGGCAAGAGCCTCTAAGTCCTTGTCAGGAACGCTTACCACACCCACGTTGGGATCTATGGTGCAGAATGGGTAGTTCTCGGCTGGAACCGAGGTGTTTGTAAGCAGGTTAAAAAGGGTTGATTTGCCCGCGTTAGGCAGGCCTACAATTCCGCAGCAGAATCCCATTTGTGTCTACATCTTGCTGAGGTCAACGTGCCCCAGCACAGCACCGAGCAGCTCGGCAGTTGTTGATGCAACTATCATGTCGTCCTTTGTGAAACTGCCCGAAGACTTGTCTGCCAGGTTTATTACGCCTTTAATCTCGTCGTTATGCTTTATAAGGATGCTCACAAAGGACTTTGTGCTGTATTTTTCCTTGTTCTTGAGGCCCATCTCCTCTTCTATATCGTGTATTATCAGAGATCTGTTGCTCGATACAACAAGGTTCATTATGCTTTCCTGTTGAGAATCCACGTGTATGAATGGATCCTGACCAATGTCCGGGTGGTTATGTGCCTTTATCTCAAGCTCACCTGATGCAGGATTCCTCACGAACAAAGAACAATACCTTGCCCCAAGCACCCTAGGTAAATGATCAGTGATAGTATCCAGGATGTCCTTTATATCCTTTGCAGCATTCAATTCTTTTGCGAGTTCATATGCCTTCTCAAGGTATGGAGCACTCATAACCCCTCCTTTTTTTACCTTGTGTCAGATGATTATAGTATCGGGATTTAAGGGAGAAAAATATACCCATCCTTTAATACCCTTACCCCTATGACCAAGGCACCCCGGCCTTGTCTCTTTTACCAGGTTTATTACTGAGGATGTCGGTCGCTTGCTAAACTATCTATGCATCCTTCCAGTCTCATAGGTATCCAGCACCGCGTCTAATTCCTTGTTCCTCCTTGCCTTGTCCCATCCAAGCTCATTGGACATTACATCTGCAACACTCTCCAGTACATCTTCGCCAGGATTACCTAGAGTACCGATGCCAGTACGTCTGAACACCACATCAGACAGTCTCAAGGCCATCTCGTGACGTATGGCGTATATGACCTCGGCCATTATATCAGGAAACTCGGGTGTTATAAGATCACTGTAAGATTTCTTCTCAAAGGCTATGTCCATCACGTCCCTGTACCTTGAACCGTAATTGCGACACAGATTATCTACCGTCTCATCGCTTAACGCATCTGGTCTTCTCTTTAATGCCCTCTCTACAAAACTTCTGTACCTACCTGTCTGGCCACCGTAGAGAGGTGTGGTATGGGTAAGGCACTCCGGAGCAGGCCTGTTCATCTTTTTGTAGACTAGATCAACAAGCTTCCTCGCCATGTTCCTTGACGTTGTGTATTTGCCGCCAATACCGCTTATAAAGCCCTTTATACCGTCCTCTTTCTCGTGGTCATATATTTCGTACTTGCGCGATGCATCGTATACCTCCACCTCTATGCTCGTATCCTTCTCCACTATTGGCCTTAGACCACCATAGAAGAACTTTACATCCTCCTTTGTCAGGTTCCCGTATGGATATGTTTCGTTTATCTCTTCTATGAAGTTTTCTATGTCCTTGTCCGTGACCCTGAACTCATCTGGTAGACCCTTGAACACCTCATCTGTAGTTCCTATGAGACTGTGTCCCCTCCATGGTGCTATAAAGAAATGCCTGCCATTAGGGGTCTGCAAGGCAACGGCATGAGAACTAGTAATGGGCCTAGTAATTATATGTATACCCTTTGAGCGTACGAGCCCATTATGAGCCCTGCCCCTCAGCTTACCCATAATGAGGTCTGCCCAGGGCCCTGCAAGGTTCATGGTTACGTCGCCCTCTATGTTGTAGATCCTATCAGTAAATACATCCCTTACAATAACGCCCTTTACAGTATCACCACTCTTCAAGAGGTCCTCTACCTTTGTATAACTGGCAACGTCAGCCCCGTATTCATGAGCCGAGAGCACAAACTCAAGGACGAGCCTCTCCGGGGAGTACATCTGGCAGTCGTAGTAAAGAACAGCACCCTTCATGTCCTTGGGGTTAATCCCGGGTTCAAGTTCAAGGGTTTGCTCTACACTAAGCTTCTCGTGCGCAGGTATTTTCTTGTCATCGTCATCCAACCATTTTCTATCATACGAGAGGGTATCATAAAATATCATTGCCGACACAATGGCTGGGAGTCCCCTTACCCCCCAGCCGTACGCGGGAAATATGAAGGGGATCGGGTATACCAGGTGGGGGGCTATTATCTCCATTATCCTTCTTTCCTGAAGCGACTCCCTGACAAGGCCAAGCTCCATGTGTTTTAGATACCTTAGTCCACCGTGTACTAGCTTGGACGTTGCAGAGCTGGTTGCAGAACCAAAATCACCTTTTTCAATGAGGGCGACCTTCAGCCCTCTCAGGCTGGCATCCCATGCCACACTAGCGCCTGTAATACCACCCCCTATAATAATAAGGTCATACCTCTTCTTCGACATCTGCTCAACGTCTCTCTCCATTCCCATCACCGCCTCCTTGTTAATCTTGGTCAAGCATTTGTGACTCTATTATCCTAGTTTATATTATACCACCGCACTTATGTATTACCCATAAGTATTATTACATAAATATTACACTACACAATAGTCTTTATTTGTTTAACTGTTAACGCTCAATCACCAGAAGTACCTTTTCATAACTTGATGCAGAAAGAGTGTTTTGCTATCTTAACAAGTTATTAGAATACAACAAATCTATGCGAGATTTATGGAGGCACTTAAATGGATCTTGGACTCAAAGGAAAGGTGGCACTTGTAGCCGGAGCGAGCAAGGGCCTTGGTTTTGCAGTGGCAGAGACACTTGGCAAGGAAGGTGCGAGGGTTGCCATATGCTCTAGAAACAAAGATAACCTTGAGAAGGCCAAAAAAACCCTTGAAGATAAAGGCATAGAAGTATTTAGCATCCAGGCCGATGTCAGTGAACCGGACGAGGCGCGTGCATTTGTCACCGCCTCGCAAGAACACCTTGGCGGTTCAGACATACTCATAAACAATGCGGGTGGTCCCCCAGCCGTGCTTTTCGAGGAAACAGACGAAAAGACATGGGAACATGGTTTCAGGTTGAATCTCCTTAGCACTATAACCATGACAAGGACAGTCATCCCTTACATGAAACAAAAGGGATGGGGCCGCATAGTGAACATGACATCCATTGCCGTAAAGCAACCCATCGACGGTCTCATCATATCAAACAGTATAAGGTCCGGTGTCATAGGCCTTGCAAAGACCTTGAGCAGGGAGCTTGCAGCATACAATATAACGGTAAATAACGTGTGCCCAGGTTACTTTCTCACATCAAGAGTATCAGGGCTAGCCGCCAAGATTGCAGAGAAGACGGGTAGTGACCCCTCGGACGTAATAAAGACCTGGGAGGAAGATATTCCACTAGGTAGGCTGGGAAGGCCAGAGGAGCTAGGTGCCCTTGTTTGTTTTTTATGTTCTTCCAGGGCATCATATATAACAGGAACGTCCATACAGATAGACGGTGGCATGTACAGGGGGCTATTTTAACCCCACGAATCTCCGGTAGATTACTTAGATTATCACAGTGCACTGAAGAGTAAATAGTACTGTTGCAACCGAATATAAAACAGCTATGTATAGCCTGGGCAACCTAAGCATCACCTGCATGAGACGCTTCGAGATATTCCACAGCAAGCTTGCCAACCCTTATTGTGGTATCGTAGCCGTCAAGGGCAGAAGATAGCACGCCAATACCCAATGGCAGCAGCCTCCACCTCTTTCTTGGAGGAAACAGTCGATTGAATAACTTCTTGGCACCTTTGTTCAAGTACCTTTGAGGCAAGGTATTTGTAAGGTAGTTCCTAGCCACAAAATCTGCATCCACTATCACTGCATCATCCGCTATTCGGTATGCCTTTCCCAATACGCCGAGTATTACCTCCTTCAGTTTATCTCTCTGTCCTACTACGGGATGATCGAACAGGTATGCCAAGATAAGCACCAAAAGGATAGACTGGTCAAGCATAAGGAAATTCTCCGCACCAATCAGCCAGAAAGAAATCAAGGTACCTATCCCAGGGAATACAGAAGGGAGGTTAACAACTGCATTCTTTATTGCCTGGCCCTGGGCTGTCTCTTCCACTAGGTCCCAGGCAATAACCTTCAGATCCTCGCAATTTCTGATCTTCTTTATAGCCCTGGCCTTTTTCTCGGCCCGTCTAAGGTTCCCATCTATAAGGCTATCCAAAAGCACTTGGAACCTATCGGCCATTCTGGATATCATGTCCATGTGTCTGGTCCTTGTAAAAAGCGGGGTTTAATCCCATTGACACGCACCATTTTTTAATAATATACAATACCAATAGTTGTAAACACGCAAGGATCTTATAGATTATAATATAAAGTATCGTCCAAACGGCCAGACATATTACATGGTTTAAGGATCTAAAGGTATAAACATTCATCCGAGGAGGATCTCTCATGGGAATAAAATCTATAGGGGAACTAGAGCTTGCAGAAAAAAAGGTTCTAATACGGGTAGACTTTAACGTACCACTCAATAGTTCTGCTGAGATAACAGACGACTCGCGCATAAAAGCTGCACTACCAACAATTGAACACGCGATGAAACAAAACGCCAAGGTCATACTCGCTTCTCATCTGGGCAGGCCCAAAGGAAAGGTAATAAACGAGATGAGCCTGGTGCCAGTTGCTATGAGACTCTCTGAACTACTAGGTACAAGCGTGCACATGGCACCTGACTGCGTTGGGCCAGAGGTAAAAAACATGGTAGACAATCTGGGCCCTTCAGAGGTGCTGCTCTTGGAAAACCTGAGGTTTCACATTGGAGAGGAGAAGAATGATCCTGAATTCGCAAGAGAACTGGCATCCTTGTGCGATACCTATGTGAACGATGCGTTTGCAACCGCACACAGAGCACATGCATCAAACGTGGGCATATGCAAACATGTAAAGGACAAGGCAGCGGGTTTCTTGATGCTCAGAGAGCTAGAGTACATAGAAAAGGCCATTGGAAACCCTGAAAGGCCTTATGCCGCAGTTATAGGAGGAGCCAAGGTCTCTGGAAAACTTGAGGTCCTTGAGAACCTAGTGGATAAGGTGGATAAAATGATAATAGGTGGAGGCATGGCTTTTACCTTTGTTAAGGCCCTTGGGCAAGAAGTAGGCAAGTCTCTGGTTGAAGAGGACCTTCTGGATACCGCTATGGATATAATGAAGAAGGCAAAATCAAGGGGGGTGAGATTCTACTTACCTGTTGACTGCGTATGTGCAACCGAGCCGGGAACAGGAGCCAAGCCTACGATTAAGACAATACAGGAAATACCTCCAACACTTATGGGTCTGGATATTGGTCCTGCAACCTCGACCTTGTTTGAAGAGGCCCTAAGTGACTGTGCTACCATAGTGTGGAATGGCCCCATGGGGGTCTTTGAGGTAGATGCCTTTGCATCAGGCACCCTAGCAATAAGCAACGCAATAGCATCCTCAAACGCATTGACTATTGTTGGCGGTGGTGATACAGATGCTGCTCTTGATAAGACTTCTAACCAGGACAAAGTGGACTTTGTGTCAACCGCAGGCGGTGCTTTCCTGGAGATGCTAGGCGGGAAGAAGCTACCCGGTGTTGAGGCGCTGAGATCGTAAGAAAGGTAAAAGGTATAATATTAGCGGTATACAGTGTAAATTACATGGGACGAGTTGATGATGCAAGGGATTAGGTCATGGAGGAACATATGAGAAGACCTGTTATTGCAGGTAACTGGAAGATGCATATGGAGCTTGATGAAGTTACAAACTATGCCTCCAGATTTGGGAAGGCAATATCTGATGTAAAAGATCGGGATATAATCATATGCCCACCATTCATTTACCTACGTACCCTTATAGAGGCGTTACAGGGCACACCTGTAAGCATAGGGGCACAGATGATGTACTGGGAGGACAAGGGTGCATATACCGGAGAGATAAGTGGACCAATGCTTAGGTCTATTGGTGTAGAATACGTGATTATAGGCCATTCAGAGAGAAGACAATTCTTCGGCGAAACAGACGCCACTGTTAACAGACGTGTAAAGGCGGCGCTGAGGAACCATATAAACCCCATACTATGTGTTGGTGAAACTCTTAAGCAGAGGGAGGCTTCAGAGACGTTTGAAGTTATTGATAGGCAGCTAACTCAAGGGCTTGAAGGACTTGAACTAAAACCCACGGAGTCCATCATAGTCGCTTATGAACCTGTCTGGGCAATAGGTACAGGGAAAACAGCCACACCTGGGATCGCGCAGGAAGTACACGAGAGGATAAGGAATGTCCTTTCATCTATCTTAGGCGCTAAAGCTTCCGGCGAGATCCGAGTATTATACGGTGGCAGCGTAAAACCAGATAATATAGATGAACTCATGAGGCAAAAGGACATTGACGGTGCCTTAGTAGGTGGCGCGAGCCTTGATCCTGATTCCTTCGAGCGTATAGTAAGATACAAGGAGTAATAACCATGCAGACATTTATCATTACAATATTTGTACTAATCTCAATAGCACTTATCATAGTGGTATTGCTACAATCAGGAAAGGGGGCTGATATAGGGGCAGTATTTGGTGGTGCTGGAGGCCAGGCGTTGTTCGGAAGCTCTGGACCCGTTGATTTCCTGCAAAAAGCGACCTGGGTGCTTGCCATTATCTTTATGGTACTAGCCCTTACCCTAGGATACTTTGGGTTCAAGAGGCCTCAGAAAAGCATAATGGATACAGGCCAGGGGACCAAGCCTCCGAGGCCGCCCATAAGCCAGCCCGTACAAAACCCCGGGAAATAGAAAGGTGTCCACAAGCAATCATCTGCACCTATCTCCAGGCAAGCCTGCAATCTGTTCCTTATGCCAGGGGCTTGCAAGAAGCAAGAACTAAGCCTTGCAAAACCCTTAGCTCGTTCTTGGAATTCGAGACATGGCGCCTGACTCTATCTTACCCCCTGCCAACTCCGAAATAGGTAAAGCCCATGGCCCTTATTTCATCTGGGCTGTAAATGTTTCTTCCGTCGAAGATAACGGGCCTTCTCATGAGTTCCTTTACACGCTTCATATCAGGGCTTTTGAACATGTTCCACTCGGTAACTATTGCCAGGGCATCGGCACCATCTAGCATATCGTAGTGATCCTTAGCATACGCAATGCTATTGCCCAGTATTGCCTTGGCGTTATCCATACCCTGGGGGTCATAAGCACTAATGTTAAAACCCCTTTCAAGGAGTGCCCTTATGATATCTATGGCAGGTGCATCCCTCACGTCATCGGTCTTAGGCTTAAAGGTTAGCCCCCATATTGCTATATTGATCTCCTTGGGATCAAGTCCCTCCTCCTTGAAGAAGGATACTATCTTGCCTGCAAAATACTCCTTCTGTCTCTGGTTAGCCCTCAATGTTGCTTCACATATCTCAAGTGTATGGCCCTTGTTCTTGCTCGTCTTCACAAGGGCCTGTATGTCCTTGGGAAAGCATGACCCTCCGTATCCAACACCAGCGAGCAAGAACCTTGGACCTATCCGGGAATCTGTCCCCATGCCTTCTCTTATCTGGAATATGTCTGCACCTACTTTGTCACACAGGATGGAAAGCTCGTTCATAAAGGTTATCTTCGTGGCCAGAAAAGCATTTGATGCATATTTTGCCAGTTCCGCACTCCTTATGTCCATTATGAGCACTGGATTGTTACTGGTCCTGACAAATGGTTCGTAAAGAGCCTTCATTATCTCTGCTGTACGAATGTTATCCGTTCCTATGATTACCCTCTCTGGCCTCATAAAATCCTGTACTGCATTACCTTCCTTTAGAAACTCAGGGTTGGAAACAACATCAAACTCGATATGAGACAGCCCCCTTTCCTCAAGCCGCTTAAGTATAGTCTCTCTTACCATCTCGCCGGTACCAACGGGAACAGTGGACTTGTCCACTATTATCTTGTAGTCATTCATGCTATCCCCGATCTGGCCGGCAACCCTGAGTACATACTTCAAGTCCGCGGATCCGTCATCTCCTAGTGGCGTACCCACGGTGATAAAACAGATTAGGCTATTCTGAATACCCGTTGATATATCATACGAGAATGATAATCTGCCTTCCTTAACGTTCCTTTCAATGATCTCCTTTAGTCCTGGCTCATATATGGGTACATTACCTTTCTCAAGCATCTTTACTTTGTCTTTGTTCTCTTCTATGCATATTACATCGTTCCCCATCTCCGCAAAGCAGGCCCCTGTTACGAGCCCAACATAGCCAGCACCAATCATGCATATCTTCATAAGGTCCCCCCAGGCTGAATACTTTGGCTTTATATACATTTAAATGCCAACAGTGACAACTTGTTATGTAGAATAAAAATACATAGTGCAAGGTTAGAGGTATAAGGTTAAAAGTATAGAGTGGAAGATGAAAGGTTTAAGGTACAGGGTACAAGGTAAGATGCAAGGTTTCAGGTGTCGGGTATCCGGCAAATAACCTGGCCGCTGAGAGCTAGAAAAAACAGGCGTAAGTTATAGGGTTTAAGGTATAAGGCTTGAGGTAGAAGACATATTAACAAAGGCACTGAAGGCCCGACCGCTGGAACCTAGCAATGGGCCGCTGTTAGAGGTTTCATGTATCAAGGACCAGAGGCCAGGTATAAAATATCAGGTAGAGCCCCACAAGGATCCTAGGCATAATATCTATTGTAATAACACGACTCAATGAATTATAATAATTATCTATCCAGTGAAAAACTGGCTGATATACTCGGAAAAACAAGGATAGACAAAAATAAAAAAGAATGGTTTCAAGAAAGAAACGAGGAGAGGGTAAGTGTACTGGGATAAAGAGATTGAGACAATGTCAAGGGATCAACTCGAGGAACTACAGCTCAAAAGGCTAAAAGAAACGCTCAAGCAGGCATCAAAAGCACCTTTCTACAAAAGCCTCGGCCTAGAGGACTACGAGGTAAGAACCCTGGATGACATAGAGAAATTGCCATTTACAACAAAGGAAGACCTGCGCGAGTCATACCCTTACGGGATGGTATCTGTTGATAGGAAAGATCTTGTGAGGCTTCATTCGTCCTCGGGCACAACCGGCACACCAACCGTGGTATTTCACACGATAAAGGATATTGATGCATGGTCCGAACTTGTTGCAAGATGCCTCTACATGGTTGGGGTAAGAAAGGGCGACGTATTCCAGAACATGATCGGATATGGCCTGTTCACGGGTGGACTCGGCCTCCATTACGGTGCAGAGCGTGTGGGGTGCCTTACCATCCCATCTGGACCTGGCAATACGAAAAGACAGCTTAAGTTCCTCAAGGATTTCGATGTAAACTTTGTGCACGTAATACCCAGCTATGCCCTCTACCTCGCCGATACTGCGGAAAGCATGGGTATTGAACCTTCCAGGGACCTGCCACATCTACGCACGGCACTCATTGGAGCCGAGCCCCACTCTGAAGAAACCAGGAAAAAGATAGAAAACTTTTTCTCCATAGATGCTTACAATTCCTACGGCCTCTCTGAGATGAACGGACCAGGGGTAGCCTTTGAGTGTCCAGAGAAAAACGGCATGCATATATGGGAAGACGCCTACCTGGTAGAGATCGTTAACCCCCATACACTAAGCCATGTGAAACCCGGCGAGACAGGAGAACTCGTACTCACCACGCTATCCAGAGAAGGCATGCCCATAATAAGGTACAGGACAAAGGATCTCACATCTATAATTGATTCAACTTGTGCATGCGGTCGGACGCATAGGAGGATAACAAGGATATCTGGCAGGTCTGACGACATGCTCATAGTCAAAGGAGTAAATATATTCCCGGTACAGGTTGAGGCAGTGCTACTGGGCACACCTGGTGTAAGAAGAAACTACCAGATAGTACTGGAGTCAAAGGGCCACAACGACCATATGATAGTGAAGGTGGAACTAGATCCTGGCATGTTCGTAGGGGATATAAGGGGCCTAGAAAAGCTGAAAAAGAGCCTGACCAGGGATCTGAGGGACGAGCTCTTGATAACCCCGGAGATAGAGCTGTGCGAGCCAGGAAGCCTACCTGTATCAGAAGGCAAGGCTGTCCGGGTAATAGATAAACGGGAGGAATAGGTATAGCTATGGCGCATCAACTGTCTTTGTTTGTAGAAAACAAGCCTGGCAAGCTGGATAGGATTCTAGACATATTCATGGGCCTGGGCATGGATGTAAAGGCGCTCACAATAGCAAGTTCCGACAAGTTCGGCATTATAAAGCTACTGGTTGACAAGCCTTTCAAGGCAAAAGAGATGCTTAAACAATCCGGTTTCACAGTAGCCCTTACCGAGGTTGTTGTAGTTGAGGTTAATGGTATACCCGCTGGTTTGAAGGGGATAACAGCCTTCTTCCTGTCCAAGAACATAAACATAGATAATGCCTTGGGGTTTGGCTTTGGCAAGGATGGCAGCGCCCTGGTAATAATAGAGTCTGAGGCCATTCCTCAGGTTAAGGACCTTCTGGTAGAAAACGGCTTCAAAGTGCTAAGTGATGAGCAGATCTATGCACTATGACTAGCTATCTTTATCCTCTTTCTCGTTTTTATCCTTATGTTCCAAGTTTTGCTTTTTATCCTCAGGCTCATTTACAGCAGACTTGAAATTTCTTATACCCCTGCCAAGGGCTGAACCAACCTCGGGAAGCTTACCGGCGCCAAATATAACCAGGACAATAACCAAGATTACAATCAGCTCGGTCATCCCTATACCACCAATCACCCCTTGCCTCCTTTTTTCTTTTTTCTTAAAGCTATCACAGGTACACCAACAAGACAACTACCTTGAAGAAATAACTAATTCACTAGTAGAGCATGTATGCCTAGACTTAAGCTTCCATGCTGTGGTATATCATCAAGGCATGTCCCTTGAGAAACAACTTCTTATATTTACCGACCTGGATGGAACCTTGCTTGACTACAACACGTATTCGATAGACGAGGCCAGGGATGCACTGGAAGCCACTAGTAGTCTAAATATACCTGTCATTGCCATCACCAGCAAAACGCGTCATGAACTTGAAAATCAACCCTATACCAATGAATTTCTTGATATATTCGCTACAGAAAACGGAAGTGCCATATACATCTCCAAAAGAAATCCCCTGTGCAACCATGTAAAAGGAAAAGACATGGATAAGTATATCGTGTTACAAATCGGAGAATCATACAGGGATATACTGGCCAAAATAGACCGTGCGGAAAAAAAGACCGGGTTTAAGGTGAGAAAATTTTCCACCATGAGTGTCCGGGAGATATCGGAACTTTCGGGCCTTGATCTGAAGTCGGCAGGCCTGGCAAAGAAAAGGGAGTTCTCGGAGCCATTCGTTTACAAAGGGGAAGAAGAAGGCCTCAAGAGGTTCATAAAGGAACTAAGTCTCATGGGTCTTGAGTGTATAAAGGGGGGACGCTTCTACCACGTGGTAAGCAAGGGAAACAAGGGTCATGCCTTAAGGATCATCGAGGCTCTTTATAAGGATAACTACAGTGATACAAAATGGAAGACAATGGCATTGGGGGACAGTTACAACGACATACCATTGCTTGATGCTGTGGATATGCCCGTGCTTTTGCCCCGTACAGATGGAACATACATAGAGATCCCCAGAGAACTGGAGCAAAAAACAATCAAAGCAGACAAGCCAGGTCCAAGGGGCTGGGCCAGGGTGGTTATGGATCTGCTTAGAAAGGAAGGTTTTTATGGGTGACTTTTTCCAGAACGGTTCAATATCCACGCTTCACCAAGTAGGCAAGGTGGACCTTGAGTACCTAGAGTCAAAAATAAGTAAGTACACGGCGTGGAGACCGGTTTCTCTTATACTTCCAAGCCTGTATTCCGAACTGGAGGGCGATGCACTGCCACGCATTATAAACGAGCTCATGAGCGTGGGCTACATACACCGTATAGTGGTCGGCCTAGACAATGCAAACGAGGAGGAATTCAGACGTGCCCTTGATTTCTTTGCAATTCTACCGCAGGAAACAAAGGTTGTATGGAACAACAGCCCGGGCATGCAAAAAATATACTCCGAGCTATGGACAGAGGGCCTGCTCGATGTATCCGCTGGAAAGGGTAGAAACGTATGGATGTGTATTGGCTATATTCTGGCATGTAGGGATACCGAGGTCATAGCCCTTCATGACTGCGACATCATGACCTATGAAAGGGTTTTACCTGCCAGGCTTATATATCCCTTGGTGGATCCAAACATGGAGTATGAGTATGCAAAAGGTTATTATGCCAGGGTAACGAATAGACTGCACGGAAGGGCAACAAGGCTGTTTGTAACACCATTGGTAAGGGCGCTTAAGAACATAGTAGGACATCTTCCCTACCTCGCCTATCTAGATTCCTTCAGGTATCCGCTTGCAGGGGAATTTGCCATGAAGGCGGGCCTGGCAATGGTAAACAGGATACCAGCCAACTGGGGATTGGAAATCGGGCTACTAGGCGAGGTGTACAGAAACTGCACACCAAGGAGGATATGCCAGGTGGACCTTTCCATAGACTACGAGCACAAGCACCAGGAACTCTCTGACGACGACCCAACCAAGGGGCTCCTCAAGATGAGCATTGACATAGCCGCATCGCTTTTCTCCAACATTGCATCAGAGGGTGTATCGTTCTCTGAGGGTATGTTTAGGGCACTCAAGGTAACTTACCAAAGGATTGCCCAGGACACGGTACGCCTTTACGAGGATGATGCTGCTATAAACGGACTACTCTTCGACAGGCACGCAGAGGTCAAGGCAGTGGAGACGTTTACAAAGGGACTCGACATAGCAGGTCAGGCGTTCCTCAAGGATCCGCTGGGAGTACCGCCCATACCTAGCTGGGCCAGGGTAACCGCTGCCATACCATCCATATTCGACGACATCAAGGAAGTGGTAGAGGAGGACAACAGGCAATCACCCTCGTAAAGGGCCTTGCAAGGTATGAGTTTCTAAAGACACCTTGCCACAAATTTTTTATACCAGGAGACCTAGAAGTAAAGTGGAAAGATATGAACGTTTGATTATACTATATGGTCCATGCCAGGAAGTCCTCAACACCTCGGCCGGGGGACCCACCAATGATTAAGACCGACGTGATTATCATTGGTGGCGGAGCCACTGGTTGTGGCATTGCAAGGGACCTTGCCCTGAGAGGCATACCTCACTATCTGGTAGAAAAGGGAGATTTTGCAGCAGGGGCCACCGGGGCCTGCCATGGGCTCCTTCATTCAGGTGCCAGATATGCAGTTACAGACCCAGAGGCCGCAGAGGAATGCATCACCGAGAACATGATACTGAGAAAGATAGCAAGCAAGTGCGTTGAGCAGACAGGTGGACTCTTTGTACGCCTACCCGGTGACTCCAAGAGGTACAGGGACAGGTTCCTCAAGTGTTGCGATGATGTGGGCATACCGACCGAGGTACTCTCACCTACAAGAGCACTTGAACTCGTGGAGAACCTGAACCCAACCATAGAAGAGGCCATCATGGTGCCTGATTGTTCCATCGATCCATTCAGGCTGTGCATGCTGAATGCCCTATCCTCAAGGCATAGGGGTGGGGGTGTGCTCACGCATCACAGGGTAACCCAGATACTTAAGGAAAAGGGGACTTGCGTAGGCGTAAGGGCTGAGGACACGTTCACGGGACAAAAAAAGGAGATAAGGGCAAGACTTATAGTCAATGCCACTGGTGCATGGGCAGACAGGGTGGCCTCCATGGCCGGATCTAGTGTGCCTATGACGCTTGCAAAGGGTAGCCTCATAGTGTCTAACCACAGGCTAACGAACATGGTGATAAATAGGCTCAGGCCACCATCTGACGGAGATATCATAGTGCCTAACGAGGCCGTGTGCCTAGCAGGTACCACGTCTATAAATGTGAAGGATCCTGAAAACATATCTGTCGAGCACCATGAGGTTGACCTAATCACTACCGAGATAGAGCACATGGTACCAAAGTTCGGGTCCACAAGGATGATAAGGGCATACTGCGGGGTCAGGCCACTCCTAAAGGCAGACATAGGTGATAGCAGGGCAATATCCAGAGGATTCAGGATAATAGACCACGAAAATGGAATGCTGAGCATAGTGGGCGGCAAGCTCAGCACGTACAGGCTCATGGCAGAAAAGATGTGCGATCTGATCTGTGACAGGTTTGGCAAGAAGGCCACCTGTACAACTGCAGAGGTACCCCTTGACGGCCAAGATGAATTAACAGGCTATCCACTTTCCAAGAGGCTCAAGAAAATGGATGAAATAGTGTGCGAGTGCGAACTGGTCACAAGGCAAAATATTGAAAACGTAATAAACAGGATTGGCCCGAGGCACCTTGAGGACATACAGCATAGGACCAGGCTCGGCATGGGACCGTGCCAGGGGGGCTATTGCACGTACAGGGCACTCGGCATAATGCAGGAGGGAGGGAGGATAAGCTCTGAAGAATCCATTGACATACTAAAATCCTTCCTACAGAGACGTTTCAAGGGAATTAAGCCAACGCTATGGGGTGATCAGCTCAGGGAGGAGCAGCTCATAGAAAGCATATACGTTGGGATATTGAACCTAGGTTCCTTCAGGAGATGGAGAAGGTAGATATGTACGATGCAGTCATCATAGGTGGAGGCATATCAGGACTAATGGCATCCTTATGGCTAGCCACCAAGGGCAGGCGTGTCGCCGTTGTATCAAAAGGCGATCCCATGTGTTGTCTCTCTACAGGATGCATTGATGTCTTAGGCCACACAGACTCCCCGCTCAAGGATATGAAGAAACTGCCATCAAGCCACCCTTACCGCATGATCGGGCAGGATGCAGTTGAAGAATCCCTTATTTTCTTCAAGGAGATCATGGAAACCGTGGGGCTAAACTATACAGGCGACCCTTCGAGAAACACCGAGATTCTCACACCTATAGGAACGACCAAGACTACCTGCTTCGTGCCAACTACAATGCAGGTCTCCTTCGATCTGGAAGAAGAGTACATACACGTAATATCCTTTAAAGGCCTCAAGGATTTCTACCCAAGCTACATAATATCAAGAAAAAAAAATGCCAGCTTCAGCATATTTGACATGGATGTCTACAATACAATGGGACTAGCTCACGCCTTTGAAGAAAAGGCGTTCCTCGGCAGGTTCATAAGGATGATCAGAGACCTGGAGGTACCCAATGCCAAGATAGCAATACCTGCTGTACTGGGATTGAGATCACCCGGAAGGATAACAGAGGAAATCCGCATGGAAACCGAAAGAGATATATTCGAGATCCCTACCCTACCACCCTCGATACCTGGACTCAGGTTGTTCAGAGGACTGAAGAAAGCATTTTTCGAGAAAGGCGGTCATATTTATTGGGGCAAGGAGATCGCAAGCATTGAGAAATCAGGTAACAAGATAGAGGCAATCACGCTTGCCGGTGAAGGCAAACCAACCCGGGTGCACGGAAAGGCATTCCTATTGGCAACAGGGTCATTTATAAGTGGGGGACTTTACGCAACCAGGGAATCCAAGGCCTATGAGACCGTATTTGATCTCCCTGTTTACATGCCGGACAAGCGGCACAAGTGGTTCAACGATGATTTCTTTAAGACCGGGCATCCCATAGAGAGAGCAGGTATACAGGCTACAGAATCTCTCAGGCCAAAAGATAGTGAATATGAGAATCTCTTTGTAAGCGGCAGTATACTAGCATTCTCTGAGATAATGAAGTATCAATGTGGCCATGGCCTTGGAATCTCAACGGGTGTTACAGCAGCCAAACACATGGATGGATATCTCAAATGATGTTCGAGCACTGCATAAGATGCAATATATGCACTGAAAACTGCCCTGTCTTCAGGGTTAACAAGAAATTCCCTGGACCAAAGCAGGCTGGACCGGATGCTCAGCGTTTCCGTCTGGACGGAGAAGAGTCCGTGGATAGCTGGGTCGAGCTGTGCCTGCAGTGTAAACGCTGCGAGGTTGCGTGTCCCTACGGGGTAAACGTATCTGAAATCATACTCAAGGCCCAGATAAAGTATAGGCAGGAACACAAGAAACCTATCACTTCTATTATATTCGCCAACACCTACTACATGGGATTAATCAACTCGCAGCTTGCGCCCGCGGTAAACAGGATAAGCCAGCTAGGGCTTGGCAAAACAATAGCACGAGCCATAGGCATATCCACCAAATTACCGCTACCCCAATACCGTGTGCTAACCCTTTCCAAGAGTCGTTCAAAGGTGGGTAAAGGCGAGAGAAAGGTCGCATTCTTCTACGGATGCTATCTGAATTTCAACAGGCCAGACCTAGGAAGGACAATCAGGGATCTGTTGGCCAGGATGGGCATTGAGGTTGTACTTCCCAAGCAGGTATGTTGCGGCCTGCCTGCCCTGGGTAATGGAGACATAGAAACGGCAAGAAGATTTGCAACAAAGAATGCAACGATTCTATCCGAATATATCGATAAGGGCTATTCGGTGGTGTATGCCTGTACGTCCTGTGGGCTTGCGCTCACAAGGGACTATCCCGGTATACTAGATGTACCGAACGGGAAAAAAGTGGCAGAGAATACCTATAACGTGCATGAGTACATACTGAAATTGATCGAGGAAGGGAATGTAAAACCAAACTTTGGCAAGGTTAACATGAAGATCGCATATCACATACCGTGCCACCTTAAGGCTATAGGTATTGGCTACCCAGCGGCCAGCTTATTCTCCATGATACCAGGGCTAACATACCATGTCCTGGATGACAACTGCTGTGGCCTTGCAGGTAGTTACGGCTTCAAGACAAAGAACGAGGAGACATCAAACGAACTAGGTAGAATTGCATCCGCGTCCATACTTTCACTGGAACCGGATGCACTTGTTACGGATTGCGGTGCCTGCAAGATGCAACTGGGACACCTGACTGGATTAAAGACCCTTGACCCAGCCGAGGTTATAAATGCATCCTTCAATGGGCATTATAAACCAACAGAGGTCTCGACAAGGCAAGCGGTGCCTGAAAGTAAGACTTAATTCTTGACACAGCGGGTCATAATAATCGATGAATAGGTACATGTGTAAGAACAACTCAGGGAGTATCTTATGATTAAAGAACTGACAAAGGATCTACTAAAAAAAATAAAGGAGAATGCAGATAGGTCAAGAGGGGATATACTGGCAATGACTTACCTTGCAGGTTCAGGCCATCCCGGTGGTTCGCTCTCTTCCATAGACATATACTCCGTGCTATACAACGTGGTGGACATGGACCAGGACAAGGTCATAGTATCCCACGGACACACATCCCCTGGTGTTTACTCGGCCCTTGCCAGGGCTGGCATGTTTGATCCACTCGCTCCTATAAAAGGATTCAGAAGGGTTGGAAGCGTTTTCGAGGGTCACGTGGAGCCATCCGTACCCGGTGTGGTATGGGGTACTGGTAATCTTGGCCAGGGGTTGAGCGTTGCTGCTGGTTACGCCATCGCCGCGAGGCTAAGGAAGATAGATATGGACTGCTTCGTTGTCATGGGTGACGGTGAGCAGCAGAAAGGGCAAGTATCCGAGGCAAGGAGATTCATAAAGAAATACTCGCTCAACAACATCACGGTTATAATTGACAACAACAGGCTTCAGATATCCGGGGACAGGGAAAAAATCATGCCACAGAATCTAGAGGCCGAGTACAAGGATGCGGGTTTCAGGGTAATAGAGATCGACGGTCATAACCACGAGGAGATCTACAGGGCAATAAAGACTGCAACAGGTGATGGAGAAAGCCCTTACGCTATTATTGCCAACACCATAATGGGGAAGGGTATAAGTTTCATGGAAGGAAAGGCCACGTACCATGGAAGAGCATTAAAAGAAGATGAAATGGAGCTGGCATTAAAGCAAGCATCGCTGGACTGGCCCCTTGAGGATCTGAAGGCATTAAGGGAAGAACCAACAACAAAGGAGTTCCAGTGGAAGGGCTGGGACTATCCAAGGGTAAGGCCTGGAGAACCAAGAACGTATGACAAGGATGTACTCACTGATAACAGATCCGCCTTTGGCGCTGCACTGGTTGACGTAGCAAAGGTAAACCAGGGTGTACCCTTTGCCGTCTTCGACTGCGACTTAGCTGGTTCTGTTAAGACCGGCACATACTCAAGCGAATTCCCGGATAGGTTTTTCGAGGCAGGTATATCAGAGCATAACACAGCTGTCATGGCAGGGGTTGTATCAACACAGCAGGTTGTAAGCATATTCGCCGATTTCGGCATGTTTGGAATAGACGAAACCTATAACCAACAAAGGCTGAACGCAATAAACAGGGCACATCTGAAACTGATATGCACCCACCTTGGCGTGGACGTGGGGGAGGACGGCAAGACCCATCAATGTATAGACTACTTGGGACTCATGAGAAATCTCCCTGGTTTCAAGGTAGTAATACCCATTGATCCTAACGAGACCGATTTGGCCACCAGGTGGGCACTCTCATCTCCAGGAAACTGCCTCATTGGCATGGGCCGCTCAAAGGTACCCGTGGTAACAGACCATAAAGGAAACTTATTCTTCAAGGACAAGGAATTCATTTACGGCAAGGCATACCACCTAAGGCACGGCGACAAGGCTACTCTCTTCAGCCTTGGTGCAATGAGTAGCCCTGCCATAAAGGCCTGGGAAATACTACTGTCAAGAGGTATAGATATAGATGTGATAGGTATATCCTGCCCCTTCGAGATAGATCCGTCATTGCTTGTAAAGGCACAAATGAAAGGTGTGGCCTTTGTTGTAGAGGATCACCTTGAGATAACAGGTCTTGCATCCAGTATAGCCTATACAGCCTCCACGAATAGTATATCTATAGAACTGGTCCCAATGGGTGTAAGGGGGTTCCCTCCATCAGGACCTTCCGCTGCATGCATGAAGTACTATGGCCTTGACCCGGAAGGTATTGCGGACAGGATCTCCGAGGTACTTAATAAAAGGTAGGAAAGGAGATTGCATGAGACGTCTCGTAATTATCTTGTGTATAGCTGGCATCGGGTTCTATACGCTGGCTTTACCTAGCAATGCAAGGGCAGATGGTTCCTCACTGCAGATCATATTCGAGGATACCTTGTGGGGAATGGGAATAGGTGCCCTTGTGGGTGCAGCTAGCCTAGCGTTTGTGAATGAGCCAAGTGACCATATGGACAGAATACTCCAAGGCGCAAGCATAGGCATTATCGGAGGGGTCTGCTTTGGCTTTTACGAGGTATCACCCATGTTTTACTCCATGAAAGACCCACATACTGGGAAACGGATATATGTAATGGGCGTCAATATACAATTAAAGTAATGCACCTGTAAGATTGAGGCCATAACATCCTTAGATAATTGAAGTTTAATTACTCTTGTCTAATTGTTTGCCCGTGAGAATGAATTGCCTATATGCTTGAAAGACTTGATGCTTTCAAGTAGCTGTTGTAAGGGAAAGATCGGTCAGGTTTTTCCAAGTATACTAAGCGGATCCTTTGCCAGGGCATGTACATCAAACACTAGTTAAAGGGGAGGTACTTATGGCAAGTATCGTTGTTCTAGGGGGTTGCGGTACAGTGGGTAGCACTGCTGTAAAGACTCTCGCCAAAGGAGACTGGTTCAGCAAAATTATAATAGGTGACATAAATACCACCAAAGCGATGGAGATCATAGAGGAGACACATTCTCATAAGCTAAGTGCCAAAAAGGTGGATGTTACAGATCCACGAAGTATAAAGGATGTCATAGCCGGATCTGACGTCGTACTAAACTGCACTGGCCCATTTTACAAGTATGTAAAGACCATACTTAATACAGTTATAGATATGGGGATAGACTACGTGGATATCTGCGATGACGTTGACGTCACAATGGACATACTGGACATGGACGAGGCAGCAAAGGCCTCTGGTATCACTGCCTTGATCGGCATGGGTAGTTCTCCCGGCACAACGAACCTGCTTGCAAGGTTTGCATCGGATAACCTGCTGGACTCTACCGAGTCTATTGACATATACCATGCACACGGGGGCGAACCTGTCGAGGGTGAAGGTGTGATCGGACACAGGTTCCATTGTATGTCCATCGATATCCCCATGTTCCTGGACTCTGAACTCAAGACCGTAAGGTTCTTTGATCAAGATGGCATAGCACTACAGGAAGAGGTCGATTTCTACAAGCTAGGCAAAGGCATACGTGTCTACCCATACCCCCACCCAGAGCAGGTAACCATACCCAGATACATAAAGACCAAGAGGGTTACTAACAAAGGCACGGTCTTGCCTGCCGAGTACTATGACCTGATAAAGGACATGTGCAGGCTTGGACTCTCCTCCAGGGAACCAGTCTATGTAAAGGGACAGGAGGTAGTACCATATGACTTTGCCATTGCCTACATACTTAGGCAACGGGAGGTAATACTTAAGGAAACCAATTTCGGTCCACAGAAAGGTTGCGTAAAAGTCGTTGTCAAAGGAGAAAAGAACTCAGAGTATCAGGAGTACGTGTTTTCGATCGCGTCTGAAGGACAGGCATTAGGAGAGGGCACAGGCATACCAGCGGCAATGGGTGCAATCCTTTTAAGCCAAGGGAAGATAAAGAAAAAGGGGATACTACCACCAGAAGCATGCTTAGACCCAATGGATTTCTTCTCGCTCCTTCCAAAGGTTATTACCTTGGGCGAGGCAGGGGGAAAGACCTTTGAAGGTGTGCTGGTTGAAAATATAGACAAAGAAGGCAACGTAACAATAATAGATACATCAGAATTCATAGGTGGCTAGTATGCAATTTGCAAGGGATCAGCAGAAATACGTACTTGCCATAGATCACGGTACATCAGGCGTGAAGTCTGCAATTGTGTCTGTCTACGGAGAGGTGTTGGATTCTGAATATGAGTACACGCCTGTACATTTTCTTCCAGATGGAGGTGCTGAGCAGGATCCGTCAGACTGGTGGGATGCCCTTGTCAAGACTTCAAAAAGGCTAGTCAGAAAGGAAATTGTAGACACATCAGACATAGTTGCCGTGGCAGTATCAAGCACCATGTCCAGCACGGTTGCCGTGGATTCCAGGGGAGAGCCCCTTATGAATTCCCTAACGTGGATGGATTCAAGGGGTGCACCTTACGTAAAGAAACTGGTTAAAGGCTTTCCCAGTGTACTAGGATACGGGCTTCCCAAGGTCATAAGGTGGATACGCAAGACAGGTGGTGGCCCGACATTATCTGGCAAGGACGACATAGCACACATACTATACGTAAAGAACGAGCTACCCGAAATATACGAAAAAACTTACATGTTCCTCGAGAGCAAGGATTACTTGAACTTGAGACTAACAGGCAAGTTTGCTGCATCCTACGATTCCACCATACTTTTCTGGTTAACAGACACAAGAAACATAAATAGCATCCATTACGATGATGACCTTATAAAGGCATCTGGCATAGACAAGAATAAGCTCCCCCCTCTCAGGCCGTCCATTTCAATACTGGGTAATATATCGAGAGAGGTGGCCTCTGTCATCGGCCTGAGCCAAGAAGTAAAGGTGGTCATGGGAGCGGCTGACCATGAGGCGGCACTCCTTGGATCTGGAGCAGTAAGGGACTTCGAGGGCCATATATACATTGGTACGTCGTCATGGGTAGAATGTATAGTACCGTTCAAGAAGACGGATGTATTGCATTCCATAGCATCGCTACCAGCTGCCATACCCGGTAAGTACCAGTGCATAAACGAGCAGGACATTGCCGGCGGGGCCCTAACCTTCTTGGTAAACAATATACTCTATCCCAAGGACGTCATAAGGGACGATACACCACCTGGAGATGTCTACAGGAAGCTTGACGAGGCGGCATCCATAGTGCCACCAGGCAGTAACGGCCTTATCTTCACCCCCTGGCTGAACGGGGAGAGAACACCTGTAGATGATAGCACCCTTAGGGCTGGCCTGTATAACGTCTCAATGACCACCAGCATGAGGCATATAATAAGGGCATTCATGGAGGGAGTGGCATACAACACGCGCTGGAGCCATGGATATGTGGAAAGATTCATATCTAGAAGAATGGACCCTATTAATATCATTGGAGGAGGTGCAAAGTCTGACTTGTGGTGTCAGATATTCGCCGACGTCCTAAACAGGGAGATAAGACAGGTAAAGGACCCTGTTAAGGCAAATGCACGAGGTGCTGCATTCATCGCATCGGTGGGACTCGGCTTTATCAAGTTCGAGGATATACCAGACCTAATCCAATACTCGGGTACATTCAGGCCCAAGCCAGAAAACAGGGAAATATATGACCGCCTCTTCAAGGAGTTTATAAACATTTACAAGAACAACCGTGCCATGTACAAACGCATGAACTCAAGGAGAGCATAGTCAATAAACAAACACTAATGTGTCTGTGTTTCCTCAGGCAATCTCCTGCATGATCTGGTCCAGCCTTTTCCTAGTATCGCTCTCTATCTGCTCCAGGGTAGTCTCATCTTTTGCCTCGAAGCGAAGTACTATCACGGGCTGCGTATTGGACGGCCTTACCAGACCCCAAGCATTGTCCTTCTCGAACCGTACACCGTCTATGTCTATAAACCTTGGGTATACTTTCTCTGCGTATGTCTTGAAACGCTCTACAACCTCGAACTTTACCTCGTCTGGACATTCTATTCTGATCTCGGGCGTATTGGCCATCCTTGGCAGGCTTTCGAACACCGAGAGTGGATCATCCACGTTAGATAATACCTCTATAAGCCTAGCTCCAGCATATATAGCATCGTCAAACCCGTACCACCTGTCGTTAAAAAATATATGTCCACTCATCTCGCCGGCCAGTGCTGCATTCTCTTCCATCAGTTTTGCCTTCATGAGTGAGTGTCCAACCTTACCCATGATTGGAATGCCCCCGGCCTTTTCGACCTCGTCGAAGAGTACCTTTGAACACTTGACCTCACCTACTATCTTTTCTCCTGCTTTCTCGCTTAGTATTGCCTTAGCAAGTATAGTCGTAATCTGATCTCCATATATGGTATCGCCCTTTGAGTCGATCACACCAATACGATCAGCATCACCATCAAACCCAATGCCCAGGTCTGCACTTTGCTCTAGCACGGTATCCCTCAGCATGGCAACGCCTTCCTCTATAGTAGGGTCAGGATGATGGTTAGGAAAATGCCCATCAGGTTCCATGCATATACCCATTACATCCATGCCAAGAGCCTTGTATACTGCCATGGCAGGCGCACCGCCAACGCCGTTCCCAGGATCCAGTACAATCCTGAGGTTTCTTCTGCACGGCCTGATACGTGATATTATGTCATCCACGTATTCTGGAACGATATCATATTTACTAGCTGACACCTTCTTCTGGCCGGGAAAATCACGTCTTTCCATTATTTCTCGTATCTTCTGGATCTCCTTGCCGTATATGGTCGTTTTCCCAAGCGCTATCTTGAACCCGTTGTTATCAGGAGGATTATGAGAGCCTGTTATGCAAACCCCTCCCCCAACGTCAAGTCTGAAAAGCGAAAAATACATGGTAGGCGTGGGTACCATGCCTATGTCAACAACATGAATACCTGATGACGCAATGCCATGCTTCATTATCTCTTTGAAACCAGGTGAAGAAAGCCTAGCATCCATACCCAGCACGACTTTATCCACACCGTGTGCAAACCAGTAAGTAGACAATGCCCTGGAAAGGTCACTGACAAAGGTCTCTGTCAGGTCCTTACCCACAATCCCACGTATATCGTATTCCCTGAAGACCTCTGGATTCATCTTAACCTCCTGGCATGTAATCTGATAATCCAGGGTATTGTATTTCAAAGCAGGATAAATAGCAATGGCCTTCCATATTATATGGCACACTTGCGGTGCATGGTCTATGTGTGTTATCTGGTTCTAGTATCTAAAAAATATACCGGGGCCATACTATGGAAAAAAGACCTAGTTGTCAAAGTAATTACTACATATTAATCCATTTTATTATGCTAGTCCTATTGTTTCTGCCTGCATCTCCAGCGCATGCAAAGGGACTCTATGTAAGAGACTGGATCACCATATCGCTGAGATCATCCCCAGATGTTAATTCTCAGATCATCGGTCTAGCAAACACGAACGATTACCTGGAGGTACTGGAGGAGCAGACTGACTGGGTAAAGGTAAAAACGCAAGATGGAAAGGTAGGATGGGTACAGACAAGGTACCTAACTGACAAAACACCCAAAACATTCATAATAAATCAGCTAAACGAAAAGGTCAGTACCCTTTCAGAGAAGATCCAAGGGCTTCTCAAGGAGAACAAGCAACTTAGAAAGACAAATCAGGGGCTTCAATACAAGGTAAGCGTGCTTACGAACCAGATAAGAAAACTTAAGCAGTCCTACGATAACCTAAGGAATTCATCGTCCAAATACCTAGAGCTCAAGTCAGCATATGACAAGCTTATTGATGAACAGAAATCAAAAGCAGAAGAATTCAACAGGCTTAAAAGCGAGAACAAGAAGCTGAAAACATCTGACAGGCTTATTTTCACGATCATCGGTGGATGCTTTATTATCATAGGCCTGATAATAGGTATGCTCTTACAGTCTTTAAGGCTGAGACAGAAAAAAACAGGTTACAAATTCTAGGAGAAGAACTATCATGCTGAGAAAGTATGAAGAATTGAGCAAAAGGGTAAATATCCAGGGTATAATAGAGGCACAAAGGCCTGTTTACAGGAATATAAAGAAAACAAACCTCATTTACTACTCAGAGCTGAGTAGGCTAACGGGTGCACAAACATACGTGAAGCACGAGAATCACAACCCAACTGGCTCCTTCAAAATCAGGGGTGCCTTGAACTTCTTCGAACATATAAACCCAGAGGAAATGGAGGCAGGGGTCCTGGTGGCTACCAGGGGTAACCATGGCCTGGCCATGTCATGGGCAGCCCAGAGATACAGAATCCCATGCACCGTAGTGGTACCAGAAGACAATAGCCCAGAGATAAACCGAATAATAGAAAGCTTTGGAGCACAGATCATAGAACATGGCCATGATTTTTACGAGGCCCAGTTTTACTGTGATGAACTGGTTGAAAGCGCAGGTTACTATTACGTGGAGCAGGGTAATGAGCCGTCCATACTCAATGGCCTCGGTACAATGGGCCTAGAGATATTCGAGGACCTGCCTGACCTGGACGTAATCATCTGTCCAATAGGAGGGGGTGCAGGTTGTGCATCCCTTGCAACAGTTGCAAAGACCATCAACCCTAAGGTCGAGATAATAGGGGTACAGGCCGAGAAAGCCCCGGCATTTTACAGGTCATGGAAACAGGGTGAATGGGTGGTACTCGATAGTGCCGAGACCATTGCCGAGGGCCTTGCAGCAAGGAGCGTGTTCCAGTTGCCTTATGTAATCCTCAAAGACAAGATAACCGACACCGTTCTTCTCTCCGAGGAGGAGATACTGGACGGGGTAAGGCTAGCATTGGAGATGACACACAGTCTTGCCGAATGTGCAGGGGCAGTTCCAATAGAGGCCTCTGTTAAGATAAGGGACAGGCTGGCAGGTAAAAAGGTAGTACTCGTGATGACAGGGGGAAACCTTGACAAGAAACACCTAAAGGCAGCGCTTGGTTAGCATTGGACTAGGTCGGTTTGACTACTGTTATTCCTTGAACATCTCGAAATAAGCACCCCACCTCTTGTTAATTCGCCGCTGAACATCTTCAATGTCAGCATCTTTCATTCCTCTAAAACGGTCCTGCATCTTGAGGTACTCGCTTACTGGTACAAGTTTTCTCTTCTCAAGTAGTTTTCTTGATGCACCGGTAAGCCTGAACTCTCTGTTCTCTATCTCGTACAGGTCGTACATGCCTGTCTCAACAGCGAGCTTCCCCACCTTCACCGTGTACTTTGGATCGTAACCCCACCCAGGCGGGCAGGGCGCAAGTATATGTATATACTTTGTACCCCTTATAGCCTTTGCCTTTTCTATTTTCGTATAGAGGTCAAGCGGATAAGCAGAGCATGTCGTTGCCACGTATGGTATCTCATGGGCACTCATTATGGCCGGTACATTTTTTTTGTCCTGTGTCTTTCCGAACACTGGCGTATTGGTGGTAAGAGCACCCCTAGGTGTTGTACCTGAGCGCTGAACTCCGGTATTCATGTACCCCTCATTGTCGTAGCAGATATAAATGAAATCCTCACCCCTCTCTGCAGCACCAGAGAGTGACTGTAGGCCTATGTCGCTAGTCCCCCCGTCGCCTGCCCAGCCCGCAACCGTTATGCCTTGCTTGCCTAGTGACCTTAAAGCAGCGAGAACACCGGTTGCAGCTGCTGCCGTGGAAGCGAAAGTCACGTTCAGCGATGGCATCTTTGTGGCTGCCACTGGATACAGCCCCTGGAGTACGGTCAGACAGCTGGGAGGCACAACAACTATGGTATCTTTGCCAAGGGCCTTGAGTCCTATCCTGTATGCTATACTCAGGCCGCAACCAGAGCAGGCCCTGTTTCCAGGATGCACAAGTTCTTCTTCTGGGAGTGTAAGTATGGTTGGTTTTGATGGCATCTCTTTCCCCTATATCTTGAGGCCTATCCAGCCAGGCTGGTCTTTAATCCTCTTCCCAGTGCAAATGGGCCTGATTGCATCCATCAGATCAATCGTTCTTATGGTCCTGCCACCTAGGCCAAGTATGTAGTTGTGCACATAAGGAAAACCTGGACTAGGCCCATCTAGTCCTTGAGTGTAAAGGCACGAGCATATGTCTGAATAAAGTGGTCCCACATACCCGTAACTTATTGCCTTTTCCATTACGATGATACCATCTCTATCCTTCAGAGCATCCGCTACAATCCCACATGGAAAGGGCCTATACAGCTTGATCCCAATTATTCCAAGCTTTATGCCTTCATCCCTTAGGATATCGGCAACCACCCTAAGGTGCAGACTCAACGAACCCATTGCAACCGCTATGTATGTGGCATCGTCGCACTTGTACATGTCCATGTATGCTGTCCCTGAAACAGAGAATATCTCGTTAAAACGTTGCTCAGCCTCACCCACGACCTCTATTGCGCGTATCATGCCTTCGTGTAGAAGATATCTAAGCTCCATGTAGCCGTGCGCCAGCTCACCCCTTATGTTATTCCTCGGTTCAGGAAGGGTTACTGTATTGAGGTTAGCAGGCATACTAGGATCGAGTGCGTAATTAGGCCTAAACGGAGGAAGAAAGGCATCAACCTTTTCCTGATCAGGCACTTCAAAAGGCATGTGCGTATGAGAGAGTATGTAACCGTCGTAGCAGACCATCACGGGTATGGACGTTTGCTCTGCCACGTAGTAAGCCTTTATAACGGTATTTATGATCTCTTGGTGATCTGCTGCATACAGCTGTATCCAACCTGTATCCCTCTGCGAGAGCGAGTCCTGCTGGTCGTTCCATACCGTCCAAGGTGCGCCCACTCCGCGGTTTGCAACACACATGACTATAGGCAGCCTTGCCCCTGCTGCCCAGTGCAACTGCTCGTGCATGTATAAAAGGCCGTTCGCGCTAGTTGCCGTAAATGCCCTTGCACCCGTACTAGATGCTGCAATGCAAACACCTAGCGCACTGTGTTCGCTCTCCACCGGGATGTATTCCGCATTCATCTCGCCACTCTCCACTAGCTCAGAGAGCTTCTCTGTCAGTGGGGTCTGTGGTGTTATTGGATAGGCTGCAATCACGTTTGCCCTGCAGAGTTTAACGCCCAGGGCAGCGGCCACGTTACCTGATTCTATTATGCTCACTCCTATTTCTCCTCGAGTGCAAACTTGGATTCTTCCACCATGGTAATCGCCTTGGTAGGACATTCCTCTGCGCATATGCCACAGCCCTTGCAGTATTCATAATCTATACTTGGTGGTATAGTCCTCGTTATCACGCCGTCCGGGCAGTACAACCAACAGATGAAACACGCGGCTACTTTTCTCCTGCTCGGAATACAGGCCTCCAGGTCTATCACTGGGCGCAGGACCCTCCAAGAACCCGTCCTACCGCCGTCTCCAGGACCTGGCTCACTGTGCGATGTTATCTGTCCACATTCCCGGGATCCCACACACCACCTCCTAAACGCGTATTATCGAAGGTAAGAAGAGCTGCCTTGACATTCTCATGCGGTCTTCGCCCTTCGAATTCTTCTCTTATGACCCTTGAAAGCATATCCGTGTCAAAGATAGCCGTTGCCCTTGCCAATGCCCCTATTATACCCGTGTTCACCACGCCGTAGGGGAGTCCCGCCTGACTTGCAATAGAATTAACATCCGCGGTTGCCACGTGTATGCCATCACGAGTATATGCCTCGGGCATGAACGGGGTGTTTATTACCAGTAATCCCCCATCTCTAAGCCCGGCTCCCACGTCTACCTCCCCCAGTAAAAGATGGTCAAGTACAACAACAATATCAGGTTCCTCAATAACCGACAGGTCATATATCTTGTGCCTCGCTATCTTAAGGGAGGTGATGACCGGCGCACCCCTTCTCTCTGTTCCAAAGGTGGGTATCATTACGACCCCGGGATATCCAGATTCAAAGGCCGCCCTAGCTACTATTTTTGCCGCGGTAATGGCGCCTTGGCCACCCCTACCGTGCCATCTAATCTCTATAATGTCTTGCTCCTGCATACTTTAGCCCTCGGTGTAGTGGGTAGTAAATTTTTTGAAAGCCTTGGCATATTTACCTAGCCCTAGTCAAGCCTTACCCACTTGTTAAAACTCTTTAGTATAATAAATGTCTCTGTCTTTCCAATACCATGTATGGTGGCCAGCTCATCCTTGAGGAAGTTAATTATGCCCTTATTCGACGAAACCAGTATCTCAACTATATAATCGTACCTGCCAGAAACTATGGAAACACTGTGCACGCTGGGTAACCCGGATATCTCCAGCCCTATCCTGTCCAAGCTCTCTACCTCTTTGACTTCAAGGGCAACGTAAGCAACTAGCTTGTCTTCAAAAGTATCGTGGTCTATGAGTGCATTTACTCTCAACTTCCCAGACTTTGCCAAGCTCCTTAGCCTCTTTCTTACGGTGGCCTCGGCAACACCAAGCCTCGTTGCCATGGATTTCGCTGTCATTCGCCCGTCTTCTGAGAGCAACTTTATTATCTTCCAATCCGTTGCATCAAAAAACTTTTTTGCCATTACCACTCACCCAGGGTAACCCATTATAGACCAAGCAAAGCAATGAATCAAGGCACATAGTTTGCATTACTACCTGCATGAACAGATCACTTATCCTAACGTGGAGGGTATATGATTGTTAAAGATACAAGCACAGAGAGTGCTAAGACTCTCCATTACTGGGGAGACTGGACCGATTCCAAGCCACTTGCCCTCTTCACAGAGAGTATCGTTACCATGTTGACTAGACCATCTGCACACCAGGCATTTGTAGATCTCATATCCCTTATGGGTCAGACGTTCCCCATCTCTGCACCAGCGATGTATGTAAGCCTCCAGGAACTAGGCACAAGCATATACACCGTTCTTGACCCAAAAGATGGGGGCAATGAGGACACTACTAGAATCCTTGGAAAAATGAAAAACAAGGGAAACTATTCCTACTTTAAGGTAAAGGTTGGTGGACATCCACCTGTGCTTAAGGACAGGGTGGACGTCGCTATAATACAAAAAAACAAGGCTTCTGTGTTACTAAGCATCAACTCTGGTAACCATGAATATATCTTCAGACAATGGGTCAAAATATTGGCGCCTGCCATGATAAAGGTCATTGACAACGAACAACTCAAGAATATGGCCTTCAGAGACAGCCTTACCGGTCTTCTCAACCACCGAGCATTCGAGCAGATGCTCGGTATAGAATGCGACAGGATTCTCAGATATGGTGATACGTTCTCGCTAATAATGCTAGATATAGACTGGTTCAAAGTTGTAAATGACCGTTACGGGCATCAGGCAGGGGATAGGGTACTAAGGCAAATTGCCGAGAAGATAAGGGAGAGCGTAAGGAAGAGTGACATGGTCTTCCGTTACGGGGGTGAAGAATTCATGGTTATAATGCCGCATACACGCATATCCAATGCATTGAAGCTGGCTGGAAGAATCAAGAAAAACATTGAACGCATGGCAATAATACCGGGTCACAAGATAACCCTGAGCCAGGGCGTTACTCAATATAAGGATGGACTTTCTCCCTCAGATCTCGTAAGAAAAGCAGATATAGCTCTCTACGAAGCAAAGCACAAGGGGAAGAACAGGATAGAGGTGGAATAAAGCGATATGAAGATTGACAAGATACTTGACATTAATTCCGAGCTTACCCTGCATACCCCGGATGGGACTGTAATAAAGGGAAAGATAACCGATATATCAGACGACGAATTTTTTTTCACACCTGAGAGTGCCCTCAACATATCACCGGAACAGATGGTAAAGGTATCTGACGGCCATGATGCATGCCATGCAAAGGTCATGGATAGGTTAGATAATGGCTTCAGGCTCAGGATGGACTTCACGGTAACTCCAGACAAGGAGAGAAGGCAGGATGTCCGGATATACGATAAGATATACTATAGCGTTAAATTTTTGGCGCATGCGGCAGACAAGGGAAAGGTGATATCCGAAGCACTCCTGAAAATACGTGCAAACAGGCTTATAATTGACTCTTTTTTAAAGGGCAAGTACGGTTACCCTGGTATTGAAGATATACCAAGAACAAGTGAGACACCCTTCAACCAGGCGTTGTGGGAGGTAAACAGAAAACTTGACCTGCTTATCCACATCTTTCTTGCAGAAGACTTCGTGCCACTCATTAAAACCACTCCAAAGGACACTAACATAAGTGCATCCGGTATAAAGTTCATCCACGACACCCCATTGGAGACTGGTGATCTTGTCGAGGTGGACATGATCCTGCCTATGATGCCCCTGTTGTTTTTAAGGGTATTGGCCGAGGTAATAAGGATAAAGGAACTTGCATCCGATGCTGAAACCATGAATTATGCCATAGCTGCACGCTTTGTGCAACTTGACCCCGAAAGCCGTGAGGACATCATCCGTTACCTCTTCAAGAGACAAAGAGAGATACTGAGGGACAGGAAACATTAGGATCACCTACCTAGGTCATGCTTCTTTATCGATTGAGGCCCATGGTACACGCATATTGGTTGACCCCATGTTCAGCATGCGTGCCTTTCTCATAAAAAGGGCATACCCCCCACCTGTGAAGACATCCGACATAAAAGGCTATAACGCAGTCCTCCTGACGCATGCACACTATGACCACATGGACATACCAACACTAATGGATCTAGAGGATAACATCCAGGTTATCACGGCCTGGAACACCTCGGATGTGATAAGAAAGGCATGCAAGAAAAGGATCATCGAGATGAGGCCATGGCAGAAGGCTAGTATACCCGGGGCAACTATTACTGCCACGCCCGCAAGACACTGGGGTGCAAGGAACATGTACGACATATGGAGGGTTATGTGGGCTATGTGATAGAAACGGACTGTGCCACTGTCTACGTGGCAGGTGACACGGGCTACGGCGGGCACTTCAAGGCCATATCAGGACGGTTCAACATAGACGTGGCATGTCTGCCCATCGGATGCTACAGACCGTTCTGGTTCAGGTTAAACCATCTCTCCCCATCCGATGCCATAAGGGCCTTTAAGGATCTAAAGGCAGACATGATGGTCCCGGTGCACTGGGGCACATTCCGCCTGAGCCTGGAGAGGCTCGGAGAACCAGTAAGGGACCTAAAGAGAATAATGGATGGTCTTCCCATCAAGATACTTAAGCCAGGACAAGGCCTTACTTACTCCAGGCAGGACTGAACTGAATCATGGTATTTATGGCTAGTTATCCACAGCCCCGGGTATTGACACGCGAGAATGCACCACTATTCTATGAATAAACTAGTCTATAGGGTAAAAAGTCCTCAATAGGCCATATCCTAATGGCTGACAGGCCTTTTGCAGGACTATGATATATTGCAGATATAAAATATTAATGAAAGGAGAGTGTTATGGACTTAGGATCTTTGGTGGCCAGGAATGCAAGGATGACACCTGACAAGGAAGGACTGGTGTTCGAGGGAAAAAGGTATACCTGGAAAGAGGTGAATGAAAAGGTCAATGCCATTTCAAACACATTGATTGGCCTTGGACTTAAAAAAGGGGACAAGGTAGCAATGTGGATGATGAATTCTGACATGTTTGTCTTTGCCTTTTACGGGATTACAAAGGCAGGGGGAGTTGCGGTACCTGTTAATTTCAGGCTGGCCCCACCCGAGGCAGAATACATCTTTAACAACTGCGATGCAGTGAGTGTCATCTTTGACGACATATTTGCGCAGGCCATGAGTGACATGAAGCCGAGGCTTAAACACATACGTGGCTTTTTCTCGGCAGGACCCGGTAGGTTCGAGGGAATCGATCCATTAGAAGAGGTCCTCGAGACAGGTAAAACAGGCGAGCCAGGTGTTGAAGTGGATGAGTTCGACGAAAGTGAGATATTATATACCTCCGGCACAACAGGAAGGCCAAAGGGGGCACTCTTTGTTCACCATGCCCACATGGTATTAACTACGTCCATGACATCTCTCATAGGTATAAACCCAGAGGACAGGATCATACACGCGGCTCCTCTTTTCCACTCAGCACAGCTTAACCTCTACCTAAACCCCGGTACCTATGTTGGGGCCACGCACATAGTCAACAAGGAATTCTGGCCTCCAGAGAACGTCTTGAAGCTGATGGAGCAGGAAAAGGCAACACTTTTCTTTGGAGCACCCATAATGTACACCATGCTCATGGGCGCCAAGGATTTCGAAAACTACGATCTAAGCTCGGTTCGCTACTATGGCTACGGTGCAGCTCCCATGTCCAGGGAGGGCGTCAGGCAGATGATAGATAAGTTCAAAACCACCAGTTTCTTCTGCCTGTGCGGTTTTACAGAGGCTGGTCCCGGCGGGGTGGCCCTCCTGCCAAAGGACCAGATAAGGAAGGCAGGCGCAGGGGGAAAATACGTTGTGAACATGGAGTGCCGCTTGGTGGATGACAACGAGAATACCGTGACAGAACCAGGCGTGGTAGGTGAATTTGTCATCAAGGGCGAGATGGCAATGAAGGAGTATTACAAGAATCCCGAGGCAACAGCAGAAACCATAAAGAACGGATGGGTCCATTCCGGTGACCTTGCTATCATGGACGACGAAGGCTACATCACCCTCGTAGACAGGAAAAAGGACATGATCATAACAGGCGGTGAAAATGTCTACTCCAAGGAGGTGGAAGATGCCATGGCCGAGAATCCCAAGATAGCCGAGGGTGTGGTTATTGGCATACCACATCCCACCTGGGGGGAGACCGTGATGGCAGTGGTAAGCCTGAAGCCAGGGGAGAGCATGGACCTCAACGAACTTAGGGAATTCCTGAAGCCCAGGCTTGCAGATTACAAGATACCTAGGCTACTGGAGATAGTTGATGCACTACCAAGGAACGTGTCCGGTAAGGTCCTGAAATACAAGCTGAGAGACATGTATAAAGACAGGGCTAAGGCCTGATAATAAGCAAAGCCTGGGCCGTTAAGGGGGTGGTGTGATGCCACAGTATGCTAATTATCACTACCCCCAAGGAGGCCTGCCCTGAGCATGAAGTATAGCAGCTGCAGTATAGCAGCAGCTGCTGCTGCAACATAGGTCATTGCAGCTGCAGAGAGTACTTTCCTTGCACCCCGAACCTCTGTGTCGGTCAGTATGCCTGTTGCCGGCAACACCTTGAGGGCCCTTGCAGACGCATCGAACTCAACGGGGAGGGTCACAAGCTGGAACAGCACTGCAAGGCTGAAGAACACAACGCCAGCCATGATAAGAGACCTGGACATGAATATAAAGCCTATTATCAACAGAGGCCATGCAAGGTTAGAACCAAGCATGGTGATTGGGACCAATGCAGTCCTTAACCTGAGAGGTGCATAACCAGTGGCATGCTGAATGGCGTGACCTGACTCGTGCGCTGCCACGCCAACCGAGGCAATGGATGTTCCCCTGTACACGCCCTCTGATAGCCTTAATACCTTAGAACTCGGATCATAGTGATCTGTCAGGAAACCCCTTGCCGGCTCTATTGCCACGTCTTCTATACCCTGGGATGTAAGTATTATGCGCGCAGCCTCCGCCCCTGTTATTCCACGCATGGTGGGAATCTTGGAGTACCTGGCATATGCGCTTTTCACCTTTATCTGAGCATATAGGCTCAAGATAAAGGCAGGTAATATCATTATTATATAAAGCGGATCTATGAAGAACATGGTTCCCTCTCCTCGTTATACTTTAGTGTACTCTATTGTTGAGATAGTACCGCTACAAAGATAAGTCAAGAAGGCAAAAGTCTGATAGGAAATCTGGCTGTGTCTAGCTGAAACATTGGAGATATAGTAACCTATTAAATGCCGAGCAAGGCAACTGCAGCAATGGCAGAGGTCACTGACCTGAGCGTTGTCCTACCCATGTTGACAGGTATAAATCCAGTCCCAGCCAGCATGTTTATCTCGTCTACCGTGAACCCACCTTCAGGACCTATAACAATGCCAATGTCTTTATGCTTAACATCAGAAAGGTTCAGATCGCACTCCAAGTGTCCGAAGTACCTGTGATGCCAGCTTCGAGATGCAAACCCTATGAAATCAGACATTCGTAGTGCATCGTGAAGTGACGGGATACTATTTCGCTCACACTGTTTTACTGCCTCCATGATGATTGCCTGCCACCTCTCGAATCTCTTGCTTGATATGACCGATATATTGGACCTTCTTGCCATCACTGGAACTATCTCTGATACCCCTAGTTCAGTTGCAAAGCGAATTATTGTATCCATGTCCTTGAGTGCTACTACGCCTATGCCTAGCCGGACCGTCCTTGTTGACCTGTCCACGAGGGGTGTCTCACCTTCTATGTCAACAACAATGTTATCATGGCCAATGGATCCTATTACGCCCACGTATCCTCTTGCGTGGTCTCGTACGAGTATCCTCTCTCCCACGCCCATCCTCAGAGGACCCCTTATGTGCTTAGCGTCCTTACCTCTTATTATGGCCCTGTTACCATGGATCTCTGCAAAGAACCTGGGCATTGTTATGTGAATCTCCCTGCAATCTTCTCTAAGATCGTGACGCGTGAAACCTACTACATAGAGGCCTATAATATCGCATAAAACCAGGCATTAAGAAACAGGCAATCAATAGGTATATAGGATTTATCATCCAAGAGTAACCACTAATCACTACTGGAAGATTTCTCCTCTGTTTCCCCTACAGCCTCTTCCAGCAGACGAACCATTTTTTCTAAGACATCAGGATCCAGATTTTCGGGGCGATCTGTATCATTATGCCACATGGGAGGCCACATGTCTGCTTCCTGGTTGGAGATAGAGGCTGCCTTCAGGCCATGGAAACATAGTGCGGCAGCATCGGTTCCACCTGCCGGGGTAACGTATGCCATGGCATCAATACCTGCCCTTTCGGCAGCCTTCAGGATGAGATTCACTGATTCTGGAGATAGTGTCGCACCGTAGTATGGTTCCTTTGTAAGTACTGTTGTCTTTACACCTGAACCCACTAGGTCCAGGTTTATAATGAGTGCATCCTTTAGTTCGTCTTTGTACTTCTTCGCAAAATGGAATGATCCTTTGAAGCCCCTTTCCTCTGCACCAAAGGAAACGAGCCAGACCTGTGTATACCTGGGCCTGTTTTCCGATAAAAACCTTCCGGTACCTATGATAGATGCAACTGCTGCAAGGTTGTCGTTGGCGCCAAGACTGGGAGCATAAGGGGTGAACAGCTTGCAGAACCACCATAAATAAATGCCTGCAAGTCCAAATAGTATCCATAGGAGATCAATGTACGTAAAGCCCTTCCAGAGCTGTAATACGTGATACGAAGCAACCATAGATCCCGCGAACAAAAAACTGATGAATGAATAAACTATTACCTGGGTTACCAGTATCAGCCGTAAATATCTTTTGCCCTTGAAATCCTCGTCCCATATGCGATAGCAATTGGGAGAGTCATGATGGGCTGACAGGACCAGTATGGATCTCATGTTTTCCAAAGGATTGATCTTGCCTATAACATTAGTCACCGTGCCCTTTACCGCGAAGAGCGGGTCCAGGAACTTGATCATGAATATATTATCAAGGAAATACCATGCTGAACCAAATGCAAACGCACCAAAGGCAAGCCACCTTGAGCTGGGGTATAGTACAAGGGATAGCACGTAGAATCCAAGAATGATGTGTGGTGAGTTCTCGAAGTATCTCGGGTAGGCCTCGAACGAATCTATGTATGACTCGTTACAGACCTTTTCAAACTCCCCTCTAATCCTCTCCGCAGCCCTGAGTGGAAGCGTGTCACCAAATGTCTTCCACAACAAGGTGAACGCTGCTTCGTTTGCCAGGTCCTACTCAGACGAAGTCGGCAAGTTCTACAAGGGATCTCTGTCAAGGAGAGACATAGAGAACTTTAAGCATAGTCTATCCGGGCAAATAAGCTTGGGTCTTATGGCCTACGGATCGGGAGGTGGCGCAAAAGCTCAAAAAGAACATGGTTTCGATAAGCTCCTTGAAGGGACATCTTCCAAGGACACAGTAAACTCTATGGTGTACAGTATCGCAACCAACAGCAACCTCACGGACAGGCAGAAGGAGTCTGCGCTCAGAACGTTGAGCAATACGCTCATTGAGAACAACGACGTCAGCCAGCCAAAAGACCTGCCTGATGCGGCCCGTGTGCAGCACAAAGGCAGAAATCCTGATGGTGAGATCGTGACACCGGAAACTGCTGACAGGCAGGACAAGGAAGGCAACTAGAGAGATAGCTCAGGATACTGGAAGCCCGTTGTTTTACGGGAGTTGTTCTTCCTCTTCATAGAGATCTGTAGCCTTATTACCTGGTAAACCTACGCCAATATCGCCTAGAATTATATCATGGTCATTATCATCCTCATAAAGCAAATCAGAAC
>WFSG01000015.1 GCA_015486075.1 Deltaproteobacteria bacterium
CTAGCTCTTTCTCGTAGTAGTCCGTGTAATCAAACTCCATGACATCTGAAGTAAACAACCTGGGTCCAAATCGCCCATCTAGCATACCAAGCGCCCTTTTGAGCATTGCATCATCATTATAGAGGATACTCGAAAACAGCATTACATCGGAAGGTATTACCGGTTTACCCAACGCATTCCTCCATGCAAACACTGTACAGCCTGTCCCAAGGTGTACTCACTGCACCTATCTCTGCGACCACGATACCAGCGGCCGTGTTGGATATAATGGCTGCCTCCACCGGTGTGGCCCCTGATGCCATGGCAAGGGTAAAGCACGCAATGACCGTGTCACCAGCGCCAGTAACATCGTACACAGACTTTGCAGATGTGGGTATGTGCGTTATCCTGTCATCGGCATCCAGCAGGCTCATGCCGTGTTCACCCCTGGTGACCAGTACCATGGAACACCCCAGCCTTGACTTAACCCTTGTCGCGGCTTCCACTATGTCCTTCTCGTCCCCTATTACCATGCCAGTGCTGTAACCAAGCTCCTTGGTGTTCGGTGTTACGAGGTCAACGCCAACGTAGTAAGAGAAGTTCCTCTCCTTTGGATCCACGTTTACACTTACCTTGCCCTTGCGCGCCATCGAGACAACGCCCTCTATGAGTTCCCTGCTTATCACCCCCTTGCCGTAGTCAGATATAATGAGTGCATCAGCCGAACTTAAGTGATCCTCAAGCAGGCCCAGGAGCCTGTCCCTTGTCTCGTTCCCTATCAATGACCTTATCTCCTTGTCCACCCTTACTACCTGCTGCGTGTGCGCAATTATTCGTGTCTTTACGCTGGACTTCCTACCTGCATCCATGACTACCAGCTTGTTTTCAATACCCCTTTCCTCAAGGAGATCCATTATAAGCCTGCCTGGCCTGTCATCACCTATAACGCTTGCCACAATTGCACTTGCACCAAGCCCCACGAGGTTTTTTGCCACGTTCCCTGCCCCGCCAAGGCGTATACTCTCCTCCTTGACGTCCACCACTGGCACTGGCGCCTCAGGTGATATTCTCTCCACCTTTCCCCAGATGTACTCGTCCAGCATGAGGTCTCCAACGACGAGTATGCGCCTTGACTTCATGGACTCCAGTATGTTTTTCAGCCTTTGAGGGTCTATCTTCAACATGCCTTTACCACCTGCCTAAAAAAGCACACGCATCACAAGTGCCAGGGTAACCTCCTGCAAAACCATTGCTATCAGGCATTTCCTGCTTCATGCCCATTGTCTTCCAAAAAAAGTGCATCAACGAATGCATCCGCGTCAAAGGCTTCTAGGTCATCCATGCCCTCGCCAATGCCTATGTAATGAATGGGTATGTCGAATTCATCTGCAATACCAACTATTACCCCACCCTTGGAAGAACCGTCCAGCTTGGTGAGTACAATGCCAGTAACACCCAATGCCTTGTGGAACTGGCGCGTTTGCTCGATTGCATTCTGCCCAATGGTTGCGTCCAGCACGAGCAGTATTGAGTGAGGTGCCCCGGGAAGCTTTTTTGCAAGAACGCGCTTTGTCTTTTTCAGTTCTTCCATGAGGTTTTCCTTTGTATGAAGCCTTCCTGCAGTGTCAATGATGAGCACGTCCTTTTTCCTGGCAATGGCTGCTTCTAATGCATCGTAGGCAACTGCCGAGGGGTCTGCTCCCTCGTGTGCCTTTACGAAGTCAGCACCTACCTTGCCTGCCCAGTGTTCCAGCTGCTCAACTGCTGCAGCGCGAAAGGTATCACCCGAGGCAATGATGACAGACCTGCCGTCGCCTATAAAGCGCCGGGCTATCTTGGCTATGGTGGTTGTCTTGCCCGAGCCGTTGACACCCGTCACCATGATTACAAATGGCCTCACACCCTCTGGCAACTCCAGCCATGACTGCCTTTTCTTGAGTATAGCTGCTATCTCCTGCCTGATGACCCTCATGACAGAGGAGGCGTCTTTCATGGAGGCACTACCCAGCTTTTCCCGTATGCCCTCGAATAGCCTGTACGCGGTCCTTACCCCTATGTCAGTACCTACTAAAGTCTCCTCGAGCCTGGACATGACATCCTCGTCTATGTCTGTACCACCTGCAAAGACCTGGGCTATCCTTCCAATGAAGCCTTTTCGAGTCTTGCTGAGACCCCTACCGAGCTTCTCCCCAGGAGCTTCAGGGGCTATTTCCTCTGGCCTTTCCAGTTCCGGGGCAACGCCCAGCCCTTGCCGGGCAGGCAGTGCAGGTGCATTTTCCCCTTTGTCAATGGCAGGCCTCCTGGGGTGTATGCCGGGTATAGGTAAAACCCAGACGTTAAGGATTATAGCGACTAGCAGGAAAATCCAGTCTGGCATGGAGAAAAACACGTGAACATTAAGGGGTAGGCCTTCCAGTCGTGCTATGTACACGTAGAAACACACATAGCTCAGCGCAAAGATAACGTAATCATACCACCTAAACCTGTAATTCAATTATAACTACCTCCTGGTACTCATGTGTGTCAGAGATGCACAATGACTAGCACAGGAGGCCAAAAAGGACAAGGTCTGAAAAAGACCTGGTACACCGCAGGGATCTTAACCCAAGAATGGTTCTCCCTGCTCCTCAGCCGTTATTATTCATGTCAAGTGATACTGTTGTAGCGTTGTGGTATGATATAAGGCCCTCTATGGCTGACCTTACATCCCTCATGAGTGCATCCCTTTGATCCATGGTGTATTTTGATGCCTCAATAGGCCTTCCAATGTTTACCACCACGTGCTGGCCCAGGTTAAAATCAGTGGTACCTGCCGGAAGCACCTTCTCTGAACCCACTATGCCCACGGGTATTACTGTGGCAGCGGTCTCTATGGCAAGTACTATACCCCCCTTCTTGAAGGGACCAAGCCTACCATCTCTCGAGCGAGTGCCCTCTGGTGCAACCCACAGCACGATTCCATCTTCCATCTTTGCCTTAGCCTCTTTTAGGTCCTTTAAAGCCTGTTCATGGTCATGCCTGTCAATGGATATGAATTCACCTGCCTTCATACCCTTGCCCCACAAAGGCACCTTGAAGAGCTCCTTCTTCGTAAGCATGCGTATACTACCTAGAGGAAAAGCCAGGAATATAAGGGGTATATCGTAGTGTGACCTGTGGTTGGACATTATGATATATCGCTTACCTGGCTCAAGTATAACACCGTAAGGGTTCGACACCTCGTACGTGGCCTTTACTGCATCAAGTAATTTAGATGACCACCACATGAGAAGGCTATCACCTTTTTTCCTGTCATAGCTGCCCCTTAGCTGCCAGACGAGCACTATGACGGTGATTTTCAAGGTAACATATATAGACCTTGCAATAATACCAATCTTCTGGAAAATATTCGCCTTCACGCTGACCTCCCTTCTCTTCTACATTTAACACAAGCGAGAAAAAAAGCAACGATGAACACATGAACAAGGTGGCAGACACTAAAGGATAAACCAGGCGCATGTACACGGGGTTACCAGGTTCCGCCCTACATCGTAGCGTTCCTTGTAGCCTTGACATACATGGGTACAGACACTAATAAACAACTGGAAATTTAAAACTTGACTTAGTATATTGGATAAGTATAGATGTCTATTTCTTTTATTATTCTCAAATGGAGGGACATATGAAAAGGGCAAAAGAGATTCAGGATATCAAAAAGATCCTCCTTAACATGAAACAGGAAATAATAGAAAACCTTAAGGAAAGAATGAAATCGGCTGACATATCTGAGCAGAGAGAGATAGGAGACGTGTTTGACGATGCCGATCTCGAGCAGTCAAGGGAATTTAACCTTCTTCTTACCACGCGTGAGAAAGAGAAGCTCGAGCAGATAAACGCTGCCCTCACAAGGATGGAAGCAGGCGAATACGGAATATGCGAGGAATGCGGCGAGCAGATCCCCATAGGTAGGCTCAAGGCAATGCCATTTGCGACCCTGTGCGTTAAATGCAAGTCCAAGAAGGAAAGCCTTGAAGGCTACACCACCTCCATCAGGGAGGAAAAGGCCTAGGGTGCCACGCAGGGTAGAGATAGGCCTTAAGCCCCGGCTCTTTGACAGCAGGGGGGAGCGGATACGTTCCAAGATCCTTGCTGCCTTTTCCGAGGACATCCCTATCACGAGCATAAAATACCTGGATGTTTACAACGTGGAATCCGACGACGTGGATGACCCTACCCTTGTAGAGGCCTTCTGCGACCCTGTTACCCAGGATATCGCCATAGACAGGGAACTTACGGAAGACTTTGACTGGTACGTTGAGATCGGCTACAAGCCAGGTGTGACGGACAACGTGGGTAAGACTGCGAGCTATGCTCTCGAGCTCATCTCGGGCAAGTCCGCAAGGGTTGCCTCTGCAAAGGCATACCTCGTAAAGGGCAATATAGACAAAAAGGATGTGCTAAGGGTTGCAGAGGGCCTGCTTGCGAACACCCTTATAGAAAGCGTCAGGGTCTTCCATGCCTCAGAGATACCGGGCAGGATAGAGCCGCGCATCCCAAGGGTGGAAAACCTCAAGCCTCCTGTTGTTGAGGAAATATCACTCGAGATACCTGATGAAGAACTGGCCGAACTTTCCAGGAAGAGGGTACTAGCACTTAACCTGGACGAGATGAAAACCATACGGGCATACCTGAGAGATCCCAAGGTCATCGAGCAGAGGAAAAACTTTGGCCTGGGCAAGGACATAACCGATGTAGAGCTAGAGGCCATTGCACAGACATGGTCCGAGCACTGCAAGCACAAGATATTCAATGCCCACATCACCTACATAGAGGATGATGAAAGGCAGGAGATCCATTCCCTGTTCAAGACATACATACAGGGCGCAACGACCAGGATACGAGAGATAAAGGGCAAGGATGACATCTGCGTGAGTGTGTTCAGGGACAATGCCGGTGTTATAAGGTTCAACCCTTCCAATAACTTGGTGTTCAAGGTGGAGACACACAACTCGCCGTCTGCCCTTGACCCATACGGCGGGGCACTGACAGGCATAGTGGGCGTAAACAGGGACCCGTTTGGCACAGGCCTGGGTTCAAGACTTATCTTCAATACGGACGTGTTCTGCTTTGCAGACCCGTTCTACGAGAAGCCACTTCCACCGAGGATACTACATCCCAGGAGGATATTCGAGGGCGTGAGGGAAGGCGTTGAACACGGCGGCAACAAGTCAGGGATACCAACGGTAAACGGCTGCATAGTATTCGATAACAGGTACCTTGGCAAGCCCTTGGTGTTCTGCGGGACAGCCGGGATCATGCCACGGGAGATAGGCGGCAGGCCATCACACGTAAAAGAGATAAGGCCAGGTGACCTTGCCGTCATGTGCGGTGGACGCATTGGAAAGGATGGTATACACGGAGCAACGTTTTCATCGGAGGAACTGCACGAGGAGTCACCCACGTCTGCCGTGCAGATAGGTGACCCCATAACACAGAAGAAGATGACAGATTTCCTGCTGATTGCCAGGGACAAGGGACTATACAGGGCAATAACGGATAACGGGGCAGGAGGCTTGTCTTCATCAGTGGGAGAGATGGCACTGTTGAGCGGAGGCTGTAGGATCGAACTGGACAAGCCACCCCTTAAATACCAGGGCCTAAGCCCATGGGAGATACTGCTGTCAGAGGCGCAGGAGAGAATGACCTTGGCAGTGCCAAGAGAAAATCTCGCGGAGTTCCTAGAACTCTCCCAACAGATGGGTGTGGAATCAACGGTAGTCGGCGAGTTTACATCATCCGGCTATTTCCACTGCACATATGAAGGCAAGACAGTGGCCCTACTGGACCTCGACTTCTTTCACAACGGCCTACCAGAGATGCACCTGGTAGCCAGATGGGAACATAATACGGGCGAGAGAGTGGAGACCCCTGATCCTGAAGACCACGGCGAGAAACTATGCCATATGTTATCAAGGCTTAATATATGTTCCAAGGAGTACGTGGTAAGGCAATACGACCACGAGGTACAGGGCGGGTCTGTCGTAAAGCCGCTTACAGGGCTTAAATGCGACGGTCCCTCGGATGCCGCAATAATAAGGCCCATCCTGGACAGCATGGAGGGCGTAGTGGTCTCCAACGGTATTGTGCCTAGGTACTCGGACATAGATACCTACAACATGGCAGCATCAGCACTGGACGAGGCCCTTAGGAACTATATCTGCGTTGGCGGTGATCCATCTCACTGGGCATGCCTGGATAACTTCTGCTGGTGTGACCCGGTGGAGAGTGAGAAAAACCCGGACGGAGCCTTCAAGCTTGCACAGCTCGTGAGGGCAAACAAGGCACTGTACGACTACACGGTCGCGTTCGAGTGTCCATGCATATCAGGCAAGGACAGCATGAAAAACGACTACATCAGTGACCATACCAAGATATCCATACCACCCACCCTGCTCTTTTCCGTGATAGGCAAGATAAACGATGTCAGGAAGGCCGTTACCATGGATCTCAAGCAGGAAGGGGATATCGTGTACATACTTGGAACAACCATGAACGAGATGGGCTGCTCAGAATACATGGCATCCTTTGGCCTCCTGGGAAGTAGCGTTCCATCAGTGGATGCAACAGCGGCTTTGAGGCGCTACAAGAACCTGCACAGGGCTATGGAGTCAGGGATCATTCGCGCTGCACATGACATATCCGACGGTGGCCTTGCCGTTGCCGCAGCCGAGATGGCATTCTCGGGCGGACTTGGCATGGATATAGACCTATCCATGGTGCCTGCACAGTGCGACATGAAGGATACAGAGATACTGTATTCCGAGACGCAGAGCAGGATACTCTTAGCAGTGGACGAGAATGATGCAGAGAAAGTAGAGGAGATACTTGGAGATGATGCATCCAGGATAGGTATTGTTACAGCAGAACCCAGGCTCGTGGTAAGAGGGCTGGATGGCACGGTTATCATAAACGAGCACATAGACAGGCTGGAAAGGGCCTGGAAGGCCACACTGGATTTCTAGGCATGGCAAAGACGATCAAGGCACTGGTTATATCAGGTTACGGTACAAACTGCGAGATGGAGATGGCCCATGCCTTAAGGCTGGCAGGCGCCAAGACCGACATAGTCCACATAAGCGAGATAATAGGCGGCAAGTGCAATGTACTGGACTACAATTTCCTAAACCTGGCAGGTGGATTCCTGGACGGGGACGACCTTGGCTCTGCCCAGGTTGCGGCAATAAGGCTAAGGCACCTGAGGATAGCAGGGGACGGTCCCAGCCTCATAGACGAGATAACCATGTTCATTGACCAGGGCAATATAATACTGGGCGTATGCAACGGGTTCCAGACGCTGGTGAAATCAGGCCTTCTTCCGGGTATTCCACCAGGCAAGAGGTGCGTATCCCTCACGTTTAACGATTCCGGGCGCTTCGAGGACAGGTGGGTGAGACTAGTGATTAACCGCACCAGCCCTTGCATATTTA
>WFSG01000016.1 GCA_015486075.1 Deltaproteobacteria bacterium
ATTTGTACCTGGTTGATTCAGGTGGAGACAGCACTTACACGGTAAGCGTACACAAGATCATAAACCATGATCCCGTGTTAGGTTCGTGTAACGGCTATACCTATGACGGCACCAATTCCTGGACAGCGAACAGCCAGTGTTATAACAACATCCCTCTTGCACAGGCTGACATAAGTACTGCAGAAGACAGCCAGGACATAGGGACAGATGTGGGTTACAAGGTTTGGGATATAACGAACATGGTAAAGGATTGGGTATCTAACCCAGCTACTAACTATGGTGTTCTCATAAACTCTGACGGTCAAGCAAGCCAGGACAGCTACAGGTACTTTGCATCTTCTGAGTACAGTGACAGCACAAAGAGACCCAAGCTGGTAATTACGTATACTGTGGGACCCGCGCCTGATACCACTCCGCCAGCACCGCCGACAGGGGTAAATATCACGATAGAGAAGTGATGAAAAACATGACCCAGGGTGCAAGGCCTAAGGCAAACAGCCCAAAGGGGTGAAGAGAGGGATTTGGGTACCAGGTAAAAGAGGAAGATACTAGATAAGTTTAAGGGCCCGGCAGGTAGAAAACCTGTCGGGCCTTTTTGTTATGATATAGATCCATGATTGATTTGGAGGGTAGTTAGCGTGTATATACTTGCTGGTTGGCGTGATAATGCTTAATGCAAATGGGTAAAGAAGGTTTGCAAGGAGGGGCCATGCTTATTGTGCACGTGCATGTACATGTAAAACAAAAGTATGTTGAGGCATTTAAAGAGGCTATCACGGAGAATGCAAGGGAGAGCCTAAAGGAAGAAGGTGTTGTGCGCTTTGATATCATGCAGCGCTCAGACGACCCTGAGAGGTTTGTGCTGCAGGAGGTCTACAGGGACGAGGATGCACCCAAAAGGCACAAGGAGACAGCACATTACAAGAAATGGCGCGCTGTTGTTGAAGAGATGATGGCTGAACCCAGGTATAGCATCAAGTACCAGAACATCTTTCCAGGAGATGGTGGGTGGGGATAGACCATGAACTTTGAGTTTGCAACTGCAACACGCATTATCTTTGGCCAGGGAAGGGTTAGAGAGGCCGGTCAGATTGCAAGGCAGATGGGCAAACACGCACTTGTAATCACAGGTAGCCATGTTGAGCGTGCAGCAGGGCTCATCAAAGGTCTTAAGGACAGTGGCTTGCAAGTTACTACCTTCCAGGCCAGGGGAGAGCCTACAACAGATATAGCGGTTGAAGGCTCAAGGCTTGCCCGGCTTAAGGGCTGCGATGTTGTCATTGGCATGGGTGGAGGGAGCGTTATTGATGCAGGTAAGGCGATTGCTGCGCTTGTGACCAACCATGGGAATATATTCGACTTCCTGGAGGTTGTAGGTAAGGGCCAGGCCATAAGAAGGAAGCCTTTAGCATATATCGCCATACCAACAACAGCAGGAACAGGGGCCGAGGTAACGAAAAACGCAGTGCTCGTATCCAGGGAGCACAGAGTAAAGGTGAGCATGCGCTCGGCCATGCTTTTGCCCAGGTTGGTTATAGTGGACCCTGAGCTTACCTATTCCATGCCCCCTCATGTTACTGCAAGTACAGGGCTTGATGCATTTACCCAGCTTATAGAGGCATATGTTAGTGTGGGGGCAAACCCCATTACTGATGGCCTTTGCAAGGAAGGCATCGTGCGGGCAGCAAGGTCCCTTGAGATAGCTTACAGGGATGCTAACAACGCATCTGCCAGGGAAGACATGGCCATAGCAAGCCTTTTAAGCGGGATGGCGCTTGCAAATGCAAAGCTCGGTGCTGTTCACGGGTTTGCAGCCCCTCTTGGCGGTAGGTTTAAAGCACCTCATGGTGCTATCTGCGCTAGGCTTTTGCCCATTGTTATGGAGACAAATGTCAGGGCGCTAGAGGATAGAGATGCCAAAGCTGTGGCGCTTAAACGCCATGACGAGATAGCAAGGATGATCACAGGGGATCAGCATGCCACAGCAATGGAGGGGGTGGAGTGGGTGAGGGCCTTGTGCGAGAGGCTTAATGTGAGGCCTCTTTCTGACATGGGACTCACACGGGAGGATATCCCCGGTATTGTTGAAGGGGCAAAAAAGGCAAGCAGCATGAAGGGAAATCCCGTGAAGCTCACGGACGAGGAGCTTACAGGTATTCTGGAGCAAGCCCTATAGGGAGGAGAATGTAGGTATGATTGGGAAGGTAGCATTACTGAAGCGATACAGGGGGTAAGACCAAAAAAAATGAGGGTTGTCAAGAAGAAACGAGGCCAGGTCTTGAACTTGATACTTTCAAACAGCTTGGCCTTATTATCTTTAGTACATTGATTATTATATAAATGTATTGCTAGTATCAAAAAAGAGTTACTATTTATGAAGAAATATAAAAAGAAGCCGAAAAATGAATTTAAAAAGGGCCTCACTACCAGGGAATCCTTTCTGATATCTGCGCTCGCAAGAGAGGACAAGCAGATATTCAACATTGAGGACGTCCGAAAGCTCATTGACAACAATTCCAGGAGAGTTATGTCATCACTTATCAGAAAGAAGTGGGTTTTGCCTCTCAGAAAGGGTCTCTATGCAATAGTTCCCCTTGATGTAGGCGTAAGAGGTGCAGATAGTTTTATACTCCATAATTTTGTGATAGCTACACGCCTTGTTGAGCCTTATTACATAGGATTTTGGTCCGCACTGAATTACCACGGCCTTACAGAACAAATACCAAGAACAACTTTCATAGCTACAAGTAAACCCAGAATGCCTTTGGAGATAATGGGTAATGAATATTACTTTGTACGACTCGTGAAAAGAAAGTTTTTTGGCTTCACCGAAGTTCCCATAGAAGGTGTCAAAATCAACATTTCAACACCAGAGAAAACAATCGCAGACTGCCTTGATCATCCCGAACACTGTGGTGGCATAGAGGAAATAGCAATTTCAATATACTTTAACCACGAAGAACTCGATCTCCGTAAAGTTTATAAGATTTCACTAGGAATGGGTAACAATACAATTCTAAAAAGGTTAGGCTTTATCCTCAAATCTACGGGCTTAATCAAAAGATACTCCGACCTTTTTAAGAATTTCCAGCCTTCCAAAGGCTATCCTCTTCTGGATTCACTTTCCCCGAGAAAGGGCAAATACGATTCTAAATGGAATCTTCTGATAAATGCTGACCTAAATCCAGAAAGGTGGATGTATTGATAGACAAAAGGGAATTGCTCGAGAAGGCAAGGGAGAGAAATCTGACACTCGGGATAATTGAAAAAGACTATGTGCTAGGTTGGATCCTCTTTGGTCTGATAAACATAAAAGGCCTTATATTCAAAGGCGGGACTGCCCTTTCTAAGATATACCTCCCGGAAATGTGCAGACTTTCTGAAGACCTTGATTTTGTTTATTTAGATGATTTCACAAACATCACTAGGGCTATTGATTCTGTTTTTGAAAGTATTGAGAAACGGTCCAGAATAGTATTAAGGCTGAAGAGTAAATATGAAAATCCAGACTATCTTCAGCTTAAGATCCAATATGACGCGGTGCTCGCTAGAAACTGGGTAAAGGTGGATGTAACAAGAGAAGCCCCAATTGACAGGGTACGGCTAAAACACCTAAAGAGGATCTATTCCGACTACCCAGATTTTAAGATAAAAGTTGAAAGCATTGAAGAGATTGCAGCTCAAAAGATTCGTTCTCTAGTTGAAAGAAAAAAATGCAGAGATTTCTTTGATGTGTGGCAGTTGATGAAAATTGAACTTAATCAAGAAAAATTGCTAACCCTCCTAGAACAAAAATTCTATTACAAAGGATTAGAATTTGCAGATTCATCACAGCTTTTCCCTGATGATCTCTCTGAGACTCTCAAGAATTACTGGAGGAGAGAACTTGGAAGGCTAGTCTATCCTGTTCCTGATATGGAGAAAACGATATCTGAGCTTAACGAGAAATGGGGTCAAGTCTTGAACTTGATACATTGAAACAGCTTGTAAGTTGAGTAGGATTTTAGCTGAACCCAACAAGGGGAGGAACGGGCCGGGTTTTGCATAGTGCACGAGGTGTCAAGTTCAAGACCTGGCTCTATTACATATGTGGTTATTTTTATCGCTTCTTGCTGCATTCAGCCTGGCAACGGCGGATACCATAACAAAGAGGCATTTCAGCGTCCTGGATCCATACGAGATGGGTATTATCAGGCTCACCTATACCTTACCCTGGCTCGTGGGCGCTGTCTTCTTTATATCCTGGCCGCACCTGGACAGGGTGTTTTTCATGTGCCTTGCGTGCGGGCTACCTCTCGAGGCACTTGCATTCTACTGCTACATGAAGGCCATCAAGGTCTCGCCTTTATCCCTTACACTGCCTTTCCTTGCCTTTACACCCATCTTCATTATCCTAACGGGATGGATAGTCTTGGGTGAGACATTGACATACCCTGGTGTTGCAGGCATCGTGCTCATTGTCATCGGCTCTTACTTCTTAAACCTGTCGCAGGCCAAGACAGGGTTTCTCGAGCCGTTCAAGGCCATATTCAAAGAGACAGGCTCATGGCTCATGCTCATCACATCATTCATATATTCACTTACATCCGTGATAGGTAAGCTTGCCATACTCCACTCCAGCCCATATTTCTTTGCAGTAAGCTATTTCATCATGTTTACACTGGTTATGCTATCTTTTATCCCCCTGGTGCCAGGGGTAAAGGTTCAGCACTTTTTAATAAAGCCCAGGTGGGGCATTGCCCTTGGAGGGGTGATGGCAGTCATGATATTCAGCCACATGCTCGCCATATCCATGATTCAGGCAGCTTACATGATAGCGATCAAGAGGACTAGCCTTGTCTTTGGAGTGCTCTACGGTGCATTGGTGTTCAAGGAGGAAAACATCCCAGAGCGCCTGGTCGGGGCCCTTATAATGATATCAGGGGTGTTTATCATAGCGTGGTCAATGTATTGACATTGTCCGTAGTCAGTGGTCCGTTGTCCGTGGTATAAAAGCATTAGGTACAGGGTGTAAGGTAAAAAATGGGCACCAGGCACCAGGGAAAAACATAGGAGTTTACAAGGGATAAAACTTGTAAGTTGGGTTGAGCATGAGCGAAACCCAACCTACAGTCTGAGACCTGGCACCTGAGGTCTTTGGCGTTTAAGCCATGATCAACTCAGGTATCAAAGGTTAAAATATAATCACTTGGAATAGCCTTTCTGAAATGTTTGTCATTAGAAATAAAGAGATCTACATCCTTTGCTAAGCCTGAGGCAATTATCAAAGAGTCAACAGTTCTTAATTTTGTCCAGTCTATTCTCCGATCTGTCCCAATGAGTTCCAGTACGTCTGAATTGATCTCCTGAGTGAATGAGTTGGGGAAATTAAAAAGATAATCTCTGATATCCTTGGCGTTTTGCATAGCTCCCTTTCTCAACGGTCCCTGCATTACTTCAGCTATAGAGATTATAGAAAATATCGCAGATGTTTTCCCTTCCTCGACCATTTCAAAGAGCAGCCTTGACAGCGATGCATAGGGCATTACCATGTCGGTAAGATATATAATGATGTTGGTATCAACTAGCACCCGCTTTCCAGAAATACTCTTCCGTAAGAACGTAGGCGTAATCAACTTCACCTGTCTTTTCTTTCTTTGTCTATATATTCTTCAACCTGTTTTGCATCATTGCCGAAGCTACCAGCTGTCAGCCCTGATAATTTCTGGGTGAACGAGGGGACAGGTTGAAGAATAATCTTATTTTTTTCCCTGTTTAATAATATCTTTGTACCTGGCTTTATATTCATCTCTTTCCGTATGTTTGCAGGTATAATTATGTATCCCTTATTTAAAACTGTCACACTTTTTTGTTTCATACATCAATCTCCATCTTATATGTCTTATTTAAGATTATCGGTATTTTTATTAATGTCAAGCATTAAAGAATAGATGGGGTCGTGTCTCAACATTTGATTTTATGAAGGTTTTCTTGGGTAAAGTCCACTTCCTGTTTTAGGCTCCGAGCGCCTGTCAACTGATAGCTTTTCTGCCTGGCGCCCGGAGCCTGATGCCTAAAACTTTGTGCCTCTGTACCTTTGTCCCTTTGTGCCTTGCCTTTACCCATTTGATCGGCTGCTTATCTCCAAGGCCCAACTGGAGGGTCTGTGTATCATAACAGCCGAGCCCAGATCAGCCAATACCCGGTAGATGTGTTATGGTGAAGATCTACTGCTCTTTTTTTGGCTTGAAAGCTTATACCTTCTATGGTAGAAGCCCACACTTGAATACGCACGCCCCTTTCTTTTAACCGGTGGCCCCTGGCTGAGTCCAGGGGTTGATCAACAAAAGGGGCGGAGGAAAAACCGTAGAGGAGGATCCTTACATGTCAATAGTGACCATGAAGCAACTATTGGAGGCAGGTGTGCATTTCGGGCACCAGACACCCAGGTGGAACCCGAAGATGAAGCCCTATATATTCGGTGCAAGGAATGGCATACACATAATAGACCTGCAGAAGACAGAAAAGCTCTTTGAGGTGGCCTACGCGTTTGTGCGAGATACCATGGCTGCAGGTGGAAGCATGCTCATGGTGGGCACCAAGAAGCAGGCGCAGGATGCCATAGAAGAGGAGGCCCAGAGGGCAGGGGTCTTCTATGTCAATTACCGCTGGGTAGGTGGCATGCTGACCAACTTCGAGACAGTAAGAAAGAGCATTGAGAAGCTCAAGTGGCTGGAGTCCATAATAGATAATGGCACCATTGAGAACTACCCCAAGAAAGAGCAGATCAGCATGAAGAGAAAGAAGATGAAGCTGGACAGGGCACTACTTGGCATAAAGGAGATGGAGACACTACCTGACGTGGTCTACATCGTTGATCCATCCAGGGAATACATAGCAGTGAGAGAGGCAAGAAAACTAGGCATACCCATAGTTGCCATAGTGGATTCAAACTGCGATCCAACCTTGATAGACTACATAATACCAGGCAACGACGATGCCATAAGGGCAATAAGGCTATTCACCTCTAAGATTGCAGATGCCTGCATAGAGGGCCATGCGCTCTACGAGGAGAAACTCCAGGCAGAGGAGAAAGAAGCAGAAGAGGCACTTGAGGAAGCAGGTGCAGGAACAGCACAAGAGGCTGAAGAAGCCTATATTGGTAAGGATATAGAGGAAGATGTGGAGGTTATAGTAAAAGAGGCTAGAGACAATGACAAAGAACCCATTGACAAGGTCCAGATAAAGGAAGCGGATGAGGTGGATGTAGAACCAGGGGTTGAAGACGAGGGTGCACTTGCAGAATCCGGAGTGGAAGAGGAAACCAGGGATGAAGCAGTCCAGGAAGATATACAGAAGAAAGACACGGGTGAGACCGGGGTAGACAAAGCCGAAGAAGAGAAAGACACTGAAGGCAATGGAGATTAGACACTCGGGATAAACTAAGTATCCAGGAGGTAGAAATTGCAGATATCAGCAACAGATGTAAAGAAATTAAGGGAGAAAACAGGTGTTGGTTTCATGGATTGCAAGAGGGCTCTTGAGGAGACCAACGGCGACTTTGACAAGGCCATAGAACTCTTGAGAAAGAGGGGCATAGCCGTTGCCCAGAAGAGGTCAGGCAGGGTTGCTGCACAGGGCGTGGTAGGTTCCTATATACACATGGGAGGTAAGATTGGTGTACTGGTCGAGGTGAATTGCGAGACCGACTTTGTTGCAAAGTCCGACGAGTTCAAGAACTTTGTCAAGGATATTGCCATGCACATAGCTGCATCTAACCCCAGGTGGCTAGCAAGGGAAGATGTACCTACCGAGGTATTGGAAAAGGAAAAGGACATCCTGAGGGAGCAGGCAGAAAAGTCAGGTAAGCCCGAGAAGGTTATTGACAAGATCGTGGAGGGCAAGTTATCAAAATTCTTTACTGAAAATTGTCTTATGGAACAGCCATTTGTAAAGAATACAGATATTACCATAAAGCAATACCTCGACGAGCTCATGGGCAAGACCGGCGAGAAGTGTATAATAAGGCGCTTTACCAGGTACCAGATGGGGGAGGAACTTGAAGCCTAGGTATTCCCGCATACTACTGAAATTGAGCGGTGAGGCCCTTGCAGGTAGTACTGGCTATGGTATTGACACCAACGTGTTAATGTCTATCACCGCGGGAATCAAAGGGGCCCACTCCATGGGTACGGATATTTCCATAGTCATAGGGGGCGGCAATATTCTGCGGGGAGTAGGAAACGCTATAGTTAAAGATAGGGTTACCGCCGATTACATGGGTATGTTCGCAACGGTTATAAATGCCCTTGCATTGCAAGACTCGATAGTCTCCCACGGCATGGAGTGTAGGGTAATGAGCGCCATCGAGGTTACTGGTGTAATCGAACCATTCGTAAGGGCCAGGGCGCTAAAACACCTGGAAAAAGGGAGAGTGCTTGTGTTTGCTGGTGGTACAGGTTCACCGTTTTTCACCACGGACACAACTGCTGCGCTAAGGGCACTGGAGATAGGCGCTGACGTGCTTATAAAGGCAACAAAGGTGGATGGCGTCTACAATAAGGATCCCGAGAAATACCCTGATGCCGAGTTTTACCCGGTCGTAAACTACAACCAGGCCCTAGAACAAAGACTTGGCGTGATGGACATGGCTGCAATCAGCCTTTGCAGGGACAACGGGCTAGAGATCCGTGTTATAAGCATAAAGGATCCAATGAACCTGAAAAGGCTGCTTGAAGGCAATGAAATAGGCTCAGTAGTACGGAGGGTTGACAATGATTAACGAGGTCAAGCAGGAGCTTAAAAAAAAGTTTGAAGATGCCATAGAAGCCATGAGGCAGTCCTTATCCAAGATAAGGACTGGCAAGGCCTCAGTTGGCCTGCTAGATGGCCTGATGGTGGATTACTACGGGAGTCCAACACCCATAAATCAGCTTGCCACACTTTCTACCCCAGAACCAAGGCTCATTGCAATTCAGCCATGGGACAAGGGGGCACTTGCCAGCATTGAAAAGGCCATACTCAAGTCAGAGCTAGGCCTTAACCCAAATAACGATGGTAAGATAATAAGAATTCCCATACCGCCACTAACTGAGGAAAGAAGGAAAGAGCTTGTAAAAATGGTGAAGAAAATAGCCGAAGAATTCCGCGTGGAGATAAGGAACCACAGGAGAGAGGCAAACACCATGCTGAAGGACATGGAAAAGGATAAAGAGATAACAAAAGACGAACTTAAGAAGGCCCTTGACGATGTCCAGGAACTCACAAACAAGTATATGAAAGAGATTGACCAGCTTTCAGGAGAAAAAGAGAAAGAGATAATGGAGATATAAAGTTGTCCAAAGTTCTTGACGCATAGATAAACTATGATGCACAATGGTTATACTTTAATTATCTAGCCATAACCGGGGAGGTACAATGTCAAGTCCAAACAGAACCAATCAAAATTATGCACGGTTTATGATGTATTTTAAGCCATCTACCCTTAACGAGTTACGGGTGTTATCCCGCATGTTAAACATAGCCATGGTGGATTTCGTAAACGCTGCAATGCAAGCGTACGTGTTTGCCAGGGAAAAGGAGATCGGGACAAAGATACCTCCCCGCAAGCAAAAGAGGTATGTTGGTCCGAGAACAGAGTTGCTTCAAAACAGGGTAAGGTATGTAATGAGGCTTGAGAAAGACGTGGTTGAAAGACTGAGAGATATTGCATATTTTGATAACCAGAGGTTCACCAATGTATGCGACGAGGCCCTCTCAGACTTTATAAGGTTCACGAAACAGGCAAAGAACCTGAATAACGTGTGGTTGTCCCGCTCCGATGTAGAGGCAATCAGGGGAAGGAAAAGCCTAAAGTCCAGTAAGACCGTGAGGGAATTGCTCAGTAAATACATGAATGTGGAAAACCAGGGCCGAGACAAGAAGGTTGTAGAGAAAAAGATGCGATCTGGGAGAAAGCCAATGAAAAAAAGGCGGGTGCGCTTCAGGTAGAAAGTTGGAGAAAAACACAACCAAACCTACACAGGGCATAGGCCTTAGCCTCAGTACTCAATGAAAAGAGATAGCCTCTACTGGTTCGGCGCGGTATTTCTTGGCTTGATTGCATGTATATTATTATACACCTGCCTTGGTTATCTATTGGTAAGAACACATGCAACCTTTATATCGGCCGAGATGCAGATCTTCGCACATTTCCACATGATACCCGTTGTGCTACCTGGTGATGTATATATAACTTCAAAACTGCACCTACTCGGTAGCTCGTTGTTCTTTGGACTTACCCTGGGCACATTTATCGCGATCATTGCATCCATACTATCCATACCTATCTGGATAAGGAAAAGGGTAGGGGTAAAGTTCGGCATGCTTACATACGTTCTACTTGCAACTATAGCATGCATTCTTGGTTACAGCAAGGAGATGCCAGTTCCATCGCTGTTTACAGGTATGCTAGCCCCTAGCTTTTTCTTTTTACCATGGTGGGCTATTGCAAGACATGCAGTGCCCCAGGAGAGGCAGGTAACAACATGGCCCGTGTTCTTTATTATCATCTTGCTACCCGGCCTGGTCTTGCTACCTGGCCTAAACTATACCCGGGTAAGGGACATGATGGTAAGCACCCCAATACTAAGGAGCCTCAGCAGGTTTTACTATGACCATACCCTTCTTGCCGCGCACGTGATAAAGCCTATCAAGTACAGGACGCAAAATGTGATTGCCATACCACCAGATACCAGGGTCGTTGCATTCTCACCCCCTGGTACGCTATGGGTAAGGACAGCCAAGCCCTGTTCAATGAACGGGATAGCATTTGCTGTAAACCAGACAAGGCTAAATTGTCCTCATGTCCTAGTAAAAGACACAACAGAGCTGAACAGGGATAACGAGCTTGTTGATAAGGCAAGTATTGCCCTCGACTTTAACAGGTCTATTCGTAGGACCATAGGGACTTTCCTGCACGGGCCAGAGTTGCTCGTACCTTTATTCTTACTGGGCTGGATCTCGGCCATTCTATCTCGCTTATACACCACGAGGGGATTTGCGGCTATTGTTCTTATATTGGCGTATTACGCGCTCTTTATGCCGTCTTTAAGGGGTATTTACATAACAAGAAAGGTAATGCATGATCCTGGCCTTGTGCACGAGTATGCTATCTCCGAAAGCCGGGAAAAAAGATATGCGTGCCTTGTTACCCATCCTGAGAGGCTGAATCCATCTGAGCTCAAAAGACTCGCCAGGGACGACAACCCAGGGACCAGGCTGAATGCCCTTATTGAAATGGGCAGGAGACATAGCTCTAGGTTTATCCCGGACCTAATACGTGGGGCAAGGGATCCACAGTTAAACGTAAGGACAAAGGCGTGCGAGGCGCTTGGTGTCATCGGTGGCAAACGTGCACTTCGTGAGCTAGAGGAAGTACTTAACACAGAGACCAACTGGTACGTGAGGGACTATGCATACAATGCAGCATGCAGGATAAGGCCTATCGCAGCCGTAGTAGACGCCCCCTGAATTTTACGGCAAAAGCAGGTCCTGTATGCGTAGCATGAACGTACCGAGTTTTCCTCCGTATTCCGGGGATCCCTCCACGGAGACATCGCCATCAGCCATGGCCTGAACCGTGTCCTTTGACTCGGCCATGACCTTGTATGCCCCCTCTATACCATTAAACTTCATATGCAGGAACGGCGCCTTCCTCGTGTACAGGCCGTGACCAGACTTTGTTTTACCTGCCTTCACCCTCAAGTAGGCAGCAGGCCCGCTTGGCTGTACTGAGAGCTGGTATATCCTGTCTGGTTGCTTGGAAGTCCACTCCATCATGTCCTCATCTCCCCCCTTGTTCAGCTGGCTCAAGGCATTGGTTACCATGTACATAATCATCTTTATCTTCAATTCTCTTTTTGCGGGGTCCTTTGGATTCTTATTCGGCATGAGCATGGTCAGGCCGATGAAAAGGGGGATAAGCTTTAAGAGTAGCCTTACGTGGTGAAGACCCTTGAGCCTGGGGAATACAACCTTGCCCGTAAACATGCCGTTCATGTCCTCAACGCTCTTGAAGATAAAGGCAATATCCGGGCTTGGATGTCTACCCTGGTATACCTCTAACCTGGATGCAGCGAACTCCAAGTAGGTGCCAATGTCTGTATCCTTCACGGCAAACTGCACAATACCATCCACGCCTTTCAATAGCCTTGTTACCGGGTCATCAGCCTCATCATAAAGCACCTTGAACAGGGGCAGCACTGACATCCTTATTATCCTGTTTGTAAGCATTGTCTTATCAGCCATGACAATCTCCGTTTAGTGAATTATATATCTTATGTCTCGTCTTCCCAGTCCTCGTCTTCCTCTATCTCTTTACCCATGAGCTCGGATGCAGCCTCGGCTATTCCATCCGCATCTATCTTGTAGTAATGGTAGAGATCCTCGGGATAACCCACGATTGCATAGATATCTGGTATACCAAGCTTCTTAAACGCACAGGCCTTGCCACTCTCTATAATTACTTCGGCCACGGCAGAGCCAAGGCCACCAACGATGTTATGCTCTTCTACGGTTATTATTCTCCTTGTTTCCTTCACAGCCTCTATAATAACATCCCTATCAATGGGTTTTACTGTGTGCATATTTATGACCCTCACGCTTAGGCCCTGTTTCTCCAGGACCTCAGCTGCCCGCATGGCCTGTAAAACACCAACCCCGCATGCTATTATGGTGAGATCCGTGCCATCCCTCATCTTGACAGCCTTTCCAATCTCAAAGCCATAATCCTTGTTCTTGTATGCAGGAGGTTCAAAACCCCTTCCTATCCTTATGTACACGGGCCCTGGCCACTCCATTGACGCAACAACCGCGTTGCCTGTCTCTATTCCGTCTGCGGGTACAATAACAGTCATATTCGCAAAAGACCTCATTACAGCTATATCCTCGGTGCAGTGATGAGTAGTGCCTGCCTGGCCGAATGATATACCGGCATGCGTTGCAATTATCTTTACGTTCAAGTTCTGATAGCATATATCTGTACGTACCTGTTCCGCGCTCCTCAGCGAGGTGAACACAGCAAATGTCGATACAACGGGCCTGAGCCCTGCAAGGGCAAGACCTGCTGCTATACCAAACATGGAGTTCTCAGCAATCCCGACATTTATGAAACGATCAGGGAACTTCTTCTCGAATCTCCCTATCTTTGTGGATTTTGCCAGGTCAGCCGTCATGGCTATTATATCAGTGTACTTCTCACCTAGCTGGCTCAACACGTCGCCGTATATCTCGGCCTGTGTAAGCCTATCACCGTCCTCAACAGTCCAGGTCATTCCTTCAGCCATTTTTAACCTCCTTTGTTTAAGCTAGTATCCCGGAATAATAGCGGTCTATAGACTCAAGCGCCTTGTCCCTTAAGTCAGAATCCAGGCCACCATAATGCCACCTAAATTCATTCTCCATGAAGTCAACGCCCTTGCCCTTTATGGTGTCGCATATGATAACGGTTGGTTTACCCTTTGTTTCCTGTGCTTTCTCTATGGCATCCCCAATCTGGGCAAAATCATGGCCGTCTATCCTTATGGTCTCCCAGCCAAATATATTGAACTTTTCCTCAATGGGTTCAAGTGTTGTTATATCCTCAGTTGGTCCATCTATCATGAGCTTGTTGCGATCAACGAGCCCTGTAAGGTTATCCAACCCGTGATGAGCAGCTATGATGGATGCCTCCCACACAGAGCCCTCGCAGAGTTCACCATCGCCCATCATGACATACGTGCGCCAAGATTTGCCCATCTTTTTTGCACCAAGGGCAAGGCCTACACCAATTGCAAGACCGTGGCCCAGAGAGCCGGTTGATGCATCACAACCAGGCACCTTTAGCCTGTCCAGGTGCATTCCAAATGGTGATCCTGTCTTGTTGAAGTCCTTGAGCTGTTCCCTGTCAAAGTAGCCTTTATCGCCGAGTATGGCCGCCCATCCAAGACCGCCGTGGCCCTTGCTCAGGATCATCCTGTCCCTGTCTTTCCAGTCAGGTCTCTTGGGGTCTATGTTCAGGTACTTATAGTAAAGCGCGACAAGGACGTCTGTCTGGCTCAACGATCCGCCTATGTGTCCGCCTCCTGCTGTGAACGTGATTTCCACGATCATCTTCCTGATCTGCCATGACTTTTTGTGAAGCTCCTTGATCTCTTCATCACCTAGCGGCATACAGTAAAACCTCCTTTCAGTGTTTTCCAGAAGGCCTGGACAAGGCCTTCCTTAATATCTTTATTGTGTTGTCTATAACGTGATCCGTTTCTGAATTATTATCAAGAAATTCCTCTTGCCTGAGCTTTAGATAGAGCGATACCTGGGAGAATGCAAACATCATCAGGTGATTGTCTAAAAAAAATGCGAGCGCATCAATATCTATGCCATCATTACTTATGTGCCCGCTGTGTATACCATCTTGGATCAGCTTCTTAAAGAACTCGCTACCCACGCTCTCTATTCTCCTGGCATACTTCTCGGCAAAGTAGTCCATACCGCCGGAAAGCAGGTTTAAGTAAAGGTTGAGGTAATATGGTTTCTCTCTGGCAAAGCTGACAGGAAGCTCAAATATACGCCTTATCTTTGAAAATGTATCGGCATCAGTTTCTAGCACCCTGAAGAAATCTTCCCTCAGCATCCGTATGCCGTTTTCAAGGGTTTCCGAGAAAAGGTCCTCCTTGCTTGAGAAGTACTTGTACATGGACCCCACAGAGATACCTGCCCTGGATGCAATGGTATTCACGTTTGCCTTGTGGAAACCATTTGCTGCAAATTCCCTGGCAGCAGTATCAAGCACCATGAGCTGCTTTTCCCTGGGAATATGCTTGAATGTATCTTTGGGCATACGACCTTCCCTTATAGCAAATAGTGAGCGATTACTCACTCTCTATAGTATTTTTTTCCTTGTGTCAACACTGTTCTTGATATTGTATGGATCAGGGATCCCATTAACTACAACTTGCGGAAACCATTGTATCTCCTTGCTATCAATGAATATGTATGTTACTAAAGCTCAGATTTTACCTGTAACAGGAGGAAACCAGATGAATCAAAGGGGAAGGGACAAGCAAGAATCTCAGAAGCAACTGAAAGAGAGGCTTTCAAAGATAAAGCATACCATTATGGTTATGAGTGGAAAGGGAGGGGTTGGCAAGTCAACCGTAGCAGTAAACCTTGCCATAGGACTCTCCCAGCAGGGCTATAAGGTTGGAATCCTCGATGCGGATATACACGGTCCAAACATACCAAAAATACTTGGCATAGAAGAGGAAAGATTACTTGCCGACGAAGAAGGCTCAATAAGGCCAGTAGAGGCACTTGGTACATTAAAGGTGGTATCTGTTGGCTACCTGTTGGATAGCAAGGATACCCCTGTTATATGGCGTGGGCCCATGAAGCACGGGGTTATAAACCAGTTCCTCAAGGACGTGAACTGGGGCGAACTTGATTTCCTTGTGGTGGATCTCCCCCCTGGAACAGGTGACGAGCCACTTTCCATAGCCCAACTCATAAAAAACACCGAGGGCGTGGAAGCCCCGCTTGCAGTGGTTGTTACAACGCCACAGGACGTGGCCTTGCTGGATTCCAGGAAGAGCATAGGTTTTGCCAGAGCCCTTGGTTTAGAGGTGCTGGGCGTGGTAGAGAACATGAGCGGGTTCAAGTGCCCACACTGCGGCAAGCCTATTGACCTGTTTAAAACAGGTGGAGGAGAGAAAGCTGCAAACGAACTTGGAGTCAGGTTCTTAGGTGCCGTGCCCATTGACCCGGATATTGTGACCGATACAGATGCTGGCGTGCCCTTTATTACCCATAAAAAGACATCGGATGCAACAAAGGCGTTTAAGAACATAGTATCCAATCTACTGGATGAATTTAAAACTACGTAGGTTCAGTACATACTGGAACTGACCATACATAAATAATTAAAATACCATGCATGGGATATGAAGACCTATATTGAGTGCCTAGCCTGTCTCGTAGGGCAGGCCATAGACATAGCTAATGCAAGCCTTGATGAACAAGGAGAAAAGGAAGGGTTCATGAGGTTTGTGCTCAAGAACTTAAGCACTTTTGATTACGAGAACCCCCCTCCAATCATGGCCATGCAGATGTATGCACGCATAAGGGAGCTCTCCAGCATAGATGACCCATATGAAGATATAAAGAAGCGCTATAACGACAGGGCACTTGAGATGTACCCGATTCTAAAGAAAATGGTAAGCGAGTCACCTGACCCATTCAACACTGCACTGCGCCTTGCCATAGCTGGAAATATCATAGACTTCGGGGCAGGCCAAAGGCACGAGGACATATCACTGGATGATACAGTGGAACGCACACTTAAAGAGCCATTTTCAATCGATAACACACTCGAGCTCAAGCATAGACTCGAGCATGCATCTACCATACTATACATAGGTGACAATGCAGGTGAGATCGTCTTTGATAGGATACTGATCGAAGAGATAGGTCCGAAGAAGGTAACGTTCGTGACAAGAGAAGTGCCTGTCATAAACGACGCAACCATTAAAGACGCCAGGTACGTGGGCCTGGACAGGGTGTGCAGGGTTGTATCGAGTGGTTCAAGGGCACCCGGGACACCTCTTGATATCTGTTCAAAGGAATTCAAAGACATGTTCTTCTCTTCTGACGTAGTTATCTCAAAGGGACAGGGAAACTTCGAGACCCTGTCTTCAGTTCCCAGGGAGGTGTTCTTCGTACTAATGGTTAAGTGTCCGGTGATATCGCGCGATATAGGAAGCGAGGTGGGAGGGCTTGTGGTATTAAGGAGCCCTGCCTCAACCGTCGATGCTAACAAGGTAAGGGGCAAAGAGGCAGGGTGATAATACATGGAAGGTAGAGATAGGTGGTCATCCAGGGCGGCCTTTGTCATGGCAAGTATAGGGTCTGCTGTCGGGCTCGGTAATGTATGGCGTTTTCCCTACATGGTCTATGACAACGGAGGAGGGGCATTCCTCATACCCTACTTCATTGCACTCATAACCACGGGTATACCGTTACTGATGCTGGAGTTCAACGTAGGCATTAAGATGCAGAAGGGCCCTGCCTTTGCCCTTGACAAGATAAGAAGAGGGGCGGGTTTCATAGGCTGGTTTGCCCTTCTGGTATCCTTTATTATAGTCTCTTACTATTCGGTCGTGATATCCTGGGTATGGAACTACATATACTACTCCTTTACCGTTGCATGGGCAGGCCATGCAAAAGAATTCTTCTTCAGCCATGTCCTCAACATATCCAGCAGCATTTCCAAGACCGGTGGCATTGTCTGGCCTGTGTTTGCAGGATTACTCCTAACATGGACATTAATGTACTTTATTATATTCAAGGGCCTGGGTGTTATTGGCAAGGTTGTTGCGTGGACCGTGCCACTGCCATTCGTACTCCTTTTCGTGCTCCTGTTAAGGGGTATAACGCTTAAAGGGGCAGTGACCGGTCTTAACTTCTACCTTGACCCTGATTTCAGCGTGCTTTTAAATCCCAGGGTCTGGCTCGCGGCCTATGGCCAGATCTTTTTCTCCCTCTCGCTCGGTTTTGGTGTAATGATAGCATACGCATCCTACATGGCAAGGCATTCTGACATATCAGGTAATGCCTTTGTGACTGCCCTTACCAACTCTGGTATATCTTTCTTTGCAGGTTTTGTGGTGTTTTCCACCCTCGGATATCTGGCCCAAGCAGTTGCACAGCCGATAAGCAAGGTAGCTGGCTCAGGGGTTGGACTGGCTTTCGTGATCTTTCCAACGGCAATATCCAGGCTTCCGGGTGGCACTATCATACATGCAATCTTCGCCCTGATATTCTTTGTAACACTTATAAACCTTGCCATAAACTCGGCATTCTCACTGGTGGAAGCCATTGTCACGGGCCTGAAAGACATCTTTAGTGCCAGCAGGGAGAAAATAACCTTTTTTGTTTGCCTTGCAGGCCTTGTTGCTGGCCTTATATTCTGTACCAGGTCCGGGCTTTACTGGCTTGACATAGTGGATCACTGGGCCAACAACTTTGGTGCGATCATAGTTGGACTCATGGAGGCCTGCCTTATTGGCTGGATATATGGCCCAGAGGAGTTCAGGGCAGACATTAACAAGTATTCAGACATACACGTTGGCAGGTGGTGGACCTTGTGCGTGAAATGGATTACCCCGATTATAATCATAACCTCGGTGAATTTAAGCTTTTACTCCGAGCTCAAGAAGTCATATGGAGGATACCCCCAATGGGCGGTAATGGTAGGGGGTTGGTTACTCATAGAGGCACTCTTTATTGGTGGCATTATAATGAACCTTAAGGCAAGGAACAGGAGAAAGGCATTATGAGCGCAGGTGCATGGATAATGCTACTCTTTGGCACGACCGTACTCTATGGTGGGCTTGCCATAGTGTTTGTAAAGATATTCAAGGCAAACGAGAGAAAGAGGACACATTATCATAAAAAGAATCAGGCCATGCCCTCGTAGAGCATGAGAAAGGCAAAGGCAGCAATAACCAATGCATGGGTTATTTCGCCATTCCTTATCATACCAAGTATATCTTCCAGCCCCAATAACTCTAGCTCTATTGCCTCTGTCGGATCAAGTGACTGTTCTGACACCAGGTGTACATCCCGCGCAAGGTAAGTATGGCACCTGTTGTTTTGTATGGCAGGGTTAGGCTCAACCGTGCCAATGTGTACCACGTCATCGCTGGAATAGCCTGTTTCTTCCTTCATCTCTCTCACGGCCGAGACCATTGGATCTTTCTCTCCCGGGCCCATCATGCCCCCGGGTATCTCCAGGCTCAACCTCTTCATGGCATGGCGGTATTGCCTGACCATGACTATCCTGCCATCCGGCCTCACGGGTATGATGTTAACCCAGTCTCCAAATTCGAGGACGGTAAAATCCCTGGTAATATCATTGGGAACAAAGTGATATCTGTCATGCCTTAGCCTCAATATATGATCCTCGTAAACATGTTGCGTACCAAGGTATTCCCACAGTCTCTTTATCATTACTTGTCTCCGATCCACGGTAATAAGTAAGTCCTTGTAATGCCTTAAAAGACATTTGTCCAGTGGTTTGAGGAACTCAGAAGGCGGAAGGCGGAAGGTATTAAGACAGGGTATAAGGTACAAGGTATAGGGTATAAGGTAAAAGATACAGGTCTCGGGTATCGGGTTCCGGGTGCCGGGTAAAAGAAAAGGCATAATGAGCATCCAGCTGTCAGCGAGAAAACTTTGGCCATAAACCTCGTACCGTAAACCTTATACCTTGTTTCTAGCTATCAGCCCTCAGCTTTCAGGTTATTTGCCTGGAACCTGATACCTGGCACCTGGTACCTGACACCTGGTCTCGGGTATCGGGTTCCGGGTAAATAACCTTGTCACTGATCGCTGAAAGCTGACAGCTTATTTATAAAAAGCTTGAACAGAACTTAACCATGGTGCTAGGCAATAAGTATGCCCATTGACTACGTAAAGGGTGATGCAACAAGGCCAAAGGGCCAGGGCCTAAAGGTTATAGTTCATGTGTGCAATGACATCGGCGCATGGGGCAAGGGCTTTGTGCTTGCTATATCCAGGAGATGGAACGAGCCTGAGGCCACATACAGGCAATGGTACAGGGGAAAACTGGACATCCCGTTCAAGCTTGGAGAGGTGCAGTTTGTTAAGGTAGAAGATGACATATACGTGGCCAACATGATAGGCCAAAGGGGGCTCCGCAAGGTTAGAGGCATCCCCCCTGTCCGATATGATGCAATAGAGGAGGGCCTGAAAAAGGTAGCAGACTTTGCCATTGAGAACAATGCAACGATCCACATGCCCCGCATAGGATGCGGCCTTGCAGGTGGCTCCTGGGACAGGGTGGAAGCAATAATAGAAAAGGTACTTGTCTCAAGGGGCATACAAGTTACTGTGTACGACTATAAATAGCCATGCAGATCCCAAGTTAACAAAATAACCCAGTGTTTTAACAAATTTCTTTAAAGTTAGTTTTTCTACCATCCGATAGTCACCAATATAGAAAAACCAAAGGAGCTTTTTATGAAGAGCTTAGTACTACGTAACAAGGAAGGATTCACACTTGTTGAGCTATCCCTGGTGCTTGTCATAATTGGCCTGCTGATGGTGAGTATACTCAAGGGAGAGGCCCTTATTGAAAATGCAAAGATAAAAAGCTTGGTGAGGCAAAAGGATTCCTTTGTGGCTTCCATCTATACCTTTTACGACAAGTATGGGATGTACCCGGGTGATGAAAACCTGGGTCCCAATGTTCCTACCGGTGATACGCACGATGGAAACGGTAATGGCAGGATAGATGGTGGAGAGCGTTACTACGTGTTCGAAGACCTGGCACTTGCAAACCTGATACACGGAAATTATACCGGTGCAACCAACAATGACATAATACACCCGTTTGGAGGCCACATGTACGTGCAGTGGCAGACGCGTAATGGTATAACAGACCACTGGGTAACCATCACCAATCTCCCTGCGGAGGTTGCCGAGACCATAGACAGGAAGTACGATGACGGCGTGTACAACACAGGATCAATCATATCTTCCTCCAACTACACAAACCAGAGTTCAAAAACAATATACTGGCGTATTTAACATACAGGCTCCTTTTATCTCATGGCTAAGGGAAGGATGGCCGTCTCACTGCCATCCTTCCTTGTTTATGTACTTTTCCCCGCAACATTCTGGTATCATAATTATCCTTGTCCTTGCCCCAGCATCCAGGCTTTAGCTCTTAGGTTATTTACCCGGCAACTTTTTGCCTATATGTCTTCTTTCTCCTTTCTTTTACCCGGCATCTGACACATGGTCTCGGGTATCGGGTGCCAGGTGCCAGGTAAAAGAAAAGGCATAATGAGCATCCAGCTGTCAGCGAGAAAACTTTGGCCATAAACCTCGTACCGCAAACCTTATACCTTGTTTCTAGCTATCAGCCCTCAGCTTTCAGGTTACTTGCCTGGCACCTTATCTTTTTTTTGCCTTCCGCCTTCCGCCTTAAACCTTGAACCTTATACCTTACACCTGTTTTTTTACTTTGTCCCTTTGTCCCTTACATTAAAGTTCAAAATCCCGCTTGTCGAGAAGTAAGAACAATAGCAGACATCCAGGAAGGTGTTAGATGCCCAGACGTATCGGGGATATCTTAAAGGAAGAAGGTATAATTGGTGACCAGGAAATCAACTTTGCCCTCAAAGAACAGCAATCCACAGGGGAGCGTATAGGTGACATACTTATACGCACCGGGCTTGCTACACAGACAGAGCTGGCAATTGCCCTTGCCCGGCAAACAGGTAAGGAATATTTAAATTTAAGGGAATTCGTACCTCAAAAAGAGGCCTTAAAGGCCTTACCATTCTCGTTTGCAAAGGATAACCAGGTGCTTCCCGTGCGAGTGGAAGACCACACCCTTGTGGTTGCAACCAGCGAACCCGACAACCTTAGGATGCTCGACCTTGCATCCAGGATATCAAAGAGAAAGGTTAAGTGCTGGGTGGCGTCTGCCGCCATGATACAGAGGCACATAGAAAAAGAATATTACCTCCTGGAGCACCCAATTGACGAGGACATACGATCCATGCAGGAGCAGTCAAAGAAAGATGTAAAGGCAGTGAGTGTTGAAAAGCTCACGCAGCTCCTTTTCTTATCTGCCATAAATACAAGGGCAACCGACATCCATATCACGCCCACGAGCAAGACAACCCACGTGAGATACCGCATCGACGGGGTTGCCTACACGTTTTACACATTCCCAATTGCGCTTCACACGAGGATTGTATCCAACATAAAGGTAAAGGCAGGCATGGACATATCAGAGCAAAGAAGGCCCCAAGACGGTCGCATGACCTTTGAATTCCTTAACGAGAAGTATGACATGAGGATATCCACGATAAAGACTTCGGATGGCGAGAACATGGTTATAAGGATACTTTCCACTTCTGACGAGCTCTTTAGCCTAGTTAACCTAGGACTGGAAGATGATGCCATAGGCAAGCTCAAACATGCCTTTAACAAACCATTCGGCATGGTCCTCATGGCAGGTCCAACCGGTTCAGGTAAAACAACCACACTCTACGCCGCGCTGAGGGAAATCAATGCCCTGGAGAAAAACATCCTCACAGTGGAGGACCCTATAGAATATCATTTTCCACTCATAAGGCAGACCCAGGTAAATGAAAAGGCCGGTTATACCTTTGCCAGTGCAGTGAGATCATTCCTCAGGCAGGACCCGGACGTGATACTCATAGGCGAGATACGTGACAAGGACACGGCAAGCATGGCCGTGCGTGCTGCTACCACGGGCCATCTGGTACTTTCCACCATACACGCAAACAACGCAGTTGGCGCCGTTCCTAGGCTAAAGGACCTAGGCATAGGAGACATAATGCTATCCTCGTCGCTCGTCGCAGTAGTGGCACAAAGGCTGGTAAGGAAGCTCTGTCCCTTCTGCAAAAAGGAATACGAGTCAGGAGAAATGGAAGAAGAGACCTTTGGAATACCAAGGGGTACAAGACTGTACGAGTCAGAAGGATGCGAAAACTGTCATTATACAGGTTTTAACGGCAGGACACTGGTTAGCGAGATATTCCTGGTATCCGATGAAATCGAGATGATGATATCAGACGGGAAACACCCGGTGGAGATCAAAAAAGCTGCCGTTAATGAAGGAATGAGAACACTTATGCAGGATGCAAAACTCAAAATAATCTCTGGAATTACAAGTGCCAGGGAGGCCATAAGGGTACTGAGTTAGCAATGATCATAACGTATTCTGCCATAACTACGGATGGTACTGTTGTCAGGAAAAGGGGCGAATTCAGGCGCATTCATGAACTCCTGGATTCAGTTGCATCAGAAGGGCTTATACTCCTGGACTACAGCAAGGATAATGCATTCAATAGGGATAAGCTTTCAGACATGTTGCTTCCTGCCATCAAGAGGGTGGATATAATAGAGTTCTGCGAGTCAATGTCCTCCATGCTTGAAGGTGGCCTACCTCTCCTTGAGTCCCTGGAAACACTCAGGGATACGACAAGGGTAAAACGGCTGAGAAAGGCCCTAGACATGGTAATATCCGATATATCCGGCGGGGAGTCGTTTTCAGGTGCACTGGCAGTCCATCCAAACGTGTTCCCTGACATAATGGTATTTCTAACCCGCATAGGAGAAGAAACAGGTAACCTGCAGGGTACACTCAAAGACACGGCATACCACCTCAAGAGGGTGGATGACATCGTATCCAACACAAAAAGGGCACTTGCCTATCCTATATTTGTATTCATATCCATGACAGCGGTCCTGTTCTTCTGGATCTTATACGTGCTCCCCAAGCTCGCAAGTGTATTCAAGGACATGAACCTTGAACTGCCCCTTATTACAAGGACAGTAATGTCAGTATCAGCCGCCATGAGGACATACTGGTATACAATGCCCTTGGCACTGGTGGCATGCATAGTGGCCTTTGTTCTTGCAAGGAAAAACAGTAACACAAGGCTTGTCCTTGACCGTATAGGTTACAGGTTACCCGTGGCAGGCAGGGTTGCAAAGGCATCATCCCTAGCCATATTCTTTGCCTACATGTCAATGATGCTGGGATCAGGCCTTACCCTTACCAGGAGCTTCGAGGTAATGGAGAAGACATTCAGGAACCTTGCCCTAAGGGAGGTTGTGGGGCGTATCAAGGACATGACCTCAAGCGGGTTCTCCCTATTCGATGCCTGTAAGAACACGAGGTTCTTTGACCTGTTTGCCCTGCAGATAATAAAGGTGGGAGAGACTACGGGCAGACTTGATGACAGGCTCAAGTACCTGGCAGACACTTACCAGGAGAAACTTGAAAGGCTCGTAGACATGGTGGGCAAGATGCTTGAGCCCATGGTGCTTGGCATTGCGGGCGGGCTTTTTATATTCATCATAATATCCTTGATAGGCCCTGTGTACGACCTCATCAGTAAGGTAGGAGGATAGTGGTTTGAAACCGTTGAGAGGCATACATTTGTGTTCCCGTGCCACATGGCAGGACAACAAGGGCTTCACACTCATCGAGATTGCCCTGGTACTGGTTATCATAGGTATACTAGTTGGCCTGGGAGCTGACCTTTTTCCGGTCCTTGTCAGGCAAAACAAGCTAAAGGAAAACAGGGCCATCGTGGAGGAAACCAGGGTTGCAATACTAGGATATGCCCTTGCAAAGGGCAGGCTTCCCTATGCCAGCAGCACTGCAGATGGCACAGAGGATACGGGTGTTACCAGCGGCTACTTGCCCTACATAACCGTTGGTGGCAGGGAAAAGGACATATACCTCAAGACCCTTTACTACGCAGTTGACCCTTACCTATGCAACACAACAGGCCCGTCTGACTTGAAGAGCCATCTACAAGATCTTATAACAGGCGCGCATACCCCTGATCTCTTTTACTCAACCAGCATTGCAGCGGCATTTATTGTCCTGTCCTCTGGAGAAAACCTAGTAGTGGACTCCCCCAACGATGACAATGGAAACGGCAGGGTGGACATGGGCGATAACAACCAGTTCGCCGACCCTGATGCACCGGTGACAAGCACGTACGACGACATAATTGGCTCTGCCAGTGATACCTACCTCTACGGCAGGATGCCATAGGCATAACACCTTAAAGATAAATCTCGCAAAATCCGAAACAACTGAACAGAGCAAGGACACGAGTGAGAACCCATGGCCGGCACTTTGCGGGGGATAAGTTGTGAGAAACGGATACTCCATATGTTTTGGTGAACAGGGCAACAAGATTGCCAAGTGGCGTGTATCCAAGAAAAAGATAATCCTGTATGATGTAAAGACAATCCAGGACCAAGCCATCAGGGACATGTCTGGCTCCATAAAAAAGGTCACTGCATGCTTCAACCCTTCCACCATTTACGCTGACATCGGGGTGTTCACGAGTATAAGCGAGGATGCCACGCAAGCACACATAAGGTCCACCATAGACAGCCTTGGACTATTTACGTCTGACTATTCTATCGCCTTCAAGAAACTGGAGGATATCGATAAGATCAGGGCCAGGTTCTCGTATCTGGCTGTACCAAAGAGGGATATAGTCAAGGTAAATCTACTGGATGACAAAACCACAGTGCTTTCCACATTATGCCCCATTGAGGCTGCCCTTGCAAAAGCAGTATCTATCAGGGATAACAGGGCTGCCGTTATCGTTTACGAAGACCCGGATAACCTCAGGATAATAGGTTCCAAGGGTGCAACGGTCTTCTTTGCCAGGACAGTATCCAAGAAAGAGGCATTTGACCCATTAAACGACATGAAATCCAACCTTGAAGAGACCATGTCTTTCATGGAGAGTGAGTACGGCGAGACAGTGGCCAATATATACGTGGCAGGCATCAAAGAAACACCTCTGGAATCGGAAAAGCCCGTTATTCCAATAGAGATACCTGGACTGCAAAATGTTTCAAAGGGAGAGGAACAATACCCTGAGCTAGTGGGCAGCATATTTGCATCCGACTACGATTTCTCGCCAGCCTCGTTCCAGGAAACACGTAACTACAAGAGCGTATCTAAATACTCCATAGGCGTATCCACTGCCATGATGATACTCGGGATCATATTTCTCTTCTTTTCAATGCTAAACATTCACAATGCAAGGACCTACAGGGCCATGGCAGATGTTGCCCTCGAACAGTACACCCAGGATGTCAACAAGCTTGAAAAGAACTATGAATCATTTGTAAAGGAAAACCCATCCTCAGGAAATCAGGTAAACCTCTCCAGGCTGATTTTAGACTTCCAGAATGAACCCAAGCTCTATAACATCCTGACGCGCATAATCCGCTCGGTACCCTCCGATGTATACATCAGGAAGATCAGCATAAGGAGGCCAGAGGTCAAACAGGCTGGCCCAAGGCCAAGGGCAAAAAGTTCCAATGAAAACAAGCCCAAGTATTCTACCAGCACGAAGACCTTCAACGTTGATATAGAAGGCAACATATTCGGGCCTTATAGGGATGCAAAGAAGAGGTTCCTGGGCCTAGTATCTGCCATTGACAAGGTCTATCCTGGAGGCAAGGCAGACTTCAACTACGGCAAGTCCGACGCCAGGTTTATCCTGGATCTAAAGGTAGAGAAATGAGGTACCTGAAGATATCCATTCTAATGGCAGTAATAAGCATGGTGTTTCTGCCAACCGCATTCTACGCCTTGAGGTATACCAATGCAATGGCAGGTTATGAGCACTCCAGGTTCAACACGATTCACAAGGGCCAAAGCATAGTTTACCAGTATGAGAAAAAGTTTTCACGTATAGCTGGACAATCGAACAGCATGGTTCCCAATACCATTACAACCAACATAGACTATGACATCGAGCTAGAAGGCCATGACATAAGGGAACTCTACAAGAAAATCCTTTACACCTACCAGGGTGGCCTGTTCTTCCTCGTTGATGCAGAGATAGAGGCTAAACCACATTCAATCAGGCTTGCCATGAAGGGCTTCAAGGTAGGAGGTGCATCCAGTGAAAACTAAAACACTCCTTTTCTACGTCTTTCCAGGCATTGCATTTGCTGCCTGTGCTATCATAGCCCTGGTGGGGCCAAGACAAAAGGATTTCACCCTGGATACACCCAGATTCTTCTACAGCATAGACAGGATGAGCGTATGTTACCAAGACCCTTCAAATCCCGAGATACCGAGGAACATAAGGAACGTGTTTCGCTATTCGTCTGATGTTGTTCAGAGGGACAATCCCATAAAGGTAAGCCTTATAGTAAAATCGCCCAATGGTTCCTATGCTGTTATTAACGGGAAGAAGATAAAAAGGGGCCAGAGTTACAAGAACTTTGTAATAACTTCCATAGCAGCTGATTCCATAACCATAAGATACAATAGCGGTTCAAAGGAGATCATTCATGTCAAGGTTTACTAATTATATTGTATGCGTGGTGTGCATAATGCTGCTTTTTTCCTGTGCGACCACGAAGAGGATAGAGAAAGAACAATTCTCCATGAAACAGGAGATGTCGAAGGTCACCCCGATAAAACCAAGAGAACTGCCCAAGGTAAAGCCTCCTATTATAAGGAAAGTTTCACCCCTCGAGGGAAAGACCATAACGCTCACTGCAAAGAACTCTGATTTCAGGGACGTTCTGAACGCAATTGCGAGCGAGGCAGGCCTTAACCTGGTAATCGACTCAAGGTTGAGAAGCACGGTAAGTACGAATGCAACAAAGCAGGCAGATTCCTCGGGTGACATACTGGTCTCAAGCGTAACTGTAACACTCAAGAACTCACCCTTAAAGGACGCACTTGATGACATAACAAGGTCCATAGATGTCTTCTACCAGATAGATGATAAGACCCTGTATATAAAAGGGTTAGAGTCACGGATATACCACCTGAACTGTATTGCATCGCAGAAGGATGTGACTGTCTCAGTTGGTGGAGATGTGCTGGGCAGTTCTACACTTGCCGAGAGTGCAACATCACCACTAACCGGAGAGTTTACCATAAGGGACAAAAAGGATACAACCAGCACAGATATATACGCACAGATCCAGGCCACCATAAAATCTATGCTAAGTCCGCTCGGCCATTTTTCCCTTAACAGGAGCATAGGCCTGCTAGAGGTAACAGACAGAAGAAGCTCACTCGAACGCATTGATGCCTACCTTGCGAGGGTTGTAAAGTATTACACGTCCCAGGTACTCATAAAGGCAAGGGTCCTGGAGGTAACGCTGAACGACGAGAGCCAGTACGGCATAGACTGGTCAAGTATACATGGTAATATCGGCAATTACAAATTCAACCCCATCAGGCAAAACCTGAAACTCCCCACGGGTGGCTCCAACCCGACCCCGGCACTGGAGATGATAATATCCTCGGAAAAGCATGGGTTCGATGCAACCATAAACGCCCTGGAGCAGTTTGGCAAGGTAAAGGTTCTCTCTGATCCGAGGATTAGGGTTATAAACGGTCAACCAGCGCTCATCAGCATGGGCGAGTCAAGGTCTTTCATAAAGCACATAGAGATTACTACAACCACAACAGAAGGCGGCACAACAATAACCCAGCCAGATGTTGAGATAAGTAACATATTCGACGGCATCATGCTAGGTGTTTTACCCTACATAGATTTTGAAAAGAACTTTGTTAACATGAGTATCACGCCAATAAAGAGCGATCTCATAGACCTTGAGGAAAAAAAGATCGGCGAGGACACCTACACCCTGCCAAGGATTGCACTAAAAGAGGCGTCCACACAGGTAAGGGTCAAAAGCGGTGACATAGTGGTGCTCGGTGGCTTACTAAGTAAGAATATTGAAAGAAACCGAAAGAGCATACCCATCCTGGGTGACATACCTTACCTGGGCTACCTGTTCAGCCAGAGGGATGACGTTGTTAAAACAAAGGAGATGGTAATCCTCTTAGAGCCGATAGTCCTGTCACAATAACATGCAGGGACTTCCCCATATTCCCCATAGCTAGCTTCATCAGTATAAATGGTGACTAACTTGGCACCATTTGATATACTGGAGGACTAATATCACCTTACCAATGTTTTGAACTGTCCTGATTGACAAGTGCCTAATTGCACAGAGAGTAAAGGGAGCCAACGTGCGTCCAGGCTTGAAATAGCTTGACAACAGCACCTGTATCCATTAATAGCTTTGCATCCACGAGAAAACAGTCTAGAACAGGAGTGATAACATGTACGCAGTTATAAGCACGGGTGGAAAGCAGTACAAGGTACAGGAAGGCGATAGGATTCGAGTTGAGAAAATAAAGCAAGATAAGGGAGATGAAGTTATATTCGAAGACGTTCTCCTAGTAGGGGAAGAGGGCAAGGAATATAGCCTTGGTACACCAGTCGTGGAGACAGCAAAGGTAAGAGCAAGGGTCTTAAGACAGCTCAGGGGAAGGAAGATCATCGTGTTCAAGATGAAGAGGAGAAAGGGCTACAGGAAAAAGATGGGACACAGGCAGTATCTTACCGAGCTGATCATAACTGGCATTGAGGTAGGTAAGGAGGCTTGAGGCATGGCTCACAAGAAATCTGGGGGGACATCGAGAAACGGCAGGGACACGGCAGGAAAACGCCTTGGTGTAAAAAGGTTTGATGGCCAGAGAGTAAGTGCAGGAAGCATAATAGTACGCCAGAGGGGAACAAAGATACACCCGGGTGAAAACGTTGGTTGTGGCAGGGATTACACCTTGTTTGCCCTCAAGGAGGGTACTGTCAAGTTTGAGACTCTCTACAACAAAAAAAAGAGGGTGAGCGTAGTTCCAATCACTTAATGTATGGACTTCATCGACGAGTCCAGGATATTTGTCAAGGCAGGTGACGGCGGCAATGGCTGTTGTTCATTCAGGCGCGAAAAGTACGTACCAAGGGGCGGGCCTGATGGCGGTGACGGCGGAAAAGGTGGTGACGTCATAATACAGGCAAGTCCTGGTATACATACCCTTCTTGACCAGCATTACCATCCCCATTACAAGGCTGGACGAGGCCAGCACGGCCAGGGCAAGAACAAGACAGGCAAGTCAGGCCAGGATTGCATCATACGCGTACCCATAGGTACCATTGTAAAGGACGCACAAACAGGGGAGGTCCTGGCAGATCTCAAGGAAATTCATCAATCCATTGTAGTTGCCGTTGGTGGTAAAGGCGGCAGGGGTAATGCCAGGTTTGCAACTCCCACTATTAGGGCGCCGAGATACTGCGAACATGGCGAGAAGGGCCAAGAGAGATCACTGTTGCTGGAGTTGAAACTCCTTGCAGATGTCGGACTCGTAGGCTTCCCCAATGCAGGCAAGTCAACACTTATATCAAGGGTATCAAGGGCAAGGCCAAAGATAGCAGACTATCCCTTTACAACGCTTACCCCTAACCTCGGCATGGTCTCCTGGAAAGGGACCGATTTTGTGATGGCAGATATACCAGGTATCATAGAAGGCGCACACGAGGGTCACGGACTTGGACTGAGGTTTTTGAGACACATAGAGAGGACGAGCATCATCATCTATGTCATAGACCTTGCGAGCGAGCGAGACCCCACACACGAGCTGGCCATATTGAAGGAGGAGCTCAGGGGTTACTCCGAGGCGCTTGCAAAAAGGAGCCACGTGGTTGCATTAAACAAGTGTGACATACCGCATGCCATGGAAAAGGGAAAGAAGACGCTTAACACGCTTATGCAAAGGGGCTATAATTGTATAATTATATCGGCAGCCACGGGCGAGGGTACTGATACCCTCCTGGATATCATTGCAGAGGAGATGGATGCAAGGCAAGCTATCAAGGCCAAGCTTTAAAAACGTAAAACGTATACTTGTCAAGATAGGTTCGCGTGTCCTGAACACAGGACAAGGCCTCAATTACAGGGTGATAGAAAGGATCTGCGACGACCTGTCAATGCTCAAAGACAGGGGTATCGACATAGGCATAGTTTCTTCGGGAGCCATTGCAGCAGGGAACGCATTACTCGGTATAAGGGATCACAACGTGGGCCTTTCCAAAAAGCAGGCACTTGCCGCTGTTGGCCAGGGAAAGCTCATGAGCGCATATAACGATGCATTCACAAGGTATGGCTACAAGGTTGCCCAAATACTCATAACGCTGGAGGACCTCGAAAACAGGAAAAGGTACTTGAACGTAAGGAACACGCTTTCTGCCCTGCTTGAGTTCGGAGTGATACCCATCATAAACGAGAACGACACGGTTGCAGTAGAAGAGATACAGTTCACGGATAATGACATGCTGGCTTCCATGATACTCCCCATCATGGAGGCAGGGTTGCTCATTATACTTACCGATACTGATGGCGTGTACTCCGCTGACCCTAAGAGATCCAAAAACGCGGAGAGGATATCTGTCATAGAGCACCTGAAGTCCTCAGACGTGGACAGGGCTAGTCCCCTTGCCGGGAAGTGGGGTAGGGGAGGCATTGAATCAAAGTTAAAGGCTGCCTACCACGCATCCTTGCTCGGAGTACCAACTATAATCGCGTCTGCATACACGGACCACGTTGTAAGTGAAGCAATCAACGGCAATGATCTGGGCACGGTTGTTTTGCCATCCAGGAGAAAAAAAATAACATCCAGGGGCCACTGGATGAGCTTTGTAAAGAGGCCAAAGGGAAGCATATATGTCGACGATGGGGCGCTGAGGGCAATACTTGACAGCGGTAAAAGCCTTCTACCATGCGGTGTAACAGGTATCAAAGGCGAGTTCAAGACAGGCGATGCAGTAGAGATAGTGGATAAAACAGGGAAGGTCATAGCAGTGGGTCTCAGCAACTTTCCTTCCCATGAGTTGGAACAGGTAAAGGGAGCAAACACCAAGGATATAGCCAGGATCCTTGGCAAGGAATGCGACGACGAGGTTGTGCACAGGGATAACATGATATTGAGAAAGGAGATGGCCTAACATGAAAGCAAATGATGTAAAGACCATAGCTTCAGTTGCGAAAAAGGCTTCAAGAAGCCTTGCAATGCTCTCCAGCAGTGAAAAGGAGAACATTCTTAAAAACATGGCATCATCCATAAGGGATAACGCTGATTTATTGAAAGAAGAGAACAAGAAGGACCTTGCAAAGGCCAAGGACATGGAGCTAAGCAGAGCAATGGTAGATAGGCTCACCTTGAGCGACAAGGTAATCGAATCCATGGCATCTGCACTGGAAGAGATAGCAATGCTACCCGATCCAGTGGGTAGAATCACGGGCATGATCAGGAGACCCAATGGACTAATCGTGGGCAAGATGCGTATCCCACTTGGTGTAATTGGCATGATATACGAGTCAAGACCCAATGTCACTGCAGATGCAGCGGGACTTTGCATCAAGTCCGGCAATGCCGTTGTACTCAGGGGTGGGTCCGAGGCGTTCCACTCGAACATGGCCATTGCAGGGGTCTTGAAGGACTCGATAAGTGCATCAGGCGCTGATCCCGGTATAATAGGCATGATACCCATAACGGATAGAAAGGCAGTGATGGAGATGCTTACACTAGAGGACTACATTGACCTTATCATACCAAGGGGAGGAGAAGGCCTCATACGTACCGTTGTAGAGAACTCCAGGATACCTGTGTTGAAGCATTACAAGGGTGTATGCCATGTATTCGTGGACAGGGATGCTGACATGGAAAAGGCCTACAGGATATGCATGAATGCCAAGGTCCAGAGACCAGGCGTATGCAATGCCATGGAGACACTCCTCGTGGACAGGCCTGTTGCACCAGAGTTCTTGCCTAAGATGGCAAAAATGCTTAAGGACAAGGGCGTTGAGCTAAGGGGGTGCAAGGATACCATGGCCATGGTGGACGGTGTTGTTGAGGCAACAGAGGATGACTGGTACCAGGAATATCTTGATCTTATACTCGCGGTGAAGGTGGTCAATGACATGGAAGAGGCCATAGACCACATAGAAAAGTACGGATCTAACCACACAGAGGCCATTGTTACCGAGAACTACACGCGTGCCATGGAATTCTTGAAGAGGGTGGATTCTTCAACCGTACTGGTGAACGCAAGCACACGTTTCTCGGACGGTGGAGAATTTGGACTGGGTGCCGAGGTGGGCATAAGCACATCAAAGATACACGCATACGGACCAATGGGCGTGGAGGACCTCACCATAGAAAAGTTCATATGCTTTGGTGACGGGCAGATCAGGCAATGAACATAGGTATACTGGGAGGCACATTCAATCCCATCCATATAGGGCACCTGAGGGCAGCCCAAGAGGTTGCAGAAGACATTGGCATAGACAAGGTCCTTTTTGTGCCCAGCTTCATGCCTCCTCACAAGGAAATGGAAGAACCCGTTGAGGCTGGCAAGAGGCTTGAGATGGTGCACATGGCCATTGAATCCAATCCCCTTTTCGAGGCGTCTTCCTTTGAAGTAGATAAAATGGGCATATCTTACTCCATAAACACCATAGAGTTTGTAAGGAAAAACTATAAAACTACTCCCTACTTCATACTGGGCATGGATGCGTTCAACGACATATCTACCTGGTTCGAATTCAAAAGGCTATTCTCTCTCTCACACTTTGCCGTTATGTCCAGACCCGGCTCCTCTAGGTTACCCCTGAGTGAGGTGCTTGGTGACCTTGCTTCCTCGTTCAGGCCAGGCCCAAGGGGCTACGTGAATCCTGAAGGGTGCGAGATTGTATACGTTGAGATTTCCAACCTGGACATATCATCATCGATCATAAGGAAACTATTGAAAAAAAGAAGATCCATAAAATACCTGGTTCCAGCATCCGTGGAGGATTATATAGAAAAGGAGGGTCTATATAGGTAGATGAACGATACTTGCCAGCAGGTCTTCTCGGCACTCGAGGAAAAAAAGGCGCGTGACATCGTCATTCTGGACGTACGCGGCATATGTTCCTTTGCAGACTACGTAATAATATGCACGGGCATGTCTGACAGGCAGATAAAGGCACTCGCAGAAAACGTTATGATGAGAGTGGGAAAACCCTTTGGTACAGAGGGCATAGAACTTGGCAGGTGGGTCTTGCTGGATTACATGGACGTAATTGTACACATCTTCCAGGAAGACCTGAGAAGATACTATGATCTAGAGGGCATGTGGCTGGAGGCCAAGAGGGTGGTTGGCTAGGTTTTGAGGATTGTCTTTGTATTCACTGGAAAGACCTTTAAAGGACCTATCTCTGAGTTGGTATCTGACTATAAAAGACGTATATCAAGGTATGTACCTGTTGAGGTAATTGAGGCAAAAAACCCAAGGTTACAGTCAAGGCAAGGTCTTCACGTGGTTCTATCTCACAAGGGAAAGGAGCTCGGCTCACTGGAGTTTGCAAATCTCCTTGAAAGGCATGAAACCAGGGGCACAAAGAACATCTTCTTCTACGTTGGCGGACCTGACGGCTTTGGTAGTTCATTCGATGAAGACAAGGCAGATATCAGTATATCATTATCTATAATGACCTTTAACCACCAGGTCATAAGGGTCATGCTCTTAGAACAGGTCTACAGGGCACTTACCATAATAAATTCAAGCCCTTACCATAGGTAAAAATGACCGGGAAGGATATACAAGGCATAATCAAGAACGGCGAAGGTACAAGCGTGGAGTTCAAGCTAAGGCTCCCGAGGCCCTGGAGACTTGCAAGGGAGATAGCAGCCTTTGCAAACACGCTCGGTGGAACAATCGTTATAGGCGTTGACGACAAGGCACAGATAGTAGGGGTGGATTCTGTAAAAGAAACAATAGACGACATAGAGCACACAATAGGCCTCGTGGAACCGAGACCCGAGACAAGTACACAGGTGATAAGCGTAAAGGATTCAAACCTGGTCATATTAAAGGTGGCAAGAGGTAAGAAGAAGCCCTATAGAATAGTGCCCTATGCCCCTGGTGGCGTGGCTTACAAGGTGTACGTTAGGACAGGTGCATCGGTTGAGCCCGTTGAAGAAGGTAAGGCCAGGAAACTGAGGGACCAGGACAGGATAAGAAAAGGCCTAAGGCTTACGAACGAGCAAAAAGCCCTTATAGCAGTGCTCAGGCTATCAGAGGCCATGACATTGAAAAAGCTGGCACACAGGCTAAACATGTCCACTAGGAGGATTACCAGATCACTTGTGCCCTTATTAAAGGCTGGCATGGTGGTTGAGACCAAGACAGCAGACGGCCCCAAGTATACACTAAATCAATAACAATAAGATTTCCTATTGTTTAGCAAGGACAAAAGGCAGAAAAAGAGGGGAGCAGATGAAAACAACCCTAACAATGCTCCCCTCTTTATGTATCAATTTTATTACTGTGAGACGGTGTAAAGGATTATGCCGTACTGACCCACACTGACAAAGCGAGATCCGTTCCAGGCAATGTTATACAAATCCTTATCTGTGGGCGAGGTCTGTTCAGTCCAGTCTTTTCCGTTCCTGCTGCATATGATGGTGCCACTTGATCCCACGGCAAGAAGTTCATGGCCGCTCCATGTTAACCCGCGAAGGTTAACGTTAGGACATGTCTGGGGAGGTACCTGGCTAGTCCATGTATCACCGTCAGAGCTGGTAAGTATGGTACCAGTATCCCCAACCACAACAAACATGGACCCATTCCACGTAACTGCAGATAAATCATTTGAAGTGCCAGAAGACTGAGATGTCCACGTAACACCATCACTACTGGTAAGTATGGTACCAGCCGTACCAACTGCAACAAACATGGACCCATTACATGCCACAGCATAAAGGTACTCCGTTGTATTCGATGTCTGGCTAGTCCATGTATTCCCATCAGAACTAGTGAGTATGGTCCCATTCTGGCCTACTACAACAAACATGGACCCATTCCACGTAACTGCAGATAAATCATCTGAAGTGCCGGAAGACTGAGATGTCCACGTAACACCATCACTACTGGTAAGTATGGTACCAGCCGTACCAACTGCAACAAACATGGACCCATTCCACGTAACTGCCTGGAGATATTCTGTAGTTACATTGGTATCAGTCTTATCATCCCATGTTATTCCATCAGTACTTGTGAGTATGGTCCCACTCTGGCCTACTATAACAAACTCTGAATTACCCCAGGTAATGCCATCAAGATAGACTGTCATACCCACAGGGGCCTGGATATCCCACGTGCTACCATCTGGACTGGTGGCTATGACCCCTATGGTCCCCACAGTTACAAATTCAGAACTGCCCATGGTAACATACATAAGTGCGTATGTGTACGACGTATTCAGGTTTGCAGCTGTCCAGGATGTGCCGTCAGAGCTGGTAAGTACGGTATTGCCAGCACCCACGGCAACGAACTTGTTCTGACCCCATGTAACGCTATAGAGATAATTCGACGTACCTGATGCCTGAGCTGTCCAGGTTATCCCATTAGGGCTCGTGTGTATCTCTCCGTTTTGACCCACAGCTACAAATTTGTTATTACCCCAAGTAACGCCGTTGATAGTCTTGGTTGTATTAGAGGTTCTTTGTGTCCAGGAATTACCATTATCACTGGTCAGTATAATACCTTTGTAACCTACCGCAACAAACCTTGACAAGGTATTACTCCAGGTGATGTCTGTAAGGGAGTCTGTAGCGCCAGAAGACTGAGACGTCCATGTGACACCGTCAGAGCTGGTAAGTATGGTACCATGAGCACCCACGGCAACGAACCTCAATAAAGACCCAGCCCATGCAATGCTTGTAAGCTCGTAAATTGTGCCTGATGTCTGAGCTGCCCAGGTTATCCCATCAGGACTCGTAAGTATGGTACCGTTATCACCTACTGCAACAAACTTGGAATCACCCCAAGTAATGCCCCTTATATTCTCTGTTATACCAGAGGCCTGGAGCGTCCAGTCAACCCCGTTTGTACTAGTTAGTATGGTTCCATTATCACCTACCGCAACATACGTATCAGAGCCATTATAAGCAACTGATCTAAGCGTATTCGCCTGTGGTAACGGGTTGGCCCAGTGCCATGTGTAGTTGTAAGAATAGCTGGTAGCCAGAACCCCATGGCTGCCGCCGCTACTACAGGCAGAGAGCAGAAGCAAGACAAGTGCTAACCATGGTAATATTTTTTTCATAGGGACCTCCTTGAGTTTTTATAGCTGGACTTTTACAAATAACACTAAAGGCTAAATCCTTAACTTGTTCAAAGTATATGATTAGGATACATGTGTAAAGGTCTTTTTCAACTTAAGCAGGATTCTGTTGCTAGATTTTGAACTTCTATTGCCCTGATTTCTTCTTGAGCAGCGGGGATGCAAGTATTTCATCCAGAAACCTGAGCGCATTATTCATGGTCCCTGGTTTTGAATAGATTACCTTAAACCCTCCATGTGTTAAATATAACACAACAAAGCAGGGGGTCCTTATCCCCTTTAGGGAATAGTATAGGCTGTAGGTCTTGTCATCAAACAAGGGGAAAGGCAACTCGTACTTGTTTTTATAGAGTTTCACCTCGTAGGGAGAGTTGCCCACACCTATGCCAAGAATTTTGAACTTCCCATATAAATCAGGCCTTGATTGTATGAGCCTATAAACCTCTTTAACATTTGGCACATCTTTCTGGCAGTAAGGGCAGTACATGCTGAATATGTATATTATGACCACGTCTGCCTTTACCTGAGGTATGGTAAAGAAACCCTTAATACCGACGAGCCCAAGGTAGTCTCTCATCTTAGCATCCTCGGGAACGCGGAACTTCTGGCTTGCAAGCAACTCGCCATATCTTGGGGCTGTCTTTGAGGCATAACCTGCTTCAACAAAGAAAATCACGAAAGCACTCAAGACTATTCCAAGGAAATACTTCATAGGCATCGCATGATCCAAAATACATTAAGCACCTGATACGGTCAAGACAATTCAAGTGGCTTAATAGTAAAAATTTAACACCTATGCATCTTCCCTGGTTTAGCCCGGGGCAAAACAATAATGGCTTGCGAAAGACCCAAGGTATGAGGTACGGGAATGTATGGTGCAAGGATGAAGGTAAAAGATACAGGTAAAAGATACAGGGTATCAGGTATCGGGTGCCGGGTTCCAGGTGTCAGGTAAAAAGGACAGAGGCACAAAGTAAAAACAGGTATAAGGTAAAAGGTACAAGGTATAAGGTACAAGGTGTAGGGTATAAGGTAAAAGATATAGGTTCCAGGTGCCAGGTAAATGAGCTTAGGGCTGAAGGCTGACGGCTGATAGCTAAATAAAAGACAAGTTTATGCTCAATGAGATAGCAAGGTGAAGGACAGGATGAAGACAAAGAAAACAAATGGGAATAAAAAGCCAAGGATTGCAGGGGATATAACCAAGCTCATAGGCAACACGCCCATGGTAAGACTGGGTAAGGTAGCCAGAGACCTACCTGGTCAGGTTATTGCAAAACTCGAATTCTTTAATCCTTTATCCAGCATAAAGGACAGGATAGGGCTCAGCATGATAGAGGCAGCAGAGGCAGATGGCATATTAAAGCCCGGCATGACCATAGTAGAATCCACAAGTGGCAACACGGGTATTGGTCTTGCCTTTGTTGCAGCAGTAAAGGGTTACAGGGTAATCATTACCATGCCTGATACCATGAGCATTGAAAGGCGAAAGCTACTGAAAGCCCTCGGTGCAGAAGTAGTCCTGACACCCGGCAAGCTTGGTATGAAGGGGGCGCTAAAAAAGGCCCGGGAGATACTTAAGACAAATAATAATTGTTTCATGCCGCAACAGTTCACAAACCCTGCAAATCCAAAGGTTCACGAAGAGACAACAGCAATTGAGATATGGGAAGACACTGAGGGCAAGGTGGACATGGTGGTGGCAGGGGCAGGGACAGGTGGTACGATAACAGGCATAGCTAGGGCCATAAAGGCATTAAAGGCCTCCTTCAGGGCAATACTCGTGGAACCAGCCGAGTCTCCCGTAATATCAGGCGAAAGGCCGGGCCCACATAACATACAAGGTATTGGTGCAGGTTTCATACCTGATGTACTGGATATGAAACTAATCGACGAGGTCGTAGCAGTGTCCTCATTAGATGCAAAGGAGGCTACCCTGAGACTCGCTAGGGAGGAGGGCATACTTGCGGGCATCTCTTCTGGTGCAGCACTTAGTGCGGCCATACAGGTTGCAAAGAGAGAGGAGAACAGGGATAAGATCATAGTCGTAATCTTTCCGGATACAGGGGAGAGATACGTGTCAAGCTGGCTTTTTGAGGATATCTAGCAGCTATCAGCCTTCAGCGATCAGGTTATTTACCCGGCACCCGATACCTGGAACCCGATACCTGACACCTGGAACCTGGCACCCGGCACCTATATCTTTTACCTTGAACCCTGTACCTTGTACCTTATACCTTGTATCTTATACCTTGTACCTTTTAGCCTGAGTGGCCATTAATAAGCCTTAGGCCGTTTTCAAAGAATACCCTTGAATAGAATTCATCGGATAGGTCGAGCCCGGAGAGAAACCTTAGCTCTTCTTCCCTTGGTAAAATGAGGTTAGGGAAGTCAGAACCGTATACTATCCTGTCCTTGGCATTCTCCAGGTCCTCGGTTGAAATAGCCGACATAACGGGCGAGATGGAAAGAAACGTAAAGGCGGTATCCATGTATATATTGGGATAGTCTTTTAGAAGATCCATGAACTCCCTGTACTCGTAGCCTCCCAGGTGAGCAACATTTGCAGGGAGCTCCGGGTACCTGTCCAGCAGCTTCCTGAAGTTCTTTATGCCCACGAACTTACTCCCAACAGGGCCTGTTCCCACATGGAAGAGTATTCTTTTATCTCTATCCATCACCATCTCGTATAAGGGAAAAAGCCTCTTGTCGTGGGGATAAAAATTCTGCACGAGCAACTGTAGCTTGAACCCAAGGACCCTCGGATAAGAAAGCACCTTCTCTGCCACCTTGATGGCATTCTCATCGTCCGGGTGAAAGGCTGCAAAGCAGTACAGGTCAGGCATCTCATCAAGTACTCTCAAATTCCATTCATTGAGTTCTTCTGCAACGCCCTTCTTGTGGGCATAATTAGAATACACTATGGGGCTTACGTTATGTTTCTTTAGATAGTCGATGCACTCCCTGTAATAGAACTGGTAAAGTACGTCCCACTTGTATACCTTTGAGAAATAATCCCATATGGAATCAAAGAGCCTGTCTGGGAAAAGGTGCACGTGGAAATCAATAATCCTGCTAGGTATTTTATTCATAGTAATCTTACTCCTTACTTGTGGCATTGCAACGCAATAAGCATAATACCTGAATAATATAGATAGCCACGCCTGTCAAACCCAGGCAGTGAATATTTTATCTTTCTACTGGACTTGACAATGGAGTAGTTGAGATTATCATAATAATGAAATTTCATTATTGATAAAATCCAGGTCAGAGAGATAACTGGATTTAAGTTTTTATTGATGTTTGTTCACAATATATAATGGAGGTTTAGGTGTCAAAGATCTCTGAAGTCAAGCGCGAGAAAACAAGGAAGAAGATAGTAGATGCAGCGAGCGAGCTGTTCAGCAAGCACGGCTTCCACAACACCCAGGTAATGGATATCGTCAAGGCAGTAGGCATGTCTGCCGGAACTTTCTACAATTATTACAAGGACAAGAAGGACCTTTTTGAACAGGTCATAATGCAGAATTTCGAAGTCATGAGGCACAAGATAAAGGAGCTACGCCAGCCGCTAAACATAAGCGACAGGCAAGACAGGTTAAAAAAGATCCGCGAGTCATGGACAACGTTCTTTGATTACCTGGATAACAACCCCCAACAGGTACTCATGCTCCTAAGGAGCAGTTTTGGAGTGGATGAGCTATTTGATCTGAATATATGGGAACAGATAAGCGTATGCGCAAGGGACCTGGCCGATGACGTGCAAAAATGGATAGACGAAGGGTTGATGGAGGGGATCAAACCAGTATTGCTGGGCCATGCTATCGTTGGCATGGCCATGCAAATAGCGCACAGCTACCTCGTGGAGAACAAGTTCACAAGGGATGAGGCCATTGAGGCACTGGTCAACATGAGTATGGCAATGTTTGATATGTATACGAAGGAGGCGGAAGGTTAAATGCGAAAGGCATAAGGTTCAAGGTATAAGGTACGGGGTACAAGGTACAAGGTATAGGGTTTAGGGCAAAAGATACAGGTTCAGGTACCAGGTGCCGGGTGCCAGGTGTCAGGTACCAGGTAAATGACAAGGCACAAAGGGACAGAGGCACAGAGGCACAAAGGGACAAAGGCACAGAGGCACAAAGTAGTAACAGGTATAGGGTTCAGGGTATTGGGTTAGGTACCAGGTTCCAGGTATGGGGTATCGGGTAAATAACCTGAAAGCTGATAGATGAAGGCTCATTACACCTCTTTTTTACCCGGCACCTGGTACCCGATACCTGAGACCTGTATCTATCCCCATACCTTATACCTTGTACCTTATGCCTATTTTTCAAGACACAAGGAGGTCATATGAAGAAAAAACCAGACGACGTGTTTATCTACCCAGGCACGTGGATAAACGAAGACGCAAGGGACTTTGTTGCAACCGTTGAAGACTGGGCAAGGAAGGAGATCATATCAAAAAGGCTCGAATACCAGAAGGAATACAAGAAGCTATTCCACGAAAAGAGGAAAAAGTTGCTTTTTGACATTGGGCTGGACAAGATTATCTTACCCGAGGAATACAATGGTTTTGGCTGGAACACGCCCGAGAGGGCACCTGACTTGTTCAGTATATTCACGGAGATAGGAAAGGCCGATGCATGTGTGGGTTTCCTGGCTGCAGTAAAGTACGCGTGCTTTGCACTCGTCTCCATGGAACCAGATATAGACAAGAAACTACTGGATGACCTCGTTCCAACTTACTTTGCAGAAGATCCCAAGGATGTAGCAATCATATTACCTGGCCCTGGTATCATGGGTAAAGAGACACCCCTTTTCAAGGCAAGATCAATAATGGCGAACGTAAAGTCCACAAAGGCTGGCAACACTATCGAGGGTAAAGACCTAAGGCCAACAGGGGGCGGTGCAGATGCTGAGCTATTCTGCGTGGTGTGTGCAGACAAGGGGAAAGAAGCATGCATAGGGTTCGTACCTGCAGATGCAGAAGGGGTCAAGAAGGGTGCACCCATAAAGGAGACAGGCCTTGATGCATGCACAAACGCGGACGTGAGCTTTGATAAGGTAAAGGTTCCGAGCTCCTACCTGGTCAAGCGGAAAGCTGCTGTCCAAGAGCTCTACGTTTGGCTGAACCTGCTCTTCGGCAGTACAAGCCTGGGTGCTGCAATGAATTTCTACGAGATACTCTATGACTGGGCAGATACGCGTACAATAAAGGGTGGGGGGCGTCTCAAGGAGAATCCCCTGTGTGCATCCGTCCTCGCAGACGTGGCTAGAGAGATATCAATGGCAAGGATCTCTGGCCTGGGCCTGGCCCACATCATGGCACAGTCAGGGGAAAGAGGCGGAATTGGGAGCCCTGGTGTATACACATTTGCACAGATGATTGGATCAAGCATGCAGAAAAGCGCGCTATCTGCACTGAACCGGGGCATGGAGCTAATGGGATCTGCAGGCTATTCCAAGGAATGGCACGTGGAAAAACACTGGAGGGATATCAAGACAATACAGGCATACCTATCTGGCGTGGGCTCTGATATCCCGGTGAAAATGGATATTGCCAGGTTTTTCTATGACACAGAGGAGGTGTAGACATGAATAGCTTTGAAGACTTCTCAAGACCTGAAGAATATGTATCCCCTGGAATAAAGTACTTCCGCATGGTGCTGAGGGACCTTATTGAAAAAGAGGTTATGCCTGTTAGGAAAGAATTCGACGAGGACTGGGAAGAGCACAAGCTAATAGAGCCCCTCTTCGACAAGATCATGGGTAATAAAGGGCTTGGCACGCAAAAAAGCCTGTTCCCAGAGGAAGTGGGGGGATGGGGCCTCGGGCACTCAGACTACCTAGGCGGCTTTGCATATGCAATGGCAGAAGAGGTGGGCAGGGCAGACACGGGATTTGCCGTAGCATACCTAGTAACCCTGTGGCCGCTTCTAACCATACTTGTTGAACCATACGTGAACTGGAGACTCGCAAGGGAATTTGCACCCATGTTCTGCAACTCGGACAAGGCTGTGTTTGCTGCCATGTGCATGACAGAACCCCAAGGAGGAGCTGACATTGAAAACCTTGAACTACTAAAGGGTAAGACCATACGTACCACTGCAAGGCTGGAAGGTGATGAATGGGTCATAAACGGCCACAAGCTCTGGCCAACCAACACGGGTGGTGTGGCTGATCTCATGGCAGTACCCTGCACCACGAACCCTGGGTCAGACAACCCTGACGACTATGCACTTATATTTGTGCCTGCAGATACAAAAGGAGTAACACAAGGCAGGCCCTACGAAAAGGCAGGCATGGCTGCAGATAAAAACGGGGATATCTGGTTCGAGGACGTAAGGGTTCCTAGTTGGTACAGGGCACATGGTCCGGGTACAGATGCAAAGGTGTTCATGAAATTCGTAATCCCACTCGGTAACGTTGGAAGCATGGGCATGCTGGTAGGCGCCATGCTGAACCTATATGAAAGGCTCTACGAGTTCGTGTCCACGAGGACTTACAACAACAGGCCTTTAAAGGAAAATGATGCAATAGCAGGGCTCATAGGCAAGATCGCGGGCGATATCGATGTATGCAGAATAATAGGGCATGAAGCTGCCATGATAATCGACAGGCGCAACAAGCCCTATGGCAAACCCCTTGATTCAGCCGAGGTCATAGGAAAGACAAGGAGCATGAAGAAATTCATTGCAGATACAGCAGTAGAGGACTTTGGCCTGGCAATGGACGTCCTCGGAGTATACGGGGTTGACAGGGAATGGGATATTGAAAAGCACTGGAGAGACATAAAGATGATACAGCTCTGGATGGGCGGAAAACAGCTCTGCCAGATGGAGGCAGCCAGGTACTTCTACAACTGTGAAACTCTCTGATGCCAGTGAGAAGGAGGTAGGCATGGACCAAAGTAGAGGCTTGATTGATGCGGCAAACAGGACATTGGAAGAACTCCTCTCGCGCCCTGTGTTCAAGGATTCACTGAGGAGCATGATCAAGAACATAGACCCTGAGTCCACGAGGAGACTGGTAAACACCATCATGTGGAAGGACCAGGAGGTATTTCTTGCCCTATTGGGATCAATCCCACTCGTTGCAAATACTCTCATAACAGCACTTGATGAACTCCTGGCCCAGATGGATCAGAAGTTCACTCCTGAGCTCCTTAAAGGTTTTACTGAATCCATACTGGCCGACATTGACCTGAAAAAGGCGTTGAGCGTGGTCTCAAGACTCCAGGACCTCATCAAAGAACTCTCTCCAGCACTGAACAAAGCCCTGGAAAATGCAAGTCCTGACAAGGGAAAAGGAGACTGACATGGCGTTTAACGAACCAAAGAGGGGAAGCATAATAGATGAGATACTAAAGACACCGGTTTTCAAGGAGGTCTTGAGAGGCCATCTAAAGGCAATTGATGCGGGTAAAGGCCCTAGAATGGCCAGGTCAATAATGTGGCAGGATGTCGAGGTATTCCTCGCCATCCTAGGGTCCTTCCCACCCATAATAAACAAGTGGATAGCAACAATAGGGGAATCAGGCAGGCAAATCAGCGAGAAGTTTGCGCCCCAGCTCCTAAAGGAATTCATGGGGAACCTGCTAAAAGACATTGATCTAGATGCTATCAAGGAGTGTGGAACCACTTACAAAGAGCTCTCAAGGAGATTTCTGGAACACTCGCCAGAGATAACCTCAGGCATAGGTGACAGGCTTGCAAAGGCCATGGCTAAAGGAATCAACTCTTTTTCCTACATGGTAAACGCAAAGGCACAACATGACCCTGGTTTCTTAGACAGGTTCATGTCCCAAGTGTCAAGGCACGTGGATAAAGATGCCTTAAGAGATGCAAGCCTTATAATTACAGATGCAGTGCTTGACCACAGGCCACATATTGCCCCGCTTGCAGGTAAGGTCATTGCGAGGAGGGTAAAGAAACGCATGAAAAAAAATAAATAAAAGTGACTGCAGGCCCATGAGTCCAGGAAAAGACACAGGAGAAGCCAGTGAGCACAAGTGTGCAGGCAAGTAGCACCGAGGTAGAAGAACTTCTTAAAAGTATTACTAGAGAGATCATTCAGAGACCAGGGTTAAGGAAACTGGCCTTTTCCCTCCTGGAAGGATCTATAGACAGGTGGTCTGGAAAGAGCAGGATAAAGAAAGCTCTATCAAGGCCAGTAAAAAGGCTTTTCTCGGGCTTGGCCAGGCCTGGCATAACAAGACAGGACCACGACCATTTACCAGCTCACCTTGGAAGGCTCATAACAGCTCTTGCAAGGGACCTAAATGAAGGCCGCAAAAAAGACCGGGAAAAACACGAAACCAAGAGGGAACAGGCAATAAGTGATTTCATCGTAAACACGGATCTAGGCGAGATAAGGGAGATGGTACAGGCTTCCGAGGAGACCGTGCTCAGGACCCTGGACATGACAAACATAACATTATTCAGGTATCCAGCCAAGATAGCAAGCATACTGGCAATCCTTGTAGACATCATGAATATCACTCTCAAGTCCATTGTACACCTCATAAAACCCCTCATGGACAACCTGGGCCCTGATCTCACGGCAGATATTATGCTCACCTCGTTCAGGAACATACAGGGGAAAGAGGTTGGAAAGATCATAGGCAACATAACCGAGATGTTAAGAAGGCTCCATGCAGGAAGCCTTTTACTTGGAAAGGGTGGGACACCCTTGTTCAAGGTTTATCTCTCCGACTTTCTTAATGATCTAATATCAGGTATTGACCCTGAGATACTGCAAAAAGCAAGGATTGCACTCTCTGAGGACAGAAGAAGCCTCCAGGAGGCACTTGTAGAGAACCTGCAGGACAACCACGACCTGCTGAAATCCTTCATAACATCGTATTCAGACGTTAAGAACCCCTCTATACAGGCATCATCCATCAAGGTAAGGATGTTCGAGGACCTGGCACCCAAAGAGCTCGCAGATGCCATGCAAGAAGGTCTATCAGGTCTTGATGTCCAGGAGGCAGCAGAGATTGTAAACTCAGTTACAAGGATAGCCAACAGCATTCACGAAGAAAACCCGGATCTTTTCTATAACCTGTTCAAGAGCTTTTCCGATGCCATTGATCCTGAAGAGCTAAAATTTGCCATGGAATGGATGGTCCCCGAGCTGACGGAAAGTATCAGGCCCTTGGCGTACGCGTTCATGCCTCAACTAGTAAATGCCTTTTGTGAGCTCATCACGCCACTGGAAGGTGACGAAACCCCGGAACACATAGAAGCAATGCAAAGGCTAAGAAAGATACTGGCCGAGTCAAAAGGTGATAAAAATGATCAATAAGGCACGGGACATAGCAAGGAGCATATACAACCCCTACGTGGAAGACTGGAAAAACCAGGGCAAGAAGGTCATTGGCTATCCATGCACATACGTACCCGAAGAGATCATACATGCCTCATCCATGCTCCCTTTCAGGCTGAGGGGTATTGGCACCACGTCCTTATCCATTGGGGACACGTATTTTGGCCCTGTTATATGCAGCTTTCCAAAGGCCATACTCCAGCTTGCAGGTGAGGGGAAATATAACTTTTTAGACGGTGTCATCATAACACCTGGATGCGATTCCATGCGGAGGATACACGAGTGCTGGAGAAAGGCAGGACAGGACTTCGAGGGCATACTACCTGGCTACTTCTATTATTACGGGGTACCGCACAAGGTGAGTGACTACAGCATAAGGTGGTTTGTAGAGGAGACATTTTTACTCATAAAGAGCCTGGAAGATCACTTTGGCGTGAAGATAAGAGATGGAGATCTTGAAAACTCAATAAGTGTCTACAACAGGGGAAGGGAGCTCCTTAAAAAGCTCGACCAGATGAGGATGTCGGATGATCCGCCCGTTACCGGGGAAGAGGCACTTGCCATTATAATAGCAGGCTTTGGCATGCCAAGAGAGGACTACAATGATCTCTTGCAGGGTGTCCTGTATGAGCTGGAACATAGGAAAGTGGATACAGGTGGCAGTAAGAAAAGGCTCATGCTTGTTGGCAGTGCAAACGATGACCTGGATTTCGTGAACCTAATAGAATCGTGCGGGGCAGTGATTGTCGCTGACACCATGTGCTTTGGATCGAGGTCATACAATGACATGGTCGAGGAAAATGATTCCCCGGTGGTGGCACTGGCAAAACGCTACCTAAACCACAGCTACTGCCCAAGGATGTTTGGTTACTACAGGGATAGGTTCAATTACCTCTTAAAAAGGGTAAAGCAAGCAAGAGTGGATGGCGTGATACTCCAGAACATACGGTTCTGCGACCTGCATGGCTCGGAGAACAGTATCTTTGAGAGGGACCTCGAGAAAATGGGCATCCCCTGCCTCAAGATAGAGAGGGAATACGGTCCCTTGGTGGAAACAGGAAGGATAAAGATGAGGGTAGATGCGTTTATCGAACGGATAAGTTCTATGAATAAGGTAGAAGGCGGAAGGCAGAAGGCGTAAGGTATTAAAACAGGGTATAAGGTAAGAGATACAGGTTCCAGGTATCGGGTGCCAGGTGCCGGGTAAAAAGGGACAGAGGCACAAAGTAAAAACAGGGTATAAGGTACAAGGTAAAAG
>WFSG01000017.1 GCA_015486075.1 Deltaproteobacteria bacterium
CAAAGCTTATTATCACTATTTGTTATTTATAGCTGCGTGGGCTGCAGCAAGCCTTGCTACGGGTACCCTGTAGGGGGAGCAACTCACGTAGTCAAGTCCAACCCTGTGACAAAAGTCAATCGAAGAAGGCTCACCAGCATGCTCACCGCATATACCTGTCTCAAGATCAGGCCTAACCTTTCTCCCCCTCTCTAGCCCTATCTCCATCAGATACCCAACCCCCTCCTCGTCAAGTACCATGAACGGATCCCTCTCAAAAACCTTCCTCTCCACATATTCGGGCAAAAACCTTCCCGCATCATCCCTCGATAAACCAAAAGTAGTCTGCGTCAAATCATTGGTCCCAAAAGAAAAGAACTCCGCTTCCTTCGCTATCTGATCAGCAGTTATAGCCGCCCTGGGTAACTCTATCATGGTGCCAACAGAATACTCCAGACTTGTACCATGGGCATCCATGACCTCTGATGCAACCTTCTGGGTCATCTCCTTGAGAATCACTAACTCGTTTACATGACCAACAAGAGGTATCATAATCTCTGGCTTTACAACCACACCCTCCTTCTTGACCCTGCACGCAGCCTCTATTATGGCCCTCACCTGCATCTCGTAGATCTCAGGAAAACTTATCCCCAACCTGCACCCACGATGTCCCAACATAGGATTGGCCTCTCGCAACTCATCCCTCTTTGCCTTCACAGCCTCCACAGTTGCATTAAGCCCCCTTGCTACTTCCTCCACCTCCTCGTCTGTCTTGGGCAAAAACTCGTGAAGAGGTGGATCTAATAACCTTATAGTCACTATAAGACCATTCATTACCCTGAATATACCCTCAAAATCACTCACCTGCATGGGCATTATCTTGTCAAGCGCTCTTCTCCTACCTCCCTCATCTTCAGCAAGTATCATCTCCCTCACCGCAACTATCCTGTCCCCCTCAAAAAACATGTGCTCCGTACGACAAAGCCCAATACCCTCCGCACCAAAATTCCTGGCTACCTCGGCATCCCTGGGCGTGTCAGCATTCGCCCTTACTCCCAACTTCCTTACCTCATCAGCCCACTGCATGAGTGTACCAAATGCACCTGAAAAAGAAGGCTCAACCGTTGGACACTTACCCAGTATAACCTCACCCTTTGCCCCATCCAAGGTGATGAAATCCCCCTTCTTCAACTTGTACCCACCTATTACACATTCCTGCCTGTCATAATCTATGCTGAGATCATGACAACCAACAACACAACACTTGCCCATACCCCTCGCAACTACAGCCGCATGAGAAGTCATACCACCCCTCGCAGTCAGTATCCCCTCTGCAACACTCATCCCATGTATGTCCTCTGGCGATGTCTCAAACCTTACAAGCACTACCTCTTCCCCACCAGAAACCACCTCCTCTGCATCCTCTGCAGAAAATACAATCTTCCCCACCGCAGCACCAGGAGACGCAGGCAAACCCCTGCCTATAACCGTCTTGTCCGCACCAGGATCTACCATGGGATGCAACAACTGATCCACCTGATTAGGATCCACCCTCAACAAAGCCTCCTCCTTTGTTATGAGCCCCTCACCCACCATGTCCACCGCAATCTTCACCGCAGCCAAAGCAGTACGCTTACCCGTCCTCGTCTGCAACATCCACAAATTTCCTTCCTGTATCGTAAACTCTATGTCCTGCATGTCCCTGTAATGACCCTCAAGGGTATGATATATCTCCTCCAACTGCTTGTACTGCTCCGGCATGACCTCCTCTAAAGACACCATCGAACTGTCCTTCTTTCCTACCTTGTTTATGGGCATGGGCGTCCTTATTCCAGCAACCACATCCTCACCCTGCGCATTAGGCAAATATTCACCAAAAAATACCCTCTCCCCCGTTGCAGGATCCCTGGTAAATGCAACACCAGTAGCAGAAGTCTCCCCCATGTTCCCAAACACCATGGCCTGAACATTAACCGCAGTACCCCAATCATCAGGTATGCTGTTCAGCTTCCTGTAAGTGATGGCCCTGGGCGTGTTCCATGAGTTAAATACCGCCTCAATTGCACCCCATAACTGGTCCATAGGATCACTCGGCACATCCCTACCCGTAAGCTCCTTAACCTTGTCCTTTAATATACCCACCAGTCTCTTGAGATCCAACGCATCCAGCTCAGTATCCAGCTTCACACCCTTCGCCCGCTTGAGACCCTCCAACTCCTCCTCAAGAGCATGCGCATCAACCCCCATCACAACATCCGCATACATCTGCACAAAACGCCTGTAAGAATCATACGCAAACCTCTCATTACCACTCATCTTTATTAAACCCCTTACCGTGTCATCATTAAGACCAAGATTCAACACCGTGTCCATCATACCCGGCATCGAAACCCTGGCACCAGAACGCACCGAAAACAAAAGCGGAACCTCAGAATCACCAAACTTTAAACCAATCGTCTTCTCCACCCTCTCCAACGCATCAAGCACCTGCTGCCTCAACTCCTTCGGAAGACCCCCAGTCTCAAAATAAACCCTGCATACCTCAGTAGATATGGTAAAACCAGGAGGCACAGGTATACCAAGATTACTCATCTCAGCTAAATTAGCTCCCTTACCTCCTAATATATCCCTCATCCCAGCACTACCCTCAGCCTTCATTCCCTTACCACCAAATAAATATACATACTTCTTTACCATATAAGTCTCCTTATTCTTCTTTAGATTGCGACGACATCAAGCCTTATGGTTAATATAAAAAACCTTTTGTTATCAAGTTAAAAATAAACCGCGGATGTAACAACATGGCTTTCTCCAACACCATGTAAAAAACTCCAAGAGCTGTATAATCTGTATGATATAGTCAACCCATGGCTTTTTTTATTGCCCTTGCAGCAATGAGGCCAGAGCAACTGGCCTGTACCAGGCCTCTTGTGATGCCTGCACCGTCCCCCACCACGAAAAGGCCATCTATACTTGTGGACAGGTCACTGTTGAGACGAATACGGTTCGAGTAAAACTTGACCTCAACACCGTATAGGAGCGTGTGACTAGTGTTCACTCCAGGGGTTATCTTGTCAAGGACCTCTAGCATCTCTACTATGTCGGTGAGGATCCTGTACGGTATACAGTAGCTAAGGTCACCAGGCGTGGCATCTTTTAGCGTGGGTTCGGTCATGCTTCTTTTCAGCCTTTCATCAGTGGTTCTCCTACCGCTTATGAGGTCGCCGAGCCTTTGCACGATGACACCGTTACCTAGCATGTTTGCCATCGCAGCCACAGACCTCCCATAGCCAATCGGATCGTCAAATGGCTCTGTAAAGTTAGCACTTACGAGTATTGCAAAATTTGTGTTGTCAGAACGCCTTTCTGCCCAGGAATGCCCGTTTACCGTTATGATATCATCGGCCATCTCTTTTACCACCTCGCCATATGGGTTCATGCAGAAGGTCCTGACCCTATCGTCAAAGGTCCTCGAATAGTATATGAACTTTGTCTCATACGCCATTGATGTGAGTTCCTCCAAAGTAACTGCCGGTAGTTCCACTCTCACCCCAAGGTCAACAGGATTGGGCCATGCATCAATTCCAAGGTTTGTGGCCTGCGATGCCATCCATGCAGAGCCAGCCCTGCCCGGTGCAACAACAACGTACTTTGCCTGTATAAAACTTCCGTCGGCAAGCCTTACGCCCCTTACCTTGCCTTCATGGCTCACGATCTCCATGACCTTTGTGTTGAACAGTATCTCTAGCTTACCATCAAGATATCCCCTCATGTTCTTTAGGACTGTATAACAGTTTTCAGTTCCAATATGACGGATCCTTGTGGGTATGTACATTAGTCCAGCCAGCTTTGCCCTTGCAGATATCTTCTCTGCACTGTCCGGACTGACCTCGAAAACTTTCTCTGGTGCTGAATACCTAAGATATGTTTCATCCACCTCGTTCACGAGTCCCATTAGATCTTTTTCTGGGACGAGACTAGACAGGTCACCCCCAAGTTCAGTTGATAGAGTTAGCTTTCCATCGCTAAAAGCGCCTGCACCGCCCCAGCCTTGCATTATGTCGCCGGAGGATCTGCTTCTTGACAAGATATCCTTGCCCTGTTCCACCATAAGGACGTGAATGCCACGTGCATCCCCTACCAGCTCTAGTGCAGCAAATACTCCTGCAGGTCCTGCACCTATTATCACTACATCAACCATATTTATTCCTCCTTAGAAACAGTATAACCATCCCTATGGCAAGTGCAATCACGTTGGTCATCCAGGTAGCAACAGCAGGGGAAAGTGAACCTGATTTGCCAAGGCTTACCATAGCGTAGTGAGTTCCCCAGTAAGAAAGGCCCAGCACTATGCCTAAAGCCATGCCCCTTGCTATACCTCCTGTCCTTGGAAATCGTATGCCAAAGGGTAAGGCAAGCACGGCCATCACAAAGGGAGACATGGCAAAGCTAATACGATCGTAGTAGGTGGTTTCCAGGCTTGAGGAATATATACCGTCGGCTCTTAACTGGACAAGGTAAGATCTTAACTGGCCAATAGTTAACACATCAGGCCTGGGACTGGCCATGACAAGGTCCTCCGGGCCTTTTTTGAGCGCAAAACCAGAAGCCTTTGATATCTTTATATCCTCAGTCCCAAGCATTATCACTTTCATGCCCGTAGGATGCCAGATTGTGCCATCCCACCGGGCATGGGCTATCCTTGCAATACGTGTAAGCCTTCCATCTTTTACTGTGTAACATACCAGATTATCCATTGTACCCCTGCGTATATCCATGTGCTCGACAAAGTAAAAGGTATCTCCGAGCTTGAACCTGCCCCCAAGCAGTGTAAAGGAACCCTTTACATCCCTTTTCTTTATGAATATATCCTCTATCTTGTCTGCTTTTTTCTGCGAGAGGGGATATAGCTCAAAGCTGAACAGCATCATTATGATAGTAGTCAGGACAGCGATTATTGTAAAAGGCATGAGTATACGCCACCATGGTATTGCAGATGCCTCCATTGCTATTATCTCGGAATGCTTGGACAGAGACGCCTGTGTTGCCAGTATAGCGAGGCAGACGGAAAAGGGTAAGACCATGAAGATTACCTGTGGCAAGGAGAAGGCCATGTAGCTGAGCATGGTTTTTAAATCGGTATTATGCTGTATGAACATGGATATATCGCCGAAAAACATAGATATCATGACGAGCATGCAAAGGGCCACCAGGAATGCAATCCACATGTAAATGGTCTTCTTGAGTATATATACGTCGAGCGTTGCCGTGCTCACACCTCCTTTACAATAATAGCAAAAACAAGCATTTAGCTCTTAGATCTCCATATCCATAGGGCTGCAAGTACAAGCCCGAAGATAATGTCCGGTAACCAAGCACCTGCCACAGGGCCTATTATTTCACCTTTGGCAAGACGGCTGGAAAGCACAAACACCATGTAATATGCCACTATTGTACCTATACCTATCAAGAACCCTCTGCGCCTAGTACCTCTTGCCGGTCCCTGGTATCCAAATGTTATGCCAATCATGCCCAGGATGAGATTTAGGACAGGTAAGGCCAGCCGGCTATGGTATTCCTTTATCCAGTCCTGGTTTGGATTTTTACGTATCATCTGTCTAAGTTGTGGTAGGGTAGCGCTATCGTATGGTCTGAAACTAAGTTCACGGGAGAGGTTCGCATTGATGCTGAACGTATATTCATCAAAGGTGACATACCTGAAGATGTCCTTGGGCGAGGTAAATATGCTACCGTGCTTGAGGGTTAAAGTAAGTCTGGTCTTGCCAAGCTTGATGTAACCCATCTTGGCCGTTATAACGGATGGGTGAGCACCAAAGGTCTCTATAAAAATTCCTCTTAGCTCGTGCGATGCCCTGTCCACTGCATCAACGTACACAATGAGGCCCCTGAACATGGTCTGAAAATCCCTTTCCTCAATGAAGGAGTATATCTTTTGCTTTGCTTCTCTCATTACCCTTTGCTGAAGCTTTGCCATGGCCATGGGCCCAATATAGGTGGAGATAGCTAGGTGCACCACCATGCACATGGCGCTGAAGACCAATACCGGGGCATATATGCTATGCCAGGTTATTCCACTCGCTTTCATTGCTATGATCTCGGAGTCAGACGAAAGCCTGTCCATGACAAGGAGTACGCTGAAGAGCACGCTCATAGGGATGGCAAAGGTTGCTACGGGCAAGAGGGAAAGCATTAGGAGGTCGATATCCTTGATGGATATGATGCTACCGAACCTCATCCACTCCGCTATCAATGCAACAGCGCTGAGTACCAGCAGTATGGCTGTAAATGATCTCAATACATTGGAAAACACATACCTGTGTACAAGCTTCATAGACCTTGATTATAACTTTTAAAGAGGGAGTTGTCTACTTGTCCAGTGTGTCACTTGGGAATAAATATGTCTAAGTTTGTACGAGTTATTATTTATCCATCTGCCTGAGTACAAGTAACCATCCCTTTATGGCCTTTGCACTGTGGAAGTTCTTAATCCTCATTATATGGAGCTTGTTAAGCCTCATGCCCTTGGGAAGGAGAAGCAGCCCTGACTTTGTTTTTACATCTTCAGCAAGAACAAAACCCGGTTCCAAGTTGTCCAGACTTACCTTTCTCGCCATGTCCAGCCTTTTTATTGACCTTCTCCACAGGTTCTCCACGTCACCAAGGGCCTTTACAACCTCTGGATCAAAGAGCTTGCCTGAAAAGCCTTTTATGTAGTTCCATGCCTTGTCAACGAGCTCTGGATGGCCATAGCCCCTTGAGTATACAATCCTGTCGAATGTGTCTGCCACGTTTATGATTCTGGAGCCTAGCGGTATGTATTTCTCGTAAAGGCTGTCAGGATAGCCCGAGCCATTGTACCTCTCGTGGTGATGCCTTACTATGGTACTTACATCCTCAAAACCTGGAATGCCCATAAGGCACAACTCTCCAAGCGCAGGGTGTTCCCTCAATAGGCCACTTTCTTCACTATTTAAGTTATTTTCATCCTTCCTTAGCAGCACATCAGGAAGTCCGATCTTACCTATATCGTGCAGCCACGCGGCAACCACTGTATCCTGCAATTCCTGCCCATCAAGGCTCATGGCCATGGCAATTGACCTTGATAGGGATGCCACCCTCCCCATGTGAGCTCCCAGATCAGGATCCCTGAGCTCGACTGTCTTGCTGAATGCCTTCACGGTCTCCATGAAGGTTACCTTGAGCTTATTGAACTGGTCTGTGATGAAGCGAGTCTGTTCCTTGACCCTTGCTTCGAGGTTTTTGTTTATCTCCTCTAGTTCCTTGTTTCTCATGTCAAGGAGTCCAGCCAGCCTTTTGTTCTCCCTCTCAAGGTCATAGTTCTTAAGTGCATTTCTCAAGAAGATCCTTATCTCGTCGTTATCCCATGGCTTAGTGAGATAGCCGTACACTGCACCACTGTTTATGGCCTTTATTGCAGTATCAAGGTTGGCGTGCCCTGTAAGAATCACCCTGACGCAATCGGGCAGCTTTTCCCTGGTCTTCAGTAGGAAGTCCAGTCCATTCATGTCGGGCATCTTGAAATCAGATATAATGGCAGAGACCTTCTCCTTTTCTATGAACCCAAGCGCATCTAGTGGAGACGAGTAAGTGTCTATCCTGTACCCATCTTCCATAAACGTTCTTTTCAATGCCTTCAGTACATTCTCCTCGTCGTCCACTATAAGAACACGGTGCGATCTTGCCTCTTCCATAACCTTATAACCTTTTATCTATCTTGTTTGCCCCTCAGCCGTTCTTGGGCCTGAGACCATATGCGTCTTCGATCTGGGAAAACTCTTCTTGTATCCTTAAGAGCAATTGTACAAGGTCATCACCACTATTGAAAAACATATCCCAGCAGCTTTTATCTATGGGCATAACAAGCATCTCGTTGCTCCTGCCTAGCATGAGTGCCTTTGCTATCTCGTTCCCTACATGTACTGCTGATACCTGTTCAATTGCCACCTTTGTGTCTTTAGGCCTGTGGTGAAAGGCAATCATGGCCTCTACATTCTCCGGGAACCTCCACCTTCTTGCAAGGATTCGACCCACTGCAGCATGCGTCCTTCCAAGCACGCGGATCTCAGAGTCCAGAAGGGTCACGCCTGAATTGTGGACCTTCATAACATCGAAGTACTCGTCCTGCATATAGGTATCTAAAATGATCTTGCCTATGTCGTGGAGTATGCCACCTACGAATACATCATCACCGCTTTTGAACCTAGTTTCAAAGACCGTCTTTGCAGCTACTGCGCAACCTAGGTTGTGCCTCCACATCTCTACTACATCGAACGAGCTTCTAGCTCCAACCGAGCCGAATACATCCATTATGGTAACAGATAATGCCATGTTCTTTACCGAGTTAAGGCCGAGTACCGTGCACGCCCTTTCCACGGTGTCGACCTTGCGACTGAGCCCGTAAAAGGGTGAGTTGGCTACCCTCAAAAGTTTTGCCGTGAGTCCTTGGTCCTTTTCAAGTACCCTAGCAACGTCCTTGCTGCTGCAGGTTGGTTTGTTCGTGACCCTGAAGAGTTCCTCTAGAATGTCTGGCATGCTGGGTAAGTCAGACATACTGTCGATTATGGCCTGTAAACTCTTTTGCACGTTCAATGTCTCCTTGCCCTTGCAGATGCAGCTGCTTTCATCAATGATGCCATCCACTCCATGTTGGAGCACCTTGAAAATAGTGGTCTCAATATCTCCATCTGTTCCAGTATCTTATCCTTGAGCTCAGCCGTATCCATGGCTGCCCCTGTTTTATCGTCGCTTGCTTCAACCATGACTGATGATACACCACGCCGCTTAAGCCCTGCTATGATGCCATCGCTCAGTACTGTACCTTCCTTTACCATGACCATCCCGCTTGCATCCTTGACATCACGTGCCAGCCTCATGCCTGGAACAAGGTTCGATGTATCTTGTTCCCTCATCTCTCTTTGGCCTCCTGGTTTTGCTCCTGCTTCATAGGTAGGGTTATGCTAACCCTTGTGCCCTTCCCCTCAACGCTGGTTATGTCAATGTCGCCCCTGTGCATAAGTACTATCCTCTGGGCAATGCTTAGGCCTAAACCCCTTGCACCAGGGTCACCCTTTGTAGTGTAAAAAGGATCAAATACCCTATCGATGTCCCCATCTTTTATACCCATGCCAGTATCCTCTATCACGACTTTTACCTTGCTATCCTCTGACATTGTCTGTACAAGCACTTTCCCTCCCTTGCCGACCGCCTGCAGGGCATTTTCTATAATGCACTTAAAGGCCTGCCCGAGTTCAGCTCCGTATGCTTCCACGTAGGGGATATCCCTGTATTCTTTCTCTATACTGATGCCATCTGTTGCCCGAGAAAGTATGTCTAGGGTTGAGTCTAGAAGCTTGTTTATTGATACCTGGGTGAGGCTGGGCTTGTCCACGTGACTGAATTCCTTGAGGCTCTCAACTATTGACCTTATTCTGTATGTGCCCTGCATGGTCTCTTCAATGATGTCATGGGCGTCTTTTACCATGAGGTCAACCATGTCCTTGTTCCAGACCTCATTGATCTTGCGCCTGATGGGATCAGAGAGGTTGTTCTTGAGACTCTCTAGTGTGTGTAAAAAATCCAAGGTGTGATCCAGATACCTTCCAAGGGTATTCAGGTTGGACATAATAAAACTCAATGGATTATTTATCTCGTGTGCCATGGTAGCAGCCAGATAGCCTGTTGTTGCCATTCTCTGCTCATGGACAAGCATTGCCTGAGTTTGCTTGAGTTTTCTGAGTGCATCCTCTAGCCTGTGATTGGTCTCTTTGAGCCTGTTCTCGTTTTTCTTCAAGGCCGTGATATCCTGGGCATTGTACTGCATTTCCTTTACATTGCCATCGATATCCCTTATTACGCTGGCACTTGCCAGCACATCTACAAGGTCACCTTTCTTTGTTTTTATCTTAATCTCATAGTTTTTAGACACGCCTTTAAGGGTCTCCCTTCTTATTTCTATAAAGTCCTTGATGTACTTGGGAGGGCTAAACATGGTTATAGGCTTGCCTAGTATCTCATCTATTGAATAGCCAGCTACCTCCTCGACCTTTTTGTTGGCACTAATTATGTAGCCCTGTGAATCAACGGTTATGATCATCTCGTTGGCACCTTTGAACAGGGTCTCGAATCGATCCTTGGCCTGCCTGAGTTTTTCTTCTGTGTGTTTTCGGTCTGTTATGTCACGTATAATACCAACAGCATACCAATCACCATCTATCTCAAGAGAGGACATGGAGAGCTCGATTGGGAATTCAACGTTGTCTTTTCTCAATGCACTGAGTTCGAGTGTTTTTCCAATAGCATCCCCCTTACCATGTAACTGGTATGTCTTGAATGCCTTTCTGAATGCATCCCTGTATTGTTCGGGAGCAAGCACTTCATGGAGGTCTTTGCCCAAGATCTCTACCTTTGAATAGCCAAATATCCTTTCTGCTGCGCTGTTCCAGAAGGTTATCCTGCCATGGTTATCCATCATTATGATTGCATCTAGTGCATTGGACGTTATGCTTCTGAGCTTTTTCTCGCTCTCAACGAGTCTTTTTTCTAGTTTCCTTTGCCCGGTTACATCTATGAAGCTATCTATTATGTATGGTTGGCCGTCTATGGACGTGAGCCTTGCTGTCTTTTGCAGGAAGAGTGTATCTCCGTTTGCGGTTATGGTCTCGTACTCGCTGTTATCAATGTCCTTGCCCATATCTGTTATGGGGCATTTACCCCCTGCCATTGGACAAAGAAACTCATAGCAAGGCTTACCGACTAGATCCTTACGCTCAAGCCCGAGGAGGTTCAATGCATGGATATTTGCATCTACTACCTCGTGATTCGAGGCATCTATGATCACGATGCCGGCATGCACGTTGCTCAGGACTGCATCAAGACGTTCCTCGTTCTTACGCATGGCATCCAGGGCCTTCTTCTTGTCGGTTATGTCGAGGAGCTGACCTATTACCTGCACACCTTTGTTGGTATCCTTTACCATGGAGACCTTAACCTCAATGCGCCTCTTGTCACCACCCTTGGTCAGAAGGTCAAACTCGTACACAGAGCGGGCTTCCCTGCCTTGTTTCCTTTTCAAGTACTGTTCTACAACGTATTCTATGCTAGACCTGTCCAGGAATTCCCTGAAATCATGACCTATCATCTCGTCTGTTGGATAGCCGGTTATGTGTGAGGTCTGCTTATTTGCGTAGGTTATGTGGAAATCTTCATCCAGTAAGACTATTCCGTCATGGGAATTTTCTACGATGGCCCTGTATTGCTCGCGGTTTCTTGAGAGCTCACCTTCCAAGATCCTTTGCTCTGTTATGTCCAGCCCTGAACTGAGTGTGCCGGTTATGTTACCATGCCTATCCCTTATCAGGCTATTGTGCCACGCTATTATACGCTCTTGGCCGGACCTTGTCACAACGGTATTCTCGTGATAATCCGCCAGTTCTAGGTCTCCTTCTAAAATCTTTTGGAACAGATGCTTGAGGCTTGGTCTATCCTTATCCGGTATCACGGTATCGAACCAATTTCTGCCAACGATCTCGTGCTTTTTATACCCTAGTATCTCAAGGCCTTTTCTGTTGATAAGTTCCACATTCTGGTCAGAACTTATGGCAACGATCATGGTACCTGCTATGTCAAGATATTGCTGGGCCTTTTCCTTTTCCTCGTTCAACCTTATCTCTGCTCTCTTGTTCTCGGACACGTCCTGTGCATTGTACTGGATCTCAACGATCTTTCCTTGTCCATCCCTTATGACACTTCCGCTGGCAAGTACATGTGCAACATATCCTGTCTTTGCCAAGACCCTTAGCTCATACCTGGCGATGAGTCCGTTTAGAAGGTCCTTCCAGAACTGGATAAACTTTGTCTTGTCCTCCGGGTAAGCGAGGGTTAATATACTTTTACCCGCTAGCTCTTCCTTTTTGTAGCCTGAGAATTCTTCTGCCTTTCTGTTCATCCTCATTATGTAGCCGTTGGGATCGGTTGTTATTATCAGCTCACCCGCTCTTTCAAACAACGCCTCAAACCTGGCCCTTAAATCATCATCTGATGTGCTTTGATTACTTTCTTTTGGCCCGTCATCACAGCCAGGACAGGACTCTGGTATGAATTTACCAAGGCCTTTTAGTATCACCAGGAACACGCCACTTACCGAGGCCATTATGCCTATTTCCTTCATGTCGGAGTAAAGGCTTACATTAATGCCAAAGACCATGTGCATAACAAGCATGGCAACGAGTAGAAAAAGCATACCCACTAACCAACCTGAGAGTCCCCACCACAAGGACATCATCAAGATAGGTATGTAGTAAAGTTGTAGAGATATCTGAGAGAAATTGCACATAGTGATCAGGATAACAATCATAGAGGCGAGCATTACAAGTATTACTTTCTTACTGGTCGTACTGTGTCCCAAGCCTACCTGTCCTCTCTGTCCACCACAATGACCACGCCTTGCTGATCCTTTGTATGCCAGATCCTTGATCCCTTTACCTTTAGATACATGTCCCCTACACTCACCTGCCTGGCATACTCCCCCTGGTCTATTACTTCATCAATAAGGGAGTTTATGCCCTTAGGCAGGGAATCTTTCCTGTCGCTTCCTATAAGGTCCTTACCCAGCAGTTCCTTGGCCTTTATGTTGCATTGTACGACAAGACCGTCTGGATCTATGCCAATTACACCCACTGGTAGTGAATCTAGTATGTTCTGTGACCTTTTCAGCACCTTATTCTGGAATATAAGCTTGGCAGTGCGCTCAAGTACTACTTGCTCAAGCCTTTTGTTTATGCTGGTAAGCTCTTCGTTCTTCTTTTTCAGCTCCAGTGAGAGTTCATGGTTTTTCTTGCCGAGGTAATAGCGTTCAATGGCCTTCCCTATAGTAACCTTGAGCTCGTCGTCGTTCCATGGTTTTGCGATAAACTTGTAGATGTGGCCTTCGTTTATGGCAGAAACTACAGATGCTGTATCTGCATAGCCTGAGAGTACCATCCTTATGGTTTCAGGCCATCTCTTGCAGACTTGCTTCAAGAAATCCACACCATTTGTACCCGGCATCCTGTAGTCGGACACCACTACCTGCACGGGCGATCTCTTCTCAAGGACCTCTATACCGGCCTCCACAGTAGTCACCGTGATTATCTCGTAGTTGTAGTCTAAGAATATTCTTTTTAGTGACTTCAGCACGTTCTCCTCGTCATCCACGAAGAGGATGCGAACAGGTTCACCCGGGTCTATTCTAAGTATCCTAAGCTGTTCCATTTCACTTGGCCTCCACTACGGGGATGCTAACAACAAACGTGGTGCCCTGGCCTATTTTGCTTTCCACCTTGATGTTACCACCGTGCTTTTTCACAATATCATAGGTTATGCTGAGACCTAGACCTGTACCCTTACCAACCTCCTTTGTAGTAAAAAAGGGTTCGAATATCCTGTTCAGGTTTTCCTCAGGTATGCCAGGGCCAGTATCAGAGATACTCACAAATATGTATCCTTCCTCATGCCATGATTTTATACGTATCTCTCCCTTTTCCTCTATTGCCTGTGCAGCGTTAACAAGTATGTTCATAAACACCTGGTTTAACTGTCTAGGATAGCACTTGGTCACTGGTATATCACCGTATTCTTTGGTCACAGTAGCCTTGTACTTAAGCTCGTTCCATACTATGTTGAGGGTTGTCTCAAGGCACTCGTTTACATCCGCGTGTGTGTACTCCTCGTCATCGACCCTTGAAAAACTCTTAAGGTCCATGACTATTTTCTTTACACGCTCCAGGCCCTCAAGGGATTCTTTTATCAGGCCATCTATATCCTCGATTATAAAATCTATCTTTAGCACGGTCCTCTTCTCATCCAGGAGGGTCTTGGAGTCACTGTCTGCACTTGCATTAAGAACATCCTGTTGGAGGGACATAAATTCAAGTAACCTCTGGATATACTTGGATAAGGTATCAAGGTTACTGTAGACGAATCCTATGGGGTTATTGATCTCGTGTGCTATGCCTGCAGCGAGTTGACCAATGGAAGCAAGCTTCTCCTGTTGGAATATCTTTGCTTGTGTTGTCTTGAGCTCGTTGTATGCAGACTCAAGTTCCTTGTTCTTTGCCTCGAGCTCACGCTGGAGCTCTTCAAGACTCTGTAATCTCTCAGTAGCCTTAGATCCCATGGTACACCCCCTGGCGTCCCTACATGTAGTTGACCCAATCATGTATTTCGGAAAATCCAGTAAATTACTTAAAAGGCATACATATCAGAAAACATCACCATGCCCACGGAGAGTCAGGGATGAGAGAAGGAAAACGCTTTTCTGTATAGACTAAGAAGCTTAGAGCTCAACCGTCTCTGTTAGTCTGTTCAGGGTTGCCATTGTACCAATATACAGGCGTTTCATTGCCTTTAATAGGAGATCTATCTCCTTGTTATTCTCATCTTCAAACTGTACGGCCATGCCTCTGTTTGGGACTACCCTGACTACGCTTGCTTGTACGTCTATTATTTTCCCGAGGTCTACCGCGTTTATGCTTATCTTGACACTGCTTCCTGGCTTCAAAGGGTGGTCTGTTTCAATAAACGCTCCGCCCTTGCTTAGGTTCTTTAGCTTTCCCCTTATTATATTCAGGTTTTCGTCGTCAAACCTGGCTTCTATTCTGACTATCTTCCTGGAATGTTTTCTCCTGTTTGACACTTTATCACCCTTGCAAGAAACCTTTTATACTATGTTATACTTTTCGACCTGAATTAGATTTCCTTGAATAAGCATCATATGGCCAAGGACAAGCAGACCATACATCCTTCTTGACTCACCAAACATACTCTGATAATTCAAGCTCACCTCCTGCATGGAAGATCAACATTTCGAGGTGGGAACCTAGGCTTTTAAGATGACGAACACGCTTATAAAGGGACTCAAGTTTACAAAGATGGTGGGTTCGGGTAACGATTTTATTGTCATAGATACCCGCAATCATGGCATTGATATTGACCTGCCAGCCCTGGCCAGGAAGGCCTGCGAGAGACGAATATCTGTTGGTGCAGACGGCATACTGGCCCTGGGAGAGAGTGATGTGGCAGATTTCATGCTGAGGATATTTAACCCGGACGGGAGCGAGGCAGAGATGTGTGGTAATGGTGCTAGGTGTGCTGCACTCTTTGCCTGGTATAAAGGTATGACAGCTGCCACTATGTGCTTTGAGACATTGGCGGGTCTGGTGGAGGCAACTATCCATGATGATAATCTTGTTTCCATAAAGATGACGCAACCCAGGATTATTAACACGGGCATCGAGTTAGATGTGCTAGGTAATAGGTTGTTGGTCCACTCTATTAATTCTGGTGTGCCGCATGCAGTTGTGTTCACAAGGGATGTGGAGGGTATAGACGTGTATAAAATCGGCAGGGCGATCCGCATGCACCAGACCTTCATACCCCGAGGTACAAACGTTGATTTCGTGCAGGTGGTCAACCCCAACCTCATACGTGTACGCACGTACGAAAGGGGCGTAGAGAAAGAGACACTTGCCTGCGGGACCGGTGCTGTGGCATCTGCCATTGTAAGTCATAGGTTAAATAAAGGCTGGAAGCCGTCTGTAACAGTAGAAATGCCAGGAGGTAGACTGTACGTGGAGTTTGTGGAAAAGGATGGAGAGTATAAAGATGTATGGCTCAAGGGTGAGGTTATGAGTATCTATGATGCTGAATATCTTGAAGAAATACCGGGCAAAGGCTAGGTAAAGGCATGTCGGTTAATATGAAGCTTAGCTCAGAGAGGATAAGAAAATTGCCTCCATACCTGTTTGCCGAGATAGACAGGGTAAAGGCAGATGCCATAGCTAGGGGTAAGGACATCGTTGACATGGGCGTAGGCGACCCAGACCTCAGGCCACCGGATGCCGTTATAGAGAAGCTAAGGCAGAGCACAGGTAAAGATGGCATGCATAACTATGCCTCTTATAATGGCACTCCAGGGCTGAGAACCGCCTTTGCAAGGTGGTTCAAAAGGAGGTTCAATGTTGAGCTGGATCCGGACAAAGAGGTACTCCCATTGCTGGGAACAAAGGAAGGTATAGGCCATATATACCTAGGTGTTACTGATCCTGGCGATGAGATCCTGATACCTGATCCAGGTTACCCTGTTTACATGTCTGGTGCCATATTATCTGGGGCAATACCGGTGAGATACCCGCTCAGACAACAGAATTCATTTCTGCCAGATATGGACGAGCTCAAGTCCCTGTGTTCTCCAAAAACAAGGATGATCTGGATCAACTACCCTTCCAACCCAACAACAGCGGTGACTACCCTTGACTTGTTTAAAGAAATAGTAGAGTTTGCAGAGCACATGGGTATACTCGTATGCCATGATGCAGCCTACTCCGAGATAGTCTTTGATGGCAGAAGATCGCCGAGTATACTCCAGGTCGACGGGGCAAAGGACGTGGCTATAGAGTTTCACTCGCTTTCCAAGACCTACTGCATGCCTGGCTGGAGGGTAGGATTTGCAGTAGGGAACCCCTCTATACTTTCAAGTCTGGGCAGGGTAAAAACAAATCTAGACTCGGGTATATTCCTTCCTGTACAGGAGGCATCTATAACCGCACTCGAAGAATGCGATGCATATGTTGAAGAAAACAGGAAGGTGTTCGAAAACAGGCGTAACAGGTTTGTGGGGGCACTCAAGGATGCTGGTTTCAAACTAGATAGCCCACCAGCAACATTCTATGTATGGATGCCTGTACCAGATGGCTTCGGCTCCATGGATTATACCAAATACCTACTAGAGAAATTAGGCATTGTATGCACACCCGGGATCGGCTTTGGACCAGCCGGTGAGGGATTTGTGAGGATCAGCCTGACTGTGGGGGATAATCTCCTAGAGAAGGCCATGGACCGCATAAGGGGCCTAAGAGAGGTCTAGATGGCATCTGGATTACACGAATCTTGCGGTGTTTTCGGCATATTTGGAGATGAACATGCCGCAGAGAAAACGTATCTAGGCCTGTATGCATTGCAGCACAGGGGACAGGAGAGTGCCGGTATATCCGTGTCCGATGGCCATGTCTTGTCCATCTACAAGGGCATGGGACTGGTAAGGTCAGTCTTTAATAGCCCTGACATACTAAAGGGCCTCAAGGGTTTTTCTGCAATAGGACACAACAGGTACTCAACCGAGGGCGAATCCAAGATCATAAATGCCCAGCCAATACTCATACAGTTCAGGGGTGGCCAGATAGCTGGTGTACATAACGGTAACCTGGTAAATGCACTGGAGTTGAGGAAGCACATGGAAAATACGGGTTCCATATTCCAGACCACTTCTGATAGCGAGATAGTACTGCACCTTATAGCCCGTTCAAGCGAACAGGAAATGGTGGAAATGGTATACGATGCGCTAAAGAGGCTCGACGGTGCATTCAGCTTTCTGTTTCTGACCCCTGACAAGCTGATCGCGGCAAGGGATACCTATGGCTTCAGACCTTTATGCCTTGGAAGATCAGGAGATGCAACGGTGGTAGCATCAGAAACGTGTGCGTTTGACATAATTGGAGCAGAATACCTGAGAAGCGTTGAGCCTGGTGAGATGGTTATCATAACGCGTGACGGTGTGGAGTCAAGGATGCTGCCTCAAAGAGGGCGAAGGGCAATGTGTATATTTGAATACATCTATTTTTCCAGACCTGACAGTATTATTTTTAACGACAAGGTGGACAAAATCAGGAGAAGACTGGGTAAAACCTTGGCAAGGGAGGCACCAGCAGAGGCGGACATAGTCATTGCCATACCAGACTCTGCCAACACAGCTGCCCTTGGCTATGCACAGGCGTCAAACATGCGCTTTGAGATAGGTCTGATTAGGAATCACTATGTCGGCCGTACATTCATAGACCCAGAACAGGGAATGCGGGATATTGACGTAAAGGTAAAGTTCAATCCTGTTACAGGTGTACTAAGGGATAAGAGGGTAGTTGTTGTTGACGATTCCATAGTAAGGGGTACCACGCTCAGGCAACTTGTAAAGATCATCCGGGGCGCCGGGGCTAAGGAGGTACACGTAAGGATAAGCTCTCCACCGGTTGTATCTCCCTGCTATTATGGAATAGATATATCGCGTAGCGGAGAATTGATTGCATCATCCAAGAGCGTGCAAGAAATACTCAAGTTCATCGGTGCAGATAGTCTCGCCTACCTCTCGGTCGAAGGTATGCTCAGCACGGTCTCTGATAGTGACTCTTTCTGCACCGCTTGTTTTACAGGTGAATATCCTACACCTGTACCACATAATTACGACAAGATGCAGCTTGGTCTGGGTAAAACGAATGGGTGTGTCTAGACCATGAGAGAAATAGTAGCAGTACTGGATTTTGGTTCACAGTATGCCCAGCTTATTGCCAGGAGAATCAGGGAGCTGGGTGTATATTGTGAGATTCTAAGGCATGATACTTCCAAGGATGAACTTGCCGCTCTGGCACCAAAGGCCCTTATATTCTCTGGTGGACCTGCATCAGTCCTGGATGAGGATCATCCAGTTCCAGATCCGCGTGTGTTCGACATGGGTATCCCTATACTGGGGATATGCTATGGCATGCAGCTCACTGCAATCATGTTGAAAGGCAAGGTAATTGGTGGAAGAAGCGGTGAGTATGGCCATGCAATAATGAAGGTAACAAAGCCATCTAACATCTTTTCAGACATGGATAAAGAGCTAGACGTCTGGATGAGTCATGGAGATCGAGTACAGGAACTTCCTGCTGGCTTTGAAACCATAGCAAAAAGTTCTGGATGCGAGATAGCTGCAATGGCAGACCCGTCAAGACAGATATACGGCGTTCAATTTCATCCCGAGGTGGTCCACACACCAAAGGGAAAGCAAATAATAAGGAACTTTCTTTATAAGGTGGCCGGGTGCAAGGGTGGCTGGACAATGGCAGGATTTATCGGGGAGTCAATTAAGAGGATAAGGAACACGGTAGGCAAAGAGCGTGTCATCTGTGCACTCTCAGGTGGCGTTGACTCGGCCGTTACTGCGGCTCTTACAAGCAGGGCTATTGGCGACAACATGGTTGCTATATTCGTGGACAACGGGCTCATGCGTGCAGGTGAGGCAGAGGAGATACTGGATATATTCACAAGGGAATATCCTCTTAACATACACATGGTAAACGCATCCAAGGAATTTCTCGATGCGCTAAGGGGTGTTATAGATCCTGAGAAGAAGAGAAAAAGCATAGGCAAGACTTTCATTGATGTGTTCAACAGAGAGGCAGAAAGAGTTGGTGGTGCAAGGTTTCTTGCCCAAGGCACCCTATACCCGGACGTTATAGAGAGCAGGTCTCCCAGGGGTGGGCCATCGGCCACCATAAAGAGCCACCACAACGTGGGTGGACTACCCAAGGACATGAAGTTCACCTTGCTAGAACCATTAAAAGAGCTTTTCAAAGATGAAGTCAGGCGTCTCGGAAAGGAACTGGGTCTACCTGATCGGCTCCTTAAGAGACAGCCTTTTCCAGGACCTGGCCTTGCTGTTAGAATCCTGGGCGAGGTCACTGAAGCAGGCCTTAAGGTGCTCAGGGAGGCTGACCTAAGGGTCCAGGAGGAGATGCAAAACTACGAACACATAGACGAGGTATGGCAGGCGTTTGCCGTATTGCTACCTGTCAAAAGCGTGGGCGTTATGGGTGACGAGAGAACGTATTCAAACGTGGTTGCCATAAGGGCGGTGACCAGCCTAGATGGCATGACAGCAGACTGGGTTAGGATTCCCTACCACATACTTGAGAGGATATCTTCAAGGATAATAAACGAGGTAAGGGGTGTAAACCGTGTAGTGTACGATATAAGTACCAAACCACCCAGTACCATAGAATGGGAATAAACCGGGTCTTACTCTCTAGATGATGTTCTCTATTATCTTCTCTGCAATCACCTGCTCTGGCTCTCCCAGCAGAAAACCTGTTGACAGCTTCTCAAGGTAGTTATCATTCCAGTTTATGTTTGACTCGTTCACCAAGTCCTTTACGTTGTAATACTTCTCACCGAGTATGTCTCTTTTCTCCGATGGGGACAAGGACTCGTTAAATGTTACATGGCACAGCAGCAGGTATGATACCAGATGCTTCTCTCCTAGTATGGGCACTATAACAATGGGGGCTCTGTCTGAACGTCCGAATCCCACGTACACGTTCTGGGTATTTACTATGGTCTTTTTCGTGCCTATAAGTGGGCCGGGGGTTTCTACTCTGGACCTCATGGAGAGAGAGACACCCCCCCTGGATGCTATGGATATGGTAGTAGTGTCAGTTGTCTTTCCCTGATCATCTAGGCCATCTATGGTATAAAGGGTATAGCCCCTGAGTTGAGAAAGGGCAAGCTGTATCCTCTTAAGAGTAAGGCCCACATCTATACCCAAGTTTTCCACAGAGAAATTCAGCTCCTCAATTAGATCGAATATTATACCCCTTAAGTGCTCTTTCTTCCTGCTCGTACCAACGGTTACTGTCTTGGCCTGGTGCCTTATGGCGTCAACTGGCCTGGATAGTTCATCAATGGCAAGCGCCAGTTCCATGTCTAGTGCATCCAGGGGCGAGGGAGATGTCCTTTTATCCTTGAAGTCTTCCCAGAAATCCTCCAGGGGTAGTTTACCAATGGCATACTTTAAGAGAAGGGTGATGTCAGAAGCTGTACCAACCTTCATGGTAGTAAAAAAACCCTGGTCTTTCCTCCTATGAAATTCCCTGGAAAAGCCGGTCACCAGTTCCTTGACTCTCTTATCTGCCATGGTTTCGAATACTGACAACCCCTTCCTGTCGTGTTCAATCATCTCCCTTGCAAGCTCGCTCCTGAACCTCCTGAAAAAACTGGCTTCGTCGTTTATGCTACATGCTGCATAGTATCCCCATAGATGACCGGCAAGAGTATTGATTATCACGGATACAGGGAAAGATGTTCTGGGCACACGTATGATCGAATCGGCAACTAGCGAGAACCTAGTGTCACCTTCCTCTGCAATTACGGCAATAGACGCGTTGTGTGCCTTGAATATGGAAATATCCTTTACAATGTCGTCCTTGACAGTCTCAGGGTTGCCCGCAGTACACGCAATAATCAATGGTTCACTAGAGAGATCAATATGTTTTTTGTCCTCTATTATATCCGAAGAGATGGTCTTGTAGCAGAGTTCGCTGAGCTTAATTCTTATCTCGTCAGCCGCTACCTTGTTGGCACCACTACCAACAACGGCCCAGTACCTTTTTCTCCTGGCAAGGACGTAGGCCGACTCCCTTATTTCGTCCCTTCTCCTTATGACCCTCTGCATCATCTCTGGAGCCCTCTCCAGATAGGAAAGTTGCCTTACTATGCTAGCAGGCGAAATGGTTCCGAGCTCATGTGCAAAATAGAGGGCCAGTATGTATCCTGCAACGATTTGAGAATAGAATGCCTTTGTTGAGGCAACAGCCATCTCCACGTCCCTGCCATCACTGGTGTAGAAGATACCGTGTGCCTTAGTGGTAATATCAGACTGTCTCCTGTTAACAATGGCAATTATGTGTGCACCCTTAAGTCTTGCCATGGACACAGCCCTGTTTGTATCCGTTGTAGTACCTGACTGTGTAACGGCGATAACAAGGGAATCCCCCAGTTCTTCTCTTATAAGAAAACCGCTTAAGTCAGATGCTGTCCTTCCTGATATCTTTATGCTCGTGCCCTTAAGGTAAAGTTGCATGGCCTCGGCAATAGCACATGCAGCCACGTGGGCAGTGCCCTGGCCAATGACATATATGTTTGTCACCTTGCCAGTCTTAAGCGCATGCCTGAGCCTTCTAGGGACCATGTCATCCCCTATGTTAAAGACTATATCATGCTCGGATGGCCTTGTACCAACGACCCTGTACTTGCCCCTTAATGTCTTTCTCACAGATGATGGCGCATCGAAAATCTCCTTAAGGAGGAAATGGGGATGGTTTCCCCTGTCAATATCCCTTGTCGTTATCTCTGCCCTCTGGACGTCCTTATCTGTCAGGTGTAAGGGAAATCCGTCATAGTAAAAGGCTTCTATGCCATCCAGACCTTTCTTATGCTCGCCAAGTATGAATATCTGTCCCCTTGTAGAAGGGTCATCTTCGGTTCTTGGCGTTTCCCCATCCATCTTTATAAAGTATGGGGTGTATTCGACTAGGCCGTAAATTTCCGAAGAAAACACGTATTGATCGTCACCTAGGCCCACATAAATGGATTGTCCGCTCCCTTTGAGTGCGAGGAACACCTTGCCCGGTTCGAGGTTACTCTTCATGGCAATGGCATGGGAACCCTCGAAGTCATTAACCGCAAGCCTGAAGGCCTCCTTGAGCCCATGTCCTGCAAATAGGTGCTTTTCTATGATGAGAGGAATTATTTTTGTGTCTGTTGTAATGCCCGGGTCTATTAGGTTATTGTCATTTTCCTCAAGTCTCGACCTAAGCCAAGCATAGTTATCTATGTCACCGTTCAGGGCAACATCTATGTACCAGCTACCTCTGCCGTAATATGGATAGTCCTTGATAGGCACCTGGATATTGGCCTTTGAATCCGCATGTGTTCCCAGTGTAAAGTTGTTCACAGGATGGCAATTGGCCTCGTTTATCGATCCAACCGAGGCCCATCTTGTATGAGCTATGCAGGCGTCAAGGCTTGTCTTGAGACCTGAGAATGTATGCAAGACAGTATCAGAGCGTATCTCGTTTCTCAGGTTCCTGACATTCTTACCAAGCTCACCTGTTATTGATGCTGTCTTGTACGTAAACGAGACTGACCTGCCATTGTCCATGGATATTGAAATAGACCCGTTCATTAGGTCCCCGGGACGTGAACGCCTTATAAAATCGTTTAGCAGACCCTTTTCCTTGAGTTTAGTCAGGGCCCTTTCCATATCCATGGCCGTGTTCATCCTCAGCGTAAGCTGTATTCCTGCTGAGTCCCTGCCCCTTACCTCTAACCTGTCAATGGAATTCAGCAAAAAGTTTGCGGTCTTATATATACCCAGACCTCCGTTGAGCAGGCCCTCAGGTGCCTTTGTTGGTACGAGCGATAATACGCCATCCCTATTTGCGAGAATGTCGTTCTTAAGCCCCCAGGCAAAATCCTTGAGCCTTGTGAAAGAATCGTTAATCCTCTCCAACTCAGCAGAATCGAAACGGCTAGCGTTGTTTTCTATAGCCCTTTCTTCTTCCACGACAAATTCATTAATATCATTTGAGAGTGTGGTAAATGCCTCGGCCTTCCTAGGATGGGTAAGGATATAGCGCAAAAAATGCTCCTGCTTGAGCCTTACAAGGTACCTCTCCATGGTATTAAACGCCCTTTTGCCACCAAGATACCTTGTGGTGGATATTGATCCATCAAGCACTTTGTTTATGTTTGAGGCCTTTATTCCCTTAAGAAATGCCTTTAATCGTCCAGGGTCTATTCTCTTGCCATTGCTGCCGTTCTTTATAACCAGAACCCCTGCTAGACCGCAGTATAACGTGCAGTCCATTATCGGGAAGAATACCATTGAGCCAAGGGGTACGTCTTTGACATGCCTTGCAACGTACACACGTACATGTCGTAGACTAAGACAGATTTTCTTAATATACTCTAGAATCGAAGTTCTCACAAGCATCTTAGTCCTTTCACCGGCCACATGTAAGCTATAGTATTTCTCGTAAACTATCTATTATATATGACATCGGCTTACAACCTCTTTTCTAAACTTGTAAGGGTATCCAAGGTTATCCCGGATCAAGATAGGTATTACTTTGTCTATCCAGAGATGAACAGATTCAGGGTAAAGCTCACAAACGACATTATTATGGCTCCTGTAAGCGCTGCCCAGAAGCTTGTTACGTCAAATCCCCTTACTATCTCTGAAGCGAGCATTATCATTATACCGTTTATGACAAAGGTGAAGAGGCCAAGAGTGAGAATGTTTATGGGCAGGGTAAGTAGGATTATGATGGGTTTAAGAAACGCGTTTAAGAGGCCTATCACAAGTGCAGCTCCAAGTAGTGCCCACCCACTGGTAACCTCTATGCCCTTCACCAGCCATGAGGCAACTGCAAGCGCAATCGAAGACACACACCATTTAAGCAAGAATCGTTGCATCACCTAGTATTCTAACTGTATGCCTCTCTCGAGGCAACATCATAATAGAGAATGTCATAACAGAAAAAGTCCGCATAAGCATTGTCAGTACACTATTGTAAATCCATCAAGCCCATCACGTGGCTGGACAGACTCTATCTCTACATCATCAACGCGTGCACCCGGAGGTCCGTGGTAACACCAAGCAAGGAGCCTATCAACTGCCTCATCAGGACCCTGCATAAAGACCTCTACACACCCGTCATGGGTATTTCTCACCCAGCCGTTAACGCCGAGGTCCAACGCCTCTTCCCTTGTAGATGCCCTAAACCATACACCCTGGACCCTTCCGGATATCTTTATATGAAGGGCCTTCATTGGTCTGCCTCCAGCATCTCGATAAACGTACGCTCATCTATAATAGTTACTCCTAGAGAGAGAGCCTTGTCATACTTGGAACCAGGATTTTTGCCGACAACCAACAGGTCCAGATTTCTGCTTACACTACTAACCACTTCTCCGCCCATCTCTGTTACCTTGGCCCTTGCCCTTGACCTTGGCATGTTCTCAAGCATACCTGTAAAACATACTTTCTTGCCTTCAAAGGGTCTTCTGCCACCGGCCTTCTCTTCCACGGGCCTTACCCTGACACCAAGGCATACAAGGTCTTCAATGACCTTCCTGTTCTCCTTGTTGTTCAGAAAGGAAATGATAGAACCTGCAACTTCCTCTCCTATACCGCGTATATCTCTTAGATCATCAAAACCTGCTTCGAGAAAACGTTCAAGTGTTGAGAATTTTTTTGCAATGTCCCTGGCTGCCACCTGCCCCACGTGCTGTATACCAAGCGCATAGATGAACCTATCAAGACCCACATCCTTGCTTCTTTCTATGGATGTTATCAGGTTTTCAATGGATCTATCCTTAAAACCCTCCAATTCTCTCAAGTCATCCTTTGTGAGTCGATACAGATCTGATACGTGCTTAATATTCAATCTGTCAACCATCTGGCTTATTGTTCTCCTACCCAGCCCATCTATGTCCATGGCATCCTTTGATGCAAAATGATATATGCTTTCCTTTATAATGGCAGGACATGACATGTTTATGCACCGCCACAGTGCACCGTCTTTCACAAGTTTTGAATTGCATACAGGACATGTTACAGGCATGTTGAATATGCTCTCGTTTCCACTCCTTCTGGACTTAACCGGCATCACTACTTCGGGTATAACATCGCCTGCCCTCTGCACCAGTACCAGATCGCCTATACGTATATCTTTTTTCCTTATCTCGTCTTCATTGTGTAGGGTTGCCCTGGATATGGTAACTCCTGCGAGTCTAACAGGCTCAAGAACGGCCACAGGAGTTATAGCCCCTGTCCTCCCCACCTGCAGGATTATGTCCCTAAGCATAGTAGTGGCCTGGTCAGGCGGAAACTTGTAAGCCACGCACCATCTTGGTGATCTGGCCTTGTTTCCAAGAATTTCCTGATCACTCAAACTGTCTACCTTTATTACTACACCATCTATTTCATATGGAAGGGCGTCCCTTTTCTCATGCATATATTCCACGAAATCCATGACCTCGCGAATGCCCTTACATACCTTTCTTTCAGGATTTACCTTGAAACCAAGCGAAAAAAGCATATCCAGCACCTGGGATTGTTTCTCCATGCCTAGGGCAAGTGGTTCGGATATGGCATAAGCAAAGAAAACCAGCGATCTCTCAGCGGTTATGCTTGGATCAAGCTGTCTTAGCGAGCCTGCTGCAGCATTTCTGGGATTGGCAAAAAGGGGCTCTCCAGATAGTGCTCGAGATTCGTTTAACCTCTTAAACTCGTCTTTGTACATGACAACCTCGCCACGCACCTCCAGAAGCCCGGGTATCTCTTTACCTAAGAGCCTTAAGGGTACGGTTTTTATTGTCTTCAGATTCTGGCTCACGTCTTCACCCGTTGTTCCATCTCCCCTTGTGCCACCACGTGAGAAGATACCATTTTCGTAGATAATCTCAACCGCCAGGCCATCGAACTTAGGCTCACAGCAATAGCAGATATCCTTCTTGACCAGCCATTTGGCTACTCTGTCGTGGAATTCCTCCAGTTCATGCTTGTTCATTGCATTGTCTATGCTCAACAGTGGAAGCCTGTGTGCCATAGGTGGAAAGGTATCAAGCGGCTTTGCGCCAACCCTTTGGGTTGGAGAATCTGGTGTTATGAGCTCCGGGTGCTTTTTCTCAAGTTCCATAAGCTCACGCATGAGACTATCGTACTCTCCGTCAGAGATCTCTGGTGAATCCAGCACATAGTAACGATAGTTGTGGTATTCAATAATACGCCTGAGTTCTTCGACTCTCCTCTTTAGCATATCCCGGCTTTTCCTCTGAAATGTAACTCATGGGAAGATTTTTGCTAATACAAATGTGGTATCACAAAAAGTACTTGAACAAAAGTGTTTAATGGTTATTAATATAGCTAAAGCATGGTATTTTAATGATGCTATACCGAAGTTATTATTATGAATCTATAAGGAGATTGTTATGGCAAAGGTAGTTTTTAATGTACAGGACCAGTTCCTTAACCAGGCAAGGAAAGAAAAAGTCCCGATAGTCATCACCCTCATTAACGAGGTGAAGCTTAACGGGTTTGTCAAGAGCTTTGATCCTTTTTGCATCCTGCTTCAGAATGACCGCCCTGTGCTGATTTATAAGCACGCTGTGGCAACAATCGAGCCCAAGGACAAGGATTCCCAGTTAAAAGACTTTCTTTCATGACAAAATCACTCCGTTTGTCTTTAGCCATTGCCTTGTGCTTCCTGGTTATTGCATCAAGCCCATCACGGGCATTGTCTGATTCGTTTATTACAGTACAAGGCATAGGATCCATAGAGCAGGGCAACATGGCAAAGGCGGAGTACCTTGCACTGAACGATGGTTTCAATAAGGCACTCCTCACAAAGGCCATGCAGATGGTTCCAACATCACAAATACATGCGCTTCTAGAGGCGTTTCCCGAGTATCTATCCATAAGGGGTACAAGGGACATTACGCAGTACCAGATAACAAAGAGATCAGAGGAAAACAACGTACTTGTACTTACCATAAACTTACAGATAGGCGATTCACACCTTAAGCAATGGCTTGACTCAAAGACACTTACAATACCAACTGAATCCAGACCAAGGATACTTGTTGCTATCTCTTATACACAGGACCAAGGAGAAAAACCGTATGCATGGTGGGAGCAGGTGGGTAAGTCCAGGTATTCCTCTTTTGAGAAAACCCTAGTAGACAGGCTTAGTATGTGGGGTGAGAATGTCTTCTCAACCCCTCCAGGCCAGGTAGCTTACAGCAAAGAAAATGGTGGTCTCGTGGATATGGCAAAGAACACAGGTGCCGACATTATCCTAACAGGTACAATGGCCTATGCTAGAGATGAACAGGGGCTTTACACCTGCACCCTTCATCTTGACATGATCGACACCCAAAAAGGCACAAAAATGGGTTCGTGGAGCATAAAACATGTTTCTGACATAGCACCAAAGGACATGAATGCCTTTCTGTCAAAACAGTTAATTTCACCCATACGCGCAAAAATAATAGGCGACATACTGGCGATGAATCCCGTGGTCAGCACTGAAACTCTCTGCATAGATGGTATCAGGGACTACACCACGTACCAAGCCATGGTAAATGCACTGGGTGCAATGGAAGATGTGCTAAAGATAACCCCGTGTAGCATCAAGCAACACGCCATATGTCATACTCTTACTATAAGGGGCAGTATCACATACATTCTAGAGGCATTGAAGGCGGAGCAGATAACGGACATGGATGTCGAAATCAAACCAGGCGGTGCATATATAAAGATCATAGAACACCCTTAGGGGTGTAGTACATTGCCAGAAGGATAATCAAGCAAACTCTCTTGCCTTGTTAGCACCCTTAGGCCACCTTCCACTAAAGCTGCTATCTCGTCTTCACCAGGGTAGACCATTATGTCTGCTATGAAACCTACCATGCGTGTTATCCATGACACTAGCATTTTGGAGTTAGCTAGCCCACCTGTGAGTACTATTGCATCCACGTTACCTTCCAGTACCACTGACATGGCACCTATGCATTTTGAGGCTTGGTAGGCCATGGCCATGTAGACAGTCCTTGCATTCCTATCTCCCTGTTCGATCATGGCTTCGATCCGCTGTGCATCCTTGGTGCCAAGATAGGCAAAGAGCCCTGATCTATTGCTTAACTTGGACTTGATATAGTCTGGGCTTTTGCCCTGTGACAACACCAAGTCTACTATGTCCAGGGTGGGCAGCTGACCTGCCCTCTCTGGCGTGAAGGGCCCTTCGCTCAGCCCATGGGTCGCATCTATCACCCTACCCTTTTTGTGTGCACCAATGGTTATACCCCCTCCCATGTGAGCAACAACAAGGCTGGTTTTATCGTAAGGTTTTCCCAGTACCTTACATGCCTTTCTCGCAGCTGCCTTCTGGTTCAAGGCATGGAATGCGCTCTTTCTTTCTATGGAAGGAATACCGGTGACCCTGGCTATATCTTGTAATTCGTCAGTACTAGGTGGATCTACTACTACGGCTTGTTTGCCGTACATACCTGCTAATTTAAGGGTTATAGAAGGTCCAAGGGCAGATGGGTGCCAGCCAAACCTTCCCGAGAGCAAGTCATCGCACATCTTTCTGTTGATCCTGTACACCCCGGAGGGACCGGGGGCGCAAAGACCACCCCTGCTGACAAATATGTCTATATCTCCAAGGTCCACTCGCTCCTGGTACAGGGCATGCATTATGCCTATTTCCCTTGTTTCAAGCTGTTCCTGTACACCCTGTCCGGCTAGTACAGTGCAAGGTATGTTCCACCTGCGGCTTAACTTACCCTCTTTGTAGAGGCCAAGTTTTGTCGAGGTTGATCCTACGTTTATGGCAAGTACACTATAATCTTCCCCCATAACTTTTATCCCTGGGCTACCATTAACTTTGCCATGGCTATTTCTACTAGCTTTTGCTCACGCGTTACAGGAGGTGTATTTACTATGCATGGTGCTCTCATCCCTAGCACAAGCCCGGCAACTGACATGCCACCCAGGAGAACAAGGAATTGCACGAAGCTTAGCCCTGCCTCGGTATTTGGTACTAGGTAGATGTCAACCTTTCCAGTAACATCGCTTGCAATGCCTTTTCTGGATGCAGCATTGGCACTCACTGCACAGTCTATGTCTATGGGACCGTCTATTATGACATCGCCGAACTGACCCCTCTCTCCCATCTTAGAGAGTACTGCCGCGTCCACAGTGGAAACAATATCTGGATTTACATATTCTATGGGTGAGAGTGCTGCAACCCTTGGGCATAGAATACCCATGGCCCTTGATAGTTCCAGTGCGTTCTCTAGTATACCTATCTTCTGCTTCAGGCTAGGCCTGTGGTTTATCATACCATCTGTTACCATGAAGTGTCCACCAGGTAGCCCCCCTTCCAAGATAAAGGCATGGCTTGCTATCCTTGAACTGCCAGATAGAGCAGGATTGAGCATTACAGTGTCCCTAAAAGTGGTATTAAGCACATCCCCTTGCATAAGGATCTGGGCCTGGTTTTCAAGGACCATTTCCACGGCCATTGAGAGAAGGGCCCCATCGTTGTTATCCATGCCCTCCACGCACTCAAAACCGAGCTCCTTTGCATGTTCCCTTAATTCAGCTGTTCTAGGACCTGAAGTAAGAATGAGTGGTCTTACCATACCACCCACCCTTGGATCACAGAGGATATCCAGCACATAATGATCACGTACCGGTGCCACCACCATGGTTGGAACCTGGTTGACTGAAAGCGCCAATTCCACAAGGGTACCCATGTGTCTCATTGTGCAGCCTCCATTTTAAGCAACCTGGATACCACGACACCTAGTGCCACTTCACCTATCACAGACGTATGCACATCAGAGCGTGAAGGGATGATAACTGGTCCCCGGGAACTCAGGACAAGGGATCTTCTCGTAACATCCAGCATAAAATCTAGCTTCGATATTACGTTACCTGCGTCAAGGTCTGGCACGAGTATTACATGTGGCATGTTATCGAGCTCTATGCGAGTTTTACCATCACGTGATAGTAACATGTCAACCATTGAGAAGGCATCCATGACCCTGCATGCCCCGAGCTCTCGTCTTGAAGCGGCATCTTTAAGCATCTTTGCATGCCCAAGGGATTGGGGCTCAAGGTTTATTCCCGTGTAAGACGATAGTACTGCAACGCTTAGGTCCTTATAGCCAAGCAAGTCCATAAGAAAGACTGCATCGCGTATAATGTCCACTTTTGCAGTGTAATCAGGGGCTATGTTCACTCCAGTGTCTGTTATGGACACGAGGTGATCCACCCCGGGTATATCCCAGAGCGTATTGACACTTATGGTCTGCTTCTTCCCGAGGCTCCTTTCATTTCTTAGTATGGAGCGGTAAATAAAGGCCGTTGGGATATGACCCTTTATCGCAAGATCAACCTCTGAGCCAAAGAGCATGGATATCCCCTTGTCAGATATCTCCTGGGGATCAGAGACATTTATTACCTCAACCTGGGATATATCAAATTCTATCTCACCAGACAGCCTCTCAATAGCTTCCTTTTTACCTACGAGGTATGGGACCACATAGCCCTTGTCACGGGCAATCTTTACGGTGAGCAAGAATTCCCTCTCCTGCGGGGCTAGTACTGCCATGCAAACCGCATTACCTGATGAAGCTAGATTGTCTATCTCCCGGAACTCCTTGATCACGAGGCATACCTAGCATGGCTAGGTAAGGCAAGTCAACATCGCACCAACTGGCCTAGTCAACCCAAAGGCTTTATCTACGATGTCTAAGAGCATTTATGTCTCTTAGCATGGCATACATGCAGGGTATCAGGACAAGTGTTATAAGAGTTGCGAAAAGAACGCCGAATCCAAGGCTTATGGCCATAGGTATGAGAAACCTTGCCTGCAGGCTCCTCTCTGTTATAAGGGGTGTCAAACCGAAAAAGGTCGTAAGTGTTGTAAGTATTACTGCCCTAAAGCGTAGTTTGCCGCCTTCTACTATAGCAGTATACAAGTCCATGCCCTTGGTCATGTTGTTATTTATCTCGTTTACAAGGACCAGGGCATCGTTTACCACCACCCCGGATAGGCCTATTATGCCGAACAGGCTCAGTATGCTCAGGTTGTAGCCCATTATCATGTGCCCCCATATAGCACCCACTATACCAAATGGTATTGCAGTCATGATGATAAGGGGCTGTGCAAAAGAGTTAAACGGAATGGCCAAGAGTACGTATATAAGAAAAATGGCTATGACAACACCCTTTTTCACATCTGCCATGGATTCTTTTTGCTCTTTTCCTTCTCCTGCCATGGAGTATTTTAGGTCAGGGTAATGTTTCCTCAGCCCTGGTATTATTTTGTCCACTAGTATGCGTCTTAACTCGTTCGCATTTGCAACGCTCTCGTCTACGTCTCCATAGACCTCTATAACACGCAGCAGGTTGTGGTGTCTTATCGTGGTGTAGCCCCTTACTGTCTTAACCTTGGCCACCTCCTTGAAAGGCACCTCAATGCCCTGTAATGTGCGTATGTGCATCCTGTCCAGACTCACAAGCAACCTTCTTTCATTGTCGGGATAGCGGACTAGCACCTTTACCTCATCTTTTCCTCTCTGTATCCTTAGGGCCTCGGCTCCGTAAAACGCACCCCTTACCTGGGAGGCTATGTCGTTAAGTTTCAATCCAAGCGCTTTCCCAGCATCCTTTAAGCTTATTCGAATCTCTTGCTTGCCGGGCAAGAAACTATCTCCCACGTCAGACACGCCGGGGTAGGTTTCAAGCTCTCTTTTTAGCTCATTTACGCAGGATATTAGCCTCTTGCTATCCTTCATGGAGAGTTCTACGTCTATGGGTTTGCCTGTGCTGAACAATTCGCTTGTATACGATATATTCTCTGCGCCAGGTATAACGCCTGCCTTGTCCCTCCACATGTCTGTAAGCATCTGTGAACTTATACCCTTTCTCTTGTCTCCACCAATGAGCTGTACCATTATCTGCGCAACGTTGCTCCCAACTGTTGATCCGCTTTCTGCTGGTCCATGCGACGGTAGTTGAAGCCCTATCAAGGATATACTGTACTTGAAAAGGGGCTCAGAACCTTGTGGACGCTTTGCGTCTTCCTTTCTTAGAACCTCGGTTGCAGCCTTCTCAATGTGGCTCGCCACCCTAATGGTACGCTCAACAGGAGTGCCAGCAGACAGCGTAAGGTCACACCTCATAACATCCCCCTCTACCTTTGGAAAGAAGGTGAACTTGATTATTCCTCCACCCCATATACCAATGGTTATGAAAAGCACGGCAATAAAAAAGGCAAGAGTGGCATATCTCCACCTGAGGGAAAAGCTTATGAGCCTAGTGTAAGGGCCTTCTATAAACCTAGTCAGCAGCCTATCAACCCTCTTGCTCTCCTTACGGGGTCTTACCTTTGTCCTAGCGAGGTGTACGGGTAGTATCAGGAGAGCCTCAAGTAAAGAACCAGTAAGTACAAGTATGACAACTATGGGTATATTCCTCATGAACTGGCCCATTATACCCGTTGCCATAAGTAGGGGCCAGAAAGCTGCTATAGTCGTAAGTACAGAGAATATTACTGCCTTAGCAACCTGACTGGTACCTTCAACCGCAGCTTTCTCTGGATCCATGCCCTTTTGTCGCAAACGAAAAACATTCTCGCCTATTACAATGGCATCGTCAACCACTATACCCAGGACCATTATGAAGGCAAAGAGGGATATCATGTTTATGGAGACGTTAAAACTGGGCAGTAGCCACAAACCAGTAGCAAAGGCAATGGGTATTCCCCATGATATCCACCCGGCTAGCTTCCAGTTTAAAAAAAGTCCGAGGGTAATCACAACTAGTACCATGCCAAATGCCATGTTCTTCAGCAGAAGGTCCAGCCTGCTCTTAAGTATGGAGGACATGTCAGAAAAGCTATCAACGGAGATGCCCCTTGGCAGAGAGGGCCTTATATTATTTATGTATGTCTTTACCTTGTCTGCAACTTCCAGAGCGTTTTGGTCTCCGACCCTATATACCATGATAATCACGGCTGGCTTGCCGTTGAACATAGCATACAGATCTGTATCAGCAAAACCTTCCTTCAAGTCTGCGATGTCTCCAAGCTTCACCACAGCACCCGATGGATCCGTGATTATAGGTATATCCCTGTACTCCTCTGCATGGTAGCGCCTACCTTTTGACCTTATGAGTATCTCCTGTGAACTTGTCTTTATGCTACCAGCAGGAAGGTCCATTGCAGACGACCTGATTATTGACGCCACCTGGGGAAGGGTTATGCGATAGCGTCTCAACGTCTCCTCAGGAATGTCAATGTGTATCTCCTCTGTACGTGACCCGTAAAGATCAACTAGGCTGATCCCTTTTGTGTTTGTCAGGTCATCCTTGATATCCTCTGCTACGTGTTTTAAGGATGCTTCTGGAGCATCTCCATACACTGCAACGCTTATTACCTGGGTACTCCTGGTAAGTTCCCTTACAATAGGCCTTTCTGCCTCTTGGGGTAGCGTTGTTATGCTATCTACCCTGGTCTTAACATCATCAAGCAACTTGGACGTGTCCCATCCGTTCATTACGTCGATGATTACAGTCCCCAAACCCTCTCTGGCTATCGAATTTATCTCGTCTATGCCATCAAGGCCAGATACCCTTTCCTCTATCCTGTCTATTATGGACTCCTCTACCTCGCTCGGAGATGCACCTGTATCAACAACCGTGATAATTATCTTGTCAGGTGTGACATCTGGGAATACCTCCACCTTCATGGTAAGTGCGGTAATTACACCCGCTGTGAGGACAAACAGCATGATAAGATTTGCGCTTACGTGATTATCAACAAACCATTTAAATATATACTTCATGGATCTATGTCACCACGATGCTCAAGACAGGCCTAGTACCCAGGTCTTTTATACAATCTTACCGACATCCCATCTGTTACTGCATCCAAATGGGATATGATTACACTGTCTCCATCTTTTAGACCTGAACTTATAATCACCTTGTCACCGATTGACCTGGCTACATCGACTTTCCTGAATCTTAACCTACCCTTATCAAATATCCATACACTACCCATATGAAGGGCTGACCTTGGTATTATTGCAGAGTGCCTAAGGACATGACCGAATATGGAGACCTTTACGAAAAGTCCAAATGCAAGGGGAGGATAGACATTGTAGGGATTGTCCACTCTGACAACCACGTTTACCATGCGGGTCTTAGGGTTGATTGCACCCTCTGCCCTTACAACTTTTCCCTCCCAGTAACATGTTTTACCCGCTATATCGGCAGTCACCCTTGCCTTAGAACACTTTTCCTCATCTGTTATACTTGGCACGTCTATCCATTTGAGATCGTCTTTCTCCAAGGGCACCGGTATCTCTGCACAGGACGTAGGGTAAAGTGTTGCCAGCACCTGGCCTGGAGCCACGAACTGAGTTTTTCCCACTGATTCATCCACCACAACACCATCGAAGGCTGCCTTTATCTCGGTACGCTCAAGGTTGAGTTTCGCCTTATCCAGTTCAGCCTGGGCTGCCTCGAGGGCAGCTTTTGCTGCCTGTAGTTGGGGTTCCTTTGCCACCAGAGGCGGCGGTTCAGTGGTGTGCGTCATGAACCATTCTTGCCTTGCTTGGCTTGCAAGCTGTTCCAGCTGTAACAGCTTGCTCTTTGCATCTTCTAGCCTTGCCTCTGCCATTGTTACAGCGAGCATGTAATCTCTTTGATCGATCTTTACTAGGATCTGACCTTTCTTAAATCGTCCACCCTTGACTATCACGGGGGATACATAAGTAAGTGTACCCGAAACCTGTGGTATAACCCGCACCTTATGCAGAGGTTGTACATCCCCGTAGCCATCCACAAAGACCTGGTGTTTACCAGTGCTTACTTTCACTACCTCTACCACAGGTACATAGTATCTTGGTTTCTGTTTCTTTATCTTTGGCTTTGCTTTTATGATTGCAATGGAGAGTACTATACCTATAGCTATAATGGCCAATGCTACAATTGTGTGGACAGATCTGATTGAGTCCGTTTTCATGCTATTAATCCTTCGCTCCTGTGAAACTTATTGACCAGTCTCCGCCGAGTGAGCGATACAGCGAAATCCTGTTACTTACAATGGCCAGATCCAGAAGAGAAAGCCTGTCTAGGAATTCGAGATATGTCTTATCTGTATTGAGCATAGCTATATAGTCAACAAGGCCTCTTTTATACCTTGATTTCATTATCTTAAGGTTACACAAGGCATTATTGCATGCCTTCAACAGATCTGTCCTTTTCTCTAATAGCCTTTTCTCAGTAACAAGTGAGTTTTCTACCTCGAAGAATGCATTAAGGACTGTCTTTGCATAATCCATCAAGGTCTGCTTGTACTGGATCTCCATTTCTTTTTGTTTTGCCTCCAGTGCACCTGCATTGTAGATGGGTTGTACAATGCCTAGGGCCATGTTCCTCAACATGCTGTCAGATCTCAATAATCTTTTAAGTGAGTCACTGACAAAACCGTAATCGCCAGTAAGAGATATCCTGGGGAAACGCTCTGCCTTGGCCACTCCAATCAATACATTGGCAGCCTTCAACCTTGCCTCAGCTGCCCTTATATCAGGCCTTCTCTCCAGCAGCTGTGATGGAATGCCACAAGGCACAGGGCTCATCCTGTCAACATAATCCTTTAACTCGGCATACGTATTGTCTTCCTTGTCCTTGCCAGGTGTTTTTCTGTCTACGCCTATTATGTATACATGTTCAGTTTTCCCTGGATATCTTCCCAGGAGCAGGTCAATCTTCTGCCTTGTTGTGGTAAGCTCTTGTTGGAGCTGCGGTATGGATGATCTGAGTTGTTCCAATTCCATGCTTGAATTGTCTAACTCGATCCTAGTCGATATACCCCTCTCATATCTCTGGCCTATGATGGAAAATACACGCTTCTGATCCATTACCATTTTCTTTGCAAGGTCAATCCTCTTCCTGATGGTGATGGTCTGAAAGTATAGTGCTGCCACCTCTGAGGTTATGGAATTAATCAGGGCATTTCTTGTGTCTCGAGCCTCTAGGAGTCTTTCCCTTTGTGCTTCACTCTGTCCTCTCAGTTTTCCCCATATATCAAGTTCATATGATGCTGCAGCAGCCAGGTTGTATGTATCAACGGTTCCCTTATACTGATAGAGAGATGGGAGGTTTATGCCAAATGTTTCTCTTGTCTTTGTTCCCTTGGCGCTGAGGTTAATACTAGGGAGGCTTTTTGCCCTTGTTTGAATCAACCTGTAGTGCATCTGCATTATCCTTAGCATTGAAGCCCTTATGTCCAGATTTTGGCTTATTGTCTGGTCAATAAGATTATTAAGAGTGTTATCGTGGAACGACCTCCACCACTTACCAGTGTATGTCTTCCCAGCTTGATCCACGCTTGTATTATCAAAATGTCCCGGGACATTAAGCCTTGGTTTTACATACCTTGGCCCAACGTTTAAACATCCTGAACACATGGTTAATAAGAGCATCAAGCATATCGTAAAAGGTCTCATACACCTAGCTGTCCTCTTTTCCTTTTATCAGGTAGTTAAGCCCATAGAGAGAAAATCTTGTTATATGGTCCACAAGTAAGTCTGTGAATTTTTCATCATACACCCTACCTGTAACTGCGCTTACAGGTATTCTCCCAATAAATGAAAAATAGATGATTAAGGCGGTTATACTCAACGTGCATAGGGTTATGTCTTCTTTGCTTGCCCCCTTGAACCATGGCTTTATAAGTTCCTGTATCTCTTGCGCAAACGGATATATTACCTCCTTAAGCATTATGTCCAAGGCGCCTGTCGGGTTTGTATGTTCTCTGGCTATGAGCTGCTGATGTAATTCCCTCTCTTCATCTCCAACCGGTCCCTTCATGAATGACTCTGCAAGGGACTTAATAATGCCCCCTGGCGTGCTCTCTTTCTGGGCCCTCAGCCTGGACCTGAAGAAATCATGTATACGTTTTGCCCTTGGTACCATACGCTGCCTGAAGACCTCCTCATAAAGCCTTCCCTTGCCCCCGAAGTAGTAGTTTACAGATGCTAGGTTACTACCTGCTTTACTTGTTATCTCCCTTATACTTACGTGGTCGTAGCCTTTTTGGGCAAACAGGCGTTCTGAAACATCAAGTAATCTTTCCTTCACATCCTGACTGGACTTCATACAAACGTATGTATCAAACAATTGTTTGGATATCAAGAAGAAAATATATAGGAAGACACGTTCAGGTGACAAGGCGATCCATGGTTTCAGGTAGATCTCCGTGGCTTCTTTTCGTACACCTTTAATTGACGATGCGTGGCAAGTCGCTGAATGAGTCTAGTATTTACCAGGGTGTGGCAGGTTTGGCCAATATATTTTTTACCCTCTTGTCATCATAGATGGACAAGGTGCCAGGAAGTACATAGATTTCCTTTGCAACCATTTCAATGCTGTTTGAACGGCCTGTAGCAATTATCGCCGAGCCCTTTACAATGACTTCCCTTCCCCTGGATAATGCGTTCCATGAAAGTATCCTGCCATCTAAATTCATAACGCTGGTTTTATACGTCACCTTACCTAGATGGACATTCACAAGGAATATCTTTTTCTCGTTTACTATGATGTATTTACTCTTTAAGGATGCGTCCATGACAATACCTCTCAGTATAGCAGGTCTCCACCCCTCAAGAGCTTTCTGCAAGGGACCAGCATAACTTGAGCCAGCAGAGAACCATAAGAGTATTATTAAAACGAAGAGGTTCTTTATCTTTATTCTTCTACGTACCAAAAACATGTATCCCTCCTTAAGGGTCTTAGTTCTGCTTCCAGTAGTATTTGTTTATGTTCTGGTTGGTGCTCACCGTGGTTGAATACACACCACCCTCTGTACCGACAACAACATGGGCGCCTGTCTTTGTCACCACTAACACGGGTTGTGACGGTATTCCTGAACCGATTGTCTTTGACCTGTCTTCCTTTGTTATGTTGCCATCACCATTAAAATCTATAGCTGCATTGCCTGTTGTGTAGTCCAATGCATAGAGCCTCGCTGTGCCACTACCATGCTGGAAGCAAAGATCAGTAGTTCCAGAGCTAGACTCAACGCTGGGTGTAAAGGTCGTGAAGTATACAACCTTGTCGAATATAACAGGGGAAGACACTACCTTCTCACCCTGGTTTTCAAGGTTGATATACCATCCCATTCCATTGTCAATCGTCTCCCTGACAGAGGCTTTTTCTTCTTCTGTCTTTGTTGGATCCTGCAGTACATCAGATGTCACGTCCACAAGATCAGACGGTGTAATCGTATCTGTATCATCGTTCCAGGTAGAAGGCCACTTGTTTTTTATGGCATAGAACTGGTTGGTGACACTTGTCTTCATGGGATCTTCCCTGTCGCCAGTCCCTATGTATACATAGTCACCAAATGTTTCTTGGGTTACTCCCGGGGCATAAAAGAACTTTTTAAGCTTGTCAGTACCTGAATTACCTGCACTGAAAAGTCTCCTTGCTTCCCACGTACCATCTTCATCCCTGTCATTGAATACAAAAAGGTTTCCACCCAAAGACGGCGCATATATGGTATCATCAAAGCCATCTGCATTACTGTCAAAGGAGGTAAGGTCAACTATACTATATACCATCTTGTCATAGTTGCTGTGATTGAAGTTTACGGTATCACACCGTGCTCCTGTTGCTGCATCAACTGCGTAGACAGCCCTACCTTTTGTATCACCTGAACCCGGATCTGTACTATCCTCGTTTGTATCATATCCTCCTGAGAGAAGCAGGACATCCCTTGTGCTACCGCCTGACTCCTTTATGGTACAAAAACGTGGTGTTGACCATGATTCTCCGAGTGTTTCCGCACCTAGAATATTAGGAGAAACCTTCCATGCAAAATTAGGCGATGAATAATCTGTTACATCCAGTGTATAGTATCCATCCCCTCCCCTTCTGAGACCAAAAATCACATAGGTATGCCCTGACGTTGTATAGACGACCGGTGTTCCATCCACGTAGTAATCGTGTTCCGAGTCTGCCCTCAGGTATTTAAGCCTAGGTACAAGGTCCCAGGGCACAAAGCACCATTCCTCGCTAACCGTATCATCGGTCAAGTCGTTATCGGTTCCCTTGTCATCGTCAACGAAGCAATGCAGAAATCCATCGTTTGCCCCAACAAATATAACGTTCCTATGGTTGGCGTCATCATACAGAATAGCAGGCCTTGAATGCAAGATGTCTCCCAGCACCCATGTCCTTGCATCGGTTCCACCAGAGGTTGGATCGTAGATACCTTCTGCCCTTATGAAGTCCACTAGGTCATCCCTTTCAGATGTGGTTGAAAGACCAAGGTCTGCCGGCGAGATATTATCCTTGTCAAACAAGGTAAGCGTTGTACCAGTATTGTAGGTGTAGAAAAGTCTGGATGACTGGGTCAATAGTTCCTCGCCTGCACCGCCCTTCTCCACTTCCATGCCTTCAAGCCCTGTAACCGAGACCCAGCAAGAATGTGCACCCTCCTTTATTGCACCTGTCGAATCCGTGGCAATGTTGCCGTCCCTGTCTAAGAGCTCACCATCCTCGTTTAGTCCGAATTTCTTGAGATTCCCTTTCCACAGTCCAGAGTTGTCAGGAGAGAATATACCCAGGTAAACACAGTTACCCGCATAGGTCTTGTTCATCCTGCTTACAGGAACCACAGGGGCCACGAACTCTGAATTTACCTTGAGTATGCTACCTATTATCTTCTGGAATATATCGGAAAGGCTCTGCACCCCCTCTCCACCGGTATCCTTTGTGGTATAGTAATGGCCCTGGCCATGAGAAGCATCCGCTGTTTCTTCAAGGAGGGTATTGTCCGCATCAAATCCTACAGTGTAGGTTATTATGTTTTGCTTGGCAAAGTTTGAGTTATTGGGATCATCAAATGAAACTCCGCCAGAGTCGTACAGTGCACCTCCCAGGAGATCTTCATCGTGAAGGAATTTTGCCACGTCGTCAAGATAATCGCTACCGTCGTAAGGGTAAGACCCTGGGTCATTACCATCTTTGTCGTAATCACCAATGGACTTGCCATTTATGTAATCAGGGCGGGTAAGGATGTCACCCTGGTCCTTTGTTGACTCGCCGTCGGTCATTATAATTACGTAATTCTTCTGGCATCTCCACTCAATAGCAGGAGGAAAGTCAGTGGCATAATCAACACCGGGATTCGCCCATGATGGCTTCCTGGCAAAGTAGAGGCCAGCCTCTGCCAGTGTCTCGGCAAGGGGTGTCCACGTGCTTGGCGTTATGGCATTGATCGCATTGTGAAGCGTAGTTTTGTCAGAGCCAAGTGGTGCTACCAAGTGTCCGCCTTGATCCTCGTTAAACACCATAAGACCAAAACGAACACCATCTGTTGTGTCAATTAGGTCGTTTATAGTATCCTTTGCTATGTCTATCTTTTTTCTCTTTGTTGCACCCACAGTAGTTATGTAGTTCAGGTAATTGCCTGTCCTTAGCATGTAAGACCACCAACCACCACATGCATGCGAACCCGAGGTATATATTTTACCCTGCCAGTGCCCATTTGTATTTAGAGAGTTCCTTGCATCGTCGCATGCTATCTCGTCTGATTGTACTATGCCATCGCTTCCGATGTATGTAAACTTGGACCACCATGATCCAAAGAATGAGTAATATACCCACGAAGGGTCATAAGACCCGGAATAAGTGGTGGATGGGTCATAATCCACTGGTATAACATTTACCTCTTCATCCATGCTCCCGGAATTATCAAATATAATAAGTACATTCGGTGGTACGTTGATTACACCACCTCCAAAAATTTCGGCGTCATCACCAAAAGCGTATGTTTGGAAGAATAAAAGGGTAAGAAAGACACAGGGTATTATAAGTTTTATTCTTTTACTCATGGCCTGCCTCCTAGGGAGTTTAATTTTTGGGAAATGCCTTCCATACGCCGACCTCTATTGTCTGCCCGCTGTCGGTGGAATCTATCCTGTAATAATTTGCGCTGAAGTTATTCACGCTAAAGCCAGAACCTATTGGAGGGTTGGTTATTTTGGTAAGCATAATGGTTATATGGGTGTTTTTCAGCATGGAGGGTAGACTCGAAGAAGAATACGTATAGGTATTGTTCAGCGTAACACCTATGGTAGTCATGGCAGACACTGCATTTGCAATGGCATAATCAACCCCACTCTCCGCTGTATAAAAGTCCTGCTTATACACCCTCTCGTTACCAATTATCCTTGTCTCTATGGTTGAGGAACTCATCACTGTGATGCCAATAATAATGGCTGAGACCAAAACTAGAAGTACAATCACCAGTATCATGCCATCATCTTTTTTGATTATCATGACCTGACTCCCCTACTTAATAAACGATATGGTAACACTGTGGGTATTACCTTTTTCCTGCCACGTACTCGTAACATCTATCTTGAGCACACCTGTTGAAAGCTGGGTGACTAGCCATGATACGTTGTAAGTTCTGCCGAGATTTGATGTAATGGGGGAAGTACTATGCATACCAAGACCTAGGCTGGTGCTTGAAGAGGAAAGCGACTTAAGAAACTCTACCTCGTCCTGTGCCAGGTTTACACCATCTGTCATATCCATACTGAAACTAGAGCCCTTCATGGCCTCAGACTGCATCTTGGCAACGCCCACTATTCCAAGTACCAGTATTAGAAGTGCTATTCCCACCTCAATGAGAGTAAATCCTTTCTCTGCATCGCCCAATCTTGAGACCGTTTGTTTTCTCATTGTATCACCACCCTGTTCAGTTTCTCCTGTAGATCCTTCTTGTAAGTGTCCTTGTGATGTACTTGCCGGTGTCAGGGTCTGGCTGGTCACTTCTTGTCACTATTGTCACGACAACGGACTTAACATTTCCTGATGAGGGTGACACCGAGTTGTTATTGTCATCAAGGTATGTGAAACCAAGTGTTGTAACATTTGTGGCTATTATCTGCGAATTTCTCAAGAGGTCTGTGCCATTCATCGAATATGTTACCTGCTCATCTGCATCTGCTGTATCCCCATCCCCATTGAGATCCATGGAGACGAATATGCTGGAAGATGAACTTCCCGAAGGTATTATACCTGCCGTGGATGACATGGCTGGATCACAACCAGCCATACGTATATCTTTCTCCATCATGTCCATTGCTGCCCTTAGGTCCTGTTGCATGGTAATTACTTTGTATTCCATGTGGGAGCTCTTGTACTGTGTCTGATAAGCCATGTACACAGCCGCCATGACCAGCATTGATAAAACCAGGGCTATCATAAGCTCTACTAGGGTTACACCTGATTTATCAGCTACGCATGTGTATAGTCTGTACTTATTAGAAGAACGTCCATCATGGGCATTAGCCTGCGACAAGTAGCATAATCCAGCCTCTTTTCTTCTATTGGTCAATATCATTGTATGCTAACACTCCCACCTGGTGATATATAGATTGTCTTGGTATCACCTGTATCAGTACTGGTTATTACAATATTACCAGGTCTTGTACTTATTCCTCTGCTGTCAAAGCCTGTTGTACTCATGCCACTTGCGGTCGAGCATACAGAGGAGATTACCACGCCATCTGGCATGTTCTGAGTTGGTATGAGGGTCCCAGAACTGTAAGTATTATTATCCAGGTTAAAAGATATTGTAATAGTGGTGTTTTCTTTGACTGCCTCTCCTCTCACCTGCTGAAGATGATAGAACACAGTCCTTGATGCAGACTTAAGACGTTGCTTAGATACCCAGGCGCCCATGTCAGGTGCTGCCAATGCAGCACCAATGGCGATTATTACAATCACGATTATGAGCTCCAAGAGGGTAAAACCTTTGTCTTCCAAGTACGCCTCCAGATATACCTGTATCCCTTTTTCGGATATATTCTAATTATCGGCTGTTTTGCGTACTGACTTAACTGACAAGGCCTTCTTGAAATCTATAATCACTTCACCTGCACTATCTGTCCTTAGGATAGTCACAGACTTCATTGTAAGTCTCTTAAGTGCAGAGTCTGCCACATGGCCTTTACCACGGGCAGGGTACGTGACCACAGCTACCTCTGGTCTTACCCTCTCAAGAAACACGGATAGGCAGGACCTCTCTGAACCAAAATGGGATACCTTTAGCACCCTGGCAGATATATTCTTTCTTAGATGAGCTATGGACAGCTCTGTATCCCCATCCCCATCAGACATAAAAAGGCCTTTCATTTTATCATCACCTACCCTAACCACTATAGAATTCAATCCGTGTACCAGAGAGTACCGCGAATTTTTACAACTACGTGGGTTAAGAACATCTATTTTCATATCACCCGTACACAGGCTAGTACCTAGGCTTACACATTGTACAGGTATTGATTTCATGTCCGCTATCTTAGTTACTTCCCTGATGACGGGACTGAAGCTACTTGACTTACTTATCCAGACACGCCTGACAGGAAACCTTTTAAGTATGAACAATGCCCCTCCTGCATGGTATGGGCTGGAACTTGTTATAACAAACAGGTCAAGCACCCTGATTCTCCTGTACAAGAGATGAGGGTAAACTATGTAACGGCCTGTATCAGGGCCCATGTAAGAACCACCGGCATCGATTAGAATGGCATGACCTTTCTTTGTGACGAGTTCACTCTCGCCGTGACCCACGTCCAGAAAATCGAATCTAAGACCTTCAGAATAAGCGATCATATCATGCACCAATGGTAGGCATATCACCAGCATAATACATGCACATAGGAGTATACGCCTGAGAGATGATTTTCCTGCAAAGAATGCTATGAACAGGCCTAGGTAGCATGTGTAGACCCAGCCCAGCCAAGGCCTTACCACTGGTAAAAGCAGTCCGAACTTGTCTGATGCCCTGAGTACAAGCCCTATTCCGTACATGGAGGCCTGAAATAAGTGACAGGCAACCTGGTTTGAGAGAGGTAACACAACCATACCTAGTATGCCTGTTGGCATGATGAAAACACCGAACAAGGGTACGAACAAAAGATTGGCAAGAAAACCCACCGGCGAGACAGCACCAAACACATAGACCACGATTGGTAGCGTGAACACGGTTGCACCTGCGGTAACACCCATGAGCGGCAAGAAGTAACCCTTCTTCAGAGGTAACCTTTTTAGTACCCCGATTATACCCAGTACCGATGCAAAGGATAGGATCAAGCTAACGCTGAATATGCTGGATGGCCAGATGGCTAGTATAATAATGCCTGCAAGCGAAAGTGCATTCATAAGGTGTGCCTTGTTGTTCAAGATAATAGAACACACAAGCATGGTCGCCATAATGGAAGCCCTTATCGTGGGTAGTGATGTCTCAACAAACGAGGCATACGCTATGGCCACAAGGACTCCTGCTATTTTTGCAACAAGTGGAGTGTCTGCCCTTTTTGCTATAAAGTGTATGGCCCTAATGATGTTAAAGGCAATTATGCCCCCGAAGAACATTATTAGTCCCAGGTGAAGCCCTGAGATCGCAAGAAGATGGGAAATACCTAGCCTTGCAAAGCTGTCTTTTATTGAATCTGTGATACCTGATCTCTGCCCGAGCAAGACTGCCTTCAGCACCTCTGCCTCTGGCCTGCACATGCCCGAGAGTAAAGTTGACAATCTTTGCCCAAGGCCTTTTCTCGGCGGGGCACGGGCTATGTGGATGTCATTGAAGTCCCTTACAAAACCAGTGACAGTAATGCCCTTTGACTCGAGGTACTTTGTGTAGTCGAAACCCCCTTCGTTATATGTAGTACTATGTTTGCCTAAGAATGCCATTGTTCTGATACGTGAGCCTGAAATTATTGCCCGGACGTGATTGAAAACACTTATCCGTGCAATACCTCTTGTCTTTCTACCATCAATCCAGATTTCATCAAGTTTCAGGCGATAATTGCCATTCACAAAGGCACTGGATATAACCCTTGCATCTAAAAGATGCTTCCCCTTGATGCACGCCTCTCTGGGCTGCACATGTATAGCGAGGAGCCCTATTATAAAACCCAATATAACGTGTAATAGAAAGGGCCTTGATATAGACATGAAGAGTAATGCCGTGGAGAAAAGTGCAGGTGCATATGCCTTTTTATAGAAAAGTATAGAGATGGTCATGGAGAGAAAGACTATTACAAGGGGCGCCTTATGTCCTATATCACGAAACATATTATAACAGTAAAAAAACCTCAAGGTACCCGAGATACAAGGTGTAGGTCACAAAGGTGCGTCTCCAGGCCTGGTTACAACCTAAGACCTAAGCTTCCCCACTATGTCGTTTATTGACTCTATATGGTGCAAGGCCATATAGGCCCTCAGTCCCTCTATAATTTCCTTGAAACACAGTGGGTCCCTCAAGGACATGCTACCTACCTGTACAGCAGATGCTCCTGCCAGCAGAAACTGTATGACATCCCTATAGGATGAAATTCCACCTGATGCTATGATAGGTATGTCTACCTTTGTATGTATGTCCCACACAAAACGTAAGGCTATGGGTTTGATTGCAGGACCTGATAAACCGCCCACATAGTTTGCTAGGGTTGGTTTCCATGTCTCCTCGTCGATTGCCATTGCCGGAAAAGTGTTGGCACATGTTAGTGCATCTGCACCTGCTTTCTGGGCAGCAAGCGCAAGCTCAACTATGTCACCCCCGATAGGGGGAAGTTTTACTATGATGGGTTTTGTTGTCTTATCCTTCACCATTCTTACGAGGTCTGAAAGTACTTTCTTGTCCCTTCCAAACTCTAGACCGCCTGACTTCACGTTAGGGCAAGACACATTCATCTCCAATGCATTAATACCATCTACAGTCAATCTCGATGCGCATTCTATGTATTCTTCAAAGCTCTCACCGAAGAAATTTGCTATTATCGGGACCTTGAATCCCTTTAGAAAAGGCAACTCCCTCTTCAGGAATGCATCAACACCTATATTTTCAAGACCAATAGAATTTATGAGTCCACACGGTGCTTCGACAATTCTTGGAGCAGGGTTGCCTTGCCTAGGTCCTAGAGAAAGTGCCTTTGGGATGAGGGCACCCATTATCGAGAGATCAAATATCTCGGAGAACTCCCTTCCATAGGCAAAGGTACCTGATGCGTTCATAACCGGGTTATTGAGCATCAGACCATCAGCAATGTTCAACGATAGATCCAAGCTATGTTCTCCAGATTATCTTGGAAGCATCGAAGCACGGTCCATCCTTACACACAAGTCTGTTTCCATCCAGCGTGTTTACTGTACAGCCGTGGCACACACCGAAACCGCATCCCATGCGTTCTTCCATGGAAACCTCGCACATAACGCCGTTTTCAATGGATACCTTTGAGACGCGTTTCAGCATGGGAGTAGGACCGCACGCATAAACCATGCACCCTGGGCCAAAACCTTCAACAAGTTTCTCGAACCGTGGGATCACAGTACCCTTTTCACCTATTGATCCATCTTCTGTGGCAAGCGCTATCTCTATCCCATCTATATCCTTAATCCTGTCAAGCATTGGAATTTCCCTAAAGGTCTTTGCCCCAAGTATAAGGTGGCCCCTCTTGAGCACACGTGCCAGTGCAAGTACGGGTGGAAGACCTATTCCACCAGCCACGTATATAATCTCCTCGTTGTCACGTGGCATGCTGAACCCTTTGCCCAATGGACCCAGTACCTTGAGGTTTTCACCCTTGCCCATTCTTGAGAGCATATTTGTTGCCCTGCCCCTGATTCTGTAGAGTATCTCAAGCCGATTATCACCCAGATCCAGTATACTGAAAGGTCTCCTCAAGAATGGATCTAGGGCCTCTGTCAATCTTAACATTACAAACTGGCCCGGCCACCAGTCAATCTTTTTTTTGTATTCAAGCACAAGCATAAAGGTGTTTACAGCAACTGGTCTGTTTTCCAGGATATGGCAATTGGTATCAATCATTTACCTTTACTCGTCCTCATGATCATGACTGATGCGTCTTCACCAGTATCCTCATAATAACCCTTCCAAGTACAGACGTATTCGAAACCCATTGAGGTGTAGAGCGACTTGGCAGCTATATTGTTCACCCTTACCTCTAGCAATACAATACTCTTAGCCGTTGACCTTGCATATGCCGCCATTTCTTCGACAAGCCTCCTCGCAATCCCTTTGTGTCTGAAGCGTGGATGCACAGCGAGGTTCAGTATATGCAAGACATCCTTCATACCCCTTGACAGACAATAGCCCACCACACTATCCTTGGTTCTTGCTGCAAGTGATTTGCTTCCATAACCGGTATAAACGGCAAGAAATGTGTCTATGTCCCAGGGCTCAGGGAACGATAGTTTTTCTATTTCCATCATATCGGAGAAATCAGACAGCCGCACATCTGATATGATCACCAGATCCATTCCAAGACAACCACTGTAAGTAGGCCCATCAAGAAAGACATTATGTCCATTTTTAACGAGCGTCCTGTCCTCACTAGGGAAGCAAGTCCTATGGTTATGCTGAGATAAGGAATGCATTTCAGTGCACTGTTCATGTCACCTGGTATGTGCGGTATTATGAAGTGCACCAGTGCAACAACCGTCAGTGAAAGGACTAGTATGGCCAAAAAAATCCTGATAAGTGTGAAAAGTAATGCCTTGGCCAGGTTCCTTCCAATTAACCTATCCAGCTCCTCGCTCTTCTGCATGTCCATCAAGGACTCGTTGGCCTTCCTCTGATAAGTATCTATTGCCCTTCCAATGAAGACCGAGGGTATACTTAGTACCAAAGAGAGGCCCACGGCAGCGTTTACATCCATGGTCGATGCTGCATAGCAAGCAACAGGCGTTGCAACCGCAGCACAAAAGGACTCGTCTTCCGGGAGAAAGGAGCCTACAGGAGGGCTGTTAAGCCACAGCAGTTCTAGACATGCACCGGTAAGTAAACCTGTTTGAACCTCTCCAAATACAAGGCCCAGGATGGGCGCCATTATTATAGGTCGCGATACCATGAACTGGAACACGTAGGCCCTGTCCATCCAGAGTATTGAACTTATTATGCTACTAGCAACCACCCTGAATATCATAACTTTATCATTTGAAGAATGTCTTTTGCGTTGATTTCCCTCTCTCTAGGCACAGACTGCACTGCTACGTAGACTCCTTTGGATATAAGGGACTTTATTATCTCGATATCCTTGTTGTTAACCCAGACGGAGAAAGAAAGCTGGTAACTCCCATCGTGCACCTTGAGGTTACCTATGTTCAGTCTGTTAAAGGTAATGCCCTTGTTGTATATGTTAAACGCATCCACCAATGATGAGACAATGACAAGAACCCTCTTGTCTTTGAACAGGGTGTCCCCTTCGAGCCTAGGGACATCATCGACTGAGCTCACCTTGAATCTTATCCTGTCTGGCAGTGCCATCTCCATAATAGACTTCTGGAACTCATCAGAGCTTAGACGGTCATTTACAATTATGACCCCATCTGCGCCTAGATATGGTATCCACGCCTCGAGTATCTGGCCGTGGATAAACCTGTCATCTACCCTTACCAGTCGGAGATCCATCATACCTTGGGTGGTGCAGACAGTATCTCGGATGCAATAGAGATATTTCTGCAAGCGTTATTTTTTAATATCTGCGCTAGTTCTCCCAGCTTTTTGCCCTCTCTTTTCGTAAGAGCATATATCACCATGGGAAGGTTAACGCCTGTTACCACTTCTACCCTGTCCTGCTCTAGGAAAGAGAGAGATATATTGGAAGGGGTTCCACCAAACATGTCCGTAAGTATCATCACCCCATCCCCTGCATCCACCTTCTTTATTGCCTCCCTCAACATCTTCCTTAGGCCCTTTGCACTTTTATCTTGGGCAAACGTACATGCCTCGCACCTGTCTACAGGACCCACTATCATACATGCGGTCTCAAGGATCGTCTTAGCAAGCTCACCATGTGCCACTATTACAATACCTACCATCTTATCCCTCAATCGAGATCCCTGTGCCTGACCTCACAGCTAAAACCTGCATCCCTGATCATCTCGCCTGTCTCCTCCGCAATGCTAACTGACCTGTGCCTACCGCCTGTGCAGCCTATTGCTATAGTAAAATAAGATCTTCCTTCTCTTCTCACCCGTGGTACAATAAACCTGACAAGTCCTCTCCACTTCTCTATAAAATCCTTGTAATCAAGGGTGGAATGTATGTAATCCTTTACCTCACTGTCCTTGCCTGTCTTGTCTTTGAGTGCATCCACAAAGTACGGGTTAGGAAGAAAACGTACATCCATAAGCATATCCGCGTCTATTGGTATACCTTTCTTAAAGCCAAAAGAGATAACCTGTATATACATATCTCTTGATTTGTCAAGGCTAGATGCAATCTCAGCCACCTTTGCCTCGAGTTCGTGGATATTCATGTGGCTTGTATCTAGCACATAGTCTGCCCTGTGCTTAATCTTGTCCATTATTGAGATCTCGGCATCTATGGCAGATATGAGGTCAGGATAAGTATCACTCAAAGGATGCCTTCGCCTCGTCTCTTTGAACCTGTTAACAAGGGAATTCTTGTCAGCCTCGAGAAAAATCAGCTTGAATTCTCCAACAAGGGAACGAAACAGGCCAAAAGCCTTTGGAACCCTTTCCACAAATTGGCCTGCCCCTCCCCTTACATCCATCCCTATGCAAAGTTTAGATATATTTAGATAGGCAAAGTCATATACCTCGGTCAACTTCATGAGAAGATCTATAGGTATATTGTCCATACAGAAAAAACCGGCATCCTCCATTACCTTCAATGCCGTGGATTTTCCTGAACCAGACAGGCCTGTTATGATTACTACAAGTGGACTTCTCATACCTTATTATCTGCCCAAACCGCCTATCCGAGCCACATCGTCTTAAAGGCCGGCATCTTTAATGGTTTTTATGGCGCAGAACTCTCCGCACATGGTACATACCTCGTCCTGGCCTATCTCGCTGGAATCCCTCAAGGCCTTCGCCTTACGGGGATTTATCGACATCTCTATCTGCGTCTTCCAGTCGAGATCCTTCCTTGCCCTTGACATCTTGTCATCCATCTCACGGGCATACCTCATCCCCTTTGCCAAATCCGCTGCATGAGCCGCAATCTTGGAAGCAATAACACCCTCCCTTACATGCTCAACCGTGGGAAGCCTCAAATGCTCAGCAGGAGTAACATAACACAAGAAATCCGCACCATAATACGCCGCAAGGGTACCCCCTATAGCACCTGCTATGTGATCATAACCAGACGCAATATCAGTCACAAGAGGCCCCAATACGTAAAAAGGCGCATCATGCGTCAAAGACTTCTGAAGCCTTATGTTCTCCTCTATCATCTGCAACGGCACATGCCCAGGCCCCTCTATCATCACCTGTACCCCCTTGTCCCACGCCCTCTGGGCAAGCTCCCCTAAAGTCACAAGCTCTGTTATCTGCGCCCTATCCGTTGCATCAGCAGTCGCTCCCGGCCTCATACCATCACCCAAAGATATCGTCACATCATAAGACGCTAATACATCCAATATGTCATCATAAAACTCAAACAAGGGAGACTCCCTCCTGTTCTTCCTCATCCACGCAATCAAAAAAGACCCTCCCCTGCTCACTACGTCCAAAACCCTCCTGTCCGTCTCCAAAGCATGAAGAGCATTCAAATTCACACCCGCATGAATCGTCATAAAATCAACACCCTCCCTCGCCTGCTTCTCAACCGTGGACAGAAAATCATCTATCGTCATGTCAGTTATCACCCTCTTCTTCAACGATAACTCAAACGCAGTCTGATATATGGGCACCGTACCAACCATTACACTCGATGCATCCAACACCCTCCGCCTTATCTCTATCAACTTCCTACCCAAAGAAAGATCCATCACTGAATCAGCACCATACTCTACCGCAGCACCTAACTTCCTAAGCTCCTCCTCAACATCCATATGATACGGAGACGACCCTATGTTGGCATTTACCTTCGTACGCAAACCCCTACCTATACCCCTTATGTTCTCAAAATCCCTCAACCTGTTCTTGGGTATCACTATGTTACCCCTCGCAATACCATCACACACAAACCCAGGATCCAAACCCTCATACTCAGCCACTACCTCCATCTCCTCAGTAATAATACCCTTCCTCGCCTTCTCTATTAACGTCATGGACATACCTTCCTGATAAACATGTTATTAAGTTCCAATATTGCCCTGTAAGGGTCGTCAGCGTCTCTGACAGCGCTTATGACCGCTATATTATTACAGGATATCTCCTCAATTGATTCAAGACGTTTCTTGTTGATACCCCCAATAGCTACCACAGGTATTTGAGATTGTTCAACGCATTGTTTCAACCTAGCCACACCAGTAGGTTCAAGAACATCATTCTTGGTATCTGTGTGCCATATGGGGCCAAATCCTATATAGTCAACATCAAGGTATGAAGCCTTTTTTGCCTGATCCAAACTGTGTGTTGACAAACCTATAAACGCTTGGTCGCTGAGAATTTTCCTTGCCTTGTCAGGCGGAAGGTCTCTCTGGCCGAGGTGGACACCGTCAGCGCCTGATAACATGGCTATGTCTAGTCTGTCATTAACTATAAACAGGGTGTCTGTTCCGGCCGTTATGGCCCTTATATTCATAGCAATGGAGAGGAAGTCACTATCCGAGGTATACTTTAACCTCAACTGAACAGCCGGTATGCCAATGTCTACGGCCATTCTTGCTATGTCTTCGCACGACTGACTGGATTCGGATATTATCAAATAAAGTCCCTTCCTGAGAATAGGTCTGTTTATTCGACCGAGCATTGACTTCTCTACGTCATAAACATCATAACGTAACTTCTTCATACCCATGGATATGTCCGTGGATTCCAACTTGAAAAGTTCTTCTAGAACCCTCAACCCTTCTTCAACACGTTTCAAATTGGACATCAAGACATCCTTTATACCCTCCCTCTTCATCTCCTTTGCACCCACCGACGAAAAACCGATGTCATTCAAGGAGTCCCTGTAAAGGATAAACCGTTCCTGTTCAAACATGGAGCTTAAAGAATGCCTGAGTTTTTTAAGTGTAGCCTGTGTAGGTTCGTCATTGTAATAAAACCTAGCCAGATCCTCTATCACCCTCAACCCCTCGGCCACTCGGTTTATGTTGGCGTCGATTGCCCTGTATATGTGTCTTTCCATTTCTAAAGCCTTGCAAGTATCTCCTCTGCTGCCTTTTTACCGGATAGGAACATGCCCCCGAAGATGGGACCCATGCGATGCCCCCCGAAGACAGCATTCGCTGCCATGCCAGAGACATACAACCCAGGAAAGACCTCCCTGGTGTTCTCCACTGTGTGCATCTCGCCTAACTCTGCATCCATCGACCTCTCACCAACTATACCACCAGTGGAAGTGCTCAACCTGACGCCCATCTTTCTCACCAACGCTGATACCACATTGGCATCATGACCAGTCGCATCAAGCACAAAACGGGAATGCAAAGTCAAAGGATCTATGTGCAAACCCGTCATCTCCACAGGCGACCAGTTTATAACAAGACCAGAGACACGACCATCCTTGAAGACTATGTCCTCCATGGTTATAAGATTGAAAATCCTGAGCCCCTCGGCAATAGAGGCCCGAATCAAAGCAGCAACCGTCTCAATAGCACCAAACGTGTAATACCCCTCCTCGTATTCCACTACATCAATACCAAACTCCCTCACAACAGGTAATGCTGTGTCCTGCACAACTATCTCGTTAAACATCATACCACCACCCCAAATCCCACCACCTATGGAGAGCTTCTTGTCAAA
>WFSG01000018.1 GCA_015486075.1 Deltaproteobacteria bacterium
AGCCTGGGACGAAACCCCGTCCTCACAAGCACCTCCCTGATAACCGTTGCACCAAGCTCCTTTGCCGACACATCCCTGAGAGAACCCCCAAAACTCCCTACAGCAGTACGTAACCCAGCTACAATAACAACGTCAGACATAATAATACCTCCCTGCAGTTACTAAATTACAGTTCATTATTGCATATCTGGTCTGCAAGGACAAGTTTGATCAGGTGTTTTGACTGGGAAATAAGTTACTTATATGTAACACCTTGTACCTTTGAGAGGGAAAAATGATGTCTTATGACACTCCTTAAGGAAGGATAATTTGACTTACTCAACCTCTAGGATGATATTTCTTGTGTATATCCTTTAGTCTGGCCGTGCTAACGTGTGTATATACTTGGGTCGTGGATATGTCACTATGGCCTAGCATAAGCTGCACAGCCCTTAGATCAGCCCCTCCAGCAAGCAGGTGTGTGGCAAAAGAGTGTCTTAGAGTGTGGGGTGATATTTGCTTCCGTATACTTGCCTTGAGTGCATATTCTTTTATGATGTGCCAGAAGTTTTGCCTTGTCATTCCCTTTCCCCTCTTAGTGCAGAAGAGTATGTCTGTAGACTTCCTAAGCCTAGCCGGCCTAGCCCTCTCTATGTACTGCCTTGTCCAGAAAATGGCAGATTGTCCCAATGGAACAAGCCTTTCTTTCTCTCCCTTGCCTAGTGTTATTATGTAGCCTGTATCCAGATTGACATTGTTTAACTTGAGGCCTATTATTTCAGATACCCTCAGACCTGTCGCGTACAATAGCTCTAGCATAGCCCTGTCCCTTATGCCCTTTGGGGTGCTGGTATTTGGCGCATTAAGTAGTCTGGTCACCTCGGATAAGCTAAGTACATTGGGGAGGTAGTGCCCTCTCCTTGGAAAGGCTATGTCCTTAGTTGGATCCTTTGTCACTAATTCTTCGTTTACTAGAAATCTGTAAAATTGCCTTATGCCAGCAAGTCTTCTATTGATGGTTGTGGGTTTCAGACCTTGCTCTACGCTGTATGATATGAAATCTAGTAACTCCTGTTTTCCAACTTTTTGTACCTCTATGCCCTTTTTATTTAGCCATGATTCAAATAGCCTGAGGTCTGAATGATATGCTGATATGGTATTCTCGGGGGAAGACTTTTCTGCAACCATGTATTCTATAAATGCATCTGTAAGATCTTGATTCATCTTTTTGTTACCCTGGAATCTATGCCAAGCTCTAGCAACTCCTTCTGCTCAATACTGGCAGTATTCTCATCAGGGTATGCCCCTACTACTACCCTGTAACACGTATCCGACTCCCTTATCGTGTATGTGATAACGCCCATTGTGTTTAGTCTCTGGGCCTCTTTGCGTGCCACCTTCTCGCTTGTGTACGTACCTATCTCCAGGGTATAGGGAACCGGTCTTCCAACAAAGGCACTCTGGCTTATAACCTTTTTTGCCTGCAATGCCCTTGATGTATAAACGGCATCCCTTATGTTTGTGAATATCCCATAGTCCACCCTGAACCATGTACCATGCCTATCAAGATTTATCTTTGTAACAAACGTGGGCTTAAGCTTCTTCCCCAGTGTTTTCCATTGCTGTATTGCACCTTCAGGCACTTTCCATGCTGAGACATGTATGGTGTAGGGGTAAAATTCCAACTTTTTGCAGGGCATCTGTTTCTTCAACTTTCCAGTTGGAGCTGGTGTTAACTCGGGAGGCCTTTGGATCTCTACCTCCACCGTGTTACTGAGTCCGTAACCTGCCCATGCATTAAATGCTAAGCACATGAGGATAGTCATTATTGCGAGGTATTTCATTTGGTTCCTCCCTTGAATGCATAGGTTGTATGAATAATATAATTATTTATGCCTTTTGCTATGCCGTCTACTATAGCATCCTGGTAGGATTTGTGTCTAAGCAGCGAGCATTCCCTGGGGTTGGTGATAAAAGAGGTTTCAATAAGTATGGATGGCATCTGTGCGCCAAGCAGGACATAAAAGGGCGCCTGTTTCACCCCGAGGTCCCTTTCCCTGTAGCCTTTATTTCTTAAGGATTGCATTATGGACTTCTGGACATAAGTAGCAAACTTTGAAGATTCATTGATTTTTGAGTTCAACATTAGGTCATTGATGATTAACTGAAGGTCACTTATTGATTTAGATGTAGTGGCATTTTCTCTAGCAGCTACCCGTATGGCAGAGGCATCGGTTGCAAGATTCAAGAAATAGGTCTCTACACCGCCAAGTCTCTTGTCTTTTGCCGCATTTGCGTGAATGGATATGAAAAGGTCTGCCTTTTTTCTGTTTGCGAATGCTGTTCTTTCTTCAAGTGGTATGAACACATCTCTGGTGCGGGTTAGGTATACCTTGAACCCTTCTCTTCTAAGCCTATGTGCCAGGCGTTTTGCTATTGCAAGGGCCACTGTTTTTTCTTTTACTCCATGTGGGCCGATTGCCCCTGGGTCCTTACCTCCATGACCCGGATCTATTACGATCCTTGAGACCTTTAAGGATAGCTGGCGTGCTATGGAGGGGATATTAAGTGGATGGGTAACCTTTGTGCCGGGCCTTACCTTTTTTACATGTGACTTGTAGGTAAGGCCTGTCTCGGTCTTTTTTTTCTTGGTAGAGATATCCACTATTATCCTAGGAGGGTTCTCCATGGGCAGTGCGTTGTAATAAACCCTGCGGTTCAGGTCTAGAACGACTCTTACTGTGCCGGGCCTGTACTGGCTTATCCTTATCTGTGAAATGGTGCCGTCCTTTGATTTTATCCTGTAGGGATAGAGCTTGGAAGATCGGGCATTATGCAGGTTTATCACTAGGCGGTAAGGCTTTCTGTGCCTTTTGTCCGGTGGCATAAGAAAGGTATCAAAGGGTACATTTCTATCAACTCCTATAACGATCCTAGAATATTCCCTGTCAGATAGCTGGCGTATATGTTTGACTAATGCAAATTTTTTGCGTGGTCTTTTATTTGGAGGCATTGATTCTATATGGATGGAATTTATACCTTCACGAGCCCTCTGTACCATATCCCCCTTAGGATACCTGTCTATGATCTTTCTGTAGTAAAAATATGCCTTTTTTTTGTCTTTAAATATGGTGTCATATATCCTAGCGGATTTATACAGGGCATCATCTGCCAATGAGCTCTTAGGATACTTTTTAACGATACGTTCGAATACCTTGATAGCGGATAGCAGATCTGATTTCCTTCCCGAGTAGCCGTATAGCTGTACGTACAGCTTGCCCTCTGTATACAGTGCACGCGAAGCAAATCCTGTGTGTGGGTAAAGCAATGCTACCTTTTTATACTTACCGATTACCCTTAACCAGTTGATCCTTAGCTTCCTTTTATGTGCACTGCGAGACAGCTCAATATAGGCCCTGTTTGCTCTCTGAAAGGCCTTTGCAGCTCCTGGAGACGCGCAAATGGTTTTTGTAGGTATTAAGATGAACAGTGCGCTTATAAGTATCAACCCAGAGAAAATTTTAAGATAATTACGCATTGGTCAGGATTTTATCCTAAAATGAGGGCAAGTACAAGAGCATGAAAGCGCCAATCTACTTTAGCCCGTTTATTTTGCCTATTCTATATAATCCCTTAAGAGACAACCATGGGTCATGAATAAAGCTCGGATCCAGGATGTTACTTATGATTAAAGATATACCACCTGTTACAATGACCATAGGATTGTGACCATGGCCTGCCTCGGCTACCATCCTGGCCATTGCCTCTATCATAGCTTTGTGTCCAAGAACCACACCCGAGCGAAGACATGTGTCTGTTGTTGTGCCGATAATATTATTCGGTGGTTCTAATTCCACCTCTGGCAGGGCCCGCGCCATGGAGAGTAAGCCCTTATAAGCACTTATCATGCCAGGCGCAATCGCGCCGCCTACAAATTCTCCATCCTTGGTAACGTAATCTATGGTAGTTGCTGTGCCCATGTCTATTACTACAGCTGGTACTTGCCTTGCCTTGCTGTAGAGGTGATATGCTGCAGCAGCATTTATAATCCTGTCAATTCCAAGACTAACCTTGGTAAGGTATAAGTTTTTAATACCCATCTCTGTATCTCTGGTTACTATGAAGGGATTTAGACCAATGTGTTTGTCGATATCACTAGCGATGATTTCTGCTGCATCCTTGCATACGCTTGATATTATAATATCTTCGGTAATATCAGGGACCTCTTTAAGAAGACTTGCTAGGTATGATCCTCTCTTAGAAGATAATTTTGTGGGCATGCTGTATATTTTCTCTGGACTATCACCTTTGAAAAGGGCTGATTTAACGAGAGTATTACCTATATCTATCGCAAGCATAACTAGGCATTTAGTGCAAAACTCTCATAGTATCAACCTGTTTTTTGGAACTAAGTTAATTGATATTATTTGGTATAATTGATATCCTTCCCTTTCTGTCAAACATGATCGCGGGGTTAAAGAGTGAGGGAAAAGGGGAATAGAGAACTCCTTGGCGTTTTCTGCGTTGGGATTTCTGCATTGGCATTTGCCCTTATGTCAATGTTCATAAAGATAGTGACCCTTCATGGCATTTCCCCGATAGAAGTTGCGTTTGCAAGATTCCTTGTGGGTTTTGTGATACTCAATGCATTTTACTTGCTAAGGCCAGTTCCGTTGAAGCCCTCAAAGCCTGGATGGGTATATCTCAGGGCCTTTTTTACAGGTATAGCTGCCATCTGCTTTTTCATAGGCATATCCTCGACCACCCTTGTGAATGCTAACCTTCTCAACATGACCTACCCGGTATTTGTTGCCATGTTAGCACCTTTCTGGAACAGAGAAACATTCAGTATGTCCAAGGGAATCTCTGTGGCGGTGGCAATGTGCGGTATATACCTGGTGGTTCAGCACAAGTCAGGCTTTAGCACTGGGGATATATGGGCCCTGTTGTCTGGTATGCTTGCGGCTGGTGGTATATCGTCCTTAAAAGAGGCAAGGATAAAGGATACATCTTTTATTATCCTTTATTACCTGATGGTATTTGGATTGGTAATGACATCAGTGGCTATGCCTTTTTTTGTGGTGCCAAGCCTAAGAAGTGCATGGTTGCTTGTTTTGATAGGTGTGTTAAGTCTTGCTGGGCAGTTTTTAATAACCTATGGTTACAGGTATGTTAAGGTTATTGAGGGATCTTTGATATCAACTACAAGAGTAGTATTCGCTGGTTTGCTTGGCATGTTCGTCTTCTCGGAGTCTATAAACCTTTCTTTTATTCTGGGTGCAGTGCTTATAGCTTTTGCGATCATATGGATACAAGCCCATACCGTCTGAGCTGAAAGAGCTTTTTGTCCTGTTTTGCTACTATGTGGTAGAATTTATCCTGGGGTACATATATAAAGGGTACGTCTTCTTCCCTCCTGTAAAGGAAGTGGGCAAGGATCATCCTATTAACCGCCCTATGGCCGATAATCATTATATTATCTGCATTCCTGTTCAGAAATAGGGCTTTTTTTATGCCTGTTTCTATGCGCTCCCTCATTGTGGCATAACTCTCTCCCCCTGGGTAAACGTAATTGTATTTATCCTTCTTTCGCGTATTGTATATGGTAGGATATTTTTCTCTTATCTCCTGGTAGGTCATGCACTCGCATATACCTGCATCTATCTCGTTAAATTCCTTTAAGGGTACTATTGTGCATGATCTCTGCATGTCACGTATTGGTTCTGCGGTCTGGATCGTTCTTTTTTTTTGACTAGTAAATATAAAAGAGATATTCCGGTTTTTGAAAAATTCGGCAAGAGTCACTGCCTGTGTCTTTCCCCTTTCAGTAAGGGATGGGTCTCCCCCGATTCTGTCTTCTAGGTTGTAGTAAGTCTCTGCATGTCGGATAAGAAAGAGATTTTTTACTATATCAGTAACGAGAAAATCCCTTATCCTGGAATAGTATGGCAAGGGATCCATCAATTTCTCTCTCAAGATCCTGTTATGGAGAGAATCTAGCTTGATGTAATTTCTCTCTTCATAAAGTGGGACGTAGATCATTTCATAATACTTAATCCTTTTTTCGAACTCCTTTAATGCCCTGGCATGATCAAGGTGTTCGAACTCAGGGGTCTTCACTTTCTGATTAATGCTCAGGCTCAATATTTCCCTGTCGTCATTTACACATTCAATATAAAGGATAGGATGGTCATCCAGGTTTCTTTCGATCATTCTTCTTCTCTGTGGGCTTGCATTCGTTGCGTCTAGTATGGAGACGTCGCCTCCCCTTCTAAGATAGGTCTTTGCACGATGGATGTTCATCATTGCAAAACGCCTTCTCATCTCCACACCAGCCTTGTTCTCGGGGCTGTAAAAATCAGCGCTATATGTCTCTTTTGTTGGCCTGTACTTTCTTCTCAGGTTCCCGTTGTTGAATACCTTTGCATGTATATTATCCCTTCTAAACGTCTCTTGAAGCCTGAATGAGATAGTCGATTTGCCTCTTGCGGGTAGGCCTACCATTACAACGTAAAGCTTATTATCTTCCATGTGATTATAGTTACAATGTAATACTTGAAAAGGAAAGACCTATGTCGCTTACCATAGAATCTAGGTCTATTATTACGTAGGCTCCTTGCGAGGGACATTATCAAAGAAGACCAACAAGTTATATACGCCCCCGTATGCCCATGTGGCCTTTAAGGGGTATCCACTATTTTTAGAAATTTTCATTATTGCATCGTTTTCTTTGAGAACCTCTGCCTCAAACCCAACAATGCCATGCTCACGGGCCACCTGTACAAGGTACCAGAGAAGAAATGTTCCAATCCCTGCCTTTTGGTAATCTCCCCGTACTGTTATTGCCACCTCGGCAAGGTTAGTAGAGGCTTCTCTCACGTACTGTGCAAGGGCTATGATTTCTTCCTTTCCCTCAATTTCTTCTCTTCCCACGATTCCAACTATGGCCATACGATCTTCGTAGTCTATGCTTGCGATAGGTTGAGCCATCTCGTGAGGGAACGCCTTTATCCTATGGAAGAATCTTTTGTAAAGGTCCTCGTCGGAGAGGGAATATACCAATTCCTGGATCTTTTTTTCGTCAGTGGGTTTAACTGGTCTGAAAAATATCTCTCTTCCCAGATTATCGGTCCAGTAGGTCTCATGTCTTTCTGGATAGATAGCACCTGAAGGAAGAATCTGGTCCTTGTAAACATAGCCCTTTATCTTTGCTTCTTCCAGCAGTGCTGCTCTGTACGAAGGATGGGCTATGCTTATAAGGGCCATGGCCCTCTCCCTGATGGATTTGCCATGCAGGTAGGCAATGCCGTATTCGGTTACCACGTAATGGACATCCCCACGGGTCAAGACTACTCCACTACCCTGTTCTAGATGGGGTAATATCCTGGACTTCTTGCCTCCATCAGCTGTAGATGGCATTACTATTATGGACTTACCTCTTTCGGAAAGAGCTGCTCCCCTTACGAAATCTACTTGGCCACCTATTCCGCTGTAGAGTAAGTAACCCACAGAGTCGGAACATACCTGACCGGTAAGATCCACGCTAAGTGCAGAGTTTATTGAGACCATCTTCCTGTTTTTTGCGATTATATAGGGATTGTTCACGTATTCTACTGGATGAAACTCGAACATGGGGTTGTTATGTATGAATCGATATAGCTTCCTAGTTCCCATGCAGAAGCTGGCCACAACCTTGCCTACGTGTATGCTCTTTTTACTGCATGTGATGCTACCAGATTTTATAAGGTCCATGAGGCTGTCAGTAAAGGTTTCTGTGTGTACACCTAGGTCTTTCTTATCCTTTAAATATGACAACACTGCATTGGGTATAGACCCGTAACCTACCTGTATTGTGGATTCGTCCTCCACCAAGTTTGCAACGTACTTGCCAATGCCTTTTGCTATGTCACCTGGATCATCAACGATGAACTCCTGTACAGGTTTTTCTGTTTTAACAAAGGCATCTATCTGGGAGACATGTAGAAAGCTATCACCTAGGGTCCTTGGCATGTTCGGGTTTACCTCGGCCACAACGTAATCAGCACACTCTGCAGCTGTCTTTGTAAGGTCAACCGATATTCCCAGGCTTACATATCCATGTCTGTCAGGAGGGGTTACAGATATGAGCGCCGTATCGATGTGTATCCTTCCCTTGCGAAAGAGCTGAGGTATCTCGGACAGAAACACAGGCGTATAATCGGCATTACCTCTCCATATTGCCTCTCTTGTATTGGGTCCTATAAAAAATGCATTGTGCCTGAATGCTCTGGAGAAGCGCCGCTCGGTATAAGGAGCATTACCCACTGTGAGGAAGTGCATGATCTCAGTATCGGCAAGCTCCATGGACAGATCCATGAGGGTCTCTATTAATAGGGCAGGTTCTCCACAACCGGAACCTATGAACACCCTAGAGCCCCTACGTATATGCTCAAGGGCTGCTCTTGGCTTTACAAGTCTCTCCCTATAATATTTTTCCCACATATATCCATTGTATAGCACCTATACTTATTCAAGGGTAATAGAAAAGACCATTAATGGAATTTTGCTCTTGTTGTTAGATTGTTCTGAAGGTTATAATACAGTCTATACAGGGATAGTCTTATACTCGCCATTCAGGTATACTGGTATAAGCCCCCCTGTAAGACCGACCGTGGCCTTAGCAGGTCTTATAGAATGCGGCATACCCCTTGGTATGTATACAGCACCTGGGGTGGTTACCTCATAATATTCGCCATCTAGCATTATCTCAAAGGTTATTGCCCCGGGATCCCCTATCATCAGATACATCTCGTCAAACTCATGTTTATGTGGTTCCACTTTTACTACTTGATCGATTGCATCTACCATCTCCTGTGTTATTTCTTTTATATAAACGTATAAGGCCCATGCCTCTGCATCCTTAACCAGGTCTTTACCCATAAGTACTGGAAAAGGCAAAATTTCTCCAAGATCGTGGCTGGGTAACTCAGTCACGTTTACTGGTTGCCTCACAATAAGGTGTTCGTTTCTTTTCTCTGCCATTGCTAACCTCCCTTGCATAGGTAAAATGATAGTCTAAAGTCTTCTCCAAATACTCCAGATAAGCAATAATACAGATAATAATAAAACATGTGCTGATGTCAAACCAAAGTTTTGAGTTATATGGCTGTATGTCTCAAGCAGTAAGGCATGTGCTTATTGATCGATAAAAGACCTAAGCTTCTTGGACCTGACAGGATGTCTCAATTTTCTCAAGGCCTTTGCCTCGATCTGCCGTATCCTTTCTCTCGTTACAGTAAAATCCTTACCTACCTCCTCCAGAGTGTGCTCGGATTTTTCTCCTATGCCGAAACGCATCCTGAGAACCTTTTCTTCCCTAGGTGTGAGAGTTGCCAGAACACGCCTAGATTGCTCGGAAAGATTCTTCGCAATTACTGCCTCTGATGGTGAAGGGATCTTTTTGTCCTCGATAAAATCCCCAAGATGGCTGTCCTCTTCTTCTCCAATAGGCGTTTCGAGGGAGATGGGTTCCTTAGCTATCTTGAGTATCTTTCTCACCTTGTACTCAGGATACTCCATCTTCTGGGCGATTTCGTCGGGTGTTGGTTCTCTGCCCAACTCTTGGACTAGGGCCCGAGACGTTCGTATGAGCTTGTTTATAGTCTCTATCATGTGCACGGGTATCCTTATGGTCCGTGCCTGGTCTGCTATGGCCCTTGTGATAGCCTGTCTTATCCACCATGTTGCGTACGTGGAGAACTTGTATCCTCGCCTGTATTCAAATTTTTCAACAGCCTTCATAAGTCCAATGTTGCCTTCCTGGATGAGGTCTAGGAATTGAAGCCCCCTGTTTACGTATTTTTTTGCAATGCTGACCACTAGCCTGAGATTTGCCTGTATAAGTTCTGTCTTGGCGGTGTTTATTTTATGCTCGGCTTCTTCTAGGCTTCTGACGGCCTTTTTCAGACCGTTTGCGGTAAGCCCACCTTCAACTTCGATCTTCTTTATCTCCTTTCTCAGTGCTGTTACCTCTGCTGAGAGATTTAGAAAGCTATCCCTTGTTAAATCATGGTCTTTAAGATAGGTTTTGATGCTCTTGGGTGTACCCTTTTTTAGCTTTTTCTCCATCTCGGATATCTCTTTCCAAGTCAATCCAAGCTTGTTTTCATAGGCGGATATTTTTTTCTCCACTTGTTCAAGTTGTGTCATGAGGTCTTTTAGCCTTTTTGCAAAGGATTCTATCTTGGACGGGATGAAGCGTATGTCGTAAATTAACTTCATTATTTCCTTGCTTACTTGGGACATTTCATTCTTGATCTGGGTCTTATCCTTTTGCATCTTGGCGTGGAAGAGTTTTGACTTTAACTCTTTTAGCTCTTTTTGCTTTAATTCTATCTTTTTAATTATATCTAGTATATGCTGTTTGGTTGCTTCCTCGTCTTCATTGATCATGTCATCCATGTCTATTATATCCTTGAGTTGCAACCTGTCCGATTCCAGTGCTTTGCCTATCTCAATGACCTCTTTAACCGTTGCGGGCGTATTGATTATAATGTTGAGTATTTGCTTCTGGCCAATCTCTATCCTCTTTGCAAGTTCTGTCTCGTCCTCTCTAGATAGAAGAGATACCGAACCCATCTCTTGCAGATACCTACGTACTGGATCAGAGGACCCTAGTGATGTATCGTCTTCGATCTCTATGGTATCGTCGCTTTTGAGGAGGTCATCTTCACTTTCTATTAGTTGTATGTCTTTTTCAGAGAAGAGATCCATAACATCTTCTAGGTCGTCCGCACTTGTAATATCATCCGGGAGGGCGTTATTTATCTCGTCATAGGTTAGATAACCCTTGCTTTTACCCATGGTGATAAGTTTTTGTATTTCCTTGGAATATGCTTTCTTGTTACTCATGTCCTCTCAATACCTCCAGTATATCATCGCGTACTTTTTTCTTTGACATTATCTTTTCTTTCTTTTTCTCGAGCAGGGCAATAAGGCTCTGTCTATCTTTGTTCCTCTCAGCCCTTAATATCTCCTCCTGTATACCCATGAGTTCTTTATTCAACTCCCTCAGTATGAGGTGAGATGTTGCATCTATCATAGCCTTTTCTTTATCGCCCTGTATTTCATCATCTATAAGATATCTTGATGCTATTTTCCTCACATTATCAGGGCAACTAGAGTCTTCCAACATATCGGCACCATGCTTGATCACATAAGACAAGAGAATCGATATTTCCTTGTCAGTGAAGTATTTCAGCAGGTCTAGTTCCTTTGCCAGCCGTATTGCTATTGGCTCGGAAAGGATGATCCTCGCCAGCGTCTCTTCTGTGAGATCTGCCTCTCTTTCTTCCCTCTTTGTTGTATCACGGCTTTGCTTGGCACTTTTCTTACCCTTTAATACTGCTCGTTGCAGAGCCTCTACCCCTATGCCAGAGAAGGTAGAGAACCTTTCAACGAGCAGGTCCTGCATTAAACGGTCCTCAACACGAGCGATCAAAGATGCAATCTCCTTTGTTACAATAACCTGATCCTCAAGTTTTGATGGGTCTCGGCCACTAAAGGATTCACGAAATATGAAATCCCAAATGGACTCGGCCTGTTCCAAAAGTTTATACCATAGCTCAATATCGTTTAATGCAATATCATCGGGATCTTTGTCCCTAGGTAACACAACTACCTTAGGTATTACACTTGTATTGAGGAAGGGCTCTACGGCCCTTATCATAGCAGATTTCCCCGCGCTGTCGCCGTCGTAAACCAAGGTGATTTTATCGGTAAATCTTTTTAAAAGTCTTATGTGGTCCTCGGTGAGTGAAGTGCCGAGGCTTGCAACAGCCCGGGTAAATCCGGCGTTATAGAGGGAAATTACATCCATGTAACCTTCGACTATTATTGCACCTTCTAGCCTTATATGGTCTTTAACATTGGCCAGGTTGTAAAGTATTTTCCTCTTTGCAAACACAGGAGATTCGGGACTGTTTATATACTTTGGCTCTCCTTCTCCTGTTACACGGCCTCCAAAGCCGCATACCTCCCCCCCAAGGTCAATTATTGGGAACATGACTCTGCCTCTGAACCTATCATAGTACTTGCCTCCTGGGCCCTGGTTTAGAAGGCCACATTTTAAGGCATCGGCCAGGGCTATTCCCTTGCTACGCAAGTGTTTGACCAAGCCGTCCCAGGCAACAGGAGCATATCCAAGGTTAAGGCCCTCTATGGTTTCCTCTTTTAGACCCCTATGCTTCAAGTATTCAAGGCCAGCCTTTCCAGCCTGAGAAAATAGGGTTTTCTTGTAAAACTCCATGGCGACCCTGTTGATGTCATAGAAAAGCCTGTTTTTAGAACGAGACGGGCTATTTTTAAAAGTCTTTTTGATCTCTATGCCTGCCCGCCTGGAGAGCTCATCTATGGCTTCAGCAAAGTTAATCCCCTTGATTTCCATAATAAAGCTTATGACATCTCCTCCGGCGCCGCAGCCAAAACACTTGTAGATTTGCCTCTGGGGATCTACGTAAAACGACGGGGTTTTTTCTTCGTGAAAGGGACAAAGTCCCACGTACGAACGCCCACGTCTTTTAAGATGGACGAATTCAGATACAACAGCAACAATATCGTTGTGTTCCTTGATCTTATCTATGGTATCCTTATTCATTTTGTATTAGCCCTACTATGGTTTTGTTTCCGCCACCCTCCATAAGAGGACCGTCTTTGATATCCTTTACAAAAGGCAATTCCTTAAGGTAGTTTCTTATGGCCGCTTTTAAGCGGCCTGTTCCGCTGCCGTGTATGATCTCAAGGCTAGCTTGACCTGAGAGTATAGCATCATCAATGGCTTTTTCAACGACCGGTAATGCCTCGTCAACACGTAGCCCGACAACCACAACAGGACCAACAAACGATTTGGTGATTTTTAAGCCTTGGCTATCAGACCTAGTGCTTGCCATATCATTATTCTCTGTTTCCAGGACCTTCACCATATCAATATCTGTCTTGATTTTCTTTGTACCAGATACAATCTCTACCACCTTCCCTGAAACACCTGCTACCCTGCCACCTGTATTGCTACCTTTTACCCTGACCAGCCTGCCTGGTCTGATATCCAGTTTTTCTTGAGCAAGCTTTTCTATATTGGCAATGACCTTTTCCATCTCTTTTGCCTCAGGCACTTCCGTTACCTTCTGTACGTCTTCTCTCGAAGGTGACCTGCTCAGCATGTGCTCTAAACTTGAGATAAGCCTTTTATACCTGAGGGCGTTCTCTATCTTTTCCTTTTCCATCTTTTTCTGTTGTTCCATGGCGTTTTTAAGTGCATGCTCAGCTTTTTCCATCTTGGCCCTGGCCTGAAGTTCAAGTTCACGTATCTTTTCAAGCTGTTCCATTGCCCTTGCCAGAGGGCTTGAGGTGTCACGCGAGATTATTGCGCGTGCCTGAGATACAAGCTCTGCAGGAAAACCTATTGTTTCCAATATATCAAATGCCTTGCTCTGACCTGTCCTGTCGTATTCCAGTCTATAAAGGGGCATGAGATTTTTTTCATCATATGCCACGCAGGCGCTGTGAACACCCTCCTTTGTCAGTCCATAGAGCTTTACCATTCTTGAATGCGAGGTGACTGCGGTATACACTCCCTTCTTTCTTAATGCATCTATAAGTGCTACAGCTATTGCTCCGCCCTGCTCAGGATCGGTCCCCCCCCCTGGTTCATCCAGAAGCACAAGATCGCCAGGTCTTGATTTAACATATATGTCCCTGAGCGAACGTGCATGAGCGCTAAAGGATGAAAGATCATTCTTTATATCCTGACCGCTATCGATCTCAATCCAGACCTTGCCTATGTGGCTAAGGTAGGATCCTTCTTGTGCCGTGATATATAGACCAGACTTTGCCATGGTTATGAGTAGACCAAGGGTTTTAAGGCTTACGGTCTTGCCATCTGCATTTGGACCAGAGATTACCAGGCAATCCTTGTCCTCAGGGATCACTATATCCACTGGTACACAGGCCTTTTCCTCCAGGCGCTTGAGAAGTATTGGATGCCGTGCATGCCTTAGATATATCCCCTTGTCCCTCGCTTCAGGTGCTATTGCTTTGAAATACTGGGACCAGATCGTGTGGGCATTAATCATGTCGAGAATTCCGTAGGTGTCGAGATTTGCCAGTATTAGCCCAGATGCATCCCTTACTAAGGATGTAAGTCGCCTCAAGACCTTTGTTTCCTCTTCCTGGATTAGTGCCCTGAGCTGATTAAGCCTGTTATTTAATTCCACTATGTCCAGGGGCTCAACGTACACGGTATGCCTTTTCCTTGAATAGTCATGGACGATACCCTTTATTTCCCTTCCATAGTCGTGCGTGAGAGGTATAACGAATCTGTCGTTCCTTGATGTCACAATCTTTTCCATGACTATGTGCTTTTGTTCGAGCTTATTTAGGAGGTTTTCGAGGGCATCAAGTATGGAGGTCCTTACAGAACGATATTTTTTCCTTAGGTCTCTCAAGACAGGGTTGGCCTTTTCAGAGACGTCCCCTGTTTCCTTAAGGTTATTATCTATCTCTTTTGTAAGCCAATCAAGTTGCGCTATTCCTTCAACTAGGCCCTTTAGAACTTTTTCTGATCCTTCAATTCCATGCTTGACCTTTGACACCTCCTTTAGTGCCCAGGAGATTGTAACCAGATCCTGTCCCTGTAGAACTGCCCCCTTCTTCTTGGAAAAGCTTATCAGCTCATTAATTTCCGGGAGGTTACTGAATTGCGGTGCGATTCCTTTGTTATGGAGATATTGCATCTCTCTCGTGAGTTCCCACATGTAGGTCGCCTTATCCCAAGAATCCAAAGGAGCTAGCTGGTCTACCTTTGCACGGCCATAGTCTGATGTAGCATATTCCTTTATATATTCCTTTATTACGTAGAACTCTAAGGGATCTCTTTCCATAGAATCTTCGGGGTTTTCTTTTTTTTGGGGTCTATAACTCTCAAGTAAGCGAGTTAATGTTTTATTTAAGGATATTATAATCCTTATTGCAGCTGCTGTTTTACCATCTCATTAATTCTCTTGCCGTCTGCCCTGCCAGAGACCCTGGAAATAACCTCCTTCATAACCCTCCCGAAGTCTCTCTTTGTTGCATTAATCTCCGTAATTACATCTTTCACTATTTTCTCAAGTTCCATGTCCTCAATTTCTGGTGGCAGGTATGATTTAAGAATATCGATTTCATGCAGAGCCTTTTCAGCGAGGTCATTCCTTTTGCCCTTTTTGAATTGCTCATATGACTCGTTCAGCTGTTTGATCTGTGACCTTATTGATGAAATTGATTCTTCGTCATCAAGGGGTCTCTTTAGTTCTATTTCACGATTTTTAGCAACAGAGATAAGCATACGTAGTATGGAGACCTTTTCTTTGTCTCCAGTTTTCATGGCTGTTTTAAGATCCGACCTTACCTTTTTCAGGATCATTTAATAGAACATCCTCTTTTTCTGCATGCGTTTTAAAGCACGCTTGCGTGCAGCCAATTCCTTCTTCTTCTTCTTAACGCTTGGTTTCTCGTAGAATTCACGCTTTCTTATTTCAGAAAGGACTCCTGCTTTTTCTACCTGTTTTTTGAAGCGTTTTAATGCACTCTCAAATGGTTCGCCTTCATTAACCTTAATACCAGGCATTCATTTCCTCCCCTCCTTATTTTAGGGTCTTAAACCAGTTTGAAGCTGTCTCTATATAGTATGCAAGTGAGAGTGTCAATATGTTTAAGTGAAAGATGGATGTTTTTGATGTAAATAGTTTAAGCACGAGATCCAATATTGACCGCTTATTTATAAAGTAATATAGCTACTAGATCATGGTATTAGATAGGCTGAGTAGCTTAGGTGTCAAATTTACTACCATATCAGACAGAATCCACGTGCTCCATGGAAAGAACAGGGGTAGGTCACCTTATTCAAACGCTGTCCTTGTACTAGATAAAGTAACTGCCTTGTTTGATTCTGGCTGCGGTCTAGATATCATAGAGAGGCTTGCATCTGTTGTAAACATAGATCTTGTCATAAATTCACATTCCCACCCTGATCATACCTCTGGTGACTGGCTGTTACAGAAATTGTGCAGGTGCGATATAAAGGTGCCATATAACCATAAGAAAAGTATATGTGATGGTGATAGGCTTTCGTTGAGGTTAATGGGGCAGGCCATGGCAGAGCTATGGAAAACGAAGGGCCTTTCCATTACAGGATTTCGTAACTTTATACCTGCAGGGTCGTATAAGGAGGGAGAAATAATACATCTTGGCCATGTGAAGTTTATGCCCTTGTATACACCTGGACATCTGGATGACCATTACTGCTTGTGGGATCCGGATGGAGACATCTTTATTGGTTTTGACATAGACCTAAGCCCATTTGGCCCATGGTATGGTAATGTGGAATCGGATATAGATGCCTTTAAGGCATCTATTGCAAGGGTTAAGGCAATTCCCTTCAGGACCTATATATCATCACACGCCAAGCCTGTAAATAGACACTATTTCGAAAAGAGGATATCTCGCTACGAAAAGGTTTTTGATGACAGGGATAATGCTATACTCGGTCTGGTACCCCTTGATAGATGGATTTCATTGGAAGATATCACGATGTTTTCTCCCATATATGGCTACGACTATACGAAACCTGATCCCATACTGTTTTATTATGAGCTACAGATGATACAAAAGCACCTTTCAGGGCTTGTTATACAGGAAAAGGTGATCCATGAAGATAATATGTATAGAAGAAAATTGCATGGTAGGTAGTATTACTAGGTTTCAATTGCTATCGTGCATTATAATACGCATTGCCTTGAATTTGAATGGGTCTGGGTTCATTGTAAAGCATACGAGGGGCTAAGAAGGAGGTCTGTTTTGGACTTTATGTTGCTTAAGGCCATGTTGAGGGATACTATACCATGGGTAAGGTTGAGTGACATTGATGCCGATATCCTGGAAGAAAGGCATGTAAAGCTGTGGGTGCCAGTGAAGGAAAAACACCTTAACCATGTAGGTGTGGTATACGCTGGAACACAGTTTATGCTTATGGAGATAGCTGGTGCTGCTTTGTTTTTCTGTACCTACGGGCTTGAGAGGTTTATACCAATCAATAAAGAAATGAGCATTTGCTATAAAAGGCCAACATCATTGGATATCTTCTGTGAGCTAAGCATATCAGAAGAAGATGCTTTAAAGAGGATAAGGCCCATAGAAAAAGAAGGTAAGGGTGACTGGCTCCTGGATATGAGTATAGTTGACGCGGAGGGCAATATTATATCCAGTTCTACGTGCAATTATTATATAGTATCCATGTCAAGCAAGGACTTTACACTGAAGACCAACTGAGCCGTGTGCCACGTTAACCATAGCTTGGCACAAGAATTTTTCTCTCCTAGTTGACAGGTTGGATGTGTTTTGTATAATTTTCATGGGGTGTACTATTAAGGAGATTTGGTTATCAGTGCACGTTTTGGGCACAAAGAGGCAAATCTATATTCCCAGAAGTTTCTCTGAGACCAATCTTTATTCTTTATTATACGGGTTATAATCTCAAAAAGGGGTGAAGTCATGCGTAGGGACAGGTATATAAAGGAAAAAGGTCATGATCCTTATGACCAAGGGAAAAAGTACCCGGAGGGTACGTATTGTCCAGAGTGCAAGGCTGTATTTCACGATGGCAGGTGGGTATGGCCCAAGGCTGCTATATCAGAAGGTGAGGCACATCTGTGTCCTGCCTGTAGGAGGATAAAGGATAATTTCCCTGCAGGAGAGCTCTACCTAAAGGGTAAGTACTTCAGGGATCACAGGGAAGAACTTATAAACCTTATAAACAATATAGTTCGGGAAGAAGAGAAGAATTCTCCAATGAAGAGGCTTGTCTCCATGAAGGGGCGTGATTCGCTAGTAGTAACATTTACAGATGATCACCTTACCAGGAGGCTTGGTGATGCCATCTATAGGGCACACAAGGGAAAGATAGATGTTAAGTATTCTGATGAATCAAGGTTCGTACGCATTTACTGGTTCAGAGATATATAATGACGCTATCTATTAGACATTTCCTGCCATCTGGAATATAGGCATGTACATGGCAATAACAACGCCACCTATTACTCCGCCCAGAAATACCATGAGCAGCGGTTCTAGCATGGATGTTAGGGATGAGACCGCGGTATCTACCTCCTCGTCGTAAAAGTCTGCTATCTTAGATAGCATCTGGTCAAGGGCACCAGTTGCCTCACCGACAGACACCATCTGCACTACCATGCCAGGGAACACCCCGGAATTCTGGAGTGGTTCGGCCATAGTTTTGCCCTCGCTTATTGATTTTTTTACCGATTGTATAGCATGCTCTACGATCTTGTTACCCGAGGTCCTTGATGTTATCTCAAGACCGTCTATTATTGGTACACCTGATGAAATCATGGTACTTAGCGTTCTTGTGAACTTGGCTACTGCCACCTTTCTCAAGAGTACCCCGAAGATGGGGAGGTTTAACGCTATTTTGTCAATTAATTGTTTACCCTTTTCTGTTGATTTAACCCACTTGAACCCGATGGCGATGAGTACGATAACCCCTATCATGTGTAGGCTGTAGTGCCTGAAGAATTTACTCATGTTCACAACAAATTGGGTTGGTGCCGGCAGAGCCGATCCGAACTGTTTAAACATCTCCTGGAAAGTGGGTATTACAAAAATCATCATGAGTGCTATTACTCCCACGGCAACGAGAAGCACCACGATAGGATATGTCAATGCACCCTTTACCTTGGCTTTCAATGCCTCTGCTTTCTCCATGTATTGTGCTAGTCTGTTCAGGATTATATCCAGTACACCTCCCATCTCTCCGGCAACTACTAGGTTTACATATAGGTCGTCAAATACGCCTGGGTGTTTCTTGAGTGCATCGGCAAATGTAGAGCCTCCCTCAACGTCTTGCTTGATGGCCGAAAGTGTTTTCTTAAAAGTCGGATTGGATTGTTGGGATAGCAGTATTTCTAGGCATTGTACAAGGGGCAGACCTGCATTGATCATGGTAGAAAACTGTCTTGTAAACAGCATAACATCCTTTGTCTTTATCTTCTTCTTGAAAAGGGTGATCTCTTTTGGCTTTGTCTTTATCTTTAAAGGGAGTATCCGTTGGCGTCTCAGCACCATATTAACTGCCGCTTTGTTCTGGGCCTCTATCTCTCCTTTCTTTACAGTACCATCTGCCATCTTGCCTTCCCATAAGAATACAGACATACCTTAACCCCTTTCCCTGAACGCCTGTCCTCGTTGCTGATGAGGAGAGGATATCATTTGCCTCAATTCTTCTGGGTCAGAAGACCATCCAAGGGCATCATCTAAGGATATTTGTTTGCGGAGGAACAGGTTTAATAAGGCCTGATTCATAGTCTGCATACCATGCTTTGATTGGCCTACCTGCATCTGGGAGTATATTTGATGGATTTTGTCCTCTCTTATTAGGTTTCTTATGGCAGGTGTGGATATCATGAATTCGACGGCCAGTGCCCTTCCTGATCCATCCAACTTGGGGATTAATTGCTGGGCTATGACTGCCTCTAGCACGAAAGCCAATTGTGCTCTCACCTGCGATTGCTGATGGGAAGGAAATGCGTCTATTACACGGTTTACGGTCTGGACAGCCGAGTTGGTATGCAAGGTGGCAAAGACTAAATGGCCTGTCTCCGCTGTTGTTAGGGCAGCCTGCATTGTTTCTAGGTCTCTCATTTCGCCAATAAACACAACGTCGGGATCCTGCCGGAGAATATACTTGAGGGCACTTGCGAATCCCTTAGTATCAGACCCTATTTCCCTTTGGTTTACTATGCATCCCTGGTGCTTGTGTACAAACTCAATGGGATCCTCTATAGTTACTATGTGTCCATGTCTTTCCTTGTTTATCTTGTCCAGCAGTGCTGCGAGCGTGGTCGACTTTCCAGCTCCAGTAGGCCCTGTAACCAGCACAAGGCCCCTAGGAAGGTGTGTCAGCGTCCCTACAACTGGTGGAAGGCCTAAGGACTCTATGGACATAATCTCGTATGGTATCATCCTGAACACGCCTGCTACAGCACCCCTCTGCACGAACATGTTCACGCGGAATCTGGCGAGGCCTTTTATGCCGAAAGAGAGGTCAACCTCCATGTCTTCCTCGAACCTATGCTTTTGCGCCTCTGTAAGTATTGAATAGCAGAGTTGTTTTGTGTCCTGTGCGCTAAGTGGAGGCATATCTAGGGGATACAGGGATCCCCTGATCCTTATCTGAGGTGGAGTACCAGTTGTGATGTGGAGATCTGAAGCCCCCTTTTCAACCATTGTCTTAAGCATGTCATAGATATTTGCAGGCTTTTCCATATGATAGACTCCTTTAGTCAGCTATTGTTGTCCTCATGACCTCAGATACTGTTGTTATACCTTCTGCTATCTTGGTAAGACCACTCTGCCTGAGGGTTTTCATTCCTCTGTTTATGGCTTCTTTCTTTATCTCAGAGGCAGATGCGCCCATTAGTATTAATTCCTTTATGCCCTCGTCTACCGGCATTACCTCATACAGGGCTATCCTTCCCTTATAACCGGTGTTTCCACAGTCAGGGCATCCCTTGCCCCTGTAGCAGGCGGTTTTTGAGGCCTTTTCAGGATCCATTCCCATCTGTATAAGTGTTTCTTTTGGTATATCATCCTCGACCTTGCACTTGGGGCAGATCTTTCTGGCTAACCTTTGTGCAACTATAAGGTTTACCGAGGATGCAACCAAGAATGGCTCTATTCCCATGTTGAGAAGCCTGTTTATGGTTGAAGGGGCATCATTCGTGTGTATGGTCGAGAGAACGAGGTGACCTGTAAGGGCTGCCTTAATTGCAATCTCAGCGGTCTCGAAATCCCTTATCTCACCGACCATGATTATATCAGGGTCCTGCCTCAGAAAGGACCTCAGGGCAGATGCAAAGGTCAACCCAATCTCCTCATGCATATGTACCTGGTTTATACCCGGAAGATCAAACTCCACTGGGTCCTCCGCAGTAGAGATATTACACTCTGTTTTGTTCAGCTCGCTGAGCGCAGAATACAGGGTGGTTGTTTTACCAGAACCAGTGGGACCTGTAACCAATACCATTCCCCAAGGCTTGTAGATTGCCTCCTTGAATTTCTTCAGGGCCTCTTCCTCGAATCCCAGCTTTGTCATATCGAGCTGAAGGTTTGACTTGTCAAGTAGACGCAGTACCACCTTTTCGCCAAAGAGCGTAGGAAGCACGGATACACGGAATTCAACCTCTTTGCCTCCCTGTATTTTCAGCTTTATCCTCCCATCCTGAGGTAGCCTGCGTTCAGCTATGTCAAGCTTGGACATGATCTTCAACCTTGAAACTATGGCATTTTTCAGGCGTAGGGGTGGCTTCATGACCTCATAGAGGATGCCATCAAGTCTGTACCTTATCCGCAGGAACTTTTCGTATGGTTCTATATGTATGTCACTGGCACCCTTCTTGATAGCATCTACCAGAATGAGGTTGACAAGCTTTATAACCGGTGCCTGGTCAGCCTCTTTCTCAAGGTCCCCTACCGAGACCTCGTCTGATGTATCGGCGACCTCTATCTCGCCTTTTTCTCCCTCTATCTCGTTCAAGGCCTCGTCCAGTGTCGCAGACTGGTCATAGAAATGATCGATGGCCCATTTAAGAGATTCCTCTGATGTTACATATACCTCAATTGAATACCCAGTAAGAAACTTGAGATCATCAATGGCAAATATGTTGGTGGGATCGGTCATGGCAACCTTTAGAACCGAGCCGTTTCTTTCAAAGGGAATAGCCATGTACTTCTGCACCACACTGAGGGGTATTAGCTTTATTATGTCGGGCTCTGGGCTTACCTCGTTGAGCAAGACAGGGGGCACACCGTATTGTTGAGAAAGAAATTCAACCAGTTGCTTTTCTGTCATGTATCCCAGTTTGACAAGTTGGGAGCCAAGCCTTGAGCCGCTGGCCTTTTGTGCTTTCTGGGCCTCTAGAAGTTGCTCTGGGCTTATCAAAGCGTTTTTGACTAGCTCTTCCCCTAAGTGATTGTTTGCCATGACTATCCTTCGAAAAGTCTATCGGCAATTGGGGTTTGCGACTTTAGCTGCTATAGGTATGGCCAGATCTGGCTTTCAGGCAAGGCCTATTGCAATGCCCACCTGGGTCATGGCCTTGAGGCATAACGTGGCAAATTCGCCAATCTCCATACCAATCTCACTGCATAGGAGAATTTTCTCCCTGCTAACGCCCCTTGCAAATCCTTTTTCTTTCATCCTCTTTACAATAGACCTCGGCCTTACGCTCGTTATCTTCTTGTCAGGATAGACGAGGGTTACTGCCACTATAAGACCGGTAATAGTCTCCCCAGCGGTAAGGGCGAAGTCTATAGGATACCTGCGGGGAAAGCCAGTATTCTCCGCATTATGTGCCTTTATGGCACTTATAATCTCGTTTGAAACACCTTGTTTTTCCAATATTGAAGCTGTTACAAGGCCGTGTTTTGACATGTCATCCTTGGTCTCGTTATAATCTAGGTCATGAAGAAGACCAGCGAGTCCCCACGTATCTTGATCAGCATCCAGGCGCACTGCCAACATCCTCATAACTGCTTCAGATGCTATGCAATGTCGTTTTAAATTTTCCTGTGGTATGTACGTGTTAAGCAATTCCATAGCCCTGTCTCTAGTTATTCCGGGCCCTGCCATGGTCATCTTTCTTACCTTTCCTTGTATTCTTGTCCTTTCTTTTTTCTCATCTCCTCCAGTGATATAACCTCGCCAGATGGAGGGGTATGCCCTTCATTGCCCGCGGTCTTGGCGTTATCCTGGCTTTTTGATAACTTCCCAGGTTGCGGCATTGAGACTAGCTGAATGGGGACACCTTCCATGGTAAAAGGTGTGCCATCAATATAGTCTTCCTTCAGTATCCATGTAACCAACTGCCATGGAAAACCAAGGAGAAGCATGGTAAACCTGAACCAGCCGGGTTTTATGTCGTTTTCTACGGTTTCTACCCTTGCATATGTAATAGGTTTGCCATCAACGTACAATAGAATAAGGTCGCCTGGATAACGCACATGATATTAATAGCACAATATGCTGGCATTGACAACAAACAAGGGCATTGGGACCTCTTGCCAAGCAAATGTTGCCATAAGAGCCAAATTGTCAAAGCATGTCTGCTTTCGTTGTTCTTTGACCCTTTAAACTGGCAGATTGATTGCCATTACTTCCTGAATCGGCCATCGTCTTTTGCCTTGTCCAGCTTGTGTATGTTATTTTCAAGCCAGCCCTTTTTCTCTACATGCCTTATATCGAACTCCGGCACATAAGGTTTTATGTCTAAAAGGGGTGTGCCGTCTACGATATCCATATCCTGTATGTAGAGCAGGTTGTCCTTTACTTCAAGTAATCTTACAGTAGATATACCTATAGGGTTGGGCCTGCTGGGAGCACGTGTTGCAAACACCCCGTGCTCCTCCTTGTCCATGTAAGGCCTTACCTTAAGCGGTGCCTTCTTGGAAAGGTTAAAGTGGTACAATAAAATGATATGAGAAAAGTCTTCAAGGCCGCTTAATCCTTCTGCATATTCCTCGAAAACCTCTACCGTGCCCTTAACGCCATCTGCTGCAGAGGCCTGTATAGGGGTGCCATTGGTTTTTTTAAAAGGAGAATGTATTATACCTATGGGTTTGAAACAAATATAATCGAGGCTTGAGCTCATGCATATTGTATAACGTAATTTCTGTTATATTTTCAACAAACATTTACGCCAAGGACCTAGATGGCCGAAAAAGAAGGCCAAATTGAGGGCCCGAAAGCCCCCAATCTTTCTAAAGACCTAACATTTCGAGGACTTTCTTTTTTCTGTCCTCGTCCATGAAAACATAAGCCAATGCACCTACTGCAGAGAAAACAATAAGCCAAACTAGTAACTTTTTCACAACTTCACCTCCCTTAGCTTTTTTAATGTAAGTTTGCCAGTTATGCTTTTCGATATAGCCATCGTTAAATGAAAACCTAGTGATAAACATGCCTAAAAAAATTTTTATCCCCTAATTTCCAAATAGATAGCATGTTAATTATATAGGCTTTTGCTAACCAGTATCAACAAGTTTTCGTAAAAATTTGGTTCTTTACACGGTATGTATGTGAAGATATCTTGAAAAATTAGGTCGTTGTATGTCGATTTTCTTTTACTTGGAATGACCTTTCTTGATCAGGTCATTCGCTGAAGACAAGTCTTCTTTTCCCACCTCTGCGGCCCGCCTATTTTCTTCCTGTATCCTTAAGTAGACCTCTTCCCTGTGGACTGTTACGTTGGCCGGTGCCTTTATGCCCAGCTTTACCTGCGTACCTCTGATATCCACGATGTATATCTGGACATCATCTCCTATGGCTATTGATTCTCCGACCTTCCGTGTCAGTATTAGCAATGTGCCCTCCCATGGCTGTTACTTATAACATACTATTATTTTAGCCTATTGTTTAGTGGAAAGCAAGGTCTGAAGCATCTCATCGGATATGGATATTAGTTTTGCAGCTGCCTGATATGAGTGCTGGAATTTCAGCAATTGTGCCATCTCTTCATCCAGGTTTACCCCTGTTATACTTTCTTTTCTCTTTGTATATTGCGAGAGCAACGTGTCATTGTATTTTTCGTTCATCTGTGCGTTTTGAACGTGCACCCCCACGTCCGATACAAAAGAGCTATAATAGCTATCAAGGGTTGTATTCATACCATCGATATTAATTACTGCATCTTGTAAGCCGTAGATGCCTAGAGCCACTTGGTTGTCTCCTGGAGCAATCTTTTTGTTTTCATCCAGATGCCCTGCTGATATCGCTTGGGGGTTGGATTCAATTGATGGATTAAGGCCAATGGTCTGGGTGAAATCGCCGGCGCTTTCATTCCAGTCAAAGAATGTGTTTATTCCAAGTATTGCAAGGGCATTATTATTGTCTGCACCGTCAGTAGGATTGATGGCAAAGGTATATCCACTGTCAGATGTTATGGAGAGTTTGTTGCTTGAGTTAATGGCTGCATTCATGTGTGATATAGAGTTTATGTCATTTATAAGGTCAGCAACGGTTGCCCCGGAAGCAAGGGTGATCGGGTTGTCCGAGACCACGTTACCATCTTGGTCATACACCACTATGTCAAAGCTCCCTCCAGGATTGAACCTGTCGCTAAATTTGAAGTCAGTATCTATTACATCGGACGCACTGACATCTGCTGTGCTGGTAAGAGAACTAAGCGACGATAGGCCTGTGCCCTCTGAATGAAGAGAGTTTACCTGCCAGATAAGTTCCTTGGTAAACGTGTTCATAGAGCTTATGTACGAGCCTATCCTGTTATCCCTCACATCCACCCAACCTGCAAGCTTACCCTTATCTAGCCTGTTAGTTATATTGACTTGGCGTCCAGAATGGTCATTCCAGAAGATCTGGCTATAATCGGTTGGTGTACCATCTGTATCCTGCTTTGTAGTGCTTAAATGGTATGTCTCGTTACCCAGCACAAGGGGAGTACCACCCAGGATGTATACCATAACCTGTCCGCTTTTCTGCTCTTCGTAGTAGGATATGCCCATATATTCGGAGAGCTGCTCTAAGAGCATGTCTCTCTTGTCACGGAGATCGTTGGCATTGATCATCCCCTTTACTTCAACATTGGATATCTGCTGGTTCAAATCTGCTATCTCGTCTATCGTGGTGTTTATCTTTTTAACGGATGCCTGGATGTTGCTATCTAGATGTCTCTGGTAGGCCCTTAGATCGTAGTCAATGGACTTTATGGCCTGGACCAGGTTTGTTGTTTTGGCGAGCAAGGCATCCCTCTCCGGCAAGCTGTCGGGATTGTTGGCAAGGTCACTCCACGCATTCCAAAATTCACCTGTAAGATTGTTTATGCCTGTATCATTACTTTCATTAAAAATCATCTCTATTTCTTCAAGTGCATCTTTTTGCGCACTGTACTTGCTGTAGTCAGATTTTTTTTCGCATACCTGCTCGTTCAGGAAATAATCGTAAGCCCTTTGGACCTCGGCTGCCCTAACACCCGTGCCGATCTGACCTGGACCCATTGTAATGGGATTGTTTGCCTCGAGCCTGAGACTTTGCTTTGAATATCCAGGTGTATTGGCATTGGCTATGTTGTTGGATGTGATCTCCATGGCGAGCTGGCTTGCATAAAGTGCCCACCTCGCAATATTAAGCGCACCACTGATGCCTGGCATATCAAGTCCCCCCTTTTGTGCTACTACTGGAACTGTTTGCTACCATGCCTGACCTTGTGTAAGTGTTTTCTTTGATTTGTATGAAAGGTTTTAATTGTTCGTCTATCTCCCTGAGTCGCCTTTCTACCAGTGTTTTAGATATCTTGTTTAGACCTGATACCTTTCTCCACAGTGTTATCAGTTCCTGCTGAAGGGTTCTTAGCCCTGGGGCATCTGCAGGTCTAATAGACAGATTGTAGTAGGCTCTATTATTGCGTCTGTCCTTTGCAATCCTGTCAATAATGGCTTGTTTCCGAGGAAGAGATTCCTCGAGTGAGTCTACATTACCCCCTATGATATCTTCCACCTCCTGCTCCATTATGCCCAAGAGTTCGGATACCAGTCTTTTCTCGTATGACAGCACGTCTCCAATGTCCTTGCTTTTCATGGTTCTATCTCTCCCATTCATATTTTTATCGGCAGAATAAAAGGGACTCTCCATTATGTTTTCCTGGCTTGCTGGATCTGGTTATAAAGTATGGACCCTATTCCTAGGCCGTTACCCTTAGAGATCTCTTTTGCTATGTTTAAGTAAAGCATATCTTTGTAAATGCTTCCTGCTAGTCCATCACCTAGGAAACCCTCAGGTACGCTTTTTCCCATGACCTTCATAAGCTGGTAGGTAAATATGGACTCGAACTCCTGACATGCCTGCTTTAATGCCTTGCTAGGATCAGTTTCTTTTAGATGATAAAGCTGGGATATCTCTTTTATCATATTATCTCCAGTTCAGCATGCAAGGCACCTGCTGCCTTTATGGCCTGTAGTATGACGATAAGATCCCTGGGGGTTACGCCTATTGCATTAAGTGCGCTTACTAGGTCACCTATGGTTGCCCCTTTTGGTAGCAAGACTAGATTTCTTCCGCCCTCGGATACCCTAACGCCTGTTTTTGGCGTTATAACGGTTCTTCCAGTAGAAAAAGGTGTTGGCTGTGATACTTGTGGTGCCTCTGTTATCTTTATGCTCAGGTTTCCATGTGCAATGGCAACGGTAGATATCCTGACATCTTTGCCCATTACAACAGTCCCTGTCCTCTCGTTTACGATTACCTTTGCACGGGAGTCTGGCACAACGTTTATACCCTCTATAAGGGATATAAAATCTACCACGTTTTTTGTGTATTTTTTTGGCACCCTAACCGTTACGGTAGAGATGTCTTCAGCCTGTGCCACGTGAAGCCTGACATATGAGTTGATAGATTTTGCCAGCCTGTGGGCAGTAGTAAAGTCAGGGTCATCAAGCAGTAGCTTTATCTTGTTATTAAACTTGAACTCTAGCGAGCGTTCCAGTACAGCCCCGTTGGGTATTCTTCCGGCAGTAGGAAAGTTCTTGGTAACACCTGTGCCTGATGCACCTGATACTGCAAATCCACCCACAGACACCGGGCCCTGTGCCATGGCATACACCTTGCCATCAGGGCCGTATAGAGGGGTTGATATAAGGGTTCCGCCTGCCAGGGATGTTGCGTCACCTATGGAGGATATTGTGCAGTCCAACATCTGGCCGCTTTTTGCAAATGGTGGCATGGTTGCTGTCACAACAACGGCGGCAACGTTCTTTACCTTCAGGAGGTCTGGGTCTACAATTATGCCCATATACTTGAGCATGTTAGCAAGAGATCGTATAGTAAACTCCGAGCCAGCCTTGTCTCCTGTACCGTTTAGCCCCACTACGAGACCGTAACCCAGTATTTTGTTCTCTCTTACACCCTGTATTTCCACGAGGTCCTTTACCCTTACCCCTAGCACCGGGGTTGACAACGTCGTAATACTAATCAGCAATATTAATAATTTTTTCATGCTACACCTCAAAACGGCCATACCTTATCAACGAGCCTTGAGAGCCAGCCCCTTTCCTCCTGGTCCCCAATTATTCCAGAGCCGTAGTATGCGAGCCTTAGGTCTGCTATGTAACTGGATTGTATCGTGTTATTGCCACTTATGTCCTCTGGCCTGATGATGCCGGAAAGTATTATGTACTGGGTTTCATGATTGAGTCGTATCTGTTTTTTACCGCGTATAAACATGTTGCCAGACGGCAGTATGCGCACTATCCTTGCGGCTACAGTTGCTTGTACATCACCTGTCCTGGATGTCTTGCCGTCGCCCTCAAATTCAGAATCCGTATGTGCCGTTATACCTGGGTTAAGATTTGTTCCGTTAACAGAGGCATGGTTGAGGGGTAGACCAACCAGGTTGCCGATGGAGTTAACAACGTCGTTGGTCCGCTTTGTCTTTGTCTTTGCCTCTTTGTGGCCCGAAGAATTTTCTATTATCTGGACCTGTACTATGTCTCCAACGTTTTTAGCCTTTAGGTCCGAGTAAAGGTTAACGAACTTATATCTAGGTGACCACAGGGATCCAGGGGGGGTCAGCCTTTCACCAGGTGCTTCTGCGGGTATTGCCAGCTCATCTGGCTTTACAGGGAACTCTGCCTGATACGCACAGCCGGTTAATAAGGCTACCGTACATAGAATGCACAAAATGCCAGCCATCTTTATCTTCATAATCTACTCCTAGAACTCAACCCGTACCCGCGAAGCAGCCACAACAGTACCAAAAACCTGCCTTCCCGATGAGAGATTCTTAACCGGAATGGTGTCCTTGATATAGCCGTCTCGTAACGCGATACCTTTGTCTGATACGACGATATTGTTCCCCACGGCCTCTATTAGAACAACCTGGCCGCGTGATATAACCGGAGGCTTTTCTATGTTGGATGCGAGGATGGGTTGATCCTTTTTTATGTATGTCTTTGCCCTCATACCTATGCAATCCCTTGGATCCATTACGAGAGCTGGCCAGTGTGATATATCCAGATGCTTTATGTACAGGTCATTTTTCGTAATGACACGTCCACGGCTTATGGTATGCCTGGGAACAGGTATATCCGTCCTAAAGGTTATGAAGGCACTTACATGGACGATTTTCCTGTCAAGCATATCCCTCCCAAATATGATGGATCCTGACGTGGGACCTATAAACCTGCTCCTTTGACTAAATTTCACGAAGCAGCTTTTGCTCGCCTCTTCAGGTACCCGTACCTTTAAAGGGGCGTTGAAATTCTTGATTTTTATTTCGCCTCTGTGATGCCAGGGGTTCTTAGCTATCAAGGTTTTTGTGAAGATGTTTTGGAGCGTTTGCTTGGATATATTCACATAACTGCGCATAATACGTATTTCATCGGGCCCGTACATCTGGATTTTATCTTTGTAGCTGGAGACAATCTTGTCCTTTATATACCTCTTGGAAAGGAGAACGTGATCCAAGTTCCGGGGGAACTTTGCTATTAGCATACTTGATAGTTTCAGAGTCACGTCTCCTCTTACTTTTGCTATGTCTCCAAGGTGAATCAAGCGGCTTTTTACCTTGGCCTGGTCTTTTAGCATTACCAGGGTTTTTGCGTGTACAGGGGAGGACATTAAAAGGAGTGTTAACGCCAGGATCGTGCCTATATATGGGATAAGTCTATTCATTTTTTAACCTTACCTCACAAGGTTATTGGCGATCTGTAGCATAGAATCAGCCGTTTTTATGGCCTTTGAGTTGATCTCATATGCCCTCTGGCCAGCAATCATATTTATCATTTCCTCCACGGCATCCACATTAGACATCTCAAGGTATCCCTGGGCAATGGTTCCAAAGTTATCCGTACCAGGAACACCTTCCACGGCATCGCCCGATGAATCAGTGGCTATGTAATAATTTTCTCCAATGGCCTTTAGCCCTGCCGGGTTTGTGAAAGTATAGATAGGTATACTTCCTGTAGCCAGAACAGTATCTGATGCATCAAGACATGTTATATCTCCATTTTTTGCGATTACAATGTTGGTCGTGTTTGAAGGCACGCTGAACTCGGGCTGTAGCCTGTCACCCCTGGAATTGACTATGTAGCCGTCCTTGTCCAGCTTGAAGGATCCCTCCCTGGTGTATACCTCCTGGTTATCCTGGTCAGCTGCTATAACCTTGAAAAAGCCATCTCCTTCTATGGCAAGGTCCAGCTTGTTTTTTGTCTGTATATAGTCACCTTGGGTAAAAATCTTGCTAACCGCAACAGGTCCTGTGCCCATGCCAACTTCGATGCCCACTGGCACGTACCCACCTGCCGCTGTTTGGCTGCCCAGTTCCTTGTACGTTGTGTACATCAGGTCCTCGAATTCAGCCCTGCTCTTTTTGAAACTTTCAGTGTTCACGTTAGCAAGGTTATTTGCCATGACATCAATGAGCATCTGTTGTGCGCTCATTCCTGTTGCAGCTGTCCACATGGCTCTGATCATCTGTTACCTCCCTAGGCAAGTATGCCTATATCTCTTATTGACATGGAATAGGTATCCTTGAATGTTTTAATTACCTTCTGGAACGACTCGTACGCCCTCTGTGTAGTAATCAGCCCTACCATTTCCTTTACCGCTTCCACGTTTGACATCTCTAGGCTTCCCTGGGAAATGGAAGGTACATCAATGGGTACTGGCATTCCACCTTTACGTATACCAAAAAGGTTTCTACCTTGTTTTATCAGGTATTTGGGTGGGATATCTACTACCTTAAGTTTGTCTATTGAGGAACCATTCACCTCGATGTTGCCGTCTGGGGAGATCACCACCTTTCCCTGCTCAAGGGTAATATCACCGCCTTCGCCCTGGACTGCGTTACCATGGATGTCTACCAGCAGGTTATCCTTTGATATGTGAAAATTACCTGCCCTTGTGTATTTCATGCCTTTGTCCGTTTTTACCACGAAGAAGCCTTTTCCTATTATGGCTAGGTCAAGCGGGTTACCCGTGTGATGGATAGGACCTTGGGTTGTGTCGACATGTTCTTTTTCCGTAATAACATCCAGTGATGTCCTTTTGTACTGGCCCTGTGCCAATGTAGATGTGTCAAGAAGCCTTGCGAACTCTTCAAACGATATATCATCCTTTTTAAAACCAACGGTGTTTATATTCGCAATGTTGTTAGATATGATATTGAGCCTTTGTTCCATGCACATGGCGCCTGCTGCCGCTGTGTATATGCCTTGATCCATATGCCTTCTCCTCGGCCATGGAAAAGCAACTTCGGTGCCACGCCTTTCTCATGCATTATTTAGCATGCATGCGTCGTTAAAATGCAGGATACGGAGGAAAGATTTTCCAGTACCCAACCTTTTTTTCCTACTCGGTCAGGACTGACAAGGGTTTATTTGCCATGCTTGTTATGGGCTTTATTTTTTTGATGGCTTAGTATATCTACGGAGTGGAGGGGACAGATAAATGCGCTTGTCGTTTAAGACTAAGATAATATTAATGATTCTGTCAATACTGACTGTTTTCTTTGCCTCCATCATTTGGGCTTGGCATGTATATGTAAAGCCTGAATACATAAGGACAAAGGTAGAAAATATACTGGCTTCTAGCCTTAATATGCCTGTTTCCATCGAGACCATGAGGGCCAGGATCTTCCCTTCTTTTGTGTTGAGTGCAGCCAAACTAAAGATAGGTACTCAGGACACTGTGTTATTCGGGGCAGGAAAGGCAGTTGTACGAATCTCGCTCTGGCGCCTATTAATAGGCCAGGTACGCATTGCAGGTGTATATCTGGACAAACCCTATGTTAAAGTGCATAGTTGGGATGCCTTGAAAAGCCTCAAGATAAGGTTACCGAGAAGAAAGAAAAGGCTACCGCGAATCAATGTGGCACATGGAGAGATAGATGGATTTATCAGCGGGCGATATATAAAGATAAAGGACATCAATGGTTATATAAGTCGAAGGGGTATCTCTCTATCCGGTGGTATTGCAGGAGGTAATGTTTCTCTCAATGGTTTTGTTGAAAGACCAAGGTGGCGTTATTCCTTGTCCATTGATTCACTTGCACTGGGTGACTTGTTTAACAAGCTACGGGGAAAGGCCAATATAAACTTGGAAGGTGAAGTTAAAGATGATGCCGTGGACATGTCTGCAAGCGCGGAAGTCTCATCCCTTGAGCTCTTATATCCCTCGAGACACGTAGAGCTTGGTGATGTAACCTTGGGTGTTGGTTTCAAGGGTGATAAGAATGAACTTTCAATAGACCGTATCTTATTTGACAGTAGCATTATTACCTTGAGGGGGCATGGGGAAGTTAAAGGATTAAAAGAGTTTCATACCGCGGCGCTGGAACTCGACATGCAGTCAGACGATTTTGACTATGACAATTTTGTGGGTTGCTTGCCAATTGAATATTTCCCCACATGGTTGTCCAAGGTCCTCGTGTCAAAGATAAGACATGGAAAGTCGAGATTTTCCCACATACACTACAGAGGCCCGCTGGATGCCCTTAAGGATCCTCACCGTCTGTTAGCCGGTCTGTACATAAAGGAGATTCTTGATGGACAGTGGTTTAATGAAGGATACACCAATGATACTGTAAAAGGCATTACAGGTTCCTTTGTGCTTAAGGATGGTAACGCCATATTTGAGAATCTCTCCGGTTACATGGGTAAATCTAGAATAGATAGGGTAGATGTGCGCTTCCTAGATATAGCTAGGCATGGCCTAAGACTGGAGGTAGAGACCCATCTGAATAAAATGGCCCTTAAAGCTTTTTTACCTGCATGGCGGGCAATAGTAATGCCAGCGAAACTTAACAGACTATTTGCTGGAGTGACTCATGTAAGGGGAGGCCGGGTTAGCGGTAACGTAAGGGTGCGCTGGGACAAGCTCTCGGGTAAACCTGCTCAGGTATGTGGTAACGTATACCTTGATAACTGTACTTTTAATTGGGGAGATATAAGGTTAAGGGAACTCACGTGCAGGGCGGTCTCCAAAGGCTTTGATTCCCCTGTGCTTGTTGATCTGAAAGGCGTGGTAAATAGTTTGCCTGTGGATTCGCTTAAGATGAGTATGGTCGATCTTTTCGGCAAGAAGACATACACATATACCCTTAGGATGTACGGCATGGGCGTAGGTAACGTGTTCCAGGCCAAAGATCATCTTAGGCTTGTAATTAAAGGCACGGGTAGGGGGCCGGCAATTTCAGGTAGTATACAATTGTCTTCTAAGGGATTTAGTCTTTTTGGCACGCATTACAGGTATGCACATGGCTTTCTTCACGGTCGAGGGAAGCTTAAGGGTAGACTCTTCAATGGATTTGAACTGGATATAAGGGATCTATATGTACCTGTTGCAAGGCAGAAACTAGCTCTTAGTATATCTATCACGGGTGCAGGTGGCAGGCTTAAGGTTAAGGGGCCCTTGGCCCTTAACTGTATGGATGCGCTGGCTGAAGGGAGGTACCATAGGCTAAAGGGCCTGGTGGATGGGGATGTACTTGTAATCTGGAAGAAGAAGACAAAACCTTACCTGAAAGGAAAGGTGCGTTTCAGGGATGCTCTTATCTATCAAGGGGATAGACCGGTTGAATTGACAGGGTACGTTATTATGAAAGGGAAAAGGATTAAGAGTACCATGCTAAACCTGATGGTAGATGGTGTTACTTACCGTGTGTCTGGCTATCTTGATCTGATGAAAAGGCCATATTTTAAAGGAGATATTGATATTGATAACCTTAGGGTTAACAATGGTAAAACTAGCACTACTCGGGGTCTGTTTGACAGCCTTGATGGAGATGCCAACCTAGATGTAAGCAATATAATCGTACTGGGGATACCTTTCAAGGAAGGGGAAGCCAGGGCAAGGCTTATCCATGGAAGGTTAAAACTGTCAGGAATTCGATTAAATGGCCTGGAAGGCAACGTGAAGGGTAGCGTGAGCCTCTGCTCGTTTAGGCCCAAAGAGCTGGACCTGTACCTGGGTCTTAAAGGAGTGGACATGAAAGATTTCTTTGCATCCATTACCGGTGGTACTGGGCGCATGGAGGGTAAGATGGACCTTATAGGCCACATATGGGGTAAAACGGATTCATTGAACGGTAACCTTGCCTTTTATGCTTCAGACGGCCGTATACTTAGGTTTAGTCTGCTATCCAAACTATTTAGCATATTGAATGTTTACAAGATACTAAAAACACGCACACTGGATATCTTTGAGCATGGTTTTCCTTACAACTATATTTCTTCCACGTTTACCATAAAGGATGGTGTTATGTTTTTTGATGATTTTCGCCTTGACAGCAACTCATTGCAGTTTTCTGCCATAGGAAGGTATGTAATAAAGAAGAAGTACATAGATGCAAGCCTTGGCGTTCAGCCGCTTGAGACATTTGACAAGGCCATAAGTATTATACCTATCATAGGATGGGTCATAACCGGTAAGAACAAAAGGATATTCGTGGTAAGCTTTAAGGTTACAGGAGATATAGAGGATCCTTCCATAATGGTTGAACCCATGGATACCCTTTCCGATGCCATTAAAGGTCCCTTGCTGCGGGGCTTGAGGCTACCGAAGGAAATAATAAAGAATCCCAGAGGCTTGATTATGAATAACCCTTGAGTTGCTGCTCTGTGGGTTTAAAGATGCGTTTACAATGTTTACTGGAAAATGGATCAATCTTGGTGTGTATTTGAGCTAGTTTGACTACCTGTAATGCTTGTATCTGTGCTCAAGAAGAAATCTTGTATTTTCTCTATAAGGGGATTGAGAGTAAGTTTGTTTGTTGCTGATATTGCACACCCGTTGTACCTCGTTGCATAGGCATTTGCCGTTTCTCTGTCCACCTTGTCTGACTTGTTGAATACCTTTATCCGTGGCCTTGATTGCAGACCAAGGTCCTTGAGTATGTTGTCAACGGCTGCCATTTTACCTTCTATATCTGGGTCACTGAGGTCTATTACCTCAAGTAGCAAGTCTGCCTCGTCCAATTCCTCCAAGGTAGCCATGAATGCCTTTCTGAGTTCCTCGGGAAGTTCTCTCAGGAATCCAACCGTATCCGTTATTATTACATCAAGGTCCCTAGGAAACCTGAGCCTTTTACTCGATGGGTCCAATGTTGCAAAGGGCATGTCTGCCGTGAAGACCTTACCTTTAGTAAGCGTATTAAGCAGCGTTGACTTGCCCGTATTTGTGTAGCCTATTATGGATACAATAGGTACGCGGTTTTTACTCCTTTTCTGCCTTGTTATCCCTCTCTTCCTGCTTATGAGCTTGATCTCGTATTCTAGCCTAGAGATACGTTCTTTTGCTCGTCTCCTGTCGATCTCGAGCTTTGTCTCGCCAGGTCCCCTTGTTCCTATGCCGCCCGCCAGCCTGCTTAATGCAGGCCTTGCCCCTACAAGTCTTGGCATGGCGTATTTAAGCTGTGCTAGCTCAACCTGTATCTTACCTTCCTTTGTCTTTGCCCTTTTGGCAAAGATGTCGAGTATGAGTTGAGTACGGTCTACAACCCTTAGGTCGCTGAGGTCTGAAATTGCCCTTGACTGCGATGGGCTTAGCTCCTGGTTAAAGACGAGAAGGTTTGCATCCATTGCAAGGGCATTTATGACTATTTCCTTGAGCTTCCCCTTTCCTACAATGAGCCTGGGGTCAGGTCTTGGGCGCTTTTGTATTACTGTATCCAGAACAGTTATACCGGCCGATAAGGTGAGCGCCTTGAACTCTTCCATTTGTATGCGGACCGTGTCAGTTATACTGGAGGCGGTGGCTATAAGGATAGCCCTGTCCTTGCTCGCATTTACCTTTCTCACTGAATGGGACCGGTATATGCTATCTTCTAGTTCCCTTACAAACCTGTCGAAGGGTATGTTGACATTAGGTGTATGTGTAGGGTCAAGTATATTCCACGGTTTAGTTGAATGATCTTGTGGTACAAGGTGAGCACCGTATGCAAGAGTCGGTTTACCATCTTTAGAGACAGCTATAGCATACATCATATCTAGCCTTAGCATGGCGAGGTCAGTGAGATCTTCCGTTGTAAGGCCTACATTGGTTAGATGTGTGTGTATGAACCTGAGCCCCTGTAGTCTTCCTGGATGCATACGGACCCTTTGTAACCTAGGGATGGATATGCTGTTCGAATCGCCTGCTACGACATACGCAACACCACCTTTGCGCGTAATGAGCAAACCAATTTGTATCCCCATGATACGTGATAGAAAAGCCATTTCGTTACAAAGCTCAGTTGTAAAGACCTTGTCTGGAGGCACCTTCCTTCGGTAGAGATGCTCTAGTGCTCTTACTTCCGATGCCTTTAAAGCCTTTGTTTTGCCGAAAACCTTGTGTATACTGCCTCCCTCCGGTGTTATGCCTTTTCTATCAACGAGTGATGAAGTGTTACCTTGGCGTAAGTGTTTACAAGCTCAACTAGAATTTTTACTCGTCCCTCATCAGATTCCCACATGTCAAAGATACCGTAAACGTCCTTCATAGGGCCCGATTTAACCCGGATGACATCACCATGCTTGTAGTCCATGGGTCTTCTGACAACACCGTCATCTTCAGCTGACTTGAGAGCACGTATGAAGTCCTCCTCTATGGGTATTGGGGTGTAGTTGTCAATGAGCAGTCTTCTAACCCCTCTGCACCACCTAACCTTGTGAAACACCTCTTCTACGGGTTTAACATTTATGAATAGATAGCTGGGGAAGAGAGGGTGAAGCTTTAGAGTTTTCTTCCTGGCGTGAAATACGTACCTTTCCATCAGGGGTTGGTAAACTGATATTCCCGAATTTTTTAAGAATCTTATAGCAATATCGTCTTCTCTTGGATTCGTCTGGACAACGAACCACTTGCTATCCATGGTTTTCAACTATAGCCCAAATGAATCCGACAGTCAAATAAAGGCTGACTTTTGGCCACGGCATGCCATCATCTCTGGGTAAAGTCTTTGTACATCGCTATAAATGTGGACACAGGTACAACCTTAACACCTTGCATCTTAAGCTTGGGTATCTCTTTTTTTAGTACTCTTATGGTCATGGGATGAGGATGACATATCCCTATGGCAGAGGGAAAATATCTACCTACGAAGGCAAGCTTTCGAAGTTGGGTAGATATGTATTTATACGTGCACTCGTTGTCTAGGAAGACATCCCTAGAAGCAAAAGGGATCCTGGTTTTAAGCGCCACTGTCTTGCAGATTGAATTTCTCGTTGTAAGGCTATCCACGAAGAAAAGCCCCCTCTTGTTCAAATTTTTGCAGACTATTGACATGATGGTCTCATTCTGGGTGACTTTTGAACCCATGTGATTGTTTACACCAGATATAAAAGGTATGGCAGATAGATCCTTTAATAAGACCGATCTTATCACTTTGGGCCTCATATAGGTATAGATAGCACCTTTGCCAGGGTTTTTCCCGTTACCTTCCATGGGTAGGTGTAACATCAATTCTTTACCCCTTGAATGTAAGTACCATGCCACTTCCTTCGAATATGGCCTGAAGGGTAGAATGGAAAATGTGAGGGCGGCATTTATTGAACCCAGTGCCTTGGCCGCCTTCATAGATAACCCCATGTCGTCTACTATGATAGCAATACGTGCAATCTCCCTGGGGAATAATAGATCTACATCCCAATGTATACCTTTAATGGAAAGGGATATGATGTATTTGCCTTTGATGTTGTATGAGTTGGTAAGGGGGCGTAATCTGTCGAATACCTTGAGTATTTTATCTATGCTGATTGCTCTGGGTATATATACCCTTATCTTGTTGCCTTCTATGCGTACCTCTTGCCTTTTTATTCCAGACTCGAATAGGCAGCCCTTGATCAAGGTCTCACTTGCATATCTGTCTATCACTGCCTGTTTTCTAGACCTGTGATGACCTACATATACAAGGATAGTAAGGCCCAGGGCCAGTAGTAAAGAGGCTGCTATTATATATGTGGGCTTGGCCTTAAAATGTTTTATCATGCAGCCTTTTTACTCGAGTTGAATATCTCCCATGTCTTGAGAAGGTCCAGGGCATATTTAAGCTGGTAGTCAGATTTAAGCATGTCCTTTGCCTTCTTACTTATGGTGATACCTTTAGTTACTTTTCCCTGTGGCTTAAGGTGATGTTTTAGGTCTTTTTCCCGGATAAAATTGCCCCCCTGTGTGGAGGCCTTTGGGGGTAATATTTGAGCCACTTTTATATCGGGTACTATTCCCATTGCCTGGATAGACCTGCCAGACGGTGTATAATACCTTGCAACAGTTAGCTTTAGGGCTGACCCGTCAGACAGAGGTCTTATGGTTTGCACCGAGGCCTTTCCAAAACTCCTTGTTCCCACTATTACGGCTCTATTGTGGTCCTGGAGTGCACCCGCGACTATCTCTGCAGCACTGGCCGTGCCCCCATTGATCAACACAACCATGGGAAAACCGGTGAACGTACCCGGTGCATGGGCCATGAAGGTCTTTCTCTCCTCGGGTCTCCTTCCATCGGTGTATACTATTTTGCCCTTGGTGATAAACAGGTCGCTCACCTCCACAGCCTGCTCAAGCAATCCCCCGGGGTTATACCTTAGATCTAGAATAAGGCCCTTTAACGAAGGCATTTTCCTCAAGGCCTTCTCTATGCTTTCCGCGGTGTCAGACTGGAAATTCCTGACCCTTATGTATGCGTACCCGGGTTCTAGGTACATTGATTTAACGCTTTGTATATGTATGATGTCCCTCTTTATCGTTACTTCAAAAGGTTTCTCCTCTGTCTTCCTTAGTATGGTAATGGTTATCTTTGTGCCCTTTGGCCCACGCATCAATTTCACTGCTTCGTGCAATGACATGTCTGTTGTTGACTTACCCTCGATCTTTATAATCTTGTCGCCCGGTTTTATACCTGCCTTGAATGCCGGGGTTCCCTCTATAGGCGTTATGACAGTGAGAACTCCGTCACGAAGACCTATCTCTATACCAAGGCCACCAAAAGAGCCTGTTGTGCTTATTTGCATTTCCTTGTACTCTTCCTTTGTTAGATACGTAGAGTGTGGGTCCAACACTGATGTCATGCCCTTTATTGCCCCCTCGATAAGCTTTTTTGGGGGTACCTTCTCAACATAATCTTTCTCGATTATTTGTAGACAATCCGTAAATTTCTCAAGCTGTTGGTATATACTGGAATTGGGCGCTGCCCTTAGCAAATGCGTATTGTTGAACATAAACAGAGCTGTGGTGATCGAAAGAATAACTGCAATAGCAATAATAGATATTATATGATATTTTTTCATTATGTTCTCCTGTTCAGGTTAATTTTTATCGACCTTATATCACAGTTGTATTAATGGTAAAATAATTAAGTTTGAGCTTGTTCACTTGCAGAACTTTTTAGATTGGTATAGCGCATTTACTTGTTTTTATCTTTATTTTCTTGTAGCCTTCCTCGATGCTGAAGAACTTGGTTTAGGCATACTACATGAATCTCATTTGTGGTAGCAGGGCATATCTTTGGCAGATATTTGGAGGTATGTTGTGGGTACTATCTATATAAATGGCAAAGAACACGATGTAGCCTTGGTTATCTTCGATAAAGATGGCACTTTGCTAGATTTTGGTGAGACCTGGATAAAGGTAATGAGGAGTTTGATTGATAAGCTGGAAAGGAATGCAAACAAGCAGGGGAAATTGAAGCCGAAGATAGAGGCCGCCCTTGGGATATCTGTGGATACCGGAAAGGTAGACCCCTTTGGGCCTCTTGCCATGGGTACATTTACCGAGTGTGACACCCTTATTTCCTATTGTTTGTACAGCTCTTCCGTAAGATGGGACCGTGCGAGGGATATCGTTCATTTAACCGAGAAAGAGATTTTTGCAGGAGGAATAAGGGAACATAATGTGGTAGCAGCGGACGGTTCAATAGCCCTTTTGAAGAGACTAAGGGAGAGGGGGATCCGGATAGCCGTAGCTACAAACGATAATGTTGCGGATACCACCAGGGATATGGAAGCTATAGGCGCGATCAGCTACATCGATCTTATCATAGGTGCTGACAGCGTAGACAAGACAAAGCCTGATCCAGAGATGGTCTACAAGATCTGCAATAGACTCGGTATAGAACCGGGCAAATCCATACTCGTGGGCGATATGCTAGTTGATATCTTAATGGGTAAGAATGCAGGTGTTATGCTAACAGTAGGTGTTTGCGGCTTGTTGCCAAGGGAAATTCTGGAAGAATACGCTGACGTGGTTATACCATCGCTTAATGAAATCAGGTAGAGAGATAATAGTTAAGAGGCAAAATAGCTCTGGGATACAGGAAGTTGGATGATCATCGGTCAATCGTGTCCTACACCCTAGTAATCCGATTCGCTGAACACCTCGGCCTGGAATGTCTCGAAACGGGCGTCCCTTCTCCATGCCTCAGGATCAAGACCAGCCTTCATGCTCAGGTAGCGCATGGTAGTTTCCCTGTCCCATCCTTGCTCTGTTGCCACCTGGGGCAGAAAGACCGCCTGGTAAGGCCCCTTTTTCAGTATGATACCGTCTGTACCTACCCTGAATTCCGATATGTCACTTATTTCCCTCGGCGGTGTGAGGACTGATATCTCTATATCAACCTGACCCAGCTCTTTTGGACCTAGGGGAGGGAACCTGGGGTCTCTGAACGCTGCATTCCTCGCGTTTTCCATAACAGCCTGCCAGAGTGGTAGCATGGGTAGTATATATCCTATGCAGCCCCTTAGCTCTTGATTCTTATGCAGTGTGACAAACACACCCATTTTTTTCTTCAACGTTGGGCTAAGACTGGATGTCTCTGGCTCAACGTCGTGGATGTCTTTGCCCTCTATAATGGCCTTTATGGCCTTTCTTGCAAGAGAAAGCAGTAACCTTCTTTCTTCCTTCGTAAGTGGCATGGTATACCTATCCCCTTTTATCATAATATCTTGATTGAAGTTATATAAACCTATTTTTTTAGTCTTTAAAGATCAAAAAAGAACAGCATTATCAGTTTGGTTGACTAGCAGATTGAAATCTTCTATAACTGCCCTCAATTTACTAAAATCATAAGGAGAGGGTTTTTGGTGGAATCAAACCGGCTAATCAGGCAGAGGATAGAAAAGTTTGAAAGATTAAAGAGGGAGTTTGGCGTTGAGCATTATCCCAACGATTACAGGAAAGACACGGATGTAGATGTATTTAAAGAAAAGTACGTTGATAAGAAGGCCGAGGAGCTCCTTGGGCTGAATGTAGAACATCATATGGCAGGACGCATAATGTCAATAAGGAGCTTCGGTAAGGCGGCTTTCATACATTTCCAGGATTCTACTGGTAAACTCCAGGCCTTCTTTGAAAAAATAAACCTAGGCGACGATTCGTACTCCTTGTTCAAGAGACTTGATATTGGAGATATCATAGGCCTTTGGGGTAAGCCCACTAAGACAAAAACCGGTGAACTCACCTTATATGTAGATGGCTTCAGACTTCTTACAAAGTCCTTCAGGCCGCTTCCAGAAAAGTGGCATGGGTTAAAGGATAAGGAGATCAGGTACAGGCAGAGATACGTTGACCTGATAGTATCCCCGGAGGTCAAGGAGCTCTTCCTGACTAGGACCGGTATCATCAAGTTTATACGTTCCTATATGGACGAGAGGGATTTTGTTGAAGTGGAAACCCCAATGATGCATCCCATTGCAGGAGGAGCCACTGCCAAGCCATTTATCACGCATCATAATGCCCTTGACATGGATCTTTACCTGAGGGTTGCCCCTGAGTTATACTTGAAGAGACTCATCGTTGGTGGTTTCGAAAAGGTCTATGAGATCAATCGTAATTTTAGGAACGAGGGTATATCTACAAAGCACAATCCAGAGTTCACCATGATGGAGTTCTATATGGCATATGCAGATTACAGTGATCTCATGAAATTTACCGAGGACATGATATACAGTCTGGTGCTTTCTTTAAAGGGAAAGAGCCTGATTCTTTACCAGGGAGAGACAATAGATTTTTCTCCGCCATGGGAGCGTTACTCGTTGAAGGAGGCACTCATTGATATCGGTGGTGTGCCAGGAGATATAATAGAAGACAAGGAAAGGCTAAGTGCTTTCTCAAGGGACAAGGACCTGGACATAGAGGAAAGTGCAACGCTTGGGGAGATGCAGATGGCCCTCTTTGATGCCCTTGTTGAAACAAGGCTGAAAGGGCCAGTGTTTATTACATCTTATCCAACGGACATTTCACCTTTATCAAGGAGAAATGATGTTGATCCTATGGTTGTAGACCGGTTCGAGCTTTACATTGCGGGAAAGGAAATAGCAAATGCCTTTAGTGAGCTTAATGATCCCGTTGATCAAAGGGATCGTTTTGTAAAGCAGGTAGAGGCACAGGATGAGTCCAAGGAAATTGACGATGATTATATTAGGGCATTGGAATATGGTATGCCTCCTACAGCTGGAGAAGGCATAGGTATTGACAGGCTGGTGATGCTTTTTACCGACAGTGCGTCCATCAGAGACGTAATATTGTTTCCGTTGCTGCGAAAAGGAGAGGAATCCTGAAGTTCGAATTGTTTGTCGCCGGAAGATACCTTAAGGCGAAAAAGAGCCTAAAGTTTATCAATTTTACCACCTTACTGTCAATTCTCGGCATAACCATCGGTGTTATGACCCTTATTGTCGTTATAGCAGTAATGACTGGATTCGAAGAGGATATCAAGACAAAGATCCTGGGTACGCAGTCACACATTGTAATCTCGGGATATTCTGGACAGTTGGGAAACCCAGACAAGGTCATATCAGTAATAAAAAAAGACCCAGAAGTGCTTGGTGCAAGCCCTTTTATTCTTGCACAGGGTCTTATTACTGCATCATCGGGTTCAAGGGGTGTTGTAATAAGGGGGATTGATCCCAGGAGGGCACCTAGTGTTATAAGGATCAAGGGTATAATGAGAAGGGGATCTTTTTCTGACTTGGATGATTCGTCCGTGCTTGTTGGGACCGAGCTCGCAAGGTCTATCGGCGTGGACGTGGGTGATAGTGTCTCCATAGTCTCGCCTGGGGGAGTAGTCACACCCCTAGGCATTATACCTACTGCATCCACTTTTAGAGTGGTGGGGCTATTTTCAACTGGGATGTACGAATTTGACTCCAACATGGTTTACATTACACTCAGTGCAGCAAAAAGCCTGACAGGTCAGAGGGGGGTCTCCGGGATAGAGGTGAAGGTCAGTAACATCTACGACGCCCCGAGCATAGCTAAAAGGTTACTCCGCTGGTTAGGCCCTGATTACTGGGCAAAGACTTGGGAAGATATGAACAAAAGCCTTTTCAGCGCTCTCAGGATGGAGAAGACAGTTATGATTATCATATTGCTGTTCATAATCCTTGTTGCCGTATTCAGTATGGTAAGTACCCTTATCATGCTTGTAATGGAGAAAAGGCGAGACATTGCGATACTAAAGGCAATGGGTGCCAGGTCTACTCAGGTGATGAAGATATTTTTGATACATGGTCTTGCAATAGGCATTGCAGGTACATTGATGGGCCTTGTCCTAGGCCTACTGGTTTCTTACAACCTTACGCCTATTGTCTCTTTTATAGAGGCTGTATTTCACGTGGATATTATGCCCAAAGACGTCTACTACATAACCGGGCTCCCAACAAAGGTGGAGTTCTGGGACGTATTCTTTATCACATCCATATCCATGCTTCTTTCTCTAGGTGCCACCCTTTATCCTGCAAGGCAGGCTTCTAGCCAGGATCCCGTAGAGGTGCTCAGATATGAATGATAATGCATACATCAGGGTAGAGGGCCTCTTGAGGTTTTTTAGAAAAGGATCTCACGTGATAAACGTTCTTAACGGCCTAAGCCTGGATATACGAAAAGGTGAAAGCGTTGGAATAATAGGCGCATCGGGTAGTGGAAAGAGTACACTACTACACCTTCTTGGCGGTCTTGACAGGCCACAGGAAGGTAGTATTTATTACGGGAGTCAGGATATATGCAAGGCAAACGATAGAGAACTCGCCCTTTTTAGGAATCTCAAGATAGGCTTTGTTTTCCAGTTCCATTATCTGCTTCCGGAGTTCACCACCTTGGAGAATGTCATGATGCCTTCCCTGCTTTCCTCTGTAAAGCTCCCAGGCATAAGGAATAGGGCAGAGGAACTACTTGATATTGTTGGCCTGGGAGATCGCCTTGACCACAAGCCAGGCGAGCTTGCTGGCGGTGAACAGCAAAGAGTCGCTGTGGCAAGAGCATTGATGATGTCCCCCGAGGTATTACTAGCGGATGAGCCCACTGGAGATCTTGACCCTCAGACTGGAGAGAAGATAATAGAACTTTTTTGCAGGTTGAAAGAATCTATGGGTATAACGATGGTGATTGCTACCCATAATATGGAACTCACAAAGACTATGGACAGGATAATGCTGTTGAGAAGGGGTCAGCTTGAATCGTACAGGATGTAAGATAGTTCTTTTTTGTTTGGTTGTTATCTTTATTGGTCCTTGTCTTTGCCTTGCATCCAAGTTGGATCTCAAGACCGAAAATCCGGAGCTAAAGAAATTGCTCAACGACGTGGTGTGTGTCACGGTTTCAGACAAGGCAAAGATTGTACTCGATTCCAAGAAAGAAAACGGTCTTTTTTATGTAAGTGATAACCAGGGGGTATTGTCAGCTGCCCCTAGTCTTCCGGAAGCACTGTATGGATACCTTAAAAAAAGGGATATCTGCGTGATACATGATATAGAGATAAAGGGTGCAGAGAGGATCTCAAAGGATGCCATACTTTTCAGGATATCATCTTCCAAGGGTGATATTGTAAGCAGGGCTAAGATAAAGAAAGACATAGAGAGCATATATTCTATGGGATATTTTGAGACATGCGATGCCTCGTATGCAAACGGCAAGTTGGTATATGAAGTAAAGGAGTATCCCGTTGTTATTTCTATAGATTTCAAGGGAAACAAGGAAATCAAGGACAAGGAACTCAGTGATACTATTGGGATAAAAAGGTTCGATGTCCTTAACATGAAGATGGTGAAGACGGCTGTGGACAGGATAAAGAGACTGTACAAGGAAAAAGGATACTACAATGTGGAGGTGTCTTCATCAGAGGAAAAAATCAAGGGGGGCGTGAGGCTAACTTTTAACATAAAGGAAAACGAAAGACTTTTTGTAAAGAAAGTCATGTTCGATGGGAACAATCATATATCTTCAAGAAGGCTTAGAAAGATTATGAAGATCAAGAACAGGTGGCCTCTAGGCCTTTTCTCTCATGAGGGTACGTATACGGAGAATGACATGGATACGGATCTTTTGCGTATTGAGCAGTACTACGGTGATAATGGTTATCTTGATGCCAAGGTGGGTACACCAGAGATAGTAGTTAAAAAAAGAAAGGGCATTTATATAACCATCCCCATTGAGGAGGGACCACTCTATCGTATTGGAAAGGTGTCTTTTAGCGGTGATCTAATAGTGAGTGACAAGATCCTTTCAGAGAGACTTGGTATGTCAAAGGGTGATGTTATGAGTAAAAGTAAGCTTCACCTAGGTATGGAGAAGATCCGTGATATATATATGGATCATGGTTATGCCTATGCGAAGATAGTGCCGCTTACAAGGATTCATGGGACCGTGGTGGATCTCAAGATTGAGATAAACAAGGGCAAGCCCGTACATATCAGAAATATAGTGATAAAAGGAAATACAAAGACACGCGACAAGGTAATAAGGCGAGAACTAGCTATCCAGGAAACCGACCTTTTCTCTTCCACGGCGGTGAAAAAGAGCCAGGATAACCTTAACCGGCTTGGATACTTTTCAAAGGTTGATATAGAGCCTGTTACCAGGGCTGATGGTACAATGGATCTTGTAGTTAATGTGGAGGAAAAGACAACCGGATCACTCTCATTTGGCTTTGCATATTCCAGCGTGGATAAACTAATGGGTACCTTGCAGCTAAGTGAGATCAATTTCAAGGGTCTTGGCTACAAGACGAGACTAGACATGGACATAGGTGGTCAGAAGAAAAGTTATGATATTGAATTCCAAAATCCTTGGCTTTTTGACAGGCCCATATCATTTGACATCAGGCTCTATAGTCTTGAGAGGGATCTCACATACTATAGAAAAAGTTCACGGGGTGGAAGTATTACAGTGAGTTATCCGCTATTCGAGGAGTTCAGGCACTACATCTCATATAGTTACGATGACGTACTTAAACTGGAAAACATAGACCCGGCATACGCCTATCTCCTTACAGAGGATGAAATAAACGGAGGTGTTACTAGTACATTGACCAATACAATAGCCAGGGATACTACCAACGACTATTACAGGCCTACTAGAGGCTCAAGGTTATCTATATCGCTTGATTATGCGGGTCTGGGGGGAGATTATTGTTTTACAAGGCTTACTGCCATGGCTGCAAAATTTTTCCCCATCTACAAGGACAAAGTCGCCTTGATGTTGAAGGCGAGATGGGGTACCATAAACGGCGGTAAGGGTAAGGAGATACCGGTTTACGAGCTGTTTACCCTAGGCGGTATAAATACAATTCGCGGGTTTAAGTATGAAGAAGTAGGTCCCAGGGATGATCTGGGTAATGTGATAGGCGGAAGAAGAATGGTTGTTTTCAACACAGAGATTACATTTCCCATTGCAAATGTACCTGGGCTCACTGGTGTGTTGTTTTTCGATGCTGGGAATGCATATTTGAAAAAGATAGACCTTGGTAACCTCAAGGAGTCCTATGGCGGTGGGTTCAGATGGATTACTCCCATGGGGCCTCTACGTATAGAATATGGTAAGGTCATTCATCCAAAGGATTATGAGTCCAGTGGTCGATGGGAGTTTACAGTTGGAAGGTTTTTCTAGAAAAATAACGGGGGTATAGAATATGAAAGGTCTTCTTAGGGTGGGTTTGGTTGTCTTGTTGGTCGGTCTTCTAAGCTCCTTTGCCCAGGCACAGGGGCTTAAGATAGTATATGTGGATAGCCAGAGAATAGTAAACGAGAGCCTGGCAGGCAAGAATGCCATTAGCAAGCTACAGAGTCTAAAGGCCGCTAAGCAGGCCGAGATTGACAAAAGAGAGAAGGCCCTGGAGAGACTGAGGGAAAAGCTCTCTGCAACATCGCTTGCTATGAGTGACGAGGCAAAGGCAGAGCAACAGGCCGAGTATCAGAGGCAGATGAAAGAGTTGAACAGGTTTATAAAGGATGCCCAAGATGATCTTCATGCCAAGTACCAAGAACTGCTTGATCCAATACGCAAGGATCTAGACGATATAATCAACTCGTATGGCAAGGAACACAGCATAGATCTTATACTAGATGTAAGACAGGCAGGCATAGTCTATGCCTCAGATAGGATAGATGTAACCAACAAGATACTAGCGATATACGATAAGATGTATAGGCAGAGGTCTGGGAAGAAAAATAAATAGGCATGCATGTATCAGAGATTGCAGCTTTTCTAAGTGCCAACTTTATCGGGGAAGACAGGGAAATCAGAGGCGTCTCCACCCTGGATGACGCAGGACCATCTGACTTAAGCTTTCTTGCAAATCCGCACTATACTGAGAAAGCCCTCCATACCAGGGCTGGGGCAATCATAACCAAGGGGAGACTCTCCTGTGATAATACTTCACAGATAATAACTGATAACCCTTATCTTGCCTTTGCTAGGGTAGTGAGGCTTTTTGTTCCTGAGAAGGAATTCAAACCGGGTGTATCGGATGCGGCCTTTATCCACCCGGATGCGGTTATTGATGAGAGTGCTACCATATTTCCATTTGTTTACGTGGGGAAGAATGCAAGGATAGGAGATAAGTGTGTGATATTCCCGCATTGTTATATTGGCGAGGACGTGGTTGTTAGCTCAGAGACCGTAATCTATCCCGGTGTAGTGGTGTACGATGGCTGCGAAATAGGTAAGAGGTGCATAATACATTCAGGCGTGATTATAGGCTCAGACGGGTTTGGCTTTTCGTGGGATGGCAAGAGGCATTTGAAGGTTCCCCAGGTGGGCAAGGTAGTAATAGAGAACGATGTGGAGATAGGTAGCAATTGCACTATAGACAGGGCAGCACTGGCAGAGACACGTATAGGGACTGATGTTAAGATGGACAACCTCGTACAGATTGGACACAACGTGGTTGTGGGTGAACATACGATTATAGTCTCACAGACGGGTATTGCTGGGAGCGCAAAAATAGGTAAAAATGTTATCCTTGCTGGCCAATGTGGCGTGGGAGGCCATATAAAGGTGGGCGATCACTCAATAGCAGGGGCGAGGGCAGGAATTGCAAAGGATGTAAAACCTGGCATGGTGATATCAGGCTATCCAGCTATGGAACACAAGAGGTGGCTCAGGGTACAAAACGTTTATAAAAACCTACCTGAGATACTAAAACGGTTGAACGACTTAGAAAAAAGGATGGATAAAATTGACAAGCATTGATCCAATGGCCAGGGTCTCGCCCAACGCAACAATAGGTCCTGGTTCATGCATCGGCCCGGGATGCATAATAGGTGATGATGTACATATTGGAAAGAATACCATCGTAGGACCATACTGCGTTATAGAGGGCCCAACAACAATAGGTGATTCGTGCAAGCTCACAGGCTATGCCAGTATAGGTTCGCCTCCCCAGGACTTAAAGTATAAAGGAGGTGATACTAGGCTGGTTATAGGTGATAACAACACGATCAGGGAGTTTGTAACAATAAACCGTGGTACAGAACACGGCGGAGGCATCACGCGTATTGGATCCCATAACCTCATAATGGCTTATTGTCACGTGGCCCATGATTGCCATTTGGGGGATTATATCGTGATGGGTAATGTCGCAACCCTCGCAGGCCATGTTCATGTGGAGGATCATGTAATAATAGGTGGGCTTTCTGCCGTGCACCAGTTTACGAGACTGGGTCAGTATGCCATGATAGGTGGCGGTTCAATGGTAAGTATGGACATAATACCATATGCCATGGCAACTGGTGATAGGGCAAGGCTTTTCGGCATTAACACAGTGGGTCTTAAAAGAAATGGATTCAGCCCTGATGCTATAAGAGTGATAAAGAAGGCCTTTAAGATACTGTTCAAAGAAGGTCTCAGCCTCAATAACGCCTTGGGTAGACTAGAGAGGGAATTTGGAGATATCGAGGAGGTTTCGCGCATGTTGAAGTTTATACGTTCTTCAGAGAGGGGCATAGCTAGATGAGCAGGTTGCGCATTGCTGTAATTGGTGTAGGTCACCTAGGCAGATTCCATGCCGCCAAGTACGCGGGTATGAAGGACGTTGATCTCGTGGGTGTCGTAGACATAGACGAATCCCGTGCAAAAGATGCTGCTGCCGAATTTAATACTAGGGCATTCACTGATTACCGTGATGTTTTGGACCGAGTAGACGCGGTAAGCATTGCAGTCCCGACTAGTCTTCACAGGGACGTGGCGATTCCCTTCCTTAAAAGGCGGGTGGCCGTACTCTTGGAAAAACCTATGGCTTCCAGCCTAGAGGAAGCAAGGGATATAATATCCGCTGCAGAGCAGGGGGAAGCAACATTGCAGGTAGGTCATCTGGAGAGATTTAATCCAGTAATAATGGATCTGTCAGGTAGTATTAAAAGGCCCATGTTCATAGAGGCTCATAGGATAAGCCCTTTTACAAACAGGGGCATCGACGTTGATGTGATACTGGATCTCATGATACATGATATAGATATTATTTTAACCTTTGTGAAGTCAGATATAGCCTCGGTTGAGGTGGTTGGTGTGCCTGTGCTTACCGATAAGATAGATATCGCGAATGCAAGGATAAGGTTCGAGTCCGGTTGCATTGCAAACATAACTGCCAGCAGGGTGTCTGCCGAAGTTATGAGGAAGATTCGTGTATTCCAACCAGATTCTTACGTATCTATAGACTATGCAAAAAAAGCGGTGGACACATACACTATGACTCAGGACAAGAAGATCCTTCATAATTATAAAGAGATAAACGATCCTGATGCGCTTGAGACCGAGATTGCATCTTTTGTCCGTGCTGTGGCAAACAACGAAAAGCCTGTTGTAGATGGTATGGCAGGCCTACAGGCAATGCAGGTAGTCAATCTATTGAAAGATAGTATAACAATACCCCGGGTGTAGCCATATGGCACGTGTTCTCATGGTGGCCGGCGAGGCTAGTGCAGACAGACATGCAGCAGGGGTCGTGCGTTCCCTTAAGGCCATGCTTCCTGACGTAGAGGTGTTTGGTCTAGGTGGGCCGCGGATGGAAGATGCTGGCATGCAGTGTATATACTCCATGGCTGATCTCTCGGTAATGGGATTTACCGATGTTATTTACAAAATTTTTAGCATCATAAGGATATACTCAGGTCTCAAGGGCATTATAAGAGATAACAAGGTTGACATATTCGTGCCAGTAGATCTTCCTGACTTCAACATGCGACTTGCTGCATATGCCAAGAGAAATGGGGCAAAGGTGTTATACTACATAGCACCACAGGCATGGGCATGGAGGGCCAACAGGGCAAGGGTGCTCTCACGGATAACAGATGGGCTTGCAGTTATATTCCCGTTTGAGGAGCCCTTTTTTAGGTCAAGCGGTGTCGATGCGCGTTATGTGGGACATCCCTTGCTTGGACAAGATTTTGAGCCCTCAAATGCATCCTGGCCTCCAAAGAAGATCGCAATGCTACCCGGAAGCAGGAAACACGAGATAAAGAAGATTCTACCCATTATGATGTCGGCAAAGAGGAGACTCGACAGCGATCATCCCAATATCTCGTGGTTCCTTTACGCATCAGAGGGTATAGGCGATAGCGTGTTTAGGCGATATACGGGCATGGAGGTGCAGATATGCCGGAGTCTACCAGAAGTGGATGCTGCATTTGTAAAATCCGGTACTGGAGCGTTTGAAATAGCCATGCAAGGGATTCCAGGGGTAATCTGTTACAAGACATCTTTTATAAATTACGCTCTGGCAAGGGCCTTTGTAAAGACATCGTCCATAGGCATGCCCAATATAATAGCAGGATATAGAGTAGTTCCAGAGCTTATACAGGGCAAGCTCACCGGCAAGAACCTTGCTCAAGCCATGGGCAGGTTTATAGATGATGAAGACCTGTACAAGGATACTCGTTCCAGGTTGATTGAATTACGTTCAAAAATGGGCTCCAAGAATGCTTCAGAAGAGGTTGCCAGATGGATAATAAGCATGCTTTCGGCGTGAAGAATGATATTGCTATTTACAAGAGGCTCTTGACCTACCTAAAGCCTTACTGGTTAAGGCTTGTAATTGCCTCCTTGTTGATGCTCGTCATATCTGGGTGCCAGGCATTACTTGCCTTTCTGGTAAAGCCAGTGCTCGACGATATATTCATTGCCAAAGATGTAGGCATGCTCAAGGTCATACCCCTTGCCGTTGTGGGTATATTTTTCGTAAGGGGTATATGTGACTATGGACGTTACTACCTCATGGCCGATGTTAGCCAGAGGGTAGTAAGGAACCTACGGTACAAGCTTTACGCTCACCTGCACAGGCTTTCCATGAACTTCTACACCAATACTCAAACAGGTATATTAATATCTAGGATAACAAACGATGTCAATCTAGTACAAGCATCTGTAACAAACGCAGTAACAGGCCTTGTAAGGGAGACCTTTACCATGGCGGGACTAATGTTCGTCGTATTCTACCGTGACTGGAAGCTCGCTATCGTAGCTATGATTGTCTTTCCTTTGGTGGCCTATTCCATAAGCAGGTTTGGGGATAAGCTCAAGCATTACTCTACGAAGAGCATGAAGGTGATGGGTGATGTCATGAGTATACTTGACGAGACATTCTCTGGCATGCGTATTGTCAAGGCCTATAACATGGAGGAATACGAGAAGTCACGTTTTGCCGTTGAGAATAACAGGTACTATCGTAACTGGATGAGAAGACTCGCAATCCGTGCTATATCTTCGCCTCTCATGGTGTTCATGGGGGGTATCAGCATTTCTTTTATTATATGGTACGGTGGTATGAGCGTTATAAGGGGTACCTCGACCCCTGGCAACTTTTTCTCATTCATGACCGCACTATTTATGCTCTACGCTCCCATAAAGCGATTCAACGAGCTAAACATGGTCGTACAGGAAGGTATAGCAGCTGCAAAGAGGGTGTTCGAAATACTGGACACCGAGCCCGTTATAAAAGATAGGCCTGGTGCGGTAGAATTAAAAAGGGTGAAGGGCTATTTAGAGTTCAAGGATGTTTGGTTTTCTTATGATCACAAGGTCTCAACGTCCGGAGTCCCAGAAGATGCACGTTATGTACTAAGGAGTATAGGCTTTAGAGCGGAACCCGGCCAGAAAATCGCCATTGTAGGCGAGTCAGGGGCAGGAAAGAGTACCTTGGCCAACCTCGTACCAAGGCTTTTTGATGTAACAAGGGGAGCCATCTTGATAGATGGTATTGATATCAGGGATGTTACCATCTCTTCCCTGAGGGCTAACATTGCAATAGTAACCCAGGAGATGGTGCTTTTCAACGATACTGTGAAGGCAAACATATCCTACGGCTCTGATACGATGGATATGGATAGGATAATCCTTGCAGCCAAGGCAGCTAATGCTCACGATTTTATAGTACGAATGCCCAAGGGGTATGATACGGTAATAGGTGAGAGTGGTATAAAGCTCTCGGGCGGGCAGAGGCAACGTATCTGTATTGCACGGGCAATTATGAAAGACTCCCCTGTTCTCATACTGGACGAGGCCACGTCATCACTGGATACAGAGGCTGAAAGGGAGGTTCAGGCTGCCCTTAATAGTTTGATGGCGGGAAGAACAACCCTTATAATAGCACACAGGCTCTCAACGCTTGTAGGGGCTGATTGGCTAATAGTACTTAACATGGGAGAGATAGTTGAACAGGGGACTCATTCCGAACTAATGGCAAAAGGTGGATATTACGCTAGACTATACGAGCTACAGTTTGAAGGTGCTTAGAATACTATCTTTAATCTATGGCCTAGTGGTTTACCTGAGGAACCTTTTCTACGATACGGGTGTGCTCAAATCTCATCAAGCACCCTGCCTTGTTGTAAGCGTGGGTAACATAGAGGCAGGTGGCACAGGAAAGACACCATTTAGCCTTGCCCTGGCCGAAGAACTTAAGTCCAGGGGATACAAAGTAGCCATAGTGACAAGGGGATACAAGGGGAAGGAAAAAGGGGTCTTGAGGGTCGATGGTTCCTGTGACGTGAGGGGTGTAGGAGATGAGGCCCTTTTCATGGCAAAGAGTTCAAGTGTACCCGTTGTCAAGGCTGTTGATAGGCTAAAGGGTGCGCTTTACGCAACAAGGAAGCTAGGGGTAGACATGGTTATATTGGACGACGGTTTTCAGCACAGGAGATTATCGAGAGACATGGACATAGTACTTGTTAGCAGGGATCTCAGGAAAGAGCACCTTCTTCCATGGGGTAACCTTAGGGAACATGCATCTCAGCTCAAGCGCGCTCACATGGTTGTCTATACAAAAGGATCAGGTGGCAAGGGCAAGGTGCATGCGAGTCTATGTCCACAGTGCCTTGTGGCATCCAATGGAAAAGAACATGCCTGCGAGTTACTTCAGGGGAAATCGATTCTGGCATTCTGTGGCATTGCAAGGCCAGAGGATTTTTTTGAACTTCTCGAGGGCCTAGGTGCGCACGTTGAGCCTATGGTGTTCAGGGATCATCATTTGTTTTCGAAGCAGGATATAGAACGTATCAAAAGACGTGCCAGACATCATGATCTTGTTGTGACAACAGAAAAGGACATGGTAAGATTTTATTCGGATATGCCAGGGGATAATTGGTATTCCCTTAGGGTAAGGATGAAGGTGGATGGTATGGACATAATCGTGCAGGAGATAGAGAAAATTGCAGGGAAAGGCCGTATTCCTCGATAGGGACGGTACCATAATAAAGGATAAGGTATATCTGAGAAATCCTGAAGGTGTAGAGATACTACCTGGTGCCGGAGAGGCAATAGGAATGTTGAACTCGCTCGGCCTACCTGTGATTGTTGTAACGAACCAGTCCGGCATAGCAAGGGGCTACCTGAGCGAAGAAAGACTAGGTATGATACACGAAAGGCTAGAGTATTTACTAAGAGAAGACGGCGCAAGGCTTGATGCTATATATTATTGCCCGCATCACCCGGAAGGGATTATACCTGAGTACAAGCGTGATTGTACTTGCCGGAAGCCATCTCCGGGTATGCTCGAGATGGCCGCCAAGAGTTTCAGCCTTAAGCTTGCTGAATGTTACATGGTTGGTGACAAGGACATAGACATGGAGACGATCCACAGGGTTGGCGGCAAGGGTATACTACTAGGGTATAACAAGAACCTTGAGTCAGGTGTTGCTGTGGAGTATGTTGCGAGGGATTTGAAGGATGCAGTTAGATGGATTATAAAAGATCTTACATCCTAGGTAGGAGTGCTGAACGATTCAGGGAGAACAAGATGTTGAGGAGGGTACGCTATATATTCTCTCTTGGCATGATATGGTTACTAGAGCAATTGCCGTACGGTTTTGCAATAGGTATTGCAAGGGTATTTGGGTTTTTAGGATGGCTTTTAGACCCGCTGCATAGGAGAATAGCAGAAATCCAGATGAAGAATGCCCTTGGCAAAGGGTATAGTACGGGTGATTCTCTAAGGGTGTTCATGAGGCACGGGGATATACTTGTTGATGCCATAAGGTTTGCTTACATGGACGCCGAGGAGCTTTCAAGAAGGGTAACCATAGAGGGAAGGCAATTTCTTGATGAAGCGCTTGCTTCAAATAGAGGGGTGATGCTTATTACAGGCCATGTAGGCAACTGGGAGATACTTGCCCATCTTCCAAGACTCATTGGTATAGAATTTTGCGTGATGGCGGATAGGAGGAAAGATCCCCTAATGGAATCAATCGTTGATTCCATTCGTTCACGCTCAGGGGCAACAATACTTCCCCCCAAGGGCAAGGCTCTAATGCTGATAAGGGAACTTAGGAAGGGCAGGGTCATCGGGATACTTGTAGATCAGAGAGGTAAGAGAGGAGACAAGGTGTTTTGCGATGTCTTTGGTATGCCTGCACCCACCAATCCAGCCCCGGCCTTTATTGCCATAAAGGGCGATGCCATAATAGTGCCAGTTTATGCGATAAAGGAAAAAGGTAAATACAGGGTATGTTTTGAGAACGCAATCGATGCGAGGGCTTTCTCCAGGGACAGGGAGGGCATTTTTGATCTATCACAGGCTATGCAGACTTGGGTAGAGTCTGTGGTGAGAAGATATCCCACCCACTGGTTCTGGCTCCACAGCAGGTGGACCAGACGTTCTGATATGCGTAAAATTATAAAGACAGGGCAAGATTTCAGGACATACATATTTACCCAGAACGAGAGAGTGATGCACGGGAGTCCTATGATTTAACTTGACTTTCATTTTGTCTAACATTTATAAGATCATAAAAATGGCGGCATAGCCAAGTGGTAAGGCGACGGTCTGCAAAACCGTTATTCACCGGTTCGAATCCGGTTGCCGCCTCCAGTAAATGGTTGTGGATTTTTATGCCCAGATTACAAAAGTCTATCTTCATCTGCTCTATCTGTTTTTTTATTCTGGCTAATACACTGCCAGCCTTTGCAGCAAAGCCAGCAGTAGATTTCGGGTTAGAAACAGGCTATCTAAGAGGCAATACCACCTATGATATTACGCTGGGCACAGGTACTAGTGAACTTAAATGGCCACTAGATATGTATATGGCTGGTTTCACCTATTCCTGCTCATACAAAGATTTTGGTTTTAGGGTCTCTTATCTCAAGGCACCATCTAGGAAATACGGCACATCCTTGGAGGACACCGATTTAGACTTAAGAGTTGGTAGCTCCAACAGACTAATATACTCCGAGACCGAGCTAAAGGCAGAAGGTAATATTGCAAATATAGGTGCCCAGCTTTTCCTTGTACAATATGATCACAACACTTTTGGACTAAGAGCTGGCTACAATTATCATTCCTTCTCTTATTCGGGATATGATACATCGCAGGTAACACTGGGGTCCGCTTCTAGCGGAATGTTTGTACCCGGGCGTGTGATTTACTACAAGGTGAATTACGGATCCTTGTATATGGGTTTTGAATACAGGTTAAAATTGCCTGGACACATATACGCGTATGCCATGCTTGATTACAGCCCCAAGGCAAGGGCAAGGGACGAAGATGATCATTTCGTACGCTACAAGTTAAGCCGTGGCAACTGCACTGGAGATGCTGTATATATAACAATGTCGGCAATGTACACCTTTGGCAATGGCTGGAGTGTATACGTAGATGGCATGTATAGCCGTATAAGGACCAATGGCGAGCAGGATCAGGTATGGTATGGTGATGATCCGGGTACACTCTTTAATGAAACCGGCTTTGCCATTATTGGCATTAACCAAGATATAGACATGGACTTGGGATATATAGGTATTGGCCTTGTATATTCGTTCCAGGTGGATTAAAGGGCTAGTTTTTAGGAATGAATTATTTTACAGGTGCATGACTCTTTGTTATGATACTAACCATGTATGAATAGGCAGCCCTTTTGTTGATGGTATAATGATCACTTGGTAGTGTTAACATCCTTATGTTGGCATCTTATTCTTGGGAAGAGTTTCTTCTTATCTGTATGTTTATATCTTCTTCTTAAAAAAAGCTGGATATACATAGTTTATAAGTGTTAAATTACATGCTTTGCTAGACAGGAGAGTTTTGTTATGGAACAGGCAATACAGAGAGCAAAGGTTCTCATAGAGGCCCTTCCTTACATAAGGGATTTTAGGGGCAAGAGAATAGTAATAAAGTACGGTGGGCATGCCATGGTGGACCCAAAGTTCAAAAAGAAGTTTGCCAGACAGATTGTCCTGCTCAATTATGTGGGCATAAACGTGGTTGTGGTCCATGGTGGTGGACTTCAGATAGGCAATGTCCTTGAGCAGATGGGGATGGAGTCGACCTTTGTAAAGGGCAGGCGTGTAACCGATTCAAGGACCATGGATGTTGTTGAAATGGTGCTGGCTGGTGGTGTCAACAAGGAGGTGGTCACTCTAATCAATAACGAGGGCGGTAGGGCAGTTGGGTTATCTGGCAAGGACGGTGGCCTGATAAGGGCAAGGAAACTATTTTTAAAGGATAACGAAGCAGCCAAAGGGAATGAAGGTGTTGTTGATATGGGCTATGTAGGTGAGGTTACATCGGTTGATACAGCCATTATAGATACCTTAGAAAGGGCGGGTTACGTTGTTGTTATTGCCCCCCTGGGTGTCGGTGAAGCAGGCGAAACCTACAATATCAATGCTGATTCTGTTGCAGCTGAGATCGCCATAGGTCTCGGTGCCGAGAAACTCATAATCCTCACGGACGAGGCAGGGGTTCTGGACAAGGATGGGGTATTGATATCCAGCATAGAGCACAAGGATATATCTTGCCTGATCGAAGACTCTGTTGTCACGGGCGGCATGATACCCAAGCTGGAATGTTGCATGAGGGCGCTAGAAGGAGGGGTTATGAAGGCGCATATTATAGATGGCATGGTTCCTTACTCCATACTGCTGGAGCTCTTTACAGACTCAGGCATAGGGACTCAGATTGTAAAAGGGGAATAGATGACCCAGTATCTTATGAACACGTATGCACGCCTGCCTGTTGCCCTTGTAAAGGGTAGGGGTGCTTGGGTATGGGATGTGGATGGCAAGTCATACCTTGACATGGTCAGTGGTATAGCGGTTTGCTCTCTTGGCCATTGCCACCCGGATGTGGTAAAGGCTGTTTCTGAACAGGCGGAGAACCTGTTCCACTGTTCCAACCTGTACAGAATACCCCAGCAGGAACAGCTGGCAGAGCTCATAGTAAATAATGCCTTTGATGGCAGGGTTTTCTTCTGCAACTCCGGTGCAGAGGCCAATGAGGCAGCCATCAAGCTGTCCAGACGGTACTGCAATGAAAGAAAACAAGGCGCTGCAAAGATTATTGCCATGGAGGGTTCTTTTCATGGGAGGACACTCGCAACAGTGGCCGCAACTGGCCAGGCAAAATTCAGACAAGGGTTCGATCCCATCCCTAGTGGTTTTGAGATAGTGCCTTACGGTAATGTAGATGCACTCATTGACGCGATAGATGAGGAAACCGGGGCGATCATGCTTGAGCCCATACAGGGGGAGAGCGGTGTACATGTACCGCCCGAGGGTTACCTGAGGCAAGTGCGAAAAATATGCGACGAGCATGGTCTGCTCTTGATACTGGACGAGGTGCAGACCGGTATGGCAAGGACAGGCAGGTTTTTTGCCTACATGTACGAGGGGGCGGAACCTGATATAATGACCATGGCAAAGGCCCTTGCGAATGGTTTCCCTGTAGGTGCCATGGTTGCGAAGCCTTTTGTGGCAGATGCCTTTACGCCTGGGAGTCATGCATCTACCTTCGGCGGCAATCCTCTTGCAATGTCCGCAGGTATTGCTACTATATCTACCATCGTAAAGGATAATATAGTTGAGAAAAGCCTTCAACAAGGTATGTACCTGATGCATGGCCTAGACGAGTTAAAAGAAGTTCATCCTTGCATACAGGAGGTAAGGGGTAAGGGTTTGATGGTAGGCGTGGACTTTGATACCGATATATCTTCCTTTCCCGTAGATGGCCTAGGTAAGGGTATACTATTGAACGTGATAAAGGGCAGGATCCTGAGACTGGTGCCACCTCTTATTATATCTAGCCGGGAGATAGACCAGGCAATTGAGATGATAGATGATATACTGAAGGACAATGGGCTATAAAGTGAAGAAAGACTTCCTATCTATAATGGATCTTCAGCTTGGCGACATAGAGCGTGTGTTCTCAAGGGCGAAGGCCTTTAAGAATGGAGAGAAGTCAAGCGCCCTTTCGTCCAAGAGCGTTGTCCTCGTGTTTGAAAAAGCATCCACCAGGACCAGGGTGTCTTTCGAGGTTGGGATTGCAAGGCTCGGTGGACACCCCGTAATTTTGACCCCTGAGGCATCGCAGATGGGGAGGGGCGAACCTATACGGGACACTGCCCGCATACTTTCTGGTTATGCCCATGCTATTGTAATGAGGACGTTCGGACATTCAAGGATTAAGCAGATGGCTGCCTGGGCAGATGTACCGGTCATTAATGCACTAACAGACCTGCTACATCCCTGCCAGGTACTCTCGGATTGCTTCACGCTTAAACAGAGGTTCGGCGAGCTTAGGGGCAGGAAGATTGCATGGGTGGGTGATGGTAACAACATGGCTAACTCTTGGATAAATGCGGCTTTCATGTTCGGGTTTGAGCTATGGATTGCATGTCCTCTAGGTTTTGAGCCGAAAAGCGAGATACTTGATACAGCCATTGCAAGGGGTGCAAAAGTAGAGATTGTAAGGCATCCTAGGGATGCCGTAAGGGATGCCATCGCGGTTAATACTGACGTATGGGCCAGCATGGGACAGGAGCAGGAAGCCATCTCTAGAGAGGAGAAGTTCAGAGGCTTTCAGGTGGATTCCAGGTTGATGGCCGCTGCTGCAGGGGACGCCGTATTTATGCATTGCCTTCCTGCCCACAGGGGACAGGAGGTGAGCGATGAAGTTTTGGAGTCACCTAGGTCAATAGTATGGGAACAGGCTCTAAACAGGCTTTACGTACAGATGGCCCTCATGGAATTACTAATGCAAGAGAGGAAAAGATGATGTCTAGGGAAAAGGTAGTATTGGCATATTCGGGTGGTCTAGATACATCGGTTATACTGAAATGGCTCCAAGACGAAATGGGCTATGATGTAATATGCTTTGTAGCAGATGTGGGACAGGGAGAGGAACTCGTGGGTCTCGAAGAAAAGGCAAAGGCTACGGGTGCATCCAAGGTATACATAGAGGATCTCAAGGAGGAATTCGTAAGGGATTATGTTTTTCCGGCATTCAGGGCAGATGTCGCATACGAGGGCCTATACTTGCTTGGAACTGCCCTAGCTAGGCCACTTATAGCCAAGAGGCTAATAGACGTGGCAAGAAAAGAAAGAGCCCGTGCAGTGGCTCATGGTGCCACAGGCAAGGGTAACGACCAGGTAAGGTTTGAGCTCACGTTCTTTTCTTTAGAGCCTGATATAAAAATAATATCCCCTTGGAAGATGGACGAGTGGAAGCTGAGGTCAAGGGAGAAGATGATAGACTATGCAAGAGAACACGGGATAGAGGTGCCTGTTACCAAGAAAAAGCCTTACAGCATGGATAGAAACATACTTCATATAAGTTACGAAGGCGGTATCCTGGAGGATCCATGGCAGGCTCCCGATGAGGACATGTTTATACTGACGACCTCCCCCGAGGCAGCCCCTGATGATCCCACCGATATAGTTATTACGTTTGTTAATGGTGACCCGGTTGCCATAGACAACAGGGATCTCTCTCCTGCTGAACTACTTGCAGAACTGAATACCCTGGGTGCTAGGAACGGCATTGGTAGGATAGATATAGTAGAGAACCGTTACGTGGGCATGAAATCCAGAGGGGTGTACGAGACACCTGGCGGGACTATCTTGAGGGTTGCCCACAGGGCTGTGGAACAGGTAACGATGGACAGGGAGGTAATGCACCTGAGGGACGAGCTCATGCCAAGGTACGCATCTCTTGTATACAATGGCTACTGGTTTGCACCAGAAAGATTCACCTTGCAGGCACTGATCGATGAATCGCAGAAAGGCGTGGATGGTGACGTGAGGATCAAGCTGTACAAGGGTAATTGCATTGTTACCGGCAGAAGATCCCCCTTCTCTCTATATAGTCCTGAAGTGGCTACGTTCGGCGAGGATGAGGTGTACAACCAAAAGGATGCCACTGGTTTCATAAGGCTGAATGCATTGAGGCTCAGACTCAGGGCGGTAAGGAAAGATGGCTGACAAACCATGGTCTGGTAGATTCGGTGATGCGACCCATGAGAAGGTGGAGCACTTTACCGAGTCAGTAAGCCTAGACAAGAGGCTTTATAGGGATGATATACAGGGTAGCATTGCCCATGCTAGAATGCTAGCAAAGATAGGTATACTTAATCCTGATGAGCTCGCTAAAATAATCCAGGGGTTGGAATCCATAGCAAGGGATATAGAAGAGGACAAGTTCTCTTTTGACGAGAGGCTTGAGGACGTACACATGAATATAGAGGCCGAGCTCACAAGGCGAATTGGAGATGCAGGGAAGAAGTTGCATACGGCAAGGAGCCGTAATGACCAGGTTGCATGTGATCTCAGGCTGTTTCTTAGGCGCGAAATACAGGCGATAGGTCGCTTACTTACAGGTTTAATGGAAGTAATTGTAAAGGTTGCTGAAGATAATTTGGATATAGTAATGCCTGGTATGACTCATCTGCAGCACGCACAGCCCGTTCTCCTATCCCATCATTTAATGGCTTACTTCGAGATGTTTGCAAGGGATCAAGAGAGATTCGCAGATGTCCTTCGCAGGGTAAACATCTCCCCTCTAGGAAGTGCTGCCCTTGCGGGTTCTTCGTATCCTGTGGACAGATGGATGACTGCAATGGAGCTAGGTTTCGAAAAGCCTTCTAGGAACTCCATAGACGCCGTCAGTGACAGGGATTTTGCCATAGAGTTTGTAGCCTCGTCTGCTATATGCATGATGCATATGAGCAGGCTTGCAGAGGAACTCATACTCTGGAATTCGCAGGAGTTTGGCTTTATTGAGTTGCCTGATTCCTATGCAACTGGGAGTTCCATAATGCCACAGAAGAAGAACCCTGATGTACCTGAGCTTGTTAGGGGAAAAACAGGAAAGGTCTATGGGAACCTGGTTACACTGCTGACCATTATGAAGGGTCTTCCTCTTGCATACAACAGGGACATGCAGGAGGACAAAGGCCCTGTGTTCGATACGGTAGATACCACTAAATCATGCATAGAGATCATGGCAGGTCTGTTACCTGGGCTCAAGGTCAATAAAGATGCGATTATGGTAGCCCTTGGTAAGGGTTTCATAACTGCAACAGATGTTGCTGACTACCTTGTACGCAAGGGAGAGACGTTTAGAGAGGCACATCGTATTACAGGTGAGATTGTTTCCTACCTTGTAAGCACTGGTAAGACACTGGATACCCTTGGTATGGATGATTTCAAGAGATTTTCTCCTAGGTTTGAAGAAGACGTGTTTAACTACGTAGATCCGATTTCCTCGGTGGATTCTAGGACAACATACGGTGGTACAGCAAGGAAAAATGTCTTTGAGGCCATACAAAAGGCACGTTCATTTCTAAATGACCTGAACCATGAGATATAGCAAAAGTATCTGGATCATCGCTATTTGCATTCTGATAATGAGCTCTACTGGATGTGGAAGGAAAAAACCGCCTTTACCTCCCATACCGCCAAAGCCGGTCGAGGTGATATCCATAAAGTTCTCTGGTAAAAAGGTAATTGCAAGGATTTATTGCCATGAACAGGGCATAAGGGTCTTGTTGTTCGGAAAGCCCAAGGGCATCTGTCCCCTTTGCACCGAGAACCTGAAGAAAAAGGCCGAGTTGCTTGTAGATAAATCAGGCAGGTATGCTATCATGGATAATAGTCCTGGGAGCAGGTGTATGGTGTACCGTGTCGGGTTTGAGAAGGGTAATATTCACTGGTTAGGTGATGCAAGGATTGTGTGTAAGTAAGAGACGGTTATGAACGACTTTGTTTACAGGGAAGGCAGGCTTTACTGCGGTGATCTTGGCATAGAGGAAATTGCTGATAGTGTGGGTACTCCCTTTTATTGCTATAGTCTGCCTACTATAAGGAGACATGTTAGGGTTTTTGAAGAGTCTCTCAGGGGAGTGGATCACCAGACCTGCTTTGCCGTAAAGGCAAACGCGAATCTCGCTGTACTAGCGGCCTTGGGAAGAATGGGCATTGGGGCAGATGTGGTATCCGGAGGGGAGTTGTTCAAGGTCCTAAGGGCAGGTATAGATCCAGGCAGAATAGTTTATTCAGGCGTTGGCAAACGCGTGGATGAAATCGACATGGCACTGACAGCGGGCATATTGATGTTTAACATTGAAAGCGAGCAGGAACTTGAGGTGCTTGCAGCAAGGGCATCTATTCTCAACAAGAGGGCACCTATTGCTATAAGAGTGAACCCTGACGTTGATCCCGAAACGCATCCATATATATCAACGGGGTTAAAGGAGAACAAGTTTGGTATTGATATAGACGCTGCTTTGGACCAGTATAGAAAAGCTGTTCGGCTTGATCACGTGGATGTCATGGGTCTGGACTGTCATATAGGAAGCCAGCTTACCGAGGTAAAGCCCTTTCTTGATGCGGTGGAAAGGCTCAAGGTGCTCGTCTCTCGTCTTGAAGAAGATGGTATACACTTGCGGTACCTTGATCTTGGCGGAGGCCTTGGCATAACCTATGAGCACGAGGAACCTCCTCATCCAAGCGAGTACGGCTCTGCAATGGTAAAGGCTGCTGGAGATTTAGGAATGAAGTTGATATTCGAACCTGGCAGGGTTATTGTAGGAAACGCTGGGATTCTCGTTTCAAGGGTACTTTACAGGAAAGAAACCTCTGGCAAGACCTTTATTATTGTAGATGCTGGAATGAACGATCTTATCAGGCCTGCTTTTTACAATGCTTACCACGAGATAGGTGTAGTCGTCGAAAAGGGTATTGGCAGAGAAAAGGTGGACGTGGTTGGGCCCATATGTGAATCCAGCGATTTCCTGGCAAAGGATAGGGAATTACCCGTACTAGATAGAGGAGATTTGATTGCCGTAATGAGTGCTGGTGCGTATGGTTTCACAATGGCCTCGAATTACAACTCCAGGCCCAAGGCGGCAGAGGTCCTGGTGGATAAGGACAAGTTCTATCTTGTAAACAGGAGACAGACATATGATGACCTTACATCCGGTGAGACTATACCGGATGCAATAATGGAGGAAGGAGATTGAGTATGTTTTCAGGAGCCATAGTTGCTATAGTCACTCCTTTTAAGGATGGCAAGCTTGACGAGGAGGCATTCAGGGGACTCATAGAATTCCAGATAGAACAGGGCATAAAAGGTATTGTACCCTGTGGCACAACGGGTGAATCTGCAACTCTATCCTATGAGGAACACGAAAGGGTAATTGACATAACCGTGGAGACCGTGGCAGGAAGGGTGCCGGTTATAGCCGGTACCGGGTCCAACTCGACACAGGAGGCCATTAAGCTTACAAAGCACGCCAAGGATGCTGGGGTTGATGGTGTACTACTGATAACGCCGTACTACAACAAGCCTACGCAGGAAGGTCTTTTCAGGCATTACGAGGCCATTGCAAAGGCATGCGACATCCCGCAGATCCTTTACAACGTGCCATCAAGGACAGGGATAAACATGGAGTACGGGACAGTAGTATCCCTTGCAAAGATAGATGTGGTGGTTGGCATAAAGGAGGCAAGCGGTAATCTTGTACAGTGTGGCAGGATAATATATAATACACCTGAAGATTTTGTCCTGCTCTCTGGTGATGACGGGCTTGCGCTACCTATACTTTCCCTGGGAGGAAAGGGGGTTATCTCTGTTACGGCAAACGTGTTGCCTTCAAAGGTGTCACGAATGGTTGAAAGCTTTTTGAGCGGGGATGTGGCAGGTGCCAGGAAACTGCATTATGAACTTCTGGATATCAATTCCGTCATGTTTATTGAGACCAATCCAATACCTGTCAAGACCGCCTTAAGCATGATGGGAAAAATAAAGGAAGAACTACGGCTGCCACTTTGCCAGATGTCAGATTTAAACAAGCAGAGGCTCTTTGATATACTTAAATCGCATGGTGTTGTATGATATTGATTGTTAAGTGCATGGATGGACGAGGTATAACAGTGTTACCGTCATGGTAAGAAACTATCAAGAGGAGGTGAGTGCAGGTGCTTAAGATAGGGGTGGTAGGCGTTGGAGGTAGGATGGGCTCGCTCATATTGCAGGAAATCCTTAATGAAAAAGATATGGTACTCTCTGGCGCCACGGAGAAAGAGGGCCATCCTTATTTAGGAAAAGATGCGGGCACTATATTTGGTGAAGATGCAAGAGGTATAAGGATTTTATCTGACCCTGGTGAGGCATTCGTGGAAGTGGAAGTGATAATAGATTTTTCTTCACCTAGGTCTACTATAGAAAACCTGGATTTTGCAGTTAAGGAAAAGAAGGCAATGGTAATAGGCACAACTGGCCTTGCTCCTGAGCAGAAGAACATGGTTGAGAATGCAGCAAAAACCATACCAGTTGTTATGGCTCCAAACATGAGTATCGGGGTAAATGTGATGTTTAAGGTTGCAGGTCTTCTTGCAGGTCTTCTGGGCGAGACCTATGATTGCGAGATAATAGAGGCACATCATAGGTTCAAGAAAGATGCGCCTTCAGGTACAGCCATTGGCCTCGCTCAAGAGATTGCCAGGGCAAGAGATATAGATTTGGATAAACACGCACGGTACGAGAGGCATGGTATCATAGGTGAGAGGCCTTCCGGGGAGATTGGAATACAGTCCATAAGGGCAGGTGACATAGTAGGTGAACATACACTTATATTTGCAGCAAACGGCGAGCGCATAGAGCTCGTACACAAGGCACATTCCAGACAGCCCTTTGCAAGTGGTGCAATACGTGCAGCAAAATGGGTTGTAGGCAGGTCACCTAGCCTGTACAGCATGAAAGATGTGCTTGGTATTTAGCCATGAGGATAGGCAGGGCAATTACCAAAGATGGCAATGCCATGTGGTGTGAGTATGCTGATGGCAGGGTATATGGCCTTGATTTTAAGTCTATGCATAGGGGTGAGGAACTGGATGCTGGTGTCTTCCTAGCACCGGTAAGACCTACAAAGATAGTCGCCGTTGGTCTCAATTACAGGGACCATGCAAGGGAATTCGACCTAGATATCCCTGCAGAACCTATTATTTTTCTGAAGCCACCGAGTAGCGTGATAGGTCCAGGAGAAGATATAGTTTATCCAAGAGGGGTAAAAAGGCTTGATTTTGAAGCAGAACTTGCCATAGTTATCTCCAGGCGCTGCAAAGCGATTCCCAGAGAAAAGGCAAAAGAGTACATATTAGGCTACACATGTTTCAACGACGTAACAGCAAGGGATCTGCAAAGTAAGGATGGGCAGTGGACAAGATCGAAATCCTTTGATACATTTGCACCCCTTGGACCATGGGTGGAAACCGATTTGGAAGACCCTGGTAACCTCAGCATAGTATCAAAACTTAATGGCAAGGTAATGCAATCATCGTCAACATCGAACATGATATTTGACGTGTATTACCTTGTAAGCTTCATATCCAACATAATGACTCTTGAACCATTTGATGTTATTGCAACAGGTACGCCCCCTGGTGTTGGTTCCATGGACATTGGTGATACCATAAGCATAGAGCTACAGGGTATAGGTGAACTGAGGAACAGGGTAAGCACGCAGTGAGTATCAAGGGTTACTTGGGTCTTGGATCCAACATGGGTGACAGGTTTTTCAACATTCATAGAGCATTATGTACAATCCATTCAAAAGGAATAAAACTGATGAAGATCTCCAATGTATACGAGACCATGCCTGTAGACTGCCCTTTGCCCCAGCCTAATTACCTTAACATGGTCGTGATGATAGAAACCAGCCTTAGCCCTCTTAGCCTTCTTGATGAATGTAGGGATATGGAGACAAAACTAGGCAGACAAAGGCCTTACATAAATGCACCTAGGACGATCGACATAGATGTGCTTCTCCTGGAGGGAATTACAGTGGACACACCTGAGCTTAAAGTGCCGCACCCTCGTCTTGAATCAAGGGCCTTCGTTATATATCCCCTGGCTGACATTTCCCCTGATTTGGTCCTGCCTTCCGGGGGAAGGGTCGCGGAAATCAAGAAAAGCATGAAAAAAGACGAGATAGTTGCCATATGGAAGGTCCAGGATGAAGGGTTTGCGGAATGTGAAGAGAAAGGTTATCATAGCTGACGATAACCGCTACGTAAACGATGCGGTAAGGGATGTGTTCGTAGAGCATAACTTTACTGTGGTTCAAACCTTTGACGGCATTCAGACCATAGAGTCCTTTGCCAAAACAAAACCTGATATCGTATTCCTAGATTACCGTATGCCTGCAAAGGATGGTCTTGACGTGCTTAGGGAGATAAAGTCAAGGGATCCCGATGTACCTGTAGTGGTAATTACGGGTGAAGGTTCCGAGGACGTGGCTGTCAAGGCTATGAAGGCTGGTGCGGATGATTACATAACAAAGCCGTTTGCCGTGTCCACTGTAATTGGCCTTGCTGAGAAATTGATAAAGGAGCATGACCTGAGGCTTGAAAACATACGTTTAAAAGAAAAGGTAGATGCCTACAAGGATTATCTCGCGGCTATTACAGAGACCATTGGTGAAGCCGTTATAACTACGGATTCGTCGGGCAAGATCCGCTTCATGAATACAATGGCAAAGGAGCTATTAGGGGCAGAGAAAGAGTGGAAGGGAATGCACATAAACGATCTTGTATGTGTGGCAAAGAGGGATGTATTCAATGATATCCAGGAGGCCTTTGCAGATGGCAAGACCCGTTTTGAGAGGGAATATATACTCGGATCCGACGATGGGTCCTCTCTTTATGTGCTGATTACAGCAAGCCTACACCGCAGGGAAGAGTATGCCGGGGATGTTTTTATAGTCATAAGGGACCTTACCGATATAGAAGATATGAGGAGACAGATGGTAAATGCGGAGAAGATGGCGGCCTTGGGTAAAGTGGTTGAGGGCGTGGCCCATGAGATAAGGAATTCTCTAACCTCGCTGGGAGGATTCTCAAGGCGGCTTGAGAGGATGCTAGAACCAGGTTCTCATCAGAAGCTTTACGTGGATCTTATCATTGAGGACGTGCGAAGGTTGGAGGCCATGATAAGGGACATTGAAAGTTACGTCAACTACACGAAGATTCACAAGCCAAGGTTTATTGCCATTGACATAGCCAAGGTGATTAACGATGCTTTATCCAGGACATTTTCTTCAAGAAGGTTCGAAGGCATAGAAACCAGGTTGATGCTACCGGAAAAAGAGGTTCTCATAAAAGCAGATCCATATTATTTGGTTGAGGCATTCTGGAATATCTTTATAAATGCCTGTGAGGCTATGCCAAGCGGTGGGACACTCGAAATAGGTGTAAAGAGAAACACGTCTAGCATTACGGTGGATGTGAAGGACACGGGCCACGGCATACCCAAGGACGATATTAGCGATGTGTTCAACCCATTCTATACAACGAAGGCCTCGGGAGCTGGCCTGGGGCTTACAAAAGTATACATGATAATAGAAGAACACGGCGGGGATATAACAATAGATAGTAAGGTCGGAAGGGGAACAAGGGTTAGAGTACACCTGCCTTTAAAGGATGAATGAAAGCCTTTTATTCCTGCGTGATAGTTGTTGCAATGATGATTGGTTCCATGCCTGTCTACGCCGACATATTTGTCAAGGTCTCTCCAGATGGCACCATAGAATATAGTGACTGCCCCTCTGGTAAGGGTTGGAAAGTCTACATCAAGGAAAAGAAGGTAGAGGTTCAAGGACTTGACGTGCAAGAATTAATAGTTAGGGTAGCTAGAAGGTATGGCGTTGCCCCGGGCATAATAAGGGCCATAATAAGGGTTGAATCCGAGATGAGGGAGAACGTGGTGTCCAGTAAGGGTGCGATTGGTCTAATGCAGATAATGCCGGAGACCGCCAGGGACATGGGTATAGATGACCCATGGGATACTCGGCAGAATATAGTTGCCGGTACAAGATATTTTGCACTGTTACTCAGGCGCTACAATGGAGACATAAGACTTGCATTGGCTGCTTACAATGCTGGACCATCCGTTGTTGACAAATATCATGGTATTCCACCCTTTGAAGAGACAAGGGAATATGTTAAAAGGGCGATGGCTTACATTGAGGGGAATAAGTGAAAAAGAGGCTTAACTGGGCCAATATGCTCACTTTGTCCAGGATAATGGTTGTTCCTGTAATAGCGGTGTTTCTGGTTGAGGGCGGATATGTTTACTCGATACTTGCAGCGGTACTTTTTATAGCGGCCACTTTGACCGACTTCTTCGATGGTTACGTTGCAAGGAAATATAACATGGTATCTAACCTGGGGAAGTTTCTAGACCCTCTTGCCGACAAGTTTCTTATAGTTACTTCCCTTATCCTTCTCATCCCCCTGGGCCGTGCCCCTGCATGGATAGTGGCATTGATAGTATGCAGGGAACTAGCTGTTACAGGTTTAAGGAGCATTGCATTGGAAAGCAATATAGTAATAGCCGCTAGCTGGCTTGGTAAATATAAGACAGCATTTCAGTGTGCCGCTGTTATACCATTACTCATACATTATACCATGTTTGGGATACAGTTTCAGCTGGCAGGTGAATTCCTGTTATGGATTGCATGCTTTTTCACCCTATGGTCAGGTTTCGATTATATTTATAGCTACTTTGAGTTGAGTTCTGTCTAGCCTTTTTAAGGCATGTGGCCATGCTGATGACTAGCATAGACAATGCTCTAGATTGATAAGTCAAGACAGATGAGGTCGTTGTTACAGGATTACAGTTCGATTACCTACGCAGACAAATTACTTGTCGTAGCCCTTGCGCTGGTCGCAATCTCTTGGTCTTTTATCCTCTTTCATGGTAGCTCTCCAGACCTCAAGGTGGAATTATACAATGAAGACGGTCTTTATGGCGTCTACCCCATATCTAAGGCGAGGACAATCAAAGTGCCGGGGCCGCTAGGCTTTACTGTTGTGCGTATTGAGTCTGGTAAGGCATTTATTCAAAGTTCGCCCTGCCCGAACAAGATTTGTGTGCACATGGGTAAGATATCACGCCCTTCCCAGAGCGTGGTATGCATACCCAACAGGGTTGTTGTGAGGATATCGGGAAAGGCTGATCGATTTGATACCCTTACTTATTAATACAAATACAGGTTAATCGGCCTAGTTCCTATTGAGGAGAGAGCGTAAAAACCTTATTATAGGAACAACACCAATTCCTCTCGATGTCGCCGTGGGCCCGGTTCCTTGTATGTAAGGCAAAGTCTCTGCATATCGATTGAATAGTCCAGCAGGGCTACCGTTTCTCGTATCAACTTTGCACAGTACCACGTCATGTGGTCTGGTCCAGCTCGCCTTTTTCTCGATGGAGCCCATTATCATGGCTGCTACTGGCATTGCTCCTTCAGCACCTGTAAGCCCAATTGGTTTAAACTTGTCATTGCCCAGCCATACAGTTATCACTGCATGTGGACTGAAACATACAAACCAGGAATCCCTTAGCTTGCCGGTTGTGCCTGTCTTACCGCAGATACCAAGCGGCATGCCATACAATGATGCCTTGCTAGCAGTGCCTTTGGTTATGACCCTACCGAGGGCACAGTCTAGTAAGTAAACAACGCTTGGGTCAAGCACCTGCTTAGTGTTATCCTTGTTGTTATCAAGTACTATGGTACCATTTGCATTTGTTATAAACCTTATGGCCTTTGGCCTTATCCTGAATCCGCCATTGGCAAAGCTAGAATAAATTAAGCTCACCTCGAGTGGCGATAAGCCGACTGAACCAAGGAGCAAGGATGGGTTTGTATTGAACACGTGATGTGGGAGTACAAGCCGGAGGTTTTTTGCAACGTTGCCAATCCCTATCTTTATTCCGAGCCTTACCGTGGCCATGTTGTAAGACCTGGCAAGTCCATCCGCGAGCATCACCATTCCGTGGGCCTTGTGGTCAAAGTTTCTGGGAGTCCAATGGGTCTTGTCATTAAGCAATATACTTATTGGCTCGTCGTCAACAAAGGACGACAAGGTATACCCTTGCCTTAGGGCTGTATAGTACACTATAGGTTTTATGAGTGATCCAATCTGCCTTCTCAACATAACTGCCCTGTTGTACTGGGATGTGTCGTAGTTATAACCTCCTACCATGGCCTTGATATCGCCTGAATTTGGCTCACAGATAACCACAGCTCCTTGTACTGGGACATTGCTTCTCCTGGTGATATTTTTTATACCGTGTTGTAACATGGATGTGGCTATATTTTGCATATTGGAATCTAAGGTGGTGTAAATGCTATAGCCGTCCTTTGCAAGAAGATCCTTGGTAAATTTGTCTTTTATTGAGGAAAGAATATAATCTACAAAGTAAGGAGCCTGTCTTTTCCATTCCTTAAGTGGTACAATATTTAAGGGTGTCTTTATGGCACTGAAATAGGCATTTCTTGTAATTTTGGACTCTGCATACATGATTTTTAGGACGGTATTGCGCCTGGCTAGTGCTTTTGGTGGAGAATTGTATGGTGAATACTTGTTGGGGGCCCTTATTATGCCTGCAAGTAATGCAGCCTCTGGTAAGTTTAGCCTGGATACCGGCTTTCCAAAGTACAGCTCAGCAGCACGACCCATACCGTATATTCCTGCATAACCATACTGACCCATATAAACCTCGTTTATGTACATCTCTAGGATCTCATTTTTGGTATACATGGTCTCCATTACCATGGCCATGAATGCTTCCTTGATCTTCCTGACAATGGAACGTCTATTGGAGAGAAACATGTTTTTTATCAATTGCTGGGTTATGGTTGACGCACCTTCCATGAAGGATCCGTGCCTTATATCCACTATGGTTGCCCTGATTATGGCAAGGAAGTCGATACCAGAATGTTTGTAAAACCTTTTATCTTCTGCACATAATATGGCATTTTGTAGGCAAGGCGGACATTCAGTCAGGCTCACCATGAACCTGTCCTTGTGCTGAGTATCTAATATTTTAGCTATTACCTCTGGTTCTAGGTAGATAGCTTCTATAGGTTTACCGGTGTCTACGCTGTAGATGCCCGTCACCACGTTATCCTCAAGTTTAACGATGTCCTTACCTGTACTAAGGGTAAGGGTTGTATCCATCAATGGGTATTCGAAACCACGGGGATATATCACCATGTGATCCCTGTGCAGGGCATATTCGCCCGGGTATAGTACCTGATGGACCCTTTTATAGCGCAGGTCTTTGAGTCTTGATCTGAGACCCATGAGGCTGATGTCCACGCCCGGTTTGATAACAGCAACATCGCTTAGTATCCTTGAGGGTACGTGCCAGACGTTACCTGTAGCTATCTTCCTTATCTCTCTTATCGTGTCCAAGGACTCGAATATCATAAACAGGGAGACAAGGATGACCATGAATACTGCTAGTCTTGCGGTGAAAGGCTTTTTAAAGGTTTTTTGTAGACGCTTAGTTGTATCTTTTAAGGTTATCATTTCTTTTTTGTTGCCAAGGTTATCTTTTCTACACCTTTTAACCTCAATTCGTCCAGGACCTCCACGAATCTGCCATATGGTCCTCTCGTGTCTTCTAGGATAAGTACAGAGGAGCCTCGAGGTATCTTTCCTATTGTCTTGAGGTCTGAAGGCTTGTTGTTAATTAGTATAAGCCCGGCCCTCGAGATAGTAATGATGTAATCAGCCCTGTGGTATGCTGTCTTGGCACTTTTCGATTGGGGTAGGTTCAGACGCATGGTAGGATAGGTAAAGGAAGCGGTAAGCAGAAAGAATATAAGGAGAAGGAAGACTATGTCCACTAGAGGAGTTATCTCTATGGATGAGAGCTCGTCACTATCATCGCTTGGCTCTAGTCGTATCATCCCTCCCCCTTTTACTTTCCATGAGCCTAATCTCGGCGTCCATGGATATGTGCCTTGCTAGTTTTTTAACTATAAACCTGAGGTAATGATACATGAGAAATGCAACTATGGCAATTGTGAGGCCTTCGGCCGTTGTCAAAAGTGCTACCCAGATTCCAGATGCCAAGGTCTGAGGGTTGACAGCACCACCTGCCAGGGACACTTCCTTGAATGCAGATATCATCCCCAAGACAGTACCGAGTAGACCTAATAGTGGTGATATGGTATAGGAAAGCCTGATTATACCTAAACCCCGGGACAGTCCTTCCACCTCTCTCTCACCAGTAATGGTGACCAATTCCTCGAGCCTTGACATGTCAAGATCACGATTTTCTTCTATGGTTGAGATTATCTTTTGTATAATGCCTTGGGATTTTTTCAGTCTCATGACTTCCACGGTAAGGGCTATAAACCTTTCCAGGAATACTGAGAGTGTGATTATGGAGATGCCAAGTAGTACATAGCCCAAGGGTCCGCTCTTTGCGAGTAACTCCATGTTACAACTCCCGGGTAAATGCCATGTTTGTATTCAGTATGGTCATTGGTACAGGGAAAGTTGCCAGGTCGACTCTAGGGAGATTAAGTGATTTATGCATTAAGCCTGTCCTTTAGTTCTATAGTCTTTGTTAGGTTGGAAAGATAGTCATACCTTTCTATGGCTAGTTCTATCAGCCTTGTTATTAACGATTTGTACGGTAGCCCCGTTGCTTCCCAGAGCTTGGGATACATGGATATGCGTGTGAAACCCGGAAGCGTATTTATCTCGTTCACGAAGAACCTACCCTTGGATACCAGGAAGTCTACGCGTGCAAGGCCTGTTGCATTTATCGCCCTGAATGCACTAAGGGCAGCCTCCCTGATCTTCTCGGATAGTACCTCATCAATCTTGGCAGGTATAACGAGCTTGGAGGAACTGTCCATGTACTTTGCCTCAAAGTCATAGAACTCCCTTGAGGGGATGATCTGCCCGGGTATTGATGCGGCGGGATCAAGGTTGCCGAGGATTGCAACCTCTATCTCCAGGGCATCTTCAACAGCTGGTTCGACAATGGCCTTCTCCGAAAAAGCAAGTGCCTTGTCCAGAGCATCAGAGATACCTTGGCGACTGGTTACCTTTGTTATCCCTATACTGGAACCCATGCATGCAGGCTTTACAAAAAGTGGCAGATCGAAAGAACCAGCAATGCGTTTCAATGTGTCTTCCCTGCTTTCTGCCCATTGCTTCTTCTGCACAGAAGTGCCTGGTACGACCGGTATGTTACTTTCTTTGAGCACCCTTTTTGTCATTTCCTTGTCCATGGCAATGGCAGAGGCAAGTGTTCCGCAACCTACGTAGGCTATCTCGGCCATGTCAAGCATACCCTGTATTGTACCGTCTTCTCCCCTAGGGCCATGTAGAACAGGAAAAACAACGTCCATATGAATTATCGCCCCGGGATGTTCAAGGTCAAGTAAGCCTTTGTTGCCAGGGTCAGTAGACAGGATTACCCTTGTTGGCTTGGACGAGCTATTACTCTTTAAGAAGTTGAAAACGCTCTCTCCAGTGAACCACCGTCCTGTCTTGTCTATTCCAACATATATGGGCTCAAACCTATCCGTGTCAATGCTTCTTGATATTGACTCTGCGGATGATATAGATACATCGTGCTCTGCAGAGACACCGCCGAATAAAAGGGCTACCTTTGTCTTAGATCCCACAGAACTCCACCTCGTGTGCACTTGTGTCATATAGGGCAAAGCTTTTCTCTTTTGTGAGTACACCGGAAACCGCACCTGGATTTACCACTAGCATGTCTTTCACCCGGTATAAGTCTTTTATGTGTGTATGTCCGTAGATTAGAAGGGAAACCTTGCTAGGGTTTATGAATTCATTGATAAACGGTTCATGGAAAACTATTATTTCTCTGCCTTCTATTGTTAGGTGCCTAGGGGCAGGCTGGATGTCCAGTATACTGGACAGATGTAATTTGTCACCGTCATTATTTCCGAACACTGCATGGCATGGTATCCCAGATCCTGCCACCACCCTTGCCACAAACGGTGAACATATGTCACCGGCGTGTATAATGATCCCACATCCTCTTTGTTTCATGGTCTCGATGGCAGAAGATGTAGAGGATAGGTCGTCGTGGGTATCTGACATGATGCCTATCAGCATTTTACATCTCCCTGTCAGAACTATGCCCCGAACTTCGTTAGCCTACCAGCATGTGCCATTGCAAGGGGCAAGATGTCTGTATGTCTTATGTGGCCTAGTGCACCCATGATGCAGGCTGTCTCTCCAAATTCTGTTACTGAATCAAACCTTATGTTGTCTGCATGTATTAACACCGGTAGTTCATGCCAGGAATGTGACTTTAACGCCCATGGTGTCGAATGGTCACCGGTTATGACAAGTACCCCTGGTCCTAGTTTCAAGATGTCTGGTATAATCTTGTCTGTTTCCTCGATCACCCCGACCTTTGCATCAAAGTTACCGTCCTCACCATATGAATCGGTTTTCTTTACATGGAAGAAGAAGAAATCATAATCATGCCATTTTTCTCTTAGTGTCCTTATCTCGGTCTCTATGCTCTCTCCTGCATCAGGAACGTCCATTCCCACGAGCCGGGCTATGCCCTTATACATGGGATAGGTTGCAATTGCACATGCATCAAGGCCATAGACATCTTTAAACGTAGGTAAGTCTGGATTCTTGGCAATACCCCTCAACGTGCAGCCGTTTGCAGGTCTCTCATTCCTAAGTAACTCAAACGCCTTTTCCAGCCACTCGTTCAATATAAGAGCACTTTTTTCTGCTTCATTTCTAATAGGCTTAACTGGGAGCGGTTTGAGGCCTGTCTTTTGCGGGTCTGTCTCAGTGAGGCCATCATGAAGGTCTTCACCCTCTAGGACCAGGACAAAGCGATAGTCCTTAACCGGTTGAACCGTAATATCCACTCCATCGATACTTATCTGCCTCAGTTTCTCCACGAGCCTTGCACACTCATCTGTAGGTATTCTGCCCGCTCTTCTGTCCGTTATTACACCGCTTTTTGGATCCAGGGTGCAGAAATTTCCTCGTGCAGCAAGACTTTTCTCCCCGAGTCTAAGGCCGATGCCAAGGGCCTCCAACACACCGCGACCAATCTGGTACTTGAGTGCATTATACCCAAAAAGTGCAAGGTGGCCTGGCCCGCTACCAGGCGTTATGCCTGGCGCAACGGGCGTGGATAATCCCAGCATGGATTCTCTTGAGAGTCTATCCATGTTCGGTGTCCTAGCTGCTTCAAGTTCTGTCTTGCCATCCTTTCCTGGTAAGCCACCGAGGCCGTCCATCACAAGCAGGACTATCTTTTTATCAGATGGTACGTGTAGCTCCTTCATGAGATCTATCTGGTCCATAAAACATTCCCCTCCCTATTGAGCATGCCATTGAGGCATTGATTTGTAGGTATACTGGATATACCTGCTATCAAGTTAAACTTCAAGTGCATATCAGCCCGGGTCAGATGCAGCGGTTTTTGAATGTTACTACTACTGTGCGTCATGGTAACTTGCTTAGAGAGAACTACGGGGTGACTCTAATTTCATCCATGCGTGTCTCTAGTTCTTTGATGCTTTTTGCCCTTGATAGTTCTTTGACTATGAAGTGGTCAAACTTAAAGCTGGATGCAAGCCAAGGTATGGCCTTTCTGAACCTTTTTAGCGCGAGCTCCTCGGTAAAATATTTTTCTAGGAGTTTTGCCAAGCCCAGTATGGCCTTTTTTATATCAGGTCTTGGAGGTATTTTACCATCGTTAAGCATCTGTCTTATGTCCCTGAAGATCCAGGGTTCCCTTAAGGCCTGCCTGCCAATCATTATGCCGTCACACCCCGTCTGTGCAAGCATGTCGAGTGCGTCTTGGACATCCCCTACGTCCCCGTTTCCTATGACCGGTATATCTAGTGAATCCTTGAGGTATGCTATGTATTCCCACCTTGCGCTTTTTCTGAGCCCATCTTCAGCTGTCCTCGGATGCAGGACAATAAAGTCTATGCCTGAAGACTCAAGCATCTTTGCAAAGTCTAGGAGATATTTCCTGTCATTTGAATAGCCCAGTCTCATCTTAACTGAGACAGGCAGATCAACGGCTTCTCTAACGGCTTCGGTTACATTTCTTGCAAGACGCATATCCTTCATTAGAGCAACGCCCCAACCGTGGCGGGTTATCTTCTTAAGCCAGCAACCCATGTTTATGTCAATTCCCTTGGGTCTGAACAGTGATAACCTACGAGCTGCATCTGCCATCCTCGAAGGATCGCTTCCCACGATTTGAAACACCAGATCATCTGTTTTTGCCCACTTCAGGTAAGGAGACTTAAGGGGGCTTTCCTGTGGTATTATCCTGGAATTTAGCATCTCGGAATAGAACAGGTCGCAACCACCATAACAGCGTATCAACTCACGGAAGGCCACGTGGGAAAGATCCACCATTGGCGCCATCAATAGTGATATCTTCCCGATCACCGGCATGCGGATATGACTAGGTTTTGAAGGTATACTCAGTTGGCCTCTGTCTTCAATACAATGAGTGCATCTACGGCAACTGGTATAGAATCTTTAATAATCAGGGGGTTGATGTCTATCTCGGCAACCTCCTCGTATTCCAATCCTATCCTACCTAGGTTGATAAGTATATCGGCAAGCTTCTCCCGGTCCACGGCAGGTTTACCCCTGAATTCATCCAGGATTTTCTTTGACTTAATCTCATCCATCATTTCGTAGGCGTCGTACCTTTCGAGTGGAGCCACCCTGAATGTTACGTCCTTGAGTACCTCGGTGAATATACCACCCAGGCCGAACATCACACATGGTCCAAACTGCGGGTCTCTCGTGAGGCCTGCTACTAGTTCTCTTTCGCCCTTTATCATCTCCTGGACAAGTATACCGTCCAGTTCTGCCCCCCCCCTTTTTTCTATGGCGCTAAAGGCATCTGCCAAGGATTCCTCGTCCTTTATCCCCACCTCCACAAGATTCAGCTCTGTCTTATGGGTGAGGGTGCTTGATGAACCCTTCAATACAACTGGGTAGCCTATCTTCTGTGCGTATTTCTTTGCCTCTTCAACGTTCTTTGCTAGGTATTCCTCTGTAACGGGTACAGAATAATCTTTTAGGAACTCCTTTGATGCATGTTCACTTAACGTCTTTATGCCTTTCTTGATAGCCTCATTGATTATTTTCATAACACATCCCTTTTGCAGAATATTTTTAGAACAATGTACTATAATTAAGGCGAAGATATCAACATAAATCTAAACTCATGTGAAGGCCAGTCATAAGCTAGGGTATGCTTTATTATTGGCCTTATCCAAGCATGCTTGCGGGGAAGGGCTATTATTTTGTCTATCAATGAGCTATTGGGTGCTTCTATAAAGGGCAGGGATTAGCCCTTTCGTTCTCAGAAGGGAATGTCGTCGTATTCATCAGGCCCCTGGTCCGGTGCAGATGGTTCTTCTGGCACCTTTTGGGAATCATCAAACGTGCCAAGAGACTGGTCCCCTCCTTCCATGGGACTTAGTATCTGCATATTTGTCGCAACTATCTCGGTTGTATAACGCTTGTTGCCTTCCCTGTCATCCCAGCTCCTGGTCTGAAGTCTTCCCTCGATGTATACTAGTCTTCCTTTGGAAAGGAGCTTTGCGCAATTCTCAGCTAGTTTGCCCCACGTTACTATCCTGTGCCACTCTGTTCTTTCCTGCTTTTCTCCTGATTGATCAGTCCAATTTTCATTCGTTGCTATGGTAAAGTTAGTAACCGCCCTGCCGTTTTGGGTAAAACGCATCTCTGGATCTCTGCCCAGCCTACCTACGAGAATTACCTTGTTTACCGACCCGGCCATGTCAGACCCCCTCATCTTTTTTCTGAGCTAACTAGTTTTTTTTATGGATGTCAAGCAGGGAACGAGGCATCTTTGTATGATTTTAAAACATTAGTATTCTTGGATGCATGGCTATGTTTGCTAACTCCTTTGGCTATTTGGGGTATTGTATATCTTTTATCTTGCTTGCCTCAAATGCCAGTTTTCTGTTATCCATCATCTATGAAATGCTTCACGGTGAGCCAGCTGAATAGAGCTGCCCAGGATATACTGATTTCTTCTCTTGGTCCAGAGGTATGGGTGATAGGTGAGATACATGGTTTCAAGATCCACGCAAAATCCATGCATGTCTACTTTGACCTGGTGGAGAAACCCTACGAGAGCGGTGAAAAATACGTGGCAAAGGTTTCCTGTGCGTTCTTTAGAGGTTCATACGTCAGGTGGAGAGAACGTATTGATAAAGATGGTTTTGATTCTTTTACTCTCAAGGATGGAATGGAAGTTAAGGTGAGGGCATCGGTGGACCTGTACGTGAAGGAGGGGAGGTATCAGCTAGTTGTTCTAGAGATAGATCCGAACTATACCCTTGGTGCCATCGAAAGGAGAAGGTTAAAGACAATAGAAGGGTTGAGGTCCATGGGTCTTTTAGAAAGGAACAAGGCCTTGGGTATACCGATACCTCCGGTCAACATTGGCCTTATAACATCAAAGGGTTCGGCTGCATACAATGATTTCACGACAATATTAAAAGATAGCGGGTATGCCTTTAGGGTGAAGGTGTTTGATGCTCACATGCAAGGGAAGTCTGCTGTGCAAGAGGTTGAAGCTGGTATAAGCAAACTTGCTTCCATGCCGGATATTGACCTTATTGCCATTGTGCGTGGGGGTGGTGCGAGGACTGACTTGTTTTATTTCGATGATATTAGCTTGTGTACTGCTATTGCTGAATGCAGACTGCCTGTGATAACAGGCATTGGACACGAGATAGACGTAAGCGTTGCTGACATGGTAGCATGCAGACATTTTGTAACACCCACTGACGTGGCAAGGTTTCTTGTTGCAGAAACAGAAGGGTTCTGGACACAGATGCTCGGTCTTGCCGAGGATATGAATTACCTTGCGTCAAGGTACATAGCATCTCTAGATGCTAGGCTGGATCGTGCATCTCATCAAATATGGGTTTTTACCATAAGGTGGATCGATAGTATAACCGCCAACATAAATGCATTGATTAGGGACTTAAGTGCTGGTGCTATAAAGCAGGTGTCTGATAACAGAAACCTGGTAGATAATATGGTTGAACGTGTATATAATGCGACTGGAGTTGTGTTTAAAGAATACAGGTACAGCCTCGTAAAGATCGCAGAGAGGCTAGACCGGGGTGTTGTCTTGATAAGGAGGGACGTTGAGAACAGTCTTTCAGTGTTATTGAAGGATCTTCAATCAGCTTTAGCAGGTTTGTTTTTAAGGCTAGGCGGGCTTGTTAGCAACATGGAAGGTTTGCTTAAAGCCATGGAACCATCAAGCGTGATGAAAAGGGGATATAGCATAACAACCGACGCAACAGGCAATACCATAAGGGACAGTAAAGACGTGAAGCGCGGGGACATTATTAAGACTCTTTTATATAGAGGAAGCATTAAAAGTCAGGTTAGGGAGAGACGGGTAACATGAAACAGAAAAATACTTTTTCCGAGGTCCTTAAAGAACTTGAAGAAACGGTAAAGAGAATGAATAATGGAGAGATCTCTATCGACAAGCTTGGAGAAACAGTAAAAGACGCGGTGAAAAAGATTAAGCTTTTAAAGAAGCAACTCAAGGAGACTGAGACGGAAATAGAAGAGGTATTTAAGGAACTGGAGGAACCGGGCAAAGGTGATGCCAACTGAGATGCATATCTGTATAAGCTTTTTAAAAAAGGCGGGATACCAAGGCAATGGATGTATCCATACGTGCAAGTAAAATAACATCCTTTCTTGTAATGGATATATTGGAAGAGGCCAACAGACTGGCCACCGAGGGCATGGATATAATACACTTGGAGGTGGGTGAACCTGATTTCCCAACCCCTGGGTGCGTGATTGACGCTGCAAAGAAGGCAATAGACCGGGGAAAGACTCATTACACTCATTCCCTTGGAATACCAGAGCTAAGGGAAGCCATTTCAGAATACTATAAACTTTCTTACCAAGTGGATGTAGATCCAGGCAGGATACTCATTACCTCGGGCTCCTCCCCTGCACTCATGATTGCCTATGCTGCTGTGCTTGATCCTGGTAGCGAGATTATAATGTCAGATCCATGCTATGCCTGCTATCCAAACTTTGCACGCATGTTCTCAGCAAATGTGAGATTCGTGCCCCTAAAGAAAGAAACCATGTTTCAGCTTGATCCAGAAGCTGTGCGTGCATCGGTAGGCCCCCAAACAAGGGCCATAATGATAAATTCGCCTGCCAATCCAACGGGTGTCATGCTAGACGCCGATCACATGAAAGCCCTTGCAGGTCTAGGTCCGTTGGTAATATCCGATGAGATTTACCATGGGCTTGTTTATGAGGGCAGGGAGCGTACAATACTTGAATTTACGGATAACGCGATAGTGATAAATGGTTTCTCAAAAAAGTATGCCATGACGGGCTGGCGCGTGGGTTGGATGATACTGCCTAAGCATCTGGTAAGGCCGGCCCAGAAGATACAGCAAAACCTTCTGATATGTGCTCCTTCCATAGCCCAATGGGCTGCCATAGCTGCGCTAAAGGATGCAAGGGACGATGTGGCAAAGATGAGAGAGATATTTGCCGTGAGAAGGGAGATAATGCTAAGGCAGATGGGCGTACATGGGTTTAATGTTGAAGTTGTACCAAACGGGGCATTCTATGTGCTAGTCAATATGAACTCTATTTCTCACGATTCGTACGAACTTGCATTTGATATACTGCATAAGACAGGTGTTGGCGTGACCCCAGGTATAGATTTTGGCCAGGCCGCGGAAGGCTACATAAGATTTTCCTATGCCGTATCTACCGAAGATATAGTGGAGGGGATTAACAGGGTGGGTGAATACATAAAAGGTCTATGAATATCAAGATAGCAGACACTAGGTTCGTAGGTACAGCGCATGATAGTCTGATGCCCCTAGATGAGGTTGCCTTTGCAGGGAGGTCGAACGTAGGGAAATCATCCCTCATAAATGCACTTCTGAAGAGAAAGAGACTGGTTAAAACAAGCAAGCAACCAGGAAAGACGAGAAACGTAAATTTCTTCCGTGTTGACCTCGTGGGTCTTCCTTCCCTGTACATGGTAGACCTTCCAGGATATGGCTATGCAAAGGTCTCTAAAAAAGCCAGAGAAGAATGGGCACATGTTATCAATAGTTACCTTGAAAAAACAAGAGACCTTAAGCTTGTATTCCTTCTCTTGGACATAAGGAGGGACCCAAGGGATGAAGAGTTTTATGCAGTTGCTATGGCAAAGGATATAGGGGTCCCGTGCATATTGGTTGCGACAAAGGCAGACAAACTATCTGCTTCCATTAGAAGGAATAGGTTGTTAGCCATTGGGCGGGCACTGGGCATACAGCCTGTTGCATGCTCAGCCCTTACTGGCATGGGCCTTGATACACTTTGGAAGGCAATACTTTTCTCCAGGCTTAAAAAGACAGACACGTCCGAGTAAAATCACATTCCCTTCCAATTCTCCCTTTCCTTGTTGAGGAAATATTGAACCTCCTCCTCGGTCATCTGCTTAACCTCTATGTCTACGTCCGCTCCCAATTGTTCAAGTGGCTTTCTCAGGCTTGATATTAGGTAGTCAAGTATAGGGATATTGGGAAAGGGTATCATGAGGCTCATGCTTACATGACCTTCCTTCACCGCTATCTCCTTTACCATGCCTAGTTCTACAAGACTCAGGTTGATGGCAGGATGCATGACTTCGGATATAATCTTTTTTACTTCATCTTCTTTTAGCATGGATCCTTTAACCCCCTTGATTTTATTTGTTGCAAAGCATTGTTGTCTTATCTCTAAGATCAAAAATATCTATTTTAAATAAAGCATCTTTATGCTAAATAAGCAAGCATGGGACGTGATTCCATAATAAGTCTTTTGATCCTTTTCGCTGTATTTTTCATAGTGCCTTACGTACTAAAATATCTGGGGCAATATACGCTTGGAAGTAAGCAGATGGATGAACATAGGCCTTTACAGAGACATGAAAATGAGGAGATTCAAATACCTGACGAATCCCCCTATCACATGGATATACAGCAAGACACGGAAGACTACAGTAGGATGACAAAAATATCTGCTATCCAGAACAAGCCCATAAAGCCGAGATGGTTTTAGATCGAGCCAAAGGCAATCCAGGTATAAGGTTCTTGTTAGGCATTCTGATAATAGCCTTGTCCATATACTTTTTTTATGTCAGCATGACAAGACAAAACTCGCCGGAACTGTTCCTCGTCCCGCAAAAAGTGGATGGATCCACCTACAAATGCCACACGGTAAGTACCTTGAGATTAGAGGCATGCATACCTGATACATTATCTTCCAATACTACTGGAAACAATGACATCAACTTTTACTCCATTGAGCCAAACATGAGAGGTTCAATCAAGCTATTTGATAGATTGCCAGTAGAGAGCAAATGGAAGGCATCACTCAGGAGTCCTTTTGTGAGATTGTTTGTTGGTGACGTTGATAGCATGGATTCTTTTGACCTCATGTTAAAGATACTTTACCACAAGTGGAACCCAACTCTCATGGGTCTCAAATCTAGGCTAATGCCAAGTTGGATGAGAGGGGCACCCGGTGCCTGTATATTGCTCCCGCCTGCAGCTAGGTCTATAGTGTTTTATTCCCAGGAGCACAGTCTTGGCATGCGTTTCTACGCTCATTCTGTTGCGGTTGTGTCAGTCACGGGGAAAATAGACAAAGATATATTGGTAGGTATTGTTGATTCAATAAAACCCATATAGCTGGTAATTCTATTCAGTCACGAGATTGTTGGTTTGTAGTTTGTTTACCTAGCATATTGTCCAGGATCTTCTTGAGTTCCTTGAGATGGAAGGGCTTTGCTATAAAGGCATCGGCACCTTTTGAAAATGCTACTTTCTCGGCCTCTTTTGCGCTAACACCTGTTATCAGGATAACGGGTGTACCTGGCCATCGGTTTTTTACCTCCATCATTAGCTGGAACCCGTCCATGCCTGGCATATGTATGTCCGAAACAACAGCATCTACTGGGGCTCTGGTCATTGTGTCCAGAGCAGACTCTCCATCAATAGCAAATAATGCATTGTAGCCAAATACTTCAAGGAACTCCGAGATCACCTTGGCCAATGATTCATCGTCATCCACAATTAATATTTTTTTCTTCTCATCCATCTTTACCACCGGTGATATCGATAACCTCGTAGTCTGTTAATGATGAATACCTCTTTGTTTCGGCAGTAGTCAATTTCGCCAGTTTCTCCATTACTTTCTTTATCCTGAAGATCTGCTTTTCCATTGTTGAGAGCGAATCCTGTATAGATGAGTTGTTGGCCAGTTCTGGTTTTAGCTGAAGGATCTCGATGTTGCCCAATATAATGTTTAGAGGCGTGTTTATCTTGTCAGAGAGCGTAACTGCAACCTTGGCAATAGCACTTACCTCTTGCAGCCTTTTTTGCTCTTCCCCGTAGTGTTGCATCTCCAGGCCCCTCTTTACCCTTATGAGTAGCTCTTTTTCATCACATGGCTTGAGCAGATAGTCATATACACCAAGTCGGAGAGCGGCTACTGCTGTTTTTATGGAACCATAACCGGTTATCACGATAACAATGGTTCTTGGTGATATTACCTTGACATTTTCCAGTAGATCTAGGCCATCCATCCCCTCCATGACCAGGTCCGTGAGTATAAGGTTGTACTGCTTATCGTAGAGTGCCTTTAGGGCATCTTGGCCTGATGCAGCCTCATCAACCTCGTACCCGTTTGATTTAAGGATATTTACGAGCGAGTAGCGTACAATCTCTTCATCATCTACGACGAGTATGCTCTTTTTGTTTGTTCCAGTACTACTCACGATAGTCTTTGCCTCACTACGTTTAAAAGTTCCTTTATGCGGAACGGCTTTTTCAGGAAGGGTAACCCTGTGTCCTCTAGAAACTTCCGAACATTCATGTCATAGGTGTCACCAGTCACGAATATAAACCTGTCCTTTAGTTGGTCATCCACCTCAAGGACTTGGCGGTAGAACTCCATACCATTCATCTCGGGCATCCTGAGGTCTGATATCATTAGATCCCAGTTGTGGTCATCAAGGTGCTCAAGTGCCTCTTTACCATTTATGAAACAGGCCACATTAAACTCTGGACTCAAGACATCCACCATTAGTGTCATGAGGTCCTTCTCGTCTTCTACAAGCATTATCAGGGGCTTTTCCTTTTTTTTAGATCTTTTTGCCTTGGTCTCGTGACTCTGATGCAGGGATTCCATGCCATAGTCCTGTACGTCTTCTCCACCTTTATATGCAGGCAACTTTATCTTTGCGCATGCACCATGACCGGTATTCTCTAGGGATAGATCTCCCTCATGATCCTGGATTATGCCATAGCATATGCTTAGTCCGAGGCCTGTTCCCTTGCCCTGGGATTTTGTTGTAAAGAAAGGATCAAAAATCTTGGTTTTAATTTCGTTTGGTATACCTGGCCCGGTGTCCTCTATCTCAATATTAACAAAATCGTTAGCCAGGGATGCCCTGATTGTAATGTTCCCATTCTCTTCGCCTATGGCATCAATGGCATTGTTAATGAGGTTTACCAGGACCTGTTCTATGCAATCCATGTCGCCTTTTATCTTTAGGGGCCTATCGCTTGTCTCGTAATTTATGGTTATGTCTCTCTTCTTTAGGAGGGGAGAATAAAGTCTCACTGATTTATCAATCATCTCACCAACATCGAGTATCCTTTTCTCATGGGGTAGATTGCGCGAGAAGGTGAGTAATGATTCGAGGGTCTTTTTTGCTGCGCTAGCAGAGTTTATTATGATGTTGACTCTTTCCTGGTCTATCGGGCTTAGGGCGGAGGTGTCGAGTAGGTCAGCAAACCCGAGTATTGGGGTTAACTTGTTGTTGAGCTCGTGGGCTATCCCCGATGTCAAAAGCCCGATAGAAGTAAGTTTCTCGGTTTGAGCCGATCTTTGCTCAAGGTACCTTTTCATGGTAATGTCTTCCATTATAATGAGAGTCTGATTCTCAGAAGAGAGTCTCTTTATGAAGAACTGGGCAGCTATCGTGGGGGTAGAGCCGATTCTTACCTCTCTTTCAAAACTTGCTCCCTTGTCTGCTGCCATTGAGTTAATACGTGTGACTATGTCATCAAGTGTTTCGGGGTCGAACAAGTGCTCAAGATCAGTTGGAAAAGGCTTTCCTGCTATCTTTTCAAATGCCCTGTTGTAGAACCGTATATCCATTCCGTCTAGTAAAAGTATACACTCCTCGGTCGCATTAACCACTACTTTATACTGCTGTGATATGTCTTTTAGGTTTATCTCCTGTTCTTGTATGACCTTTTCCATGTCAATAAACTCTTTCTTGAGTGCCTCGTATAGCCTGACAATGGCCAGCATCTGGCCGACTAGCAGTCCTAGGAGTTCAAACATACGTACATGGTGTTCATTGAAAAAATTGACGCTGGAATGAGATAGATTAAGCACGCCTATTACTGCATTACCCTCTTTTATGGGAACGCACAGGATAGAACCAATCTTGACCTTGCTGTTCCACTCCTCGAATAGCTCGGAATGGTTTACGTCGTCCAGTAGTATAGACTTGCCCTTTGCGGCACATGTCCCGGCAACCCCGCTTCCCATGTTTATGACCACATTCTTGTTAGGGCTTGGTACAGAAGAACCGTGGGCAGCTTTAAGTAAGAGCTTGTCTTCCTTTATCACAAAGATGGATGCATTCTCGCACCTGGATTCTTCTGTCAGTACGCGGACTATGTAATCATAGAACATGTCTTCCGTGGCGCGGGTGTTAACAAATTCGGCAAGTTTGAAGATTCCAGAGAGTATCCCTATGGTCTCTTCATAGAAGTTGGTTGCCTTTTGGAGGAGCTTGTTCAGTATATCTTCTCTGCTTTTAGGACTCATAACCGGCAAAATACCCATGTAATGTTCTGTCATAACCTAATGTTTTAAACCTAAAAAAGGTCCTTAATGATATCACTACTTTTAGTATAATGGTCTACGAGCCTCTTTACAAGCTTCTTGTAGTCCTGGCCGAGGAATGTTTCCATATCATCCAGACCTTCTAGGGGATCCATGCCATCATCCATGCAATGGATTAAGTGGTCAACCAAGTATATGATAGCAGAGGCCCTGTTGCACGGTCTATGGTGATTTTTTATGATATTTATCATTTCTTCCGGGAAATGCCACTGTCTTGCAACATACTCACCAACCTCGGTATGATCCGACGAGAAAAGGGCCCTTTCCTCGTCTAACCCTGGCCAGCCATCATTAAAAAGAGGTGCATATAGGCCAGGTTCTAGATACATGAAAGCCATTTTACCGAGGTCATGAAGTAGCCCGCCCGAAAACAACCATTCACCTTCTGACTTGTTTCTGCCCACTGATAACGCTAGCATTGCAACCGTATATGAATGTGACCATATCTTGCTTGTAATAGCGTTAGATTGATTAAAGGTCTCCATGATTGACATGCTCAGCGTAAGGCACTTCACCATGTCCAGCCCTATGGTGAGTATTGCATCGTGGATGCTGCCTATCTCTGCC
>WFSG01000019.1 GCA_015486075.1 Deltaproteobacteria bacterium
GACTAGGCCTCTATCATCGATGAACTCATAAAGCCTATTCTTTATAGTATACTTGTACAGCTCGCTGTTCGGTATACCTACAAAAACGTTGAACCAGGTAACTGTTGGTTTTATGTCATTCAACAGTGAGTAAGTCTGCCTGAGGTCGTCTTCTGTCTCGGTTGGTACACCGACTATCACACTTGCAGCGGTATTGATACCGAACCTGTGGCAAAGCTCAAAGGCCTTTCTCGTTTGTCCCACCTTAATATCTTTCTTCAGGAAATCCAGTATCTTCTGAGAGCCGCTTTCCACGCCAAAGTAGAAACCGCATGCCCCTGCGCGGGACATTAATTCAACGATGTCCTTGTTGAGGTTGGAAACCCTTGTCTCGCATGCCCAAGGTATACTTATATTTTTCTTGAGCAACAACTCGCAGAACTCCACCAGTCTTTTCCTGTTTAGAGTAAAATTGTCCTCTCTGAAATAAATCCCTCTTGCTCCGTATTCTTTGATCAGGTATTCGATATCAGAGACAATACGTTCGGCAGAGAAATAGGTATACTTCTTGCCCCATATAGACCCTACAGAACAGAATGTACATCTAAAAGGGCAACCTCTGCTGGTATTCATTGTAAACACAGGCTGCTCCGGGAACCAGTCCACGCTCCAATCGTACGGCATTCTGACAAAGTAATCCCAGGCAGGCATGGGAAGTTTATCTAGGTCTTTAATGCGGGGATATTTCACAACACGTTCAGTTGTCCTTTCTTCTACAATATCAAGTATGGCCTTTTCTCCCTCGCCTTGAACTATATAATCCACAAAATCAGGTAAGGTATCCAGGGCAACGGTTGTGTGGGGACCGCCCACTATAATCTTACCTTTCCATTTGCCTGCACGTCTGAGGTATTCAAGCCTGTAAAGCATTCTCAGCGTATCTCTGTAACAGATGGTATTTGCATATATACCTACATAATCTATCCTGTTCTTTTGAAGAAAGTCGGTATAGAGAAAATTACTAGGCCTGAGGTAGTTGTCTATAAAAAACACCTTATGACCGGCATTCCTCAGTACTGATATTAGGAAGCCCAAGCCTATAGGGGGTCTTTTTTCTGTTGTCGAAAACGGGGATTGTGATGGTGCGGCTGAGGTTGCAAGGAGAACGTGTTTTATATGATCTGGCGAGATATATCTTCTATTCTCTGAGTCGTGAATCGAGTGTTTAATCTTTTTATCGGTCTTGCCAGCCAGTTGCACAGTTTTATCATACCGCTGATTTGACTCTTTGGTATTATAATTCTCTATTTCATAATATACATTGCCTTTCTCTTCTTTACTAGCCTTGTCAGAGATTGAGAGTCTATGGAGTGATGTCTGGATTAGGTGATTTCTTAATGTGTCCGGTATGTCTATGGTTGGGTGACCAAATTCTATTAGTACCCAACCTACGAGGGGATGGTGCCTGGATGTTTTCTCTTTGTATTTAGGCAGGTATATAGAGTAGGCTTTCCCCTCACACATCTCATTACGGATGAATTCCCAGGAACATTCCTGGCCGTCGTAGATGTCATACTGAAATTCTGGCCTGCCAGGGTTCTTGAAATCGTCTATAAATATGTATGCATTCTTAAATCTCTCTGTTATGAATCTTATTTCATCCTTTAATGGCCATTTATATCCAAATGAGTGAGCATCAAGCCAGAAGGCCACATCCTTGTTGACAAGATCGGGGTGGTCTTCCACTATTTTATATAAGAAATCTGGTGACTTAACCTGGTCAAGTGTAATATTATGTAGGTAAGGACGGAGTTTGTTTCTGGCAACTGTTATGTGTTCCGCCTTCGGTTCGCATGAGAATATACGTAGGTGACTGAAGTTTCGTGCTACGTACTCGAGTGTATCACCCATATATGCCCCTGTCTCTATAAATGCATCACAGTTTGCAAGCACATGGTCAATTAGGGTAAGTAAATAACTATCGCCGTGAAATCCAATTTCATACCTTTCTCTATGAGGTACATTAAAATGCTCGCTATTGTTTGTTTTTATCAGAATGTCTTTTTGTATGGAGATACTATCGTGTTTTTCAGTCAAGCTTGATCTTTTCTCAAGGTCTTCCACCTCCAGGAACAAAGCTTTCAATCTCTTTTCCCATGTGTGGTCCCTTAGGGCACGCCTGTGGCCGCTCTCGGCTATCTCTAGACGTTTGTCCTCGTGTTTCAGGTAGTAGTGGATCTTATCAAGGGCCTCCTTAAGATTCCCGAAACATTCTATCTCCTTGCCTATCTCGAAATATTCCTCTATACCATCGACATACTCGGTTAATAAAAATCCACCGCACATCGGGACTTCAAAAATCCTTCCCTTTATTTGCTTGATGTTATCGTCCCGGGAGCTGCCGCTAAAGTTAAGATTGATCTTGCTGGCATTGAATATCTTGATGATCTCATCGAA
>WFSG01000020.1 GCA_015486075.1 Deltaproteobacteria bacterium
CTCTATTCTGTCGTATATCCTAGACTGTTGTGCTGCCAGATCAATAAAGGGCATATCCATAACATTCTCCCTGCATGTTATTAAATGACAAGACCTTACCCCTTGTTCAAGATAATGTAAAGCTCCGCCATGCAAGGTGTAAATACACCTCAAGTACAAAGTATTCTAATGGGTTAAGATGCACGGGTTATCCTAATATATTATTCATTGTTGCAAATCAATCAAGAAAAGCTAATAATTCAAACAAATTATATCATAATACGAATGCCATGGGTTGACTTAATTGACGTAAGCAAAAACCATGCATGCACCCCATATAGGCATAAATTTTAATCACCAAGCATGGAGTGCATGCAAGAATATTTTCTTATATTCAGGCCTCTAGTTTCCCACTCGCATACATGTCCCTGAGCTCTCTCTTGTTAAACTTACCAACGCTCGTCTTTGGTATCTGGTCGAGAAACACGAATCTATCAGGTATCCACCAGGATGCCTTTACCTTGTCCTTCAAGAATTGCTTGAGTTCATCCTCTGTGACCGTCTCCCCGGGAACAGGAACCACGCAGCCAAGAGGCCTTTCCTGCCACTTTGGATCAGGTATGCCTATAACGGCTGCCTCCATTACCTTGGGATGCGCCATTATGGTGTTCTCGAGATCCACGGACGATATCCATTCACCACCGCTCTTAACCAGGTCCTTTGTCCTATCCACTATCCTTACATAACCCTCTTCGTCGATGGTTGCCACGTCGCCTGTATGCAACCAGCCACCTTCGAATGCAGGCTTGGATCGCTCGGGATCATTGTAATATTCCTTGGCTATCCACGGGCCTTTAAGCCATATCTCGCCCCATTCCTTGCCGTCGCGCTTGACGTCCTTACCATTGTCATTCACTATCCTCATCTCTAGGCCTAGAGGAAGCAGGCCAGCCGTGCTCTTTATATCGTAGAGCTTATCCTGGGGTAGATCAGTCATGTAGCTCTTGGGAATGGCAGCTAGCGCCAGTGGTGTTGTCTCTGTCATGCCGTATGCCTGCACTATTGGGAACCCATACTTCTCGTTCAGACCCTCCATAAGGGACCTAGGCACAGGGGCTCCACCGCTGTATATCGCATTTAGAGATGAAAAATCATGCCATCCACCCTTTTCAAGGTAATCGTAGAGCATCATCCATATGGTAGGCACCCCTGCAGTAAACGTTACCTTCTCATCCGCTATGATCCTGCAAAGCTTCTCCATGTTGAGTACTTCCCTGCCTGGCAATACCTGCTTGCAGCCAAGACCAACCGCTCCAAACGGTGCACCCCATGCATTTGCATGGAACATAGGGACTATGTGGAGCACGCAGTCAGCCTCTGATACCCCCAGGGTTACACCAACAGCAAAGCTATGCAGCACAAGGCCCCTGTGCGTGTAGACAACACCCTTGGGATCACCTGTAGTGGCTGACGTGTAGCACATAAGCGCTGCATCCCACTCGCTAATGTCTGTTGGGAAGTCGTATTCCTCAGGGAATTCCGAGATAAGGTCATCGTAGAGGTAAATAGAGGGGAATGTGCTCTCAGGCTTGGCGCCGCTCTGAGAGAGAACAACTACGTGTTCAATTGTTTTCAGTTTATCCCTTATTGCTTCAAATAGAAAGAGAAAGTCTTCATCTATGAAGAGCACCTTGTCCTCGGCATGGTTCAGGATATAGACAAGGTGTTGCTCAGGTAGCCTTATGTTAGCCGTATGCAACACAGCACCCATGCAAGGAACTCCAAAGTATAGTTCAAGGTGCCTGTGGTTGTTAAGGGCAAGGCTTGCCACCCTGTCTCCCCTCTTGACACCCAGGGAGTCAAGGGCATGTGCAAGTTGGCATGTCCTCTTGTAGTAGTCGGCATAGGTGTACCTGAACACCTCGTCCGGATACACAGATACGATCTCCTTATTCTGAAAATACTTGGCTGCTCTCATGAGGAAAGTCCTGAGCAGCAATGGATACTCCATCATGGTAGTCTACCTCCTTATAAATTTTATTATTTAAATCTGAAACTTAACTATCTTACGATATCCAAGTTAATGATAATTACGGTCCAGTCAAGACCTGGTATGGATTTAACCAAACTGGCTATCCATATTTCCGAGCCTAGATTGTGTTCACAGAGTTTAGAATAGGGGGGCATTCGCTGGTAGCCTTATGTAGATACCCTTTTCACCGTTTCTATGATCCCACCACCTAGTACTATGTCATTATCGTAGAACACGGCGGCCTGGCCAGGAGTTATTGCATATTGTGGCTCATGAAACCTTACATATGCAGTAGTGGTGTCGATAATTACAAGCTCTGCCATGGCCTCCTCGTGGTTCCTCCTTATCTTTACCTTTGCATCAATGGTCTGGGCCTTGCCAGGGGATAAGCCTATCCAATTAACCCGCGATACAATAAAGTCTCTTGCCAGTAGCGCCTGCCTTGGTCCTACGAGGATCGCGTTATTTATGCTGTCTATACCAACAACGTATACTGGATCCCCCATCGCTATACCCAGACCTCTTCTCTGGCCGACTGTGTAATGCACTATCCCCCTGTGCCTACCCACGACATTACCCTCTATATCCATAATAGGCCCAGGTTCACTCTTTTTATCAAACAAGACCGAATAATCCTCACCAGGCACAAAATCCTGACTCTCCTGTCTGGATAATACATCAAGACCGTAGTCCTTGGCCATTTGCCTCACATCTACCTTTGAATGAATCCCGAGCGGAAACATGATGGAACTGAGCTGATCCTGGCCAAGGGCATAAAGAAAGTAGGACTGGTCCTTGGATGAGTCCAGGGCCTTTTTTAAAATATAGCGCCCGGTAGAGCCATCTCTTAATACGCGGGCATAGTGGCCCGTTGCAAACAGGTCAAAGCTTATACCGAGTTCCCTTAGCCTTTTTATAAGCTGACCAAACTTGATCTCCTTATTACATAGCGTGCACGGGTTGGGCGTCCTTCCGGAGAAATATTCATCCTGGAAATTGGAAAGTACACTTGCCCTGTACTCGTGCACAAGGTCAACCACATGTAAGGGAATCCCTAAAATCTTTGCCTGGGCCTTAGCGTTCTCCATGTCCCCTGCCCTGTTGATCCCAAAGCACGCATCACCGGCAGATTCACTGTAGAAATCTCCCTTTTCCCAGATCTTCATCATAACGCCCTCGACCTCGTAGCCTTCATCCCTCAAGAGAGCGGCTGCAACTGAGGAATCAACCCCCCCGCTCATACCCACGATTACCCTGGTCCTGTTAGCCATGGAGATAATACTAGAACACATAGTATCTTACTACAAGGAGACAATCAGCAATCTGGAATAGGGTGTAAGGTTTAAGGTATAAGGTGCAAGGTTTAGGGTGCAAGGTGCAAGGTATAGGGTGCAAGGTGCAAGGTATAGGGTGCAAGGTGTAAGGTGTAAGGTATAAGGTATAAGGTACATGGTGTAAGGTGGAGGGCGAAAGGCTAAAGGCTGAATAGGTAAAGAGAGACGAGGTGCCGGGTGTCAGGTACCGGGTCTCGGGTGCCGGGTGTCAGGTGCCGGGTGTCAGGTGCCGGGTGTCAGGTAGAAAATAATAGAAGGTACAAGGTTAGGATATAAGGTTTAAGGCGGAAGGCAAAAGCATTAGGCTAAAGCATAGAAAAGGGACAAAGATTATAA
>WFSG01000021.1 GCA_015486075.1 Deltaproteobacteria bacterium
GTGTAAGGTATAAGGTACAGGGTACAAGGTATAGGGTTTAAGGTAAAGGAAGACAAGGTCTCGGGTATCGGGTTCCAGGTGCCGGGTAAAAGGAGAGGCATAATGAGCATTCAGCTGTCAGTGAGAAAACTTTGGCCATAAACCTTATACCTTGTTTTTAGCTATCAGCCCTCAGCTTTCAGGTTATTTGCCTGGCACCTGGCACCCGATACCTGGCACCTTACGCCTTACGCCTCGTGCCTTTCGCCCTACGCCTTTTGCCTTGTCTTCTAGCTGAGAGCTATATATGGAAAAAAACAATATAATCATCATTAATGGGAAAGATAACGTGGGTGTGGCCCTTTGCGACATAAAAAAGGGCGAGACCATAGTTTTGCCCTCTGGCTCTAAGACCAGGGCCATCACCGATATACCCTACAGTCACAAGGTGGCACTCACAAATCTTAGAAAAGGCGACAAGGTCACAAAGTACGGCGAGGTCATAGGCATTGCATCAGTAGATATAAAGGAAGGCGAGTGGATACACACGCATAACATAATTACTGAGGGAATATAAGATGTTTTCATTCAAGGGGTTTGAAAGGCCGGACAGGTCCGTGGGCATAAGGAACCACGTTGCTGTTATCCCATCTGTCTCCTGCGTGAACGGTGTTGTGAACATGATAGCAAGGATGGTACCTGGTGCAGTACCCCTTTACCACGGGCACGGCTGCGGCAGGGCGCGCGAGATAGAGATGCACACAAGGACGCTCGCCAACATAGGCAAGAACCCCAATGTTGCAGCGGCCCTTGTCGTGGGGCTCGGCTGCGAGGTGATAAAGGCAGAGACAATTGCAACTGCCATAGCCAGCTCTGGCAAGCCCGTAGAGTTGCTCAAGGTGCAGGACAACCGAGGCTCAATCAAGACGGCTGAAAAGGGAGCAGGCATAGTAAGAAAGCTCATTGATCACGCAAAGGGGATAAAGCAGAAAGACTTTACCCTGGATACCATAACCATGGGCCTTGAATGCGGGGGTTCTGACGCATTCTCAGGTATCACTGCAAACCCTGCCGTTGGGCTCGCGTCTGACTGGCTGGTAAGCCAGGGAGGCAAGGTCATCCTCACAGAGACAACAGAGATGATTGGCACTACACATATACTAAGAAAAAGGGCAACTAGCCCTGATGTGGCAGGGGAGGTAGAGAGGATAATATCAGAAGCAGAAAAGCTCACCCACGATATCCTTGGTCCCCTGGCATCGCTCGTGATAGCGCCCGGCAACATGGACGGCGGCATGAGCTCGATAAAGGAGAAGTCACTGGGCTGCATTATAAAGGCAGGCAGCACCCCCATAAAACAGGTCGTGGCCTACGGCGAGATACCGTCTGAAAAGGGCCTCATAATAATGGATGGCCCGGGTTACGACACCGAGTCCATTACAGGACTTGCTGCAGCCGGATCCCAGATTATCATCTTTACAACCGGCCGGGGCACACCAGCCGGGTTCCCCGTGGTACCAGTGATCAAGGTAGCGAGTAACCCCCGCACCTACATAGCCATGCAAGACGACATGGACATAAACGCAGGTGCAATACTCGAAGGCACAGACCTGGACACCATGGGTGATATGATTACCCGCAAGATAAAGGGTGTGCTAAATGGCGAGAAGACAAAGGCAGAACAGAACATAGCGGACAACGTGATCTGCATGTATACCCTCACGCCGGCGTTTTAGAACAAGGCGGAAGGTAAAAAAGGTTCAAGGCGTAAGGCCCAGGGGCGTAGGACTCAAGGCTAAAATCCTCCAACCCTTTCTTTTCCCTTCTACCTTTTATTATTATTATTATATCTTTCCTTTCACCCGGCACCTGGTACCCGATACCCGAGACCTTGTCTTCTATACCTTACACCTTGTACCTTGTACCCTATACCTTTATTATTACCCGGCACCTGATGCCTGGAACCCGATACCTGAGACCTGTATCTTTCTTTTACCTTAAACCTTAAACCCTATGCCCTAAACCCTGTACCTTATGCCATTTTTCTATTATTGACAAAGAAGTCAAAAAATCTTACACGTATTGTGTTATAATGCTCGGCTTGGCCTTTATCTTTTAGGCCGGTCTTGGTTAGGAGGTTCGCGGTATGAAGATATACGGTTCCAAGGAGCTCGTGGAGGATGTCATCTCAAGGGACATGTGCATAGGCTGCGGGGCATGCAACTTTCTGTGCCCTTATTTCAGGCCTTACAGGGGTAAGGTAGCCATGCTCTTCCCGTGCGACCTTGATAAGGGCAGGTGCTGGGCATACTGTCCAAAGGCCGAGGTGGACCTGGAAGAACTCTCAAAGATATTTTATGGCAAGGCGTACGAGGGAGATCCACTCGGGAGCTACGAGGAGATCAGGATATCGCGGGCAGGGCCTCGGATGATGGCCAAGGGCGACTTCCAGGCAGGAGGCACGGTCTCGTCCATAGTAAGCCTTGCACTAAAGAAGGGCTACATAAGCTCTGCCGTGCTCACGGATAGAAAGGGTATACTACCTGTGCCCAGGATAGTGACGAGACCCGAGGAGGTGCTGGAATGCTCCACGTCCAAGTACACGGCAGCCCCCACGCTTTCTGCCTTCAACCAGGCCGTCAAGGACGGCTACAGGAACATCGGCGTGGTTGGCACTCCTTGCCAGGTCCTTGCCGTGGCTCAGATGCGCACCAACCCCATGGAGGATGAAGGTTTCGAGGATCCAACCGGGCTTGTCCTGGGTCTCTTCTGTACATGGGCCCTGGATTACAGGGCATTCGAAGAGTTCATCACCTCCAGGGTGGATGTTTCAAGCATAAGGAAGGTGGACATACCACCTCCGCCGGCCGAGATAATGGAGGTGTACACAGATGGCGGGGCCAAGATGGAGATACCGCTTGACGAGGTAAGGAAACTCGTTCCAGAGACGTGCACCTACTGCACGGACATGACGTCTGAGTTCGCTGACATCTCCGTGGGTGTGCTGGAGGGTAGGCCCGATATGAACACCCTTATCATAAGGACACAAAGGGGTAAGGACATCGTGGATGAGGCAATAAAAGAGGGTTACCTCGTGGTGGAGGAGATGCCCAAGAAGAACCTCGAGCACCTGAGGTGGGCTGCAGGGAACAAGAAGAAGAGGGCCCTTGTGAAGGCACGGGATGCAGGCATTGTGAACACGTCTGATGGCAAGAGGTCTCTCTTGAGGCTCGCCCCAAAGACGCTAGAGGCAATAATCGCATAGCTTGGAGGTGCGTATGTCAAACTTAATGGATAATAGGAAAGGACGTCAGCACCTGCTCATGGGAAACGAGGCCATTGCCCGCGGTGCACTGGAGGCTGGCGTAAAGGTGGCCGCAGGGTACCCTGGCACGCCCTCCTCGGAGATAGTTGAGAGCCTGTCCAGGGTGGCCAAGGAAGCGAACATGTACGTGGAGTGGTCGGCAAACGAGAAGGTCGCCATGGAAGTGGCTGCAGCAGCTTCCTTTGCCGGGCTCAGGTCCATGTGCACCATGAAGCAGAACGGTGTGAACGTGGCTTCTGACTTCCTCTTGCACCTGGCAGGCTCGGGAACCAGGGCCGGCATGGTCATAGTGCCCTGCGATGACCCGGGTGCGCTTTCAAGCATAAACGAGGGAGAGTCGCGCTACTTTGCCAGGCTGGTGGAGATACCACTTATTGAGCCAGGTGATTTCCAGGAAGCAAAGGACATGACCAAGTGGGCATACGAACTCTCAGAGGAGATACGTAACGTTGTAATGCTGAGAAGCGTTACGCGCATGTCCCATGCAAGCGGTAACGTTAGGTTCGACACATTGCCCAGGGACAATGTCAAGGCAATGTTCAAGTTTGACGGTTTCATACTCGACCAGATGGAGGGCCTTGTCATAAGCGCACCTGTTGACTACAAGCATGCACAGCAGCAGGAAAAGATTAAAAAAGCCAGGGAGATCTTCGAGGAATGCCCGTTCAACACGTACACCGGACCTGATAGGCCAGAGCTACTGGTCATTACCTCAAGCGCATGCAACCTCTATGCAAAGGAGGCCATAGAGATACTGGGTCTTGAAGACAGGGTGGGGCTGTTGAAGCTTGGCACCACGTGGCCGCTTCCCCCAAACCTGATGAAAAAATACCTGTCCATGACAGACAGGGTAATGGTCATAGAGGAAGTCCTGCCATTCCTTGAGGAGAACGTAAAGGTGATTGCCGCGGAGATGGCCAGCGACATCGGCATAAAGAGATTCTACGGCAAGAACGATGCCACGCTGCCCATGGTAGGAGAGCTCAACCCGGACATCGTGGTATCGGGCATGTCAAGGGTCATGGGCATTGATTACAAGCCTGTGCCGGATGACTATGCACAGAAAGCACAGCTCTATGCAACCACCAAGTCCCCTAACAGGGAACTCACGTTCTGCCCGGGCTGCCCCCACAGGGCATCCTTCTGGAGCATACACAATGCAATCGAGCTGGACGGGAGAAAGGGCTTTGTATGCGGTGACATAGGGTGCTACACCATGGCGCTGTTGCCGTGCGGGTTCAGCACATTGAAGACCGTGCATGCAATGGGCTCTGGAACAGGCCTTGCGAGCGGGTTCGGCAAGCTCGGCCAATTCGGCTTTGACCAGCCGGTCCTTGCCGTGTCCGGGGATTCCACCTTCTTCCACACGACCATTCCTGCCCTCATAAATGCCATACACAACAGGTCGAACCTGACCCTTGTCGTCCTGGACAACAGCGGCACTGCCATGACCGGCTTCCAGCCCCATCCAGGGCTTGAGAAGAATGCCATGGGAGAGGAAGTGCCGGCCATTGACATAGCTGGTGTCTGCAGGGCAATGGGTGCAAGGGTAGAGGTGAGGGACCCATTCGACCTGGAGGAGACGCGGAATACCCTGAACGAACTCATGGAGGACGAAAAAGGTGTAAAGGTGCTCGTACTAAGGCAGATGTGTGCACTGAGCCCTGAGAAGAAGGCAAAGAAGAGATACGAGATGTCCATAGACGAGGAAATATGCATTGGTGAGAACTGCGGTTGCGACAGGGTGTGCACAAGGGTGTTTCGCTGCCCTGGCCTTGTGTGGGACAAGGAAAGAAAGGTTACCAGGATAGACGAGGTCATATGCACTGGCTGCGGCGTGTGCGCAGACATATGCCCTGCCGGTGCCATAAAGAGAAAGGAGGTCTGATGGGCCATGGCTGGAAAGAGATTATCCAAGGATCCATATAACCTTATTATTACCGGTGTGGGTGGCCAGGGTAATGTCATGGCCTCCAGGGTGCTGGCCAACATGCTTGTGAACAAGGGATTTTACGTGACCATAGGGGAAACATTTGGTGCATCACAGAGGGGAGGTTCTGTCATGAGCCACTTGAGGATATCGAGCAAGACCAGCTGGAGCCCCCAGATACCCGCAGGTAGCGCTGATGTCGTTGTTGCCCTGGAACCCATAGAGTCCATAAGGGTGCTGAAAGACTACGGTAACCCTGGTATAAAGATACTGAGCAATACCAGGCCCATACAGCCCGTGGGCGTCATAGCGGGTGACCTGGAGTACCCGGGCCTTGACGAGATAAAAGGGATAGCAAGGGAGATGGCATCTGATGCCTGGTTCGTAGATGCCACAGACAAGGCCATGGAGCTGGGTAATCCCATACTCGGTAACGTCATAATGCTAGGCGCATTGGCTGGCATAGGCGTTTTACCCCTGGATAAGCAGGGTTTCAAGAAGGTGATCTCATCCACGGTTGCAAAGGACAGGCTGGACATAAACCTCAAGGCATACGACATCGGGGTAGGGATGGTATAAGGTTCAAGATATAAGGTACAGGGTACAAGGTACAAGGTATAAGGTAAAAAAAGATAGGGTTTCGGGTGCCAGGTTTCAGGTGCCGGGTACCAGGTATCAGGTGTCAGGTAAAAAATAATAAAAGGTATAAGGTACAAGGTTCAAGGCAGAAGGCGGAAGGCAAGAAAAGACAGGGTGCCAGGTGCCGGGTCTCGGGTGCTAGGTGCCAGGTAAAAATAAAGGTACAAGGCGGAAGGCAAAAAAAAGATAGGGTGCCGGGCAAATAATCTGAAATCTGAGGGCTGATAGCTAAGAACAAGGTATAAGGTTTACGGTACGAGGTTTATGGCCAAAGTTTTTTTCGCTGACAGCTGGGTGCTCATTATGCCTTTTCTTTTACCCGGCACCCGGAACCCGATACCCGGCACCCGATACCTGGAACCTTGCGCCTTACGCCTTATGCCTTACGCCTTGTTTATATTAATAAGGAGATAGACCATGAACGAATTACTGGACATGCTTGGCTCAAAGTATCCCATAATCCAGGGTCCCATAGGTGCATTGAACAGCGCGAAACAGGTAGCTGCCGTGGCCGAAGCAGGAGGCTTTGGAATGCTAGCACTCGGGTTCGTGGGTAACGTGGACGAGGTGAAGCGCATGGTGGACGAGGTCAAGGAGCTAACCAGTAAGCCCTTTGGCGCAAACATCATGCTCCTGAACCCCCTGTGCCCGGAGATTGTAAAGGTGCTCGCTGACTACGGCATAAAGACAATTGCCACTTCCACGGGTTCTCCAAAGAAGATATATCCCCTCATGCACGATCTGGGCATGAAGGGCATGCACTCCGTGCTCAGCCTTCACCATGCAGTAAGGGCGGTGGAATCAGGTGCCGATGCCCTGGTGGTCTCGGGTAGCGAGGCAGGAGGACTCAGGTCCACGGGCATTGAGCTTTCCACCATGGTACTTGTGCCACTGGTCGTGGAGAATGTTGATGTGCCCGTTGTTGCAGCAGGTGGCATCGCGGACTCCAGGGGATACAGGGCAGCCCTTGCGCTGGGTGCCCAGGGCGTTGAGATAGGTACGCGCTTTATTGCGTCCGAGGAAAGTCCTGCCCCTAGGGAGTGGAAGGAGATGATAGTAAAGGCAGGTGACGGGTCGACCACGCTCATATCGCTGGGCAACATGATGATGCGGGTGATCATGCATCCCACGTTTGATGCATCAAAGAACTACAACCTTCTTGAAGCCATGGAAGGCTGGACAGCCCCGAACTTTGACCTGTTCCCTCCGGGTGGAGGCCAGGTCTCTGCATTGATAAAGGAGATAAAGCCCGTAAAGGAGATCATAGAAGAGATGGTCTCCTAAATAGGCGGAGATGGTCACATCCTAGATCCGGTTGCTGACGGGTATGAAGTCCTCGGGCCTTGTCTCAGAGAGCTCGATTGCCTCGACCGGGCAGTTAGACGCGCAAAGGCCGCAGCCGATGCAAAGATCGGCGTTTATCTCTGCTATGTTCTCGTCCTCGTTCATGGCTATTGCGTTCATGGGGCAGTAGTCCACGCATATGGTACATCCGGTGCAGTCTTCAACATTCACCTGAGCCTGGTACCTGCTTGGTGCAAGTATGTCCTTTGTGTTTATCTGCTTGGCATGGCGCAGTATCTCGCAGCAGCACGTGCAGCAGTTGCAGATCACGTTCACGTTACCTGCCCGGTTGTCCGTGGTGTGCACAAGGCCTGCCTCTTCCGATATTCTTAGGATCTCTAGTGCCTCATCAACGTCTATTTTCCTACCCGTACCTCTTTTTATGGCATAGTCCGCACCCTTGTTCAGCTGCAGACACACCTCGAGTGGTGCATCGCACCTCTTCATGGACTTCCTGCACACGCACGTTGTAACTGCCAGGTTCCTTGCATTCCTTACCAGCTCTGCCGCGTCTTCCTGGACAAGTACGCGGCTCTTTGAGTCAATGGTCTCGTTTATGGGTATCACCCTCATGAATGCGGGAAGCTTCAACTGCGTGACCAACTCGATCAACTTCGGATACTCGTTGTCCATGAAGTCCACCCAGAGTTCAAGGAATCCAGGAGGTGCCTCAGGCCAGAGTATTGCTGCATCGTGGAACTGTACTATGTGGCGGGGCATCCTGTAGTATGTCTTTCCATGCTTTACGGATTCAAAGACAACACCCTTGTGAAAAAGACCGTCCATTATCTCCTGCATCTCTTGTTCATGCTTTGAGAAGGCCTTTGCAAGGTCGCTCACCGTTGAGGGCAGGGAGTTTACGATCCTTGCCTCTTCCTCGCTGCAAATCATTGCCCATATCCTTGGAAGTATCTCGGAGTTCTCCATCATTAGCTTGGCTGATAGCTGCCTGTAAACATCTGTCTGGTCCACGGTTACCCCCTTTGACAATATCAATTAACTTGAAAGGCATTATACTATCCCCCATCCCAGAAGTCAAAATACAGGTGTCAGGGCAACAGACCTAGGTCAGTGAGGCCCGACATCCTTTTATGCCTCTTTTATGCTTCTATCTACCGGTAAATCATAGTAATGTATGGCACATGCCTGTTAAGCATAGAGACGCGTTTCCTTCAGGGGTGATTCTTGATTCAATGGCCGATGGCGTTGTTGCCGTGGATACCGAATTCAGGATTGTTCGCTTCAACCGCGCTGCAGAGACCATAACAGGTACACTTGCAAAGGACGCTGTTGGAAGGACATGCAGGGAGGTACTGCGCTCTGACCTGTGCGAGACTGATTGCCCCATGAAACAGGTGTTCGAGACGGGAAAGCCCGTGATAAACCGGGTGGGGACCATGGTCAATGCCAGGGGCGAGACAAGGACCATAAGCGTATCTGCAGGGATAGTGAAGGATGAAAGGGGAAACATCATTGGCGGGGTAGAGACCTTCAGGGACCTAAGCCTGGTGGAGGAGATCAGGCAGCAAGGCATCAAGGCATATTCCTGCCAGGACATACTGAGCATAAACCACAAGATGCGCCAGATATTCGAGATATTGCCGGCCGTGGCAGACAGCAACAGCACCGTGCTCGTGGAGGGCGAGACAGGGACAGGAAAGGAGCTCCTTGCGAGGGCAATACATAACCTGAGCCCAAGGCGCAATGGTCCTTTCGTTGCGGTAAATTGCGGGGCAATACCAGATACCCTGCTGGAATCCGAGCTGTTTGGCTACAAGGCAGGGGCATTCACGGATGCAAAGAGGGACAAGCCAGGAAGGTTCAGCCTTGCACAGGGTGGTACCATATTCCTTGACGAGATCGGTGATGTATCACCAGCGCTCCAGGTAAGACTCTTAAGGGTGCTCCAGGAGAGGGTCTTTGAACCGCTCGGGTCAGTGGAGAGCGTGATGGCAGACGTGAGGGTGATAGCGGCAACCAACAAGAACCTGGAAGCCCTGGTGGATAAGGGCGCTTTCAGGAAGGACCTGTACTACAGGCTCAATATAATAAAGATAGATTTGCCACCCCTAAGGGAGAAGAAGGAGGATATCCCCATACTCGTAGACCATTTCATAGCAAGGTTCAACAGGCTACAGAAAAAGGATATTACGGGCATTAACGACGATGCGCTTGCACTACTTATGGCCTACGACTTCCCTGGAAACGTGCGCGAGCTGGAAAACATCATAGAAAGGGCCTTTGTCATGTGCAGGTCAGGCCAGATAGAACCATCCCACCTCCCTGATGCCGTGTTTGAAAGCCAGGCTACACCCGCCTATGGACCAGGGACGATAAAGGAAATCGAGGCCAGGCTCATAATGGATGCACTCAGGAGGAATAACTGGAGTCGCTTGGAAACAGCACGGGCACTTGGGATCCACAAGAGTACACTATTCAGAAAGATAAAGGCCCTCGGACTTGATGTCCCACCTTCAACAAGGAAGAAACAAGGACAATAGGGTCGCATCTACGCAACTTATATGCACTTGAAGAGTCGCATGTATGCAACCTTGGATTTAGTGCGTGTTCCAGTTTATCTTTTATTAATAAGTGGTTATAAGGTGGTGTCTTCATGGCATGCACGTTGCAGGAGAACGTATGGAAGGTAGGATTATGAGGGTAGCTATCCCGGTATACGGGGATCAAGTGGCAACGGTCTTTGATTTTGCACAGAGGCTCAACGTATACGACGTGGATGGCATGCGGGTGACAGGCAAGGCAGAGGTTGACATGGCCGATGTGCTTGTACCTGTGAGGGCCTTCAGGCTTAAGGACTTGGGCGTGGATCTGCTTATATGCGGTGCCATCTCGAGGGATCTTGCAGCAATGGTTGTTCACTCAGGCATAGAGGTGATCCCCTTTGCAAGGGGGATGGCAGACGAGGTGCTGGGTGCCTTCTTGATGGGTGCCCTAACAGACACGCGTTTTGCCATGCCAGGATGCAGGGCTGGCCAGAGGTGGTTGAGGCAGAGGAGAAGGATGAGGCGGAAATGGTGACTCCTTGCGGTATTGCGTGGCTTGCAGGGGTGAATTGGGTTATGTTTCAGGCTAGAGGTGCCGATGGTGCCGGGATAGTGAGAGGATTAAGAAAAGAAACACAAAGGGAAAGGAGGTAAAGACATGCCTTTGGGAGACAGGACAGGGCCAGCAGGCATGGGTCCGATGACAGGAAGGGGCGCAGGTTACTGCGCGGGTTATCCTACACCGGGATACATGAATCCCGGCTATGGTTACGGTTATAATTACAGGTATGGCTATGCCAATCCCTACACCTACTACCGTGGTTACCCGGCAGGGGCCTGGTATTCTCCGGCTTGGGGTTGGGGTAGAGGATACGGCTGGGGCAGGGGCCCAGGATGGGGACGCGGTTTTGGTTTTGGCTGGAGAGGCCGAGGATTTGGAAGATGGTGGTAAGACCACGAAAGAGAGGCTGACATGACAGGTCGTGACCCAAGGGGTCCTTTGAGGTTCAGGTTCAGGGGTGGCAGGACAGGGACATTTTTTTCGCATGTGTCCCCTGGGAGCACAGGCATGGGCAAGAAGACATTGCTTGGGCTATCCTTACCCCTGCTCGGGCTATTCTTAAGGGATGTGTCTAAAAAGGACAGCAGGATTGGCTCTTTGTTCAAGAGATTCTTGGAGAGGAACACAGATATCAAGGTGGTGGAATACAGGGGCATTGAAAAAGACGAGAAGATTCCCTAAGTAAAGAAAAGACGAAGAAAAGAAAAGAGTAAAGGAGGAAATATCATGCCAAGAGGTGATGGAACAGGACCACAGGGACAAGGACCAAGGACAGGCAGGGGAATGGGTCCCTGCGGAACAGGCAGAGGAACTGCACCTGCCCCTGGTAGGGGTATGGGCCTTGGCCGTGGCCAAGGTAGGGGTGTGGGTCTTGGTCGTGGCGGGATGGGTCGCGGTCAGAACCGCTAGCAAGTAAAAGCTTAGGAAAAGAGACCTAAATACAAAACTAAAGGAGGGTAATTATGCCTTGGGGAGATAGAACAGGGCCTGCAGGCATGGGTCCTATGACAGGAAGAGGAGCAGGGTATTGCGCGGGTTACGGTGTACCTGGATACATGAACCCTATCCCGGGACGAGGATTCTGGGGTAGGGGAGGCGGCTGGGGATGGCGTAACTGGTATTATGCCACTGGACTAACCGGTTGGCAGCGTTACGGCCAGTATGCGCCATACACGCCGGGTGTATATCCCTATGGAGCCCCTGGAGCTGGCATAAACAAGCAACAGGAGCTGGATGCCCTTAAGGGCCAGGCTGAATATCTCGAGGATACCCTTGAGGGTATAAACAAGCGCATCGCAGAACTAGAGGCAGAGGTTAAGAAGGAAGGCGAGTAAGCTCGTCTGCTTGTCTATCAGCTGCCAGCTATCAGCTTAGAGACAAGGTGTAAGGTATAAGGTTCAAGGTGTAAGGTAAAAAAGACAAGGTTTCGGGTACCAGGTGTCGGGTGCCAGGTAAAAGAGAAGAAATAAAAAGGTATAAGGTTCAAGGCAGAAGGCAAAAAAGATAAGAGTACTAGGCGCTACGCAGCGTTTACTTTGGCCTTGTCTTTGGGACTGAAAGCTGGTAGCTGACAGCTGAAAGCTAATAAATTTAGGAGAGAGAAGATGAAAATCGCAGTTTCGGCAGAGGGACCGTCTCCAGATGACAGGGTGGATGTTCGTTTCGGAAGGTGTCCGTATTTCCAGATCGTGGATCTGGATACCATGGAATTTAAGGCAATAGAGAATCCAAGCATAGCACTAGGTGGTGGAGCAGGTATTCAGGCTGCCCAGATGATAGTGAATGAAGGCGTTGGCGCTGTCCTTACTGGAAACTGCGGGCCAAATGCATACCAGGTATTCAGTGCAGCTGGTGTGCAGGTGATAAGTGGGGCAGCGGGTACGGTAAGGCAAGCCGTGGAGAGGTTTAAATCCGGAGGTCTATCCAATGCCTCTGGGCCAAGCGTTGATTCGCATTTCGGCATGAATGCCTCCAACCCTGGGGTGTCATCAGGCCCTGGCATGGGCATGGGTCCTGGTATGGGCCCTAGCATGGGTCCTGGCATGGGTATGGGTCCTGGCATGGGTAGAGGCATGGGCATGGGCCGTGGCATGGGTATGGGCATGGGCAGAGGTATGGGCATGGGCCGTGGTATGGGCATGGGTAGAGGCATGGGCATGGGCCGGGGCATGAACCCTGGTATGGGTCCTGCGCCGTCAACTGGTAGTACAGGCGGTTATACAAATGATGTAACCTACAAGAGGACTCCACTTGTTGCAAAGATAGATGCCTCTAAGTGCACGGCCTGTGGAATATGTGCCAACGTATGCCCGTTCGGTGCAATAAGGATGGAAGATATTGCAGTGGTGGATAATAACCTCTGTACAGGTTGCGGGGTATGCGTGAATAAATGTCCGCTTGACGCAATAACCATGGGGAAGGCGGAATAAAGGGATGGTGTAAGGTGCAAGGTATAAGGTTTAAGGTACAAGGCGTAAGGTAAAAAAGATAAGGCTTCGGGTACCAGGTATCAGGTTCCAGGTACCAGGTATCAGGTACCAGGTGCCGGGTAATAATAAAGGTGTAAGGTGCAAGGTATAAGGTATATAGTGTGTAGATAACGAGAAGGTCTTGCCTGGCGCCTTGTTTTAGACATTGGGCATCTTTTTTTCTGCCTGGGCCTTGTTTCTAGAGCTGAAGACAGAGAACGAATCGCGTTAAACATTAAGATAAGATTATGAGGTTGGAGCTGTATGAAAGAGAACTACCTTGTTGCATTTGGAACCGACGACGGAAAGACCTTGAGGGACAAGGGGCATTTCGGTGATTCACAGAAATTCGGGGTATACAGGATAGCAAAGGATGGTGTTACCTTTGTTGGGTGGAGAGAAAACGCAAAGGTAGAAGAGGACGAAACACTCATCCATGGTGATCCCAGGAAAGCGAATGCTGTAAAGGCAGTACTGAAAGAGGTAGATGCTGTTGCCTCTGTCGAGTTTGGCCCGAACATAAAGAGGATCCTACCTGTAAAGGCATGCATGATAATGGATCCTTGTACCCTTGATGAAGCTGCACGCACGGTCCAGTCAAACCTGGACAGGCTTGCCCTTGAGATAGAAAAGGGTGACCAAAGGAAAGCCCTGGATCTCAGGAACATTGCAAAAGAAGACACAAGACCCTTACGCATAGCGGTTGCCAGCGGCAAGGGTGGTACGGGCAAGACAACGGTGGCAACTTGCCTTGCACAGGTCGCCAAGGCGTTGGGCAATGGTATCACATACCTGGATTGCGACGTCGAAGAGCCCAACGGACATCTCTTTCTAAAGCCCGAGATAAACGAGCAGGTGCCCGTGGGTATACCAGTACCCAAGGTTGACCAGGATACATGCATATGCTGCGGCGAGTGCGCCGAGATATGCCAGTACAGTGCCATAGTATGTGTAAAGGACAAGATTCTCACGTTTCCCGACCTGTGCCATTCCTGCGGTGGATGCGTAAGGGTCTGCCCGGTGGATGCCATAGAAGAGGTTACAAGAACCGTTGGGACACTTGAACAGGGTAAGGCTGAAGGCATTGACTTTATACATGGTAAGCTCAACATAGGAGAGGTCATGGCCCCTCCTCTTATAAAGGCAGTCAGGGCAAGGGCAAGTAAAAACGGTAGCAAGGAAAAGGATATGCACATAATAGATGCACCACCTGGAACTTCTTGCCCTGTGATAACAGCTATTGGAGATGCAGACCTTGTTGTACTCGTGACCGAGCCTACTCCTTTTGGCCTCAACGATCTTGACCTTGCCATTGACATGGTAAGGGAACTGGGCCTCGAGCACGTAGTGGTCGTTAACAGGCACGAGGAAGACAACACCAGTGCCAGGGAGTTCTGCAGCCAGAAAGGGGTTGATATCATAGCTGAGATACCTGACGACAGGCGCATAGCAGAGTTGTATTCCCGAGGTGAGACAGCTGTGTCTTGGCTCGGGGAATACAGGGATATTTTCGAGGAGATGTTAAAGACAATAAGGCAAAGGGCGGAAGGCCAAAGGTAAGGTATAGTATAAGGTTCAAGGTACAGGGTATAAGGTTTAGGGTATAAGGTACAAGGTAAAAAAAGATAAGGTGTCGGGTGTCAGGTTCCAGGTATCAGGTACCAGGTGTCAGGTATCGGGTACCGTGTGCCGGGTAAAAATAATAAAAGGTACAAGGTGGAAGGGAAAAGGAAGGGTTGAAGGATTTTTGCCTTGTGCCCTACGCCGTATGCCTTCCGCCTTGTTTTTGGCTGAAAGCTGACAGCTACATAAAGAGGACATAAAAACTCAGGGGCTTAATCAATGCTTGGTTAATATAAATTATAGAGTATAGAGGGATAGAGCTGTGAAAGAGATTGTTGTGATAAGCGGTAAAGGTGGTACGGGCAAGACAAGTCTTGTTGCCTCATTTGCATCGCTAGCCGAGAGGCCCGTATTGGCCGATTGCGACGTGGATGCAGCTGATCTGCACCTTGTCATGAGCCCAGAGGTTCTAAGGCAAGAGGACTTCAGCGGTGGTAGCAAGGCAAGGATAATACCGGAGAAATGCACGGCATGTGGCACGTGCATGGAAGTATGTAGGTTTGATGCTGTAAAGAGGTCGTTCGACCCGGATGATCCCTCCAAGATCGAGTATTCCATTGATAAGAATGCCTGCGAAGGATGTGGGGTATGCGCTTATTTCTGCCCTGATAAGGCAATAGACTTCTCTCCAGTGGTAAATGGCAGGTGGTTTGTCTCTAACACGAGGTTTGGCCCCATGGTGCATGCCAGGCTGGGGGTTGCAGAGGAGAACTCTGGAAAGCTCGTCACCTTGGTACGTACCGAGGCAAAGAATATAGCCAGGAGGGATGAACGTCCCTATGTTTTAGTGGATGGCCCCCCGGGCGTGGGTTGCCCTGTGATAGCCTCGATCACAGGTGCCGACCTGGTGGTAGTCGTAACAGAGCCGACGGTCTCTGGAGAGCATGATCTGGACCGTGTACACCAGCTCACCCAGCATTTCGGCATACCAGCGGTCGTGTGCGTGAACAAGCATGACATAAATCCATCCCTTACCGAGGCCATCGTGAAGACCTCGGAACAAAAGGGCATGAAGGTGGTTGGCAAGATCCACTATGACAGGGTATTTACAAAAGCCCAGAGGCAGGGAATACCTGTGACTGAATTCTCTCAGGACGGAAGGATCTCGGAGGAGATACAGGATACTTGGTCCTCCATCATGGAGATAGTGGCTGGCAAGTAATTGTAAACCATGTACCCCTTTACTTGGAACGCATGTAGTAGAGCCTCATCTCCCTTTGCGCATCCAGGTTGTCAGGGTTTATTTTCAGTGCCCTTCTGAATGCATCTGCAGCCCTTGGGGATTTCTCATTCTTGAGGACCCAGCCAAGTATAACGTATATGGTATCAGACTTGGGAAACTTTTTTATGCCATCACGTATGAGTCTCTTTATCTCGAGGCTATTGTCCCGTCCTGTACTCTGCCATTTTAAGAACATGGCCTTTGCAAGGGATTCCATGAACACCCTCTCGTCCGGGTTCAACTTTACACATACCCTGAGTAGGTCAATGGCCTTTTCATAGTCCTTTGCCTTTATGGCCTCCGTGGCATCTGAGAAAAGCAACTCGGCCCTCAGCTCTGGGTTGATCTCTTTCGGTCCTACTGGTTTTCCCTGCATTGACTTCTTAAGCGATGAATACGTTGATTGTATAGTGGTGAATATCTCGTTAGCCAGGTGCATTACCTCAGGGTCACCCGTAGAAGAATATATGTCAGGGTGATTGGCCTTCACGACCCTTATGTAGGCCTTGTCCAGGTCTTTTTCCGTGGCGTCAGGATCCAGTCCAAATCGTTCGTAGGGTTCCATGTCCCTTAGTTTCCTAAGCCTGAAGCGGAGTTTCTCTATGAGCTTCTTGTGTTTACTTTCCTCCATAGATACAAGGCCGGTACAGAAAAGGCCGAGCAAGGCCCTTGGCAGATCCTGTCCAAGGAGCAATATTTCCGAGACACTGTGCCTCTCGAGCTCCTCCAAGTCAATCCCGGTATCATAAGGAATATTTTCTCCAAGTATCCTTGGCCTTGAATCCACGTACCGGGACAGCGAGTCTATGATGACCGAGAACGGGGCCTTCTCCATTATACCCTTCATTACAAGGGCATTGAACTCGTCCCTCGTTATTACCGGGTCCTTTTCTATTTTGCCCTTGGCCACCTTTTGGACAATACCGGTACTCCACGTGAAGATGTCAAGGAACCTTGTCTCAAGCTGTATCTTTAGTGCGGCCTCGAGGTCTGAATCCTTTGCAGTTCCCATGCCCACTAACACCTCGCCCTGCTTCTTACCCTCGATCCTTGCCCTGGAAAGGGACGTTGAGTTTTGTCCCTCCGTAATGATACCCATGTCCTTCAGTATGCTGCCTAGCAATTCGTCAGGCCTGTTGGACTGTATGGAACAGAGCCTTGCATCCTTCAGTATGATGCCCTTCTTCCACTTATTTGAGTTCACAAAGATGATGCCCGTGAACCTGCTTTCATTGACTTCCTTTACCAGGAGAGGAAAAGGGTTTTCCTTCAGGCTGAATACGTCACCCATGATCTACTCCCATTCTGTACACATGCACATTGATTCTTTGTATTCCATGCAAGGGCCCTTGGTCCAAGGCTTAAGGTTTCTGGCACGCATGTGAAGGTCACGCCCTTTCCAGGAATAGCTTAAGCGTATCCCTGTCTACCCAAGGTTCTTGGTTTACGGAGTCCTTACCCAGTCTTCCCTGCTTTATTGCAAGGGCGAGGCTCTCCTCCATGGGGAAGAACTCTCCCTTTAATGATTGCATATGCCCTTTCAAAAAGCATGTTTTGTTGTCTCTTATGAATGATCCTACCCTGGGGGTTCCAAGTAGCATCTCCCATATGAGCACGCTTTCGTCCCTTGTTGCCACGAGCCTCTGGGCAAACACGGCTATCAGCTCCTTGACAAATAGGGTCTTCAGGTACCTGTCCGACATGGTTGCCACGAGCTGTTCAACTGCGCTCAACGTATCAACGGCGTTTACACCGATTATGACGAGGATGCCCCTCTGGGAAGCGCGTATGGCTGTCTCCACCATGAGCGTATCCCTTATGTCAGAGAACACGATAACGTCTGGGTCATGCTTGAACACGTTTTCGAACATGTCCTCTGTGTTCTTGGAGGTATCCCTTCCTATCTCCCTCTGGTTAACATTGGATAACTTGTTATGATGTATATACTCCACCGGGTCCTCGAACGTGATTATGTTCTTGCTCTGAGTGGAGTTTATGTAGTCAATGAGAGCGGCAATGGTGGAACCCTTGCCATGTCCACCTGGGCTACTCACGATGAGTAGGCCTTTTCTGTGCAGTAACTTTACTAGTTTCTCGGGTATTCCCAGGTTCTTGTACGACGGTATGTCCTCTTCGAGGCGCCTTATAACGATACTCACAGAGCCCCCGCCCTGCTTGTACGCATTTACCCTGAACCTTCTGCCAGCGGCCCTCTTGAATGACAGCTCCACTTCTTTCCTGTTTTCAAGTTCGTCTAGAGCGTCCCCATCGAAGATCTCTTCTGATAGGCGGTCCATCATTTCCTGGGTAATGGCCGGCATGTTGAGACGTACCAGTCTGCCTTTTTTCCTTGCGGCAGGTGGCACTCCAATAGATATGTGCAGGTCCGTGATGTCGGTACTGCCGAGGATGCTGAAAATCCTGTCCGCACTCATGTCGCTTACTGTAATGGCAGGGCTGCTCCTCTTTACCATGGATAGCGGGAGGTCATGCTTTCCATAGCCTATCCTGTCGAGCGTGCTGAGTATGTCTTCAACCTGGTAGCGTGATGCAAGCACAGGGATAATATCCCTGCCGGTTATGAACTTTACGTTTTCGACCTTGATATAGTTTAGAGGATCGATAAATGCTGTCTCCACGGCAGACTTGTCCACTTTGAGGGGTACGACCATCATGTCGTGCATCCTCTGTGGATCCATGAGTACCTGTGCTTCTCTCTTGACCACGCCGTGCACCATGTCTAGCACCTTAACACCGGTCAGGTTCATCAGTATCTCAAGTACCTTGTCCTCCTCCAGGTAGCCAAGCGAGACGAGTGTCTCGCCAAGGTGATCCCCCTTGTCCCTTGAGACCTTTAGTGCATGGTTAAGCCTGTGCTCGTCGATAAGCCCGAGTTCTAAGAGAATATCGCCCATGCGTTTTTTACCGGGTTTTGGCATGTTCACAAAAATCCTCCTTAAAGGGATACTGTTTTATCGGCTTATATTACGGGATATCTTTAGCCGGCAGTATGTTGATCATCGTCAGTATGTAAGGCGTAAGGGAAAGGATTGGTCAGCTTCCAGCAAAGAGGCCTTGGTTCCAGGCTAGACCTTACACAATCCAGGATATTATGATACCCATCACAAAAGAGCATGGTATGGTAATCAGCCAGGTGAAAAGTATTTCACCCGCTATTCCCCACCTAACTATGCTTATTCTCTGTGCAGAGCCTGCCCCCATGATGGCAGGTGCTGCTATGATGGTGGTGCTAACGGGAAAGCCGAGTATAGAGCACGCATATACAGTAATGGCAGATGAAAGCTGCGCACTGAATGCATGTATTGGCCTTATCTTGTAAAGCTTTATGCCGAGCGTCTTTATTATGCGCTTGCCTCCTGTGAGCATGCCCAGGGAAAGGGCTAATGCGCTAGAGAACACAACCCATTGAGGCACTACGAAAACACCACCGTGACACGGTGTATACAATACCCCCATGGATTCAGGGTCTATATCGTAAAGTATGGCAAGGCCCAGGACTATTATCCCCATTGTTTTTTGGGCATCGTTGGTGCCATGGGCAAGTGCGAGCAATGCCGAGGATCCTACTTGTGCCCTCTTCAGCATCCTGTTTGCAGGCGTGGGTCTTGACCTGGAGAACAGTATAAAGTTCATTAAGGTAACGAGTAGTCCGCCTATGAACCCCACTGCAGGGGTTACCAGGAGTACTGTCACTACCTCGACTAGCTTTATCCAGTTTATAGCATGTATGCCTTCCACCATGCACGTGGCCCCTGCCAGTGCACCTATGAGTGCATGGGAAGAGGAAGATGGTAAACCCTCTGACCAGGTAAAGATATTCCAACATATGGCGGCCAACACCGTTGCAAGCACAACGGTAACACCAACCCGATCCGGGCTTACCAGATCATGTGCAATGGTTTTTACCACGGATGTTCCAAGAAAGTATGCACCGATGAACTCGAAGCAGGCAATCATGAAAAGGGCGGGTCTGAGTCTCATGGACCTTGATGATACCACCGGTGCAACGATGCTGGATGCATCGTGAAAGCCGTTGGAGAAGCCGAAAAAGAGTGCTAAAGCCGTTATGCACACGGCTTGAAGCAGTATACCCATACGAATAGCTTATATATGAAAACACGGCTTGTGCACAAGGTTTAACCTCCTGGAAACATGCCCTGCTTATGCCTTGTCTTGGGCTGGCCGCTAGCAGCTGATCGCTGGCGGTTTTCTTAGCAAAATTCCGCCAAAATTTTTCTTGCATAGGCAATACCTATAGTGTATAAAATGAACCGATATTCAGAATAAGGCTCTGAATTCATAAATAAAACTCTAAGGAGTGTGCAATGAACAGGGTGAGGATTTTTGTTTTCTTGTCATTAATCTTGTTCGGAATTTCCAGTATTGCCTTTGCAGCCAATGCAGGTGCAGTAGGGTATGTTGATTGGGCCAAGGTGATATTTGTCGCGGTCTCCATCTTCTCTGCCGGCCTCTGCATGGGACTTGGCAGTATAGGAACCGGGCTTGGCATGGGGCGAGCCACCTACGGGGCAAGCGAGGCAGTTGGTCGCAACCCCGAGGCACAGGGGAAGATCATGCTTACTCTCATGGTTGGCCTTGCAATGACGGAATCCATTGCTATCTATGCCCTTGTCGTTGTCCTTATCATACTGTATGCCAATCCGTTCAAGGCAGTCATGCTGGGATAAGGCTGCGGGTACTTGCTTTCCCGCCTCAAGGCCGGCCAAGGGTTTCTACTGTGGTATGTTCCCCCAGGGTTTGTGCATGCATGTCAAGTTTATACACGGATCAATTACCCTTGGTTTTGACGGATAGGGGCTAGGGTTGATTACAGAAGACTTTTTTAAAAGGTTTAGGATACATCGTTACACTGGCTTTGTAGACAGGGTATAACAGGACCGGGAGAATGATATTATGGAGCAGGATGAAAGGACCAGGCTGAGTTTCGCAAGTATTGCCATTAGTTTTTTTATACTTATAGTGCTTCCCCTGACCATAACCGGAATCTTGATAAGCAGGGGGGTGGTAAAGGTCGGTGAGGAAGCAACGCAGGCGAACTTGCGTATCCTGGATGAGAAGCAAAAGCATTTTATCGAGGTGCGTACGGATAACCTGGCAGAGGCCGTTGCACAGTTCCTTGAAGAAAGAGAGAAGGATATACGTATAGCAACCATACTGCCAAGGGATGTAAAGACATACCAGACCTTCCTGAACTCCAACTCGAGAGGGGTAATGAAATCTTCAAAGGTGGGAGTTGTCAAGATACCAGTACCCCTTTACAGAGAGATTGCCTTTCTCAATAGTACCGGTAAGGAGGTCCTCAAGGTAACAACTGCCGGAAAGGTACCTGACTACAAACTGAGGGACATGTCAAACCCTAACAACGGAGAGTTTGGATATGAGGACTACTTCTTGAAGGCAAAGGTCCTTCCGCCTGGTGGTTTTTACATGGGGCCAGTGGTTGGTAGGCATGTTACAAGGGCCGAGTTCAAGGCTGGCAAACATTTTGACGGTATCATGCGAATCGCTGCGCCGGTGTTTGGTCCAAAGGGCTTTGCCGGTGTTGTTGAGCTTGCTCTCAATGCAGTGCACCTAATGGAGTTCACCAAGCATATCATACCAACAGAGCCTGGTTTCTATGCAACAGTGGACGAGAGCAAGAAGGACTATGCCTTCATGGTGGACCGCAATGGTTTCATAATATCTCATCCCCTGGATTACCTGATAGGTGGCATAGGCCCTGACAAGAAGCCAGTGCCGGTCATGAACGAAAAGAACTACAACAGGCTGATTAAAACAGGCGCAGGGGCTATGAATGTGAACTACCTCGGTTTCTTGGACGAGAACCTTCCCAAGATAGAAAGGATCGTGTCCGAGGGCCAGTCAGGCTCTCTCACGTATGCATACAGGAATACCAGGATGTTTGTCACGTATTCGCCCATTCCTTATTATGGAAACGGATTCAAGCGCCCAGCTGGCTTTGGCTGGATAGGCATGCTCGTGGACATAAACAAGTATCATCACCTAACACAGGAGAAGGTAAAGGAACTCCAGGAGAAGGTGGCAAGGTGGCAGAAGTCCAGTATCACGGTTGTAATAGTATCGCTGATACTGCTTTTCCTCATCGCTTTGATTTTGGCTCGGGGTATATATCGTATATCTGGGTCGTCTGGGGGTGGTGTATTGCCTTGGGATGATGGTGAAGGCGGTAGGGATTAGCTTATAGTTGCAGGGTATTGGTAGTAGTTTATTTTGGGCTGATGGAGTGGGTGTTTCTTATTTGTTAGGTTTTTGGAAGGTTTAGTGTAGGGGATTTGTAGTTATGCATATTTTTATACATTATGTATTATTGGTAGTTGGTTCTGCGTTAGTAAACAATTTTGTACTTCACCGGTTTTTGGGTATATGTCCGTTTCTTGGTGTATCCAGGAGTACGGATACAGCTATTGGTATGAGCATGGCTGTTATTTTTGTGATGACGCTTGCGTCTTTTGTTGTGTGGCTCATCAATTATTATCTGCTTTTGCCTTATGGTTTGGTGTATTTGCAGACCATAGTATTCATATTGGTTATAGCTGCGTTGGTGCAGCTTGTGGAGATGATCATACAGAGGGTGAGTCCGCCTCTTTATCAGGCCTTGGGTATATATCTGCCTTTGATTACGACCAACTGTGCGGTTTTAGGGGTAGCTTTGCTTAACATACAGTTGAGGTATGATCTTATGGAGGCGTGTGTATTTGCGTTGGGTGCGTCTATTGGTTTTGGTCTTGCGTTGGTGATTTTTTCTGGGATGAGGGAGGAGTTGGATTTAGGTGATGTTCCCCGGGTTTTCAGGGGTACGCCCATAGCGCTTATAACGGCTGGTATACTTTCTTTAGCGTTTATGGGTTTTTCTGGTTTGGTGAAGTAGGATGTTGTATGCGGTTTTTGTTATAGGTGGTGTAGGTTTTGTTGCTGCTTTGGTGTTGGGTGTGGCTGCGGTGACGTTTGCGGTCAGGCCTGATCCCAGGGAGGTGGAGATATTGGATCTTCTTCCTGGGGCCAACTGTGGTGCGTGTGGTTATGCGGGTTGTGCTGCGTTTGCGCATGCGCTTGTGGAGGATCCTGATACGCCCATGGCGTGTACGGCTGTTGATGCTGATACGGTTCAGAGGATATCTTTGTTATTGGGTAGGGAGATTGAGGTAGCTGGTCCCATGGTGGCGTCTGTGAGGTGTATGGGGTCGAGGGACAGGGCTGGTTTCAGGTTCAGTTATCTTGGTCCTAGGGACTGTCGTGCGGCCCAGTTGGTGGCGGGTGGTGCCAAGGCATGTGTGTATGGTTGTTTGGGGTTGGGGACGTGTGAGGAGGTATGTCCTTTTGATGCCATACATGTGGGTGTGGATGGTTTGCCCAGGGTAGTTGTAGACAGGTGTACGGGTTGTGGCACCTGTGTGGATGCGTGTCCCAGGGGCATAATAAGGTTGGTTCCGAGGGATTCTGTAGTTGAGATAAGGTGTGTATCTTCGGATAGTCCCAGGGTTATGAAGGGCACGTGTGATGTGGGTTGTATAAAGTGCATGCTTTGTGTAGGAGTGTGTCCTTTTGATGCCATAGATGTATCTTCGGATGGTATGCCTCCGGTTATAGATCAGGGGAGGTGTCACGGGTGTTCCTTGTGTGTGGATGTGTGTCCCAGGGGTGTGATAGATCTTTACATGGTTCCCAGGAAGGTAAGTATAGTGGAGGACAGGTGCATAGGTTGCAGTATTTGTGAGCAGGTATGTCCGTTTGATGCGATAAGTGGAGAGCCCAGGAGGCCTTACGTGGTTGATTTAGACAGGTGCAGGGGTTGTGGGCTGTGTGTGGAGAAGTGTCCGAAGGATGCCATAGTGAGGGTGGGTGATGCTTAGTTTTAGAGGTGGGATTCATCCTCCTGGGATGAAGGACCTGGTGAATGGCAGGGCCATTGAGAGCATGCCTTTGGTACCGTTGTACAGGGTGTTGTTGCAGCAGCACATAGGTGCGCCTGCAAGGCCTGTTGTGAAGGCGGGTGATGTGGTTAGGAAGGGGCAGGTGTTGAGTGAGCCCCAGGGTTTTGTATCAGCGAGTGTGCATGCGCCCACTTCTGGCAAGGTGAGGGGTGTAGAGGAGTGTATACACCCGGTCACGGGTCTTGCATCTCCTTGTGTTGTGATAGAGGCTGATGGTGAGGATACCTGGGTGGAGGGTTTGCCTTCTGAGTTGGATCCTTTTTCCATGGAGGGGTCTGAGCTGGTATCCATGGTCAGGTCTTCTGGCATAGTGGGTATGGGTGGGGCCACGTTTCCTACGCATGTGAAGTTGTCTCCGCCTAAGGACAAGCCCATAGATGCGTTTATAATAAACGGTGTTGAGTGTGAGCCCTATCTTGCGGCTGATCACAGGCTTATGCTTGAGGAGCCCTTGCGAGTAATCTCTGGGGCAAGGGTGGTTATGCGCATTCTTGGTCTTAGTGATGCTGTGATGGCGATTGAGGCCAACAAGCCTGATGCTGTGGATGTCATGAGGCGGGAGGTGCCTGGGTCTATCAGGGTGGAGGTATTGGGGGTAAAGTATCCGCAGGGGGCAGAGAAGCAGCTTATAAAGGCTGTACTGGGTAGGGAGGTGCCTTCTGGTGGTTTGCCCATGGATGTTGGTGCGCTTGTGCACAATGCAGGCACGTGTGCAGCCATATGGGATGCCTGTTCTAGTGGCATACCTCTTATAGAGAGGGTTACGTCGGTTACTGGTAGTGGCATTAGGGAGCCGAAGAATATAAGGGTGAGGATAGGCACGCCTTTAAGGGATGTTATAGAGTTTTGTGGGGGGGTTGAGGAGGATGCTGTCAAGGTTATATTTGGTGGGCCCATGATGGGTATTGCGCAGTATTCCATGGACGTTTCTGTTACCAAGGGTACTTCTGGTGTGTTGGTGCTTGGTTCTCGGGATGTGGACAGGTCTTCTTACACGTCGTGCATAAGCTGTGGCAGGTGCGTGGATGCATGTCCCATGGGGTTACTTCCCAACGTGCTTAGCAAGCTTGGGGAGAGGAGCATGTGGGAGGAGGCGCTTTCTTTTAACCTGATGGACTGCATAGAGTGTGGGAGTTGTGCTTATGTGTGTCCTGCCCGCAGGCCCATTGTTCATTTTATAAAGCACATGAAGGCGCTTTCAAGGGAGGCGAGTGCGAAGAAGAGGCAGGCTGTATGAGTGAAGGTATTTTAGTATCCAGTTCCCCGCACATACGTTCTCCAGAGGATATTGGCTGGATTATGAGGCAGGTTATATATGCGCTCATACCCGGGGCTGCGGTAGGGGTGTACTTTTTTGGTGTACCTGCCTTTAACGTGGTCTGGGTCTCGGTGGTTTCCTGCATAGTGGTGGAGGCCTTGATTCAGAGGCTTATGGGTAGGCCCATAACTATAAGGGATGGGTCTGCTGCTGTGACGGGATTGCTTCTTGCCATGAATCTGCCGCCTGGAGCGCCTTGGTGGCTGGTTGTGATTGGTGCCCTTGTTGCCATAGGTTTAGGCAAGCAGGTCTATGGTGGTCTTGGGAACAATCCGTTCAACCCTGCGCTTACTGCGCGTGTATTTCTCTTGATATCGTTTCCTGTTGAGATGACGACATGGCTTGTGCCTAGGCCGCTTCTCGTGCACAGTGCCGATGCGGTGACAGGTGCGACTCCTCTGGGTGCTATAAAGACGGCGGTTTTCATGCACGGTAGCCTGGCCTCTGTTGGTCATGTATCCATTATGGACCTGTTCATGGGTAATGTTGGTGGTTCTCTTGGCGAGGTATCTGCGTTGGCGCTCATAGTGGGTGGTGCCTATCTTATATACAGGAGGATAATATCCTGGCACATACCTGTTTTTTACATAGGCACGGTGTTTGTGATGACGGGCATATTTTGGCTGATAAATCCTGGTGTATATGCGAATCCTGTGTTTCACGTATTTTCTGGTGGGCTTATGCTGGGTGCGTTTTTCATGGCGACTGATCTGGTGACGTCGCCTGTTACTGTCATGGGCAAGGTGATTTTTGCCATTGGTTGTGGGGTTATAACAGTGGTGATAAGGCTGTGGGGTGGTTATCCTGAGGGGGTATCTTTTTCCATCCTCATCATGAATGCGTTTGTACCGCTTATAAACAGGGGTACGAGGCCTGTGGTGTTTGGGGCTGCGAGATGAAGGAAGTTTTCAAGTTGGTGTTTGTGCTCACGCTTGTAGGCGTTCTGGCAGGCCTGATACTTTCTTATGTGAACGATGCCACGAGGGCAGCGAGGGCTTACCAGGACAGGTTAGAGCTTTTAAATGCGCTCAAGGTGGTGCTGCCGGGGCACACGAACGAGGCAGACAAGGATGTGGTAAAGACGGCCAGGGGTGGCAAGTACTACGTATCAAGGAAAGACGGCAAGGTGAATGGTTGTGCGTTTGTTACGTCCAGTGACAAGGGTTATGGTGGCAAGATAAGGTTGTTGGTTGGTGTGGATACCCTTGGGAGGATACACGGGGTGGTAATACTGGAGCAGCACGAGACGCCTGGACTTGGGGCGAGGATAGCAGAGGAGGGTTTTCTTTCGCAGTTCAGGGGTAGGGACATCAGGAACACGAACTGGAAGGTGAAGAAGGATGGTGGAGACATTGACCAGATAACAGGTGCCACCATATCTCCGAGGGCAGTGGTTGAGGCCATAAAGGCTGGTCTTGAGAGGTTTAATCTTGACAAGGGGGTTATCTACGGAGGCTCAGATGTCGTTCAGTAAGGAGTTTACAAAGGGGATATGGGATCTGAACCCTACTTTTGTGCTTGTGCTGGGGATGTGCCCCACGCTTGCTGTTACCACGAGTGTTAAGAACGGGATAGGCATGGGGTTGGCAGCAACCTTTGTGCTTTTGTGTTCAAACGTGGTGATCTCGCTCATAAGGTCTTTTGTGCCGGACAGGGTGAGGATACCCACGTACATAGTGGTGATTGCCACTTTTGTGACCATGGTGGATCTCATCATGAGTGCCTATTTCAGGCCTTTGCACCATGCATTGGGGCTTTTCATACCCCTCATAGTAGTCAACTGCATCATACTTGGCAGGGCAGAGGCGTTTGCGTCCAAGAACAATGTGTGGTTATCCATTGCCGATGCCCTTGGCATAGGGCTCGGGTTCACCCTGGCCCTCGTGGTCCTGGGCAGCATCAGGGAGATACTGGGCAGCGGCAGCATACTCGGCTATACCATAGCATGGAA
>WFSG01000022.1 GCA_015486075.1 Deltaproteobacteria bacterium
CTCACGCCCCATCATAACCCATAACCTCACCTCTGTTTGATGGACAATAAATACCACATTTATACAATAATATCACTAACATAAATGCCTCTTATTCATAAAATAACCCCAATCCTTAACTTGCTTTCTCCTCCCCCCTGCCATATACTCCCTACACAATACATGGATTCGGGCAACAAGCCCCTTAAACCTTATACCCTTATACCTTACGCCTTGAGCCTTACGCCTCCTTATTTTAACTGGATGCTGAACGCTTATAGCTAAAACAAAAAGATCCCCTCGGGCCTATCCAGCCCAAGGGGATCCCCTAAAACTAGCCGTTGTTTTCTTTATCGAGCCTTATCAGAGATCGTACTGGAAGAACACACCTGTGTAGAGCTCAGTACCGAGGTCATTACCATAGTAATACGTGCTTCCATCTAAAGTCTGGCTACGTGTCCGTAGAGCGGCATCACCCCAGTTGAAGTAGGAGACCTCAGGCTGTATGTAGAAATGCTTTGTCAGGCTGTACTTGAAGTTTGCAAATAGACCCCAGGAGGAGACGTTATCCCTGTAAAACTTATTATTGCTGGGATCATCTATATTTCTCACCTGTGACCGCTGGTAACCACCACCCAGATATACAACAACAGAGTTAACAGGCACAGCGAACTGGAGCCATCCGCCATAGCTGTTTACGTCCTTGATGTTAGTGCCAAGTGCATTAGCCACGGGAAGACCTGCTGAAATGCTCCTTGTGCTGGGCCTTTCGTCAAAGGCAATGGCAGAAATACCAACGTTCTGACCACACCAGCCCTCGAAGTCAATGGTGGTAACATCACTCTTTATAGTACCGTCTAAAGCTGCCATCCATGTAAACACGTTCACGTCGTGATATACATAAAGGGAATTGTCCTTAAGCTTGTATCTCTGTACCATGCCGCTTGGTGTTATGGTGATGTTGGAAGAGGGCTTGAAGGTAAGGCTTGCATCAAGGGCCGGTGTTGACTCCTCCACTATATAGAAGTTACTAATATCTATATGATGTTTATCATTATTAGGATACCTTTTGTTATTCTCTTTCACCCAGTAAACCCCGTTTAAGTCAAAGGCATCTTTGTAATTATCATTATCCTCTATGGCCACTTTCAGTATCATCTTGTCTGTCTTGTGCGTGAAGCGGATCTGCTGGTTCCTGTGCAGGTACAGGTTACCAACCGAGTACAGGGCGTTTTCATTGTCTAGCCTCTGCATTGGGAAGTGGAAAGCAACGATAGACCATGTCTGGCCAACTAGCAGGCTGTTCCCGCCACCCATGTCGTATACACCATAGGCATGACGAAGATACGTATCTGCCGATACCCTAGAATCAGCCTTCAGACCATACTCCACGAAACCACTAACCTTTCCGTAACTGATCCATAAGCCTGCCCTGCTTATAGGTGACATCCTCATGTTGAAATTCGTGGTGTTGTCAGTCTGGCCATATGGCACATCACCCCTGTCCTGGAAATCGTACGATGCCTCCAGCCTCAGGCTTGCATTCAGCTTAACGTTGGCATCCCCAACCTTGAATACCTGTGTCGCCCAGCTGGATGCAGCAAAACCAAAGACCATACACGCTGAAAGAGCCAGAATTAAAAGGTTCTTTCTCCTCATAAATCCCCCCCTATAGTTTTATTTTAAACCAAGCGTCTCAGCTTCTTGGCATGTCCATATAATCCATTGCTTGATGTTTGACAAGTGCAAATTTCAGTAATAATTAAGAAAAGTAGTAGGAATGCAAGGAATGTCCACAAGGTTGTCGGGCAAAAAATTGATAGTTCCCAGCTTAAGAAACAAGAAATTAGGGATAGAATGATGCCACGACCTGTTCTACTATTCAACCTTCTGACCTCGGCCTTACGCCATGGCTTTTAGCTGAGGACCATCTATAAATGAGATGATGGACATAATAAAACAAGATGACTACACCATCTTCGTATACGGCACCCTAAAAAGCGGCAGTAAAAGTCCTATGCACGCCCTACTCAAGGACAATTCCATGTTCCTTGGCAGGGCAACACTAAATGCAAAGCTATACGATGCAGGCGGTTACCCCGGAGCAGTGCTCTCAAGCGAACCGAATGACATTGTACTAGGTGAGGCATACCTGTTGCACAAGCCAGAGATACTTCTTAAAGAGCTAGATGCATACGAGGAGTATGGCCCAGGATTCAGTGAGCCCTTTGAGTTTAAGAGAATAAAGGCAAAGATAACGCTCGAGACTGGTATTGAAGTTGATGCCTGGGTATATGTGTACAACCTGGACGTGGATAAGCTGAAACCCATCAAAGGATATGACTACTTAAAAAGTTGACCCTGACCTTTGTTGGAAAAGTCTTTCCATCTTTGTGAAAAACTTTTCATTCCTAGGCTGCCTGTAAAAATCAAGAATAAATAAATTCAACAAATTAGACCTATTGCATATATACCATTATGGCATGGATCTTGCTGTTAAGAATTTTTCATCCTTACCAGATACATATTGTAATGCAATCAAGTTAAGCAAATCAGGAGGAAACAATGGAGACAACAGAAAATATCGAGATCTACCGGGTTACCGGCATTATCTCCTGGATACTTGTTGCCCTTTTGTTCCTCTTTTTGGCCAGCTGCAGTAGAGGTTCTTCCAATGGAATATTATTACCGGGTGCCAAGGGGGAGGCCGAGGCTTTAGGCGCCAATGCCATGGAATTTACCACCTCGGACTTTACCTACTATGCAGACGGCCAGGCCACAGACCTGAAGGTATACCCAGGTCAGGTAGCCATAAGCGTACCTGATGACAAAACCGATCAGCTGAAGTCATGGCTGGATAGTGAACCTTTGGTCAAGAAGCCCACAGAGATAGAGGATGTAGGTAAGAAAGACATCATCCTGATAACCCTTGTTGACGGCGCAACAGCAGACCAGATACTGGATCTCATCAAAAGGCTCAACCAATCAGGATTGATCAATTATGCATCCCCTGTATTCGGTAATGCCGAAGATAAGACCATTATCAGTGATGAGTTCGTGGTCAGGTTCAAGGATTCATACTCTGTTAACGAGATAGAAAACTTTATTGCAAGTAAAAATGTAACCATTATTAAAAAAGATTTTCTCTGGCACAAGTGCTATGTACTGGGGTTCACCAGCAAGAGCGGATCAAATCCACTTAACATTGCCCGTGACTTCTATGAATCAGGCATGGTGGTCTTTGCACATCCCAATTTTATCACTCTAACAAAGCCGCTCTGGGAGAACGTCATGCAGGAGGATTTTGAAGGGACCTTCCCCGAAGGCCTCTGGAGCGTATACGATGCCAATCCTGAAGACGGCGAGTATTACTGGGGTAAGTTCAGTAAGGCTGACTATAATCCAATAGACCTGGGCATGGACGCCAATTACGCATCTGTTGTATTCGAAAACTGGTCCGGTGATTACGTGGCATGGTGCGCGGCCTCCCATGATAATGGATCCCCAGATGTGCTCCCTAACGGAGAGAACTGTCCTGAGGGCTGGCCAAAGAACATGGATGCATGGCTTAAATACGGGCCAATTGACATGTCAGATACCTACTGGGCAAGACTGAGTTACAGGTGCGATACCCACCCATTTCTCACGGACGATATGGAACTACTCGTATCTGTAGACAACGAGAACTGGTACGGAGGAGAGCACTGGGGCAGATTCAAGGTAGCCCAATGGGGAGGTGTGTTCAGCCTTAATTATGTACCTGAACTTGGCGATGTTACAGGCCAGCATACGGTCTGGATAGCGCTACGTTTCAAAAGCGATGACAAGATAACTGACCAGCCGTCCTGCATGCCAGGCGTCTTTGTTGACGACATAGAGATACATTTCTCAAACCTCGAACCATCAGACAATATTTCCAACAACCCCTTGTCCTGCAGGCAGTGGGGGTTCAGAAACACTGGACAGTCCGGCGGTACAGAGGGCTATGACATAAACATCGCTGATGCATGGGCATTCCTTGAGAACACAGGCGGCATAGATCTCAACCAGGAAGGCGACGTGATCGTTGCCGTGATCGACGAAGGGGTTGACCCAGGCCACGAGGACCTGAACGTAATAGATGGCTACGATGCTACGTACGACCCGTCTGACCCTGAATCCGTGGATACCCATGGAGGCCCGAATCCAACAGATGGTCACGGCACATGCTGCGCCGGTATTATCGGTGCGAAAAACAACTCCGTGGGCGTAGTTGGTGTGGCACCAGGGGTAAAGATAATGCCCGTGCGCATCGCCTACCACCCTGAAGAAGGTGGCAGCTGGGTCACAGAAGATACTGAGATTGCTGACGGTATTCTATGGGCAGTAAACAACAATGCAAAGGTCCTCAGCAACAGCTGGGGCGGAGGTCCTGATGCGGACATCATACACAATGCCATACGTGATGCAAGGGATGCGGGCTGCATAATCCTGTTCTCAAGTGGAAACAATGGTGGCTTTGGTACAAGTCCGGTAAAATATCCGGCAAGGTACGAGGAAACCATTGCCGTGGGAGCCATGTCCCCTTGCGGCGAACGCAAGGGCTTTGAAAGCTGCGACGAGGAATCGTGGGAAAGCTGCTATGGCCCAGAGCTGGATATCGTGGCACCGGGCGTCATGATACCCACAACAGACATAACAGGTGATAGAGGTTATGCAAGGACAACAGTGTTAGATCCATATGGCAATTACTTCATGTCATTCAACGGTACATCCTCTGCCTGCCCGCACGTGGCAGGTATCGTAGCCCTCATGATCATGGTAAATCCCGAGCTGACCCAGGACCAGGTAAGGGCAATACTCACCAGTACCGCTAAAGACCTGGGGGTTGAGGACAGAGACGACGAGACAGGCTATGGCCTTGTGGATGCATACAGGGCCATACATAGGGCCGCTGAGATGCACGTTGACCTCAGGCCAGAAGGGGAAATAGCCCTTCCTGGCATGGCACATCCAGGAGACAAGATAGATGCTGATATGACCATAGTGAACTCAGGCATCGTGGCTACAGGCCCATTCTATGTACAGTTATACGTATCCGAAGATAGTATGATCGACCCATCTGATACCATGCTCTGGTATAGATATCTTGGTAGGTTAGGTCCATCAGAAGAGATACATATACACGAGACCACTACATTTTCCATACCCCAGGATACACCCACGGGCCCCCATTATATAATTATCTGGATAGATGGGCAGGAGATGGTCCACGAGAGCAATGAGGCAAATAATATCATCTCTAATCCCATAAGTATCGTCTATCCCCCAAATATCACGTTAAAACCCGAGAGTGTTGACTTCGGCGTGGTACCTGTTGGTTCAGGTGCTGATAGAGATATAAAGATTACAAACGAGGGCCAGGGAGACCTGGAGCCCTTGGAGATAACAGGCATAGCTCTTTCAGGAGATGCTGTATTCAATAACCACCTGAACGTGATACCAACAACCCCCTTTGACCTGGAAGGTAACGATTTATCAACCATTACCCTTTATTTCCAACCACAGGAGACCGGGACTTTCTCAGGGTCTATCACCATTTCCAGTAACGACCCGGATGAACCGGAAAAGGCCGTAGCGCTTACAGGTACGGCAGTAGAGGCAATACCAGTGATCCATGTGCCCGGGCTTATACTGTTTGACCAGGGAGAGATAATTAAGCAAATGGCAATAGAGAACCAGGGTAATGCCCAGCTAACCTGGACCATAGGTCCTGATGATTACCAGCAGATCCCGTGGCCAACGTGGCTCAGCATGTCCCCCATGAGCGGCCAGACAGCACCTGGTGCCACGTCAGACGTGGACGTCTCAGTGGACAGGTCCGGGCTCTCTATAGGTACATACGTGTACAACATATACATATCTTCTAATGATCCTAATAATCAAAGTGTTCCTGTACTCATCACGCTCAAGGTCACACAGGCACCTCCAGTACTCAATGTAAGCACCAATGAGCTGGACTTTGGTACAGACAAGACCCAGCTAAGCCTCACCATCTCCAACACGGGCGAGGGGGAGCTTACATGGACCATGGGTAGCCTACCCTCCTGGCTGGATGCAGGCCCTAAACAAGGAACAATAGCACCGGGTGAAGGCACGGATGTGCAGGTAACAGTCGACCGCAACCAGGGTCCTGGCCAGTATTCACATACCATAAACATAACATCGGACGGTGGCAATGCAGATGTCCTTGTTACCATGGAGGTGCTCCCACCCCTTGAGATAACACCAGATAGCGCAACGCTTGATCACTGCGGAGGTGAGCAGCAATTCAGCGTCACAGGTGGTATCCCTCCCTACACCTTCGAGCTCAGTGCGCCTGAAGGCGAGAGCGTACCTGATACGGTTGGACTATTAAATGTTGACCAGCAGGCAGGTACGGCAACAGTAAGGATAGATCCGTGTTCCATATCCAGCCCCACCAGCATCCCTGATGAGCAAACCACACTTGCTCCAAGGGATATAGGTGTGACAGTCATAAATGATGTTATTGATACGGTCGTTCCCACTAATTTGGTAACAAAGGCATCCACTGCCGGCATGAAGACCCAGTGTGGTGGGACATCGGTCATACTCAAGGTGACTGATAACATCGGAGCACAGGCTTATGCCACCATTGATATATCCGGCAACACATGGGCAAGGGCAATAGGCGGCATGTATTCAGACGATATATATTCCATAGAACCCACGCCCGATGGCTTCATCATGGCAGGTCACACCTATTCCTTTGGAGCAGGAAACATAGGCGTGTGCGATGATCTATGGGTAATAAAGCTCATGGAGAGCGGCCAGGTTGAATGGCAGAAGACATATGGCACAAGTGCAAAGGATGGTGCAAGCATGATTACCTGCACCTCGGACGGCGGCTACATCCTGGCAGGAGATTCCATACACGTCTACCAGGCAGGCACCTGGATATTCAAGCTGGATGCATCAGGGAACGTCACATGGCACAGGGTATTCAAGGACTCATACTTCAGCCCTGCTGCAGCAAGGGAGGACGGCACAGGATACATGGTTGCAGGCACGGGATATAGTCCCAGCCAGGTCGTAATGATGAAGCTCGATGGAGATGGAAACCTCGTGTGGACCGACGGAGGTGGTAATGGCATAAGGAAACTCTACGATATAGCAGATACCAATTTCAGCTGGGTCAATGACATGGTGCTAACATCAGGGGGAGACCCGATCCTGGTTGGTTCTGCATCTGTTCACTATGCGGACGGGGACTATTACAACCAGGACTTGATGATAATGAAGCTGGATAATGCAGGCAATCCTCTGTGGTGCAAGACACTCGGCAGGGGCAGGGTCGCGGAAGGTAGCAACATCTTCGAGTACTCCGAGTCTGCGATATCCATGGACCAGGACATTGATGGAAGCCTTGTTGTCTTAGGAAAGATCCATGCAGTCTCCTGGACAGGTGGGAGCGAAGAAGGCGGCGAGCCCAGTGAAGGTGGAGGTGAAGAAGGCTACATGGCAAAGGATTATGCCTGGGTCATAAAGTTCACCAGCGACGGCACCATAGCCTGGCAGAGGGCAATAGGGGGTCTTGAATCAAGTAATGAAAGCGCAAGAGCAGAGTCCATACACTCCTTGCCAGACAATGGCTACGTGATAGCAGGGAGCGTGTATACCGATGCAGGAGAGGATGACTACTGGGTAGTAAAGCTTGATGCCTCGGGTAAAATAGTCTGGCAGAAGAGATACGGCGGTGCTCACACCGACGATGCAAGGGCTATTACAGCCACATCAGATGGAAGCATAGTCGTTACAGGTCAAGGCCAGCCTTATATCTTTGGCGGTGCAGATGACGATACGAGCAATGACTTTACAAATGCCTGGGTATTGAGGCTTGACACGGACGGGCTGATGGGTTGTAATCCTTAGAAAGATTGCAATCCATTTGGAGGTCAGGTCTTCCATGAAAGAGCCTGTTATAACCGATGAGCACGTGCAAGAGACCCTTGGTTTCACGGAAGAAATCGTTAAAGACTACCCGAGGCGCCTGGTGGGTACACCATCCTGCATAGAGGCGGGTAAACGCATTGCCGAGGAATTCACCAAGAACTGCGATGCCGGTAGCGTAAAGATAGAAGAGTTTACGTGCCATCCAGAGGCATTCCTAAAGTACATAAGGCCAACTGTAGCCACATATATCGCATCCATGGTATTAACCTGGCTAAAGAGGCCATTCAAGGCACTCCTAGGATACGGACTCTCAGTTGCCGCTTTTGTGAGCGAGTTTGCCTTTTACAAGGAATACATAGACCCCCTGTTCCCCGAGAAAAAGGGATATAACGTGTACGGCACCGTTGAACCAGAAGGCGAGGTAAAGCAACAGATAATACTCTGCGGCCACCACGATGCTGCATACGTGTTCCACTACATGGAGACCTCTCCCAGGCTCTATCCTTTATTCATACTGGCAGGCATCCTTCCCTTTATCCTGGGCTTTATCTTCAGCATGTACATGTCCTTAACAAGAAAGAGCCCAGGGTGGATGAAGGGTATTATTACGGCAGGGCTGGGTGGCGTGATCCCCTTGTGGTGGTTCACAACGGACGAGGTATCACCCGGTGCAGGGGATAACATGATAGCAACCGCCATGGCAAACGAGGCAACAAAGATCTTTGCTGACCTCAAGAAAAAGGGCAAGAACCCGCTAAAACACACGCGTATCATCTGCCTTTCCGTTGATGGCGAGGAATCTGGGCTCAGGGGCTCAAGGGCCTTTGTTAAAAGGCACGAAAAAGAGCTCAAGGATATCAAAACCTACGTGTTCTGCATGGACACGCTCTACAATGCAGACAAGCTCATATTCTTTGATAATGACCTCAACCTCACTGTTGACCTCTCCCACGAGATGGCGCAGGAGCTGGTAGACATTGCAGAGACCCTGGGTTACAAGGCAAAGGTCGCGAGGATGCCCTGGGGTGGGGGTAGCACGGATGCAGCATCTTTTGGCCAGAAAGGGATCGATGCCACGTGCCTACTAGCATTTGAGCTGGATATAAAAAACCTACAGGAAGATCTCCCTTACCACACGCATAATGATACGCCTGATAAGATTGAGCCATTGATGGTAAAGCAAGCCCTTACCATAATAAGGGAATACATACTAAAAAAGGACCATGAGGTAAGTGATTTGGCTGCCAGCCAAGCGTCAGCTGCCTGATAGCGTGTTCAAACTAGCCCGGTATGTCCATCCATTTAGCGGACACGCACTGCACCTGGGATCATTCCTCCTGCAGAAATCCTTTCCAATGAACACGATGTATGCATGCAGGTCCTTGTAAAGGGATATGTCCTTAGGCAGGTTATCCATGAAGAAGGCCTGCATCCTGTCGTAATCCCAGGTGTTATCAGCTATGCCGTGCCTATTAAGGAGCCTCTTTGTGTAGGCGTCTACAACGAATATAGGCTTATCTGCCGCGTACAGGCATATGCTGTCAGCGGTTTCTTTGCCCACACCTTTAACGGATAGGAGTAACCCACGCAACGTGCTAAGCCCAAGACCCAAGAACCTCTCGAGATTCCCTCCCGAGGTCTCCATAATAAGTGATATTAGGTTCTTTAACCTTCTTGCCTTTATGTTGTAATAGCCAGAAGGCCTGATGAGACGTGCAAGCCCCTCATAATCAATACCATGAAGCACATCAATACTAAGTGCATTAGCACTTTTAAGGTTATCTATGGCCTTTTCCACGTTTGACCACGCTGTATTCTGCGTTAGGATAGCTCCAACCATTATCTCTAGGACACTCTCCCCGGGCCACCAGCCCGAGGGACCGTAATGGCTGGCAAGTATTGAATGCAGAGTATCTAGGCCAGTTTCAAGACTTGGAACTACCTTATTCATGATCTTTAGAAAACTTGCCCCTTATGTGATCCTTGGTTTCAGCCTTACTCAGGAACAGGGCTGTCATCTCGAGTTCGTATTCTATGGCAGCCTTGGAGTCAAGCCTTGTGACCACGTCAAACGCCCTCTTGAGGCCCCTTACTGCCTCGGGCTCCATGCCCGAGAGTTTCCTTGCCCATTCCCACGTGATATCCTTGAAATTCTCTGGCGGTACTACCCTGTTGACCAGACCTATGCTGTATGCTTCCTTTGCCCCAATTGGTTCTCCGGTAAGCGTCAGTTCCTTTGTCTTTGCCACGCCTATCCTTGCCACGAGCGGTGCTAAGAGCGGGTTGAAACCGTATTTTATCTCGGGATGGCCAAATATGGCACCCTCTGAGGCGATAATGATATCACCCATCATGGAGAGGTTAAAGCCACCGCCAAACGCTATTCCGCTTACTGCGGTTATGAGTATCTTGGAGTAAGACATGAGCATGGTATAAAAATCCATGGTAAGGTTGAAGTAACGCGTTAGGTCTGCATCGGAGAGCATGGGCATCTCCTTGATGTCCATACCAGCGGAAAAACAGGTATCTCCACCGGTAAATATCACCAGCCTCACGCCATCAGTGGCGTCCATGAACCTATTGAACACTTCATTGAGCTCCTCAAGCATGCCCAGTGACAGCGCATTGAGCTCGTGCTTGCGATCCATCTCAACAAGCCCTATATTATCATGGGTATCCACCTTTAAATACTTGTATTCCATGATCTTCCCCCGGGAGATATTTATTTGATCTTTCAAGACTTGTACAAGGGCTTGGCCCACGTGTCAACAAGAGAACCCTATGTCATCCCTGGGGAACAAAGACCCCTATGGCAAAAAGAACTTGCTGTTATCGCCATTTACTATTGCCAGTTGCCATGTCCCAAAACGAGAAAGGGGGTAAAAGGTCAACACGGCCTTTTACCCCCCTTTGGTCTAACCTAGTTATAGTTTATACTTAGATCATAACTCCTCTATGGTTATGGCCTCCCCTGGACAGAGGTCTGCTGCTTCCTTGGCGTCTTCATAGCCGTCATCGTCAAACTCGCCTACAGAGATATTGCCTTCCATGTGCCCACCTACAACCTGGGCCTTGCCTTCGTCGTCTTCCTCGTAGTGGTTGGGGTCCATTGAAAAGCACACGCCATCTTCCAGACACGCATCCTTGTCAATCTTGATCCTATACTTCATACGTCTTCCTCCCTTGACTGTTTTTTTATCTTCTACCTACCCTCCAACAATGTACTTGAGGAAAGGGTTGGCATAAAGCAGAATCAGTTCTATAACTAATGCATATATGGCAAGGGACTCTATCATTGCAAGGCTTATCATGAGCGTGGTTATGATCTTACCAGATGCATCAGGATTCCTTGCCACACCCTCGCATCCTGCCTTCGCTGCATTACCCTGTGCCAAGCCAGTACCAAAAGCGGCTATACTCATCCCAAAGCCCGCTGCAATTGCTATCCATTTGAAATAAGAAATCACATCAGGTCCCACTTGAGGATTTCCTGCCGCAAAGGTTGTCCCTACCCATAGGATGGTAAGGACCATGCTCACCATTGATGCCAGAGCAATTCTCTTCATCCCAAAAACCTCCTTTAAAGTTTATTTAAATTTTAATGGGCTTCTTCCATTGCCCCACTTATATACATCATGGCAAGTAATGTAAACACAAAAGCCTGTATCAACGCGGTAAATATCATAAGTGCAAGCATGGGCATGGGTATTAGGAAAGGTGCAAGGAGAAGCAGTATGAACAACACCAGGTCCTCACCAAAGATGTTCCCGAAGAGTCGAACAGTAAGGGAGAGTGGCCTTGCAAGGTGTCCTATGAGTTCGATGGGTATCATGAGGGGAGCCATTATCCATATCGGACCTACAAACTGTTTCACGTACTTTATCCCGTGTACCTTTATCCCCACTATGTGCGTTAGGAGGAATACTATAAGTGCCATGGACGCATTCGTGTTTATGTTTGCCGTGGGAGAGTACATCCCAGGTATTATATCGCCTAGATTAGCAATGAGTATGAATATGAAGAGCGTTGCTATAAGCGAAAAAAATCTCATGCCTTCGTCACCCATGGTGTTCCTCACAGTATCCCTGAGACCCCCTACTGCCACCTCCAGGAAGTTCTGAAACCTACCAGGTACCAATTTTAATCCCCTGGCTGCAAATAGGGATATGCCTATAAGTAAAAGCATGTAAAACCACATGTAGGTAACATGGTAGAGATGGTTGGGGTCAGTAAGACCAAAATGTTTCTCCAGGAAACGAACAAGGGGATGATTGATAAAATCCAGCAAAAGAATGGGATGTTCCATCTTCAGTTTCCTCCTGCAAAGATGTATGTGTAAAATGTATAACTTACTATGCTCAGCATAACTACAGAGAGCCCAATCAGCAATCCCACCACGCTCACGTGGATCCACACAAGGACAGCAAGGATAACAAGCCCCGTAATGGTGAGTCTCAAGATGAATCTGGTTATCATGTATGAATGTCCTTTATGAGGTGGCAGTGTTATGGCCCTTTTTGCATGCCATGCCATAAACCTGTAATTAAGAACGCATATAAGTCCACCAAGGGCTATACCTATGGCAAACCTGGTATCATAGACAAGGCCTGCTGCACACAACACTGCCCATATGACGAGCGAAAGTAACTCTATGTGCCTTTGTGCTGTATCCTTTACCTCTTTCATATACATTAGTGTTTACGTGGCTTATTCACGTCTGTAGATTTCTTGGTATCATCGAAGAATCTCATGTATGTCCTGTACATAATCCTGAAACCAGCCAGTATTCCGAGCAATATAAAAATAAGCGTGAATATGGGATCTGTCCCAAGACGCTTGTCCAGGTACAGGCCTACAACAAGCCCTAGAACAATAGAAAGCACCATGGCAATTCCCATGGTGCTGAGGTCGGCTATTAAAAAGTACGTCCTCTTTTTACCCTTATCTACCATCCACTAATCCTTATGGTATTCAGACAATATAATAATGAATAGTCATTCATAATGCAAGAAGGATTTTAGGCAGATGAGGACAGGATATAAGTGAAAGGGAGATGTACTGGAAATTAAGGAGAGCTTAAAGGTGCAGGGTATATAGGCGTATAGGGTACAAGGTTAAGGCAAAGGCTAAAGGTGTATTCAGCCATAGTAGGTAGCAAGTCTTCTTATGGCAGAGATCTTGTCTTTATCCCCTATGCTCGCCTTCTCCAGGGCATCCCTTAATATATGAATGGATCTATCATAGGTCTTCCTGTCAACAGGGTAAGGTGTGCCGTCCTTACCGCCATGTGCAAAGGAAAAAATGGCCGGGTCCTCCCTGCTTATCTCGGTCCCGTATATTATCTCAGAAAGCAGGGCAAGAGCCCTTATGGTCTTAGGACCAGCGCCCTTGGACTCAAGAAGAGCTGTGAAATCTTGAGGATTCTGCTCATATGTCTGTACGAGGACCCTCTTTATGTTATCCGGATTTATGTCTTTCAACATCAGGCTATGCCTTGAAGGCATTTTATATTCCCTGCTCTTTCTCAGCTCGGAGAGAACAAAGTCAGGACCCTGCATCAATACCTCCACAGAGGCATCCCTTGCTGATCTACTATCCTTGGATGTCAGGTCAAGCACAGATGCCTGCCTTACATCAGAGCATATACCGGTATGTGGCTCTTCAACAAAGGTATTTAGCCCTATCCCTGTCCAGTGATACCTCCTAGCGGTGCGCGAGAGCGTATCCATTCCCTGCTGCACAACAGACCACTTGCCAGATGCATCAAAAAAGAACGTATGGTGGTAGAGCTGATAGCCGTCCTGTAGCGCGTTGTTGTCTACCTTGGCAGAGAGCCTGCTTGATCTTACCAAGCCTTCTGGTTCAAGGCCAAGACCGTTGCAGAAAGACTCTATCTCTATGGGCGTCTTCCTTGACCTTCCTCCCTTGCCACCGCATATGAATAGGCCCAGTTCCCTCTCCATGCCGGAGATCCCTTCTTTCAATGCACCGCACACCGTTGTGGTAACACCACTTGAATGCCAGTCAAAACCCAAGACGCACCCGAGTGCTTGGAACCACAGGGGATCAGAGATCCTCAAAAGTAATTCCTCGGTCCCGAACTCCATAACAATGGCCCTTACAACCTCCCTGGAAAGGGAGGCCATCCTCTTGAAAAGCCATTGAGGAGCCCTGCCAGAGTGCAGGGGAGTGGTCATAATGCCTGTTCTCACGGAAATCCTTTGGCCAATCTGCCCTGTGTATTATATCTTTAGCTCTTTATTCTACCCCATTTAGACCAAGAAGGCTTATAACCTTAAACCAATGTGCACTTTCAAACACATGCCTCGTGATTTAGACTTTATACGATACCTCCTACCCTTCATATATTTCCACCTTTGTGGTAGCCTGTGCCTTTATCTCATTGAGTGTATCTATTAAAACAGAGATGACGTTTTCCCTTACATCTCCTGCAACCACTATGGCTAGCACATCGTCTCCCACATAGAGTTCCCCCTCCCTGGTTTCCACTAGTATGTCAAGTATTCCGGTCCTTTTTCTCTGATGCTCGACTATGGAATTAAGCTTGTCACGATCGACCTTTACCCTCATGCTGACCACTCTCCTTCCTTCACGGGTGGTCCCCCTCACTATACCTAGGTGCGTGAGTATCATGCCAACCTTGGAGAAATCCTTACGCGACCTTATATGTCCTATAATTGCATCAAGGTCTATGCGACCACTTCCTTTGCTCTCTTGCTTCATTTAGGCCCCCGTGAACCCTATTATACCCGTCTACAGTAGCACCAGAATTCACCTGATGGACCGTTGGACCTGGGCCATTATTTTCTTCTCGATATATAGTATACAGCATCATGCTTACATATTACAACTCAAAGCAGGGTATGCGTATCCTATAATGCGTCCGAAGCATTAGGTTTGACTATGCTTAAGGCCATGTGCTAGATTCCCAGGAGAGCCTTCTAGGCTAATGTGTAAAAGGTGTTCCAATGAGAGAGATACACGTAGATCACATAATAGATGCCCTGAGGTCGCTTGTCATAAAGGCAAACATTGAGCTTGGAGATGATATGCTCAATGCACTTCAAGATGCCATCAATAGAGAGGAATCCCCAACAGGAAGGGAGGTACTAAAAAACCTTTTAGACAATGCCAATATTGCAAGGCAGGACAGGATTCCTATATGCCAGGATACAGGGCTTGCGGTTGTCTTCGTGGAGATTGGCCAGGAAGTGCATGTCATCGGTGGTTTGATCAAGGACGCCATAAACGAAGGTGTAAGGCAGGGTTACAAGGATGGATATCTAAGAATGAGTACCTGTAATCCATTTACAAGAAAGAATATCGGCGACAACACGCCTGCCGTGATACACTTTGACATAGTAAGAGGAGACAAGCTCAAGATGACATTTGTTCCCAAGGGTGGTGGTAGCGAAAACATGAGCAGAGCAACAATGCTAACGCCTGCGTCCGGAATCGATGGCATAAAGAAGTTTGTTATAGACCTAGTGGACCGGGCAGGACCAAACCCGTGTCCACCAACCATAGTAGGCGTGGGTATAGGGGGAAGTATAGAAAAGGCAGCGCTTATTGCCAAGAAGGCGATACTACGTCCGGTCGGAAGCATAAACCCTGATCCATTCCTTGCAAGACTTGAGGCAGAATGGCTGGACGATATAAACCGCCTCGGTATAGGACCAGAGGGGTTCGGAGGCCGGGTAACCAGCCTAGCAGTTCATATAAATTCAATGCCATGCCATATTGCAAGCCTACCTGTTGCGGTGAACATCCAATGCCACGCATCAAGGCACATGGAGGTGGAACTGTGATAGATAGGCTCGAGAATGGGGTATTCCGCGTCGAGACACCGCTTAGTACTGAGGACGTAAAGACCTTGAGTGCAGGCGACAGGGTAATCTTGTACGGCGTTATTTACACCGCAAGGGACGAAGCACACAGGAGACTAGTGGGTCTACTGCAGGATTCCAATGATCTACCCTTTGAGCTAAGGGGACAAGTGATATATTATGTTGGTCCTACCCCTGCAAGACCGGGTAGGCCAATTGGCTCGGCCGGTCCAACCACTAGCTACCGGATGGATCCCTATGCACCCGAACTCATAGCCCATGGGCTCAAGGGGATGATCGGTAAAGGTAGAAGATCAAATGCAGTAAAGGATGCCATCAAAAGGTACAAGGCAGTGTATTTCGCAGCACTCGGCGGTGCAGGTGCGCTTATATCAAAGAACATACTTTCCGCACGCGTTATTGCCTACCCCGAGCTCGGGCCAGAGGCCATATACAGGATGGAAGTGGAGGGACTGGGTCTTGTGGTTATAAACGACATCCACGGAGGCGACCTGTACACGGATGGCGTCAAGGAGTATAGAAAGTAACACAGAGACAGTGTCCCGGCAATATGTTTCCTACAGTTAAGAATAACATTTAATAAGCGTTGGTATGCAAGCATGTATACCTAGAAAGGAAGTTAAAATGAATGAACACCCCCAGCTCGATAAGCAAAGCAAGGAGTTTATAATCTCAAGGATGAAAACCCATGCACCTTATTGGGCATTACTGGGCATGGAGCTAGTTGACCTGCGAAAGGGCTGGGCAAAGGTAAGGCTACCCTATTCTGATAAGCTGATACAACCCTTCGGGGTGGTCCACGGGGGTGCCATATTTTCCGTTGCCGATTCCTCGGTTGCAATGGCACTGCTAGGTCTAGTGAAGGATGATGAGGTATTTACAACTGTTGAGATGAAGATCAACTACCTGAAGCCTTTCACCAGAGGCGAAGCCATCGCAGAGGCCAGCATAATACACAAGGGTAGCAGAATAGCCCTGGGTGATGTTGAAGTAAGGGATGCAAACAGTGCTCTCATAGCAAAGGCTGTATCTACCTATATAGTTATGAAGAAAAGAAGTGAACCATTGGGATGAAGATACTAGAAAGCTCCAGTTTCATCTTTATACATAGGATATTAAAGGCTACAATCCGGTCTAATAGGTTGTATTTACAGTATACATTACAAAATAGGGCTTGACATAAAAAAAGGAGCGTATATTAATATACGCTTGCTGTTTTACATAACGTATATGGAAAAGATAATACGCCTTTCCCCTGCCATAAACTGTACGGGGAATAGATAGGGGTGAAAATACTTATGGTAGAGGAAATAGAAAGCAGGAAACACTTCGAAGAGATAAGGAAGACTAACAAGGACTTCCTTATAGTTATCTTTTATACCAACACATCAGACTCCAGTATAAAGGCACTCAATATACTGAAGGCCTTCAAGAAGGAAAACCCGGATATACCGGTGTATGCTGTAAATGCGTCCAATGTCAAGGACATACACCCTATGTTTGAGGTAAACTCGGTACCCACTGTACTGGTTCTGAGGGATGGAAGGGTGGCGAACCGTATACATGGTATACAAACAAAAGATTACTACCAGATGATGCTAAGTGGCGCGCCCGCTAGAAGCAAGCAAGGTACCGAAAAGAAACAGGTCCAGCCAAGGGTTATCGTGTATACATCGCCACACTGCCCTTGGTGTAATAGGGAAAAGACATATCTCATGAAGAACCGCATCCCTTTCAGAGAGATAGACGTATCCAAGGACCAGGGCGCCGCTGACAGGCTAGTTAGAAAAAGCGGCCAGCTGGGAACCCCTCAGACAGAGATAAATGGAAAGATCGTCGTTGGTTTTGACAAGGAAAAACTCGACGAATTACTAGGCATAAAATAGCTAGGAGGTTTAAAATGAAAAAGATTCAACCCATTAATGCAAACGTACTAATAAAGGTAGATGTCCAAAAAGAAGAGAGAAGCCCTGGGGGGATAATAATACCCGATACCGCAAAGGAGAAATCAAGGGAGGGCGAGATAGTTGCCATTGCAGCAGGGGCAAGCGAGGAGATCTCAGTCGGAGAAAGGGTAATATACGACGACTCTTCCAGTACCCAGATAAAGTTTGAAGGCGAGGAGTATGTTATAGTACCTGCATCAGATATACTTGCAAAGTACGTTGAAGTAGATTCGATATAGGTTACCTGCTGTAAGGAAGAATTTAACATCAACGGTTTATATGGAAGAAATCTGATAGTGGACAGTTAACATACACTCTATCCTGCACTGAACATGCAAGCGGGTGGGTTTCTCTTGTAATTAAGGTTAGTGTTTAAGCTCGGCTAGGGACCAGGCCAACCCTCTGCATGGGGTTTATGCCTGGCCCTTTCTTTCGATTATGGCCTCTTTTACAAAACCCCTGAATCCCAGGATAACACCAAGAATAAAGCCAACAAGGGTAAAGTTTGGGGCCATTCCAGTCACACCGTCCAGGTAAACACCAAGGTAAAGGCCAAGGAATGTCATTATAACAAGAACCAGTCCATGAGAGCTTATCCTGGCAATCCTGTTAGCCACGCTGAGTGGCAGTCTCTCTCTCTCTACCTTCATGGTATCCTACTCCTGGTTTCTTAAAACAGCCTTGCAATAAGTTCCCTTGCAGGGGCTGTGTTAACCGCTACGAGTAAACTAATAAGCACGAAAACCGCACTGGCTTCCAGGGCCGTCAATCCCATTACCTTATATATAAACCTGATCCCTATGCCGGTGAGGAACAAGCAACCAATCACTATCCAAAGTGCCATCATCTTTTTTCTCCTTTCTTTAACATTCTACCCTATAAAGGCAATAGGCATGCCAAGTTGTTACCTCATGTAAGATATTGATTTTAAAGATAATTTATTTGAGATAATTGAAAGACAGTGACATCATGGCAAAAGCAATGGGTGCGCGTCCATGCAGTAGGACAAATTGTCATTATTCAAAAAAAATCACTCGACAGGGGCAAACAATATGTCAAAAGAATGGGTCAGTCTTCTTCCTCGGGTGCAAGAATATGCCTTGCTGATTTCTCCACCGGCTTTATTGCTGGTATATCTCTTGTGGTGCCTGCACCAAGCTCAGGAAATTTTCTTGCCTGGACCAGCACCCTGCTCTCAAAAGAGCCAACCGCATCGTTATATGCCTTAACCGCGTTATCTAGTCCCTTACCCAGCCTGTTCATGTGCGATACCAGAGTGGTCAGTCTCCTGTAAAGCTCCCGGCCAAGCTCGCTTATCTCCTGTGCGCTCTTCGCTATGGTCTCCTGCCTCCATCCGTAAGCAATGGCCCTAAGGAGTGCTATCAGCGTGGTCGGCGAAGCAAGGATGATCTTGTGTTTCACACCCTCTTCTATAAGACCAGGGTCGTGTTCTAATGCCGAGCTGAAAAAGGTCTCTCCAGGCAGAAACATAACGACGAATTCCGGGGTTGGCGCAAACTGCTCCCAGTATGCCTTGGAACTGAGCTTCTGCATGTGGTCATGAATCTGCCTAGCATGGTGCTCCATATACCCTTTCCTTTTTTCCTCGTCCTGCTCCTCAACGGCATTTAGGTAAGCATCTAGCGGAGCCTTTGCATCCACTATTACGTTCTTTTCACCCGGAAGCTTCACAATAAGGTCAGGCCTCAACCTGCCGTTTTCCGTATCTGCGGACATCTGTTCCACGAAGTCACAGTGGTTCAGCATACCTGCCATTTCCACCACCCGCCTGAGCTGTATTTCCCCCCACCTTCCACGTACCACGGGACTTCTCAATGCACGTACCAGCTTTGATGTCTCATCCCTTAGCTGGTTCTGGGTACTGGAAAGGGCCTTTATCTGTTCGGTCAGGCCAGAGTAAGCGCTTATCCTGGCCTTTTCAAGTTCATGGAGCAGGTTATCCACCCTGCTTAGGGACTCCTGCACAGGTTTTACCAGTTCTCCAATGGCTTTTTGCCTTGATTCCAGGTCACCCCTCGCACCCTCGTGAAATTTCTCCAAGGTAGCCTTAGCCAGCTCCAGGAAAGACTGGTTATTGTCCCTCAATGCCTCTGCCGAGATCGCCTTGAATGCATCAGAGAGCTTCTTCTGCGCGTCCGTAAGCAGCTCAAGCTTTTCCTGGGCTGACTTTCTCTCTTCATCCATCCTGGCATTGAGCTCTGAGTACTCCTTTTTCAATGCTGTATTCTCATCCTGAAGCATGATCAGTCTTTCTTCAAGACCTGGTATGCGCTTGGCCTCTGCCTCTGCAGCAGCACGCCTGGTCATCTCTTCCTTTAGTAGGTCGTTAAGCCTCGTTGCTTCATTATTGAGAGAATCCAGGTTCTGCCTGAGATCCTGTATCTGCAAGTCTTTCAGGTTAATTCTCTCAGAAAAGCTAAGATCTCTAGACCTAGACTTTGCCCTCATGATAAACCAAGTGGCAGTAACCCCAAGGACGAAACCTGCTATAAAGATGAGTAAGAAATACAAACCCACTAGTATACTTCCTTAATGACCTCTACGAGCATAGATTATAAAGAGTACTGCGTCAAGTAATGATACACACCCCCCTGGGACCTGACAAATGAACAATACTGGTATTATGTCATTAATCTGACATGATAGGACCAGACAAAGGACAGACCGAGCCCTGTATGGTCTTAAAGGGCTTGACATATCAGTTGCATGTTCTATTAAAGAAATTGTATTTGTGCTTGTTAAATAAAATGATGGTGGAGGATGCTCAATGCAAAAGGCCAACTTCTATGGGAAAAAGGTCCTTATAACTGGCGCGTCAACAGGTATTGGAAAGGCACTATCCCGCGAGTTCGCTAAAAAAGGCGCACACCTGGCACTTGGGTGCATACCCAAGGAAGAGAACCTACTGAGCGAGTGGGCAAATGAGTTGGAGTCAAAGTACAATATAAAGACCTGGGTCTTCCCCATTGACCTTACCGAGGAAGACGGGCCTGAAAGGCTATACAAGGAAGTAACCGAGAAGGTGGGGGATATATATGCCCTAGTCAATAATGCCGGTACGGTCGCCTATGGCAAGTTCTGGGAAATCCCCTGGGATCCCCAGGCCAAGACCATACAATTGAACTTCGTCGTCCCTACAAAGCTAATGCACCTGTTCCTACCGGGAATGGTAAAACGTGGGGATGGTGTGGTCTATAACACCTCAAGCGTATCAGCCCTTCAACCTACCCCTTTCCACATAGTGTATGGAGCAACAAAGGCAGCCATCCAGAGCCTATCCCAGGGCGTAAGGGCAGAGCTCAGGGGAACAGGTGTTACCATATGCACGCTCAACCCACCGTACACAAATACTAGGTTACTCAAGATACAGGGCTTCCCTGAGAAACTGAGGTGGTACTACATAAGTGGCTTAAAAACACCGGAGTGGATAGCACAAAAGGCCATAAAGGCATTTGAGAAGAAAAAATTCATGTACGTACCAGGCCTGTGGGCAAAGTTCCTGCATATCTTTGTTATAAGGTTATCGCCCAAAAGACTTGTGGACCTGGTGGCTTATTACGGGCTCCAGGGAAGGGGCAAAAATAAATAACTAATAAACAGGCTTCCCCTAGTTAAACCGGGTGTGGTGAAGGAGGCAATATAGCCAGATTAAAAAAAGGAGCAATACATGGCCCATTTCAAGGAAGAGTTGATATTTTACGGGGATGATATAAAGATAGAACGCTTTTACGAGGACACACTGATGCTATATGCACCGGAGACGCGTCCGGCTGTACCAGATCCCGTAGGTACCATAAGATACGCGTTTGACCATCCCATGGGTACTGAACCCCTTGAAAAACAGCTAAACTCATCAAGCCGTGTGCTGATTGCGTTCGACGACCCATGCCTACCCATACCCCTCATGTTAAGGGATCCCAGGGCCCTAATAATAGAAGAGGTTCTTAAGAGACTAGACAACATAGGGGTAAAAAATGAAAACATCAGGCTCGTATGTGCCAATGGTCTGCACCGCAAGTGGACATTGAAAGAACTCTCTGTAATACTGGGCAAGAAAGTCACCAAGGAAATGGCCCCGCAGATCTCCTGCCACGATGCCACAAGGGAAGAAGAGCTAATACACCTCGGGAACACTGATTCAGGCATGGAGATCGAGATAAACCGCGCCGTGGACCAGTCTGACATAACCATATACGTAAACCTCAACTTCACATCCATGAATGGTGGATGGAAGAGCATTATGGTGGGCCTAGGGTCATGGCGTAGCATAAGGCACCATCACAACCCAGAGTTCTGGAACGGCAAGGATTCTGTCATGGATCCTGAGCATCACCAGATGCACAGGGTGCTCAAGGAAATGGGCTCAGTGGTCAAGGAGAAGTACAACATATTTCAGATAGAAAGCGTGGTTAATAACCACACATGGCCATGGCCGCTAGACAGAGTCCTGGGATACATAAATTCGGGCACCCGCAGCAAATCCCCGGGGTCTATAACAAGGGCCATGTTCAAGTTGGCATCGTTACCACCTCACACGATAAAAAGATTCGTAAGAAACAGTTTGAGATCTACTTATGGTCTACTTGCAGTAAATGCAGGTGACATCGACCTGATCCATCCAGAGACACTAAAGATGGTGGATGAACAGCAGAACATAAAGCTTGAAGAGCCAGTTGACATAGCCATATTGGGTGTACCGAATCTCAGTCCATACAGCGCCTTCTCCATACTCAATCCAATACTCCTGCGCTCGCTTGTTCTTGGGTACCTGGGGGGACTTTACAGGAACAGGCCCTTCTTGAAAAAGGACGGGTTGATAGTTGCCTACAACCCTGGCATAGAAAAGTTCGACCTAAGACATCACCCCGCATACAAGGACTTCTGGGATAAAGACCTGAATGACCACAAGGACCCAGAGAAGTGTTGGGATGACCTTGCAGAGTCATATGCCAATAACCCCGAGTATGTACGCAAATACAGGGATGAATATGCATACCACGGCACACATGGCCTTATAAACTGGATCTGGAGTGGCATGGCATTAAAACAGTTAAAAGGCGTGATACTTGCCGGTGCAAGAGAGCCCGAGACCGCTAGAAAAATAGGGTTCATTCCCTCGCCCAGCTTTGCAACAGCCATCAGCCTAGCAAAGGACCTGGCTGGAAAGGACGCTCGTATGGCCTACCTTGCCATACCACCACTCTTTGCCATTGATATAGAGTAAACATGAGAACAGGTATCATGACACATTAAATGCGGGACAAGGTAATTACCCGTCAATGGAGAGTGCTACGCAGCCCTTCTTATCATTTGGCCTGCGAGAATACCCTTGTCCAATGTACCACGATTCACCACATGCCTACCGTTTATCAGCACGTGTTCTATGCCCGAAGGGAACACGGCCGGGTTGTAGAAATCTGCCCTTGTATCCAGGTTATCAAGGTCGAATACAACTATGTCTGCAAAGTTACCCTTCTTTATGACACCCCTTTCCTTTATTTCCATAACCTCTGCAGGCAAGCCTGTTGCCTTCCTCACTGCCTCTTCAATAGTGAGCATCTTCCTTTCCTTTACAAAGGCCTTTATGAACCTCGGATAACAGTCGTAGAACACGTGTGCAGGCCTCCCAACACCAATGAGTATGGTATCTGTAACCACCATGGAAAGTGGATGAGTAAACCCATGCCACATGGACCTGAACGCAAGAGGGTCATCCGGTTTCAAGGGAGTGTGGAAAACGAGCACACGTGCATCCTCGTCTATCAAGAGGTCGCACATAGCATCGATTGGATCCTTTGATAGCTCCCTCGCTATATCGGGAAAAGTCTTTCCTTCCATCCACTTGTTCTCTTCCTTTGTCACACTCATAACCCTCAGCCCCTCCCAGCCCGTCATCTTTATGTAATTAAACGACCAGGTCGCTCCATACCTGTGCGGCCAGGTGGGCTCCGTATCCTCTATATCTTTTAGCACCTTCCTCCTGAAAGCCCTGTCCTTGAGCCTTTCCAGCATCATCTCCTTCCCACCTTCTGACACATACGGAGGCAAAAAAGCCGGTAACAGTGTGAAACCCTCAGAGGTTGGAACCATGTCAAAGCGCACGTCCACGCCATCTGCTCTCTGCCTTTCTATCAAGTCTATCTTTGCCTGAAGACCCTTTTCAATGGGTATGGGTATGTGCAGATTGTTGTATAAGTAGGAACCCAGCCTAACGGCCTGTCTCATTACGTAAGCCAGTCCCTTTACGTACGGCTGCCAGTAAAGGTGTGAGATCTCAACACGTATTTCTGCCCTTCTTCCTACCTCTGCCACTTCTACTATTGCATTGTCCAGTGTGTGTGCATAGCTCCTCAGGTGAGAGGTAAATATGGCATTGAACTCCTTAAGCACCTTACCAAGCTTGGTCAATTCAGCGAGATCACTCTGTGAACCCGGGAAGTATTGAAGCCCTGTTGACATGCCAAGACAACCCATGTCCAGGGATTCCCTGAGGTAACCTTCCATCCTGGCCTGCTCGTCTCCAGTCAAAAGCCTGTTTGCAGAGCCTGCTGCAGTAACCCTTAAGGAACCGTGCCCTACCAGCAGGCCCATGTTAAGAAGAATCCCCTTTCTCTCAAGCATCTCCATGAAGTCAGCTGGCTTGCTCCACGTTACATCTTCTTTCAATGGCTGGCATGTTATACCCTCTATGTATTCAACACATCTGTCTCTGCTTTCTTCTGGGGCAAATGCTATGGAGAAACCGCAGTTTCCTCCAACAAAAGTGGTTATACCCTGCATCACAAGGGGTTCTAGGAGATCTACATGATTGTCCCTGTATATACTCAGGTCTGCATGCGAGTGTATGTCCACAAAGCCGGGGCATATGTACTTGCCCTTGGCGTCTATCGTAACCTTTGCATTGGCATCTATATGGCCCGATACATCTGCTATCCTGTCTCCTTCTATTGCAATATCACCCGAGAATGCATTATTCCCCGTACCATCTATAATGGTACCTCCCTTTACCAGCGTGTCAATCACAACCTTTACCTCCTTTCACATCAATGGCATCCATGTGCTCGGTAATACTTCACGTTATCATTATAGTTTAACAGGTATATAATGCAAGGCTTGCCACTGGTCCTGTATGGGTATTGACATCATGGGGATTAGACCTATTTTCTTATACGATAAGCAACATACCAATCTGTTGATGAAATGCCTTAAAAATAATTTATGTGATCGTGCTTATTAAGATTAGCTTTAAACAGCTGCTTCTATAGGAGGTGTATCGTGAAAACCAAGGAATTGGATAATTTCTTCTCGGGCGTGGAACAGACAGACATAAGCCTAGAAGACGAGATAATAAAGTTGCCTGTCTTCTACCGTAAGGCAAGGGCCTTCATGGCTACGTTTCCTGCAAGCATATTCAGTCTCAAAAGGCTCTTGCCAGATCCACGTTTTACCCCTGCACAGGTCTTCCCAGGCATGGGATTAGTGGCACTTGCCGCATTTGAATACTATGACACTGACATACATGCCTATAACGAATTCTCCATATCCATAATGCTCAACAATCCCCATATGTTGAAAATTCCGGGCTATAATATCCTCATGCAGCTCTTAGAGTTCAACCTCTATACCTACATCCTACACCTGCCGGTTACCACCGAGATAGCACTTAGAGGGGGAATAGACCTTTACAACTATCCAAAGTTCCTGGCATCCATAGACTTCTCTGATACTGAAGAACGCATAATATGTGACCTGAAAGAAAAAGGTGACCGCATCGTGAGAATCACGGGAAAAAAGATACCTGCTGAAAAAAGCGTGATAATGAAATTCTTCTGTCACCTTTACCAGTTCGGCCAACCTCAATACGCGGAATTCAAGGTCAATGCTATTAAATATGGGATATCAATAAACCCAAGGGACGTGAAACTGGAATTCGGTTCTTCACATCCCCTGGCCATGGAACTCTCTGATGCACTTCTCTCAAGGACGGCACTCACTTGTTTTTACATACCCGAGATGCAGGCAATACTCTATGGCCCTGAATACCTGCCCATTCCCCTCATAAAGTCCGTTCTATTACGTAGCCCCGATCTCTTGGTAAAAAAATAAATATCAATGTATACATAGGCCATGACATGTAACACGCTTAGGCATAAGAATGATATGCTGGCACGTAGTGTCTTTTTTCAATCAGTTACTCGAATAGGCCCCGTGGTAGTCAATACGACTTTTTATTTGTTCGTAAGGCATAGCACCTACAAGTGTGTCCACGTGCTTCCCGTCCCTGAATATGAGTAGGCTCGGTATGCTCCTTATGCCGTAACTGGATGCAGTGATGGGGTTTTCATCCACATTAAGCTTTGCAACCTTGACTGTCCCTGCGTATTCCGATGCTATCCTCTCCAGCACGGGTGCCACCATCCTGCAGGGAGCACACCAGGGAGCCCAGAAATCCACGATCACGAGCCCTGCATAGTCAAGGACCTCCTGCTTGAAGTTCGTGTCAGTGACCACAACTGGCCTGTCGTAAAATGACATAATGTTGAGAGGCATGTGACATGCACCGCATTTCGGCCTATCATTTATCCTATCCTTAGGTATCCTGTTCTTTGCACCACAGTTACTACACAGTACTATTATGCTCTCATCCATGACAGATCACCCCTTAACTTAATAACTCATGGACCTTACCATGCTTCACTTTGTAATTAATATAGGGCATGCATCATATGATTTCCAGTGCACGAACAAGATCTTATAGCCTAGGAGTATAAAAGTAGTGATGCCGGGAGGATTTTCCCTATCATCCCCCCGGCACTTGTTATGTCTTCACCAGGTACAAGGTCCCTTCAACTATAAAGCAGGGCCTACACACCTGGTACAACTAGCTACTTCTACAAATCGCCTTTACATCTCATAACATCCTCTGCTGCTTTTATAATGGAATACGCGGTTGGTGGACCGGTTAGAAGCGGGTGTGTACCTATCTGCGAGGTGAGTATGTTATTTATGGTCATCTTGTTTTGGATAATCAGACCTATGATGTTTGTGAGTTCTCCTGCGCTTGGGCCTGCTATTACCTCTCCGCCCAGGACAACACCAGATTCTCGGGCTGCAATGAGTTTTACTATCTGCTTATGAGTGCCTGGGAGTGTGCCTGGGTGCTTGTCAACACCTGTAAACGTACCTGAAAGTACGTCAAAGCCCTCTCTCCTTGCATTGGCCTCGTTCAATCCTGCTGATCCAAACCCGGTTTCACCAACGATGGTGGAAAAGATGGCAATGGTTCCGCTGAACGTCTTAAGTGTGGAAAGCTTGTAAAGGTTCATCCCGGCTATCTTTGCCTCGGTACACGCAATGGAGGCAAGCATTGCACCTGATACCCTCCTGGTGATGAAGTCCCTCTTTTCTGCACAGTCACCCACTGCGAACACGTCTGGATTTCTCGTCCTCATGTATTCATCAACCCGTATAAACCCAAGGGTATTCAGGTCCAAGCCTGCTTCAGATGCTATGGCAGTGTTAGGTGCATACCCTACGGAAAGTACCACTGCATCGGCCTCAAGCCTTTCGCCGTCCTCCAGGATTACGGCCTCTACCTTGCTTTTCCCAAAAAGTTCCTTGACACCCTTACCTGTCTTAATACTGACACCCCTTGAACCAAGCACCTTTTCCGCTTCCACGGCAAGTTCTTCGTCAAACGCACGTCCAAGAATGTGTGGCAGAATCTCAACTATGGTTACATCCTTACCCCTTTTATTAAGCTCGTCGGAAAGCTCCACGCCTATGAAGCCACCTCCAATTACCACCACCTTCTTGACATCCACAAGTTTCTCTAACATGCTGTCGAGGTATTCCTTGTCCTTTGGTATGGTAAAAACATTATCTAGTTCAGCACCATTGAGCCACTTGGGCACTACTGGCCTTGAACCGGTAGCAAATATGAGCTTGTCAAAGCTCACCTCCAGGCCTTGTTTTGTCTTGCATAGCTTTTTCTCTAGGTCCACGGAGATTACCTCGTCCACAATGAACCTTACACCCGCGTCCGTGAGCACATTATCACTCACAACGTCTTTATCGCTACTCTCTAGAGAACCAAAGATATATGGAATACCGCACGGAACCAGGACCTTGTTCTCCTTGCGTATAAGGAGAAAATCTTTGTCAGCATAATGACATTTACCAGATGTTGCAGCAACAATACCTGCAGCACTACCACCGATTACCAGCACATCTGTCTTTTCCATATACACCCTCCTTGTATGGGCTTTTAGTTGCAAGAATATGCATCCCAAGGGGTCTAACGCCTGCTTGGAGACTCTTCCTGCATAAAAGTTATAGCCCCGCTGCATTTATGTGTCAAGTCTTTAACAGATATAATGACTCAAGAGTGAAAGTATGGGTCAAGGATAGAGAAGATTATTACAGATCTTTGCTATGTGGCTTGTATCCAGATTGTCTACCTAGGTGGAAACCAAGGCTTTTATATTCCTATCTCTGGCTGATCATAACCAGCTTGTATCCCCACCCCTATATATTACCAAGGGCTTAGTCAATGAAGCCTCAGAGCACTATATGCAGTACAGGGGTACAGCTAATCCTCTTTCCTTAAGAAGTTGTCTATTCCCTGTGCAGCCCTTTTTGCATCGGCTATTGCGGTTATTGCATCCAAATTCGTATTAACGATATCTCCACCCGCAAACACCTTGGGGATAGATGTCATGCCATTTTCGTCAACATCCACCTTTCTCCTTGGTGTGAATTTCAGCTCCTTAAAGAGTCCCTCGGGTATAAATGAGAAATCAGGTGCCTGCCCAATGGCCTCTATTACCATATCACCTTCAAGGAGCATCTTCTGGTCCTCGTAAAAGGTAGGTGCAAACCTTCCGTTCTCGTCAAATACGCTCTTTACCTTCTTGCACAGTAGGCCTTTTATGTTTCCTTCATCATCAAGGACAACCTCTTCTGGCCCCCATGCAGGATTGAACTGAACACCCTCCTCCTTTGCCTCTTGTATCTCGTCATCGGATGCAGGCATGATATCCCAGTCTTCCAAGGATACGGTCTTTATTTCTGTCTCCTCTCCGGGATACTGGATATTTTGCTGACGGAGTGCCACTCTTGCCACGTCCATGGCCACGTTTCCACCACCTATTACTATGATCCGTCTGCTTACCTTTGTGCCCTTGCCTAGCTTGTTTTGTCTAAGGAAATCCAGAGCAAGCACGCATTTATCAGAATTCTTTATGCCAGTAGAGCGGCTTTTTGAGGTACCAATGCCTATAAACACGGCATCGTACTCATTGAGCAAGTCTTCAAACATAACATCTTCGCCTACCTTGGTATTGAACCTAAATTCAACCCCAAGAGACTCTATGTAACTTACATCCCTCTCGATAGCTTCTCTAGGTAGGCGGTACAGAGGCGGCCCAATTAGCATCGTGCCACCACCTGCAGGAAGTGCATCATAGACTGTTATGTTATGCCCCCTAAGCCTCAGGAAATAGGCCAGAGAGAGTCCTGCAGGCCCAGCACCTATCACAGCGACCTTCTTACCCGTAGGTTCTGGCATGGCTTGTTCAACGGCCTTTTTGTAATCCCTGACAGCATCTGCGGCATACCTCTTCAGCCACCTTATAGCAAGGGCCTCCCCCCTTATACCAACCGAACACACCTTCTCACAGTGCCTCGTGCATATCCTTCCACAAATGGAAGGCAGAGGGTTATCCTCCAGTATCTTTCTCATAGACTCGTCAGGTTTATCCTCGTATATGGCATCTATGTAATCGGATATCTTCATGTGTGCAGGACATGCCTCTTCGCAGAGCTTGCACTCTAGGCATCTTTCTGCCTCTTTCCTTGCTTCCTCCCTGTTGTAGCCGATTACCTGTTCCATGAAGGATAGCTTCCTTTCGCCAGCTTCCACCTCGGGCATGTGTACCCTCTCGGTCTCAAATAAACAGTGGTTAAGATCAGATACAAATCCCTCGTAATCTGCCTTCCTGTGGGCAAGCGATGCATTGAGCACCGAGTAAGTATCAGCAGGTACAAAACTCTGGGCCTCGGTCTTCTCATCCCTTGCTATATACTTAAAGCTATTTGTTGCATGGTCAATGTGTATATAATCCCTTGATAGTCTTAGGGATCCTGGTGGGCATATATCCACGCACAGTCCACAGAAGCAGCACCTGCCATAATCGATTTCAGGTCTCTCGTTCCTCCTTCCTGGCTTTGCCTCGATTTCCTCTATCTTGACCATGGTGATTGCCTGGTTGGGGCATATGTCAGCGCAGTTACCGCAACCTGTGCATTTCTCCCAGTCATTCAGATGAAAACCCCTATACCTCAGGGATGGCTCCTTGGCCTCAAACGGGTACCTTAGCGTATGAGGTTTCTGAAACAGATATTTTATTGCCTTAAAAGGTGTTAATATGCTTCCCTTTGCTTCTTTGAGCGTTGTAGTCTTATTGTTCGTCATCTGTCTATCTCCGGGGCTATAACATATAGGCTTAACATTATATTACCTACATCTGCTATGTTTGCTCCCTGTAAAAGTTTTTCCAGTATGACAAGACCGTGCACAAAGGATGGGGTCTTGAAATGTGCCCTGTACGGTCGGTTACCACCGTTACTCACGAGGTAGAGACCAAACTCCCCCCTGGCCGATTCAACCCTGACATATGTTTCACCCTTGGGTATCTTCCACTTGAAGGGGTTCGGTGTCTTTTCATAGACCTTTCCAGAGGGCATTTTTTCTATGCACTGCTTTAGTATCGATACGCTCTGCACCATCTCGTCCCTTATTACTAGTACCCTTGAGAATGCATCACCGCCTTCCCTTGTGGGTATTTCAAAATCCATGTCTCCATACGCAGCGTAAGGCTCGAGCTTTCTTATATCGTGTTTTATGCCGCATCCCCTTAAGACCTGGCCTGTGCCACCAAGTGCAACTGCATCCTGAGCCGATATCTTGCCAATCCCACTTGCCCTCTCAAAGAAAAGGCGGTTTTCAAAAAAGGTGGAGTTGTAGTCAGGAAGCCTCCCTGCCACGGCATCGAGAAATGCAAGGAGTTTATCCTCAAAACCTTCTGGCAGATCCCTCCTTACGCCACCTGGCATGTTATATATATGGTATACCCTGGCGCCGGTAAGTTCCTCGAAAAGGTCTAAAAGATAGTCCCTGTCGCCCATTGCCCACTGTGCAGGTGTATCGAAGCCAAGTATGCTGGTATACGCCCATGCTGCCGTAAGATGGCAGGAAAGACGTGACATCTCCTGTATCATTGTCCTTATATAGTGAGCCCTCTCCGGGACCTCAATGCCTGCGAGGCTTTCAACAGCCATGGCATATACCATCTCGACCGGCTCGGACTCTATCATGTTTATCCTGCAGACAAGGGGGAAGTTCTGTATCCAGTTTCTGTATTCCATGAGCTTCTCGAAGCCTCGATGCAGGTAACCGGGATTAACCCTTGCACTCAGTATGGTATCACCCTCCACGTTGAGTGATATGCTTAAATTACCCACCATGCCTAGGTGTTGTGGTCCGAATATGAGTTCTAGTTCTCTTTCTGCCATTGGTATTCCTCAAAGCTAGGTATACTATCGTATGTCTCTTTCACGTATTCCCTCATGTTGAAATCCTTCCTGAAAGGCGGTATCTCTTTCCAATTCTCCAGGAAAAGAGGTGCCAGATCGGGATTTCCTTCGAACTCAACTCCAAAAAGTTCGTGGATCTCCCTTTCAAATATTCCAGCGTTCTTAAATATTGGGATTGCAGTAGGAAATGTTGCATTATCCCTGGCAATCCTTGTTTTGACCATAAGGTGCAAGGGGCTTTCCATGGATGCAACATGGTATACAAGTTCAAATTCATTCTCATCCATCCAATCCACGCAGGATATGGATTTGAGCTGGTAGAAACCACTAGCTTTGAGATAATCCAAAACTGCCAGTACCGATCCCCTGGGTGCAGTGACCCGCAACCTGTTCTTACCAAGGCTCTCTCCATCCGTATCCTTGAAGATGCCCTTTAAAAGGCCTACTAGCTTATCCATCGTTCGTTCCTTCCTTCAAGGTATAAAGAGGCGGCCATTCCATGCTGCCGAACAATTTCTCCTGGTTTCCACGGTAATAGTCGTAGTTTTCCCTGTACCTTATGTATCCTGTTGCAAGACCTTTATCTATCATGCCCCAAAGTTTTGTAACGCCTATGAATATTGCCTCAGGCCTAGGCATGCAACCAGCTATCCACCCATCCACAGGTATATACTTATCCAGGTGCTTTATCGTGTTGTAGGAATCCCAGTACATACCACCGTTTATAGGGCAAGATCCAAAACCTATGGTGTACTTGGGCTCTGCCATCTGTTCATATGTTCTTATTATGGCCTTTAATGTCTTGGTTGTAACATAGCCTGTTATAAGGAACAGGTTTGCTTGCCTAGGTGTTGCAACAGGTATAATCCCGAACCTCTCTGCATCCCATCTAGAGGTAAGCACGGGTGGAACCTCTATGACCCCGCAAGCTGTCGAGAAATACACTGCCCAAAGGGAATACTTGTTCCCCATCTTCTTTGGTTCCTTGAGCCACTTAATAAGGTTATTTCTATCCATGTCCTGAAACCTCTCTAGGCTATATCGCTAGTACTATAACAAGTCCTGCCAAGGCCATTACAGAAGGCCACTTCCATAAAAACTTGACGGCCTGCTCTGTCCTGAACCTAGGAAACACAGCGTTTATTAGGAGACCTATAATGAACACCACGAGCACCTTCAAGAAAAAGTAGACTACGTTACCGGATCCACCGAGAAACATGTCCACAAACAGTGCGATCGTTATAAATATGCTAAACGCATGTTCTATCTCTGCCAAGGCCAAGTACTTGCCTCCATACTCGGCCATGGGCCCGGACGATATCTCCTGGGGCGCGGATGCCAAGTCAAACGGCCTTATACCCAGCATAGCGGGTATAATGAGGATGTACGCAAGACCCGGTAGAAATAGGGGCAGGGAAAACAATGCCCAGTGGAAACTGGACTGGGCCTTAACCACGTCCACGGCCGATATGGTATGATAATATGTCATGACGGCCAAGACTATGAGTATGAATGGTACCTCGTATCCAAGGCTCAATATAAATTTTCTTGATATCCCTATGCTGATGTTAGGATTAGCACCTTCACCACCGGAAAGTGCAAGGCCTAATGGTGCAAACAGCATGATGTATAGTATAACCAGCAAGCCACCAGATGCCTCCAACGGGCACATGCCTCCAAACGGTATAAAGAGTATAAGTGCAATGGTGCCTGCAAGGGAAAGTATCACACCTATGTCAAATATAGGACCATGGGAGACTGTCCTCTGGCTGAACAGCTTTACCAAGTCTATGACAGGTTGCATGAGAGGCGGACCATACCTTCGATGTATCCTTGCCATGATCCTCCTTGAAAGGCCCATGAGGAATATGCCTATTATAAAGGCCAGTATCGGTGATATAATAAACTCAGCAAGCTTCATTTCTAATACCCCTTATAATTTGCCTACCATATATTAAAGCCAAGCCTCATGGTTATTAGAACGGCCAGGAAAAGCATTATGTACATTACATAGGAACCCAGTTCTCCTGTATACATACGCCTTGTCCAGTCGCAGAGGGTCCTGACCGCACCTGCAAGGGCCATGTAAAAAATGTCAACAACATCTATCACGTAAGGTTTTATGATCCTGTATACAGGGGCATAGAAGTTAGCCGTGTACAGGTATCTACCCGTTGGTACATAAGAGCCAGCTGCATAATTGTTATCCTGCTCCACCCTCAAAGATGTAGGCGCTGCCTTGAAAATAAGCCACACCACGATCCATGATACCAGAATGGCGCTAAATATATTTATGGTATTCAATGCACCTGTATCCGATGCTATGCCCCATATATTTACTGCGAGAGACTTGAAACCTAGGGATACACCTATAACATTTATAACTTTAAGAGGTATACCGGGGAGTATACCAAAAAGAATGATAATTATGGATAAAATTACCATAGGGAACTTCATGCTGAAAGGTGCCTCTTCAACACCTTTGTACTCTTCAGGCAGCTGCCCCATGAATATATTATGCAAAATTTTGTACGCATAGAGTATTGTACCCCAGGTACCAAACAACGCTACAAACGCAAGGAAAGGATCCTTACCTAGTATCAATGTCTTGTAGATAAGCCATTTTGATACAAAGCCATTGGTCAGAGGGAATCCTATAAGGCCTAATGCGCCAATAAGTGTCATCATAAAGGTGAAAGGCATCTTCTTTATTATGCCACCAAGGGAGTTAAGGTCCCTTGTACCTGTCCTATACTCCACAGCGCCTATGGCCATGAATAATAGTGCCTTGAAAGACGCATGGTTAAGAAAGTGAAACATGCCGCCTGCAAAGCCAAGACTAGTGCCTATTGCTATACCAAGGATTATGTACCCCACCTGGGCTATACTTGACCAAGCTAAGACCCTTTTTGCATCGTCCTGCATCAAGGCAATAAAGGTAGGTACAAGAATAGTGACGGCTGCAAGTATTGCAAGCATGAAATGAAAGCTGAGTATACCGTGACCCAAGTGAGATAGTGCCTTTATACCGACAAGTACATACATGGAGATGACAAATCCGTATGTCCCCATCTTTATGAGTATTCCAGAGAGCACTGCACTGAACGGGCTCGGCGCCTCTGAATGTGCATCAGGTAACCATGTGTGTAACGGCACAAGGGCATTCTTTATACCAAAAGTGATACTGAAAAGAACAAGCACAGACAACAAATAACCAGGTGAAGCTGTGGATATACGGGATGCAATATCTGCAATATTAAACGTGGAATAACTTGCATACAAGGAGAACATGCCTAGTAGATACGCAGTAGAACCCACGATGGACATGACTATGTATTTAAGGCCTGCAGCAAGTGCTGGCCCCCTGTTATAGCTTATAAGCAAGAACGTTCCCCATGACATGATCTCCCAGAACACGTAGAAAGATATCAGGTCCCCTGAGAACACTATGCCCAGCATGGATGCGTTTACAATGAGCATCATGAGATAGTAGAAGTCGAGCCTCTCCTTTCCCTTCATGTAGCTAAGAGAAAATATCGTGGAGAGGCTTCCCAGGGTAGCTACTGCAATGGCAAAGAGCCAGGACAGCGTGTTTATTCTGAGAGACAGGTTAAAGCCGAGAAAATTCATAAACGAAGATTCACCAGTCCTGCCGTAGAAAAGGGCCACTATGGCCAGAATCACTAGCGTCAGGAGCACTGCAAGTATATCCCTTAATACAGGAGAAAGCTTGCCTAACAGGTATGTAAGGAATGCCCCACCAAAGGCAATCACAAGAAGCATCTCAAGACTCATCTCAGCACCCCTTGTATGTAAGCTATTCTGTGGACAAACTCAGAAGTTGCAGAGTTCAGCACGTGCATAACAGGCCCAGGATAAATTCCAATGGCTATAATAAGCACGGCAAGGACAAAGAAAGGAACAAGCGCTACGACGGGAGCCTCCTGTCTTGTAACATTCTCATTGCTCCCCCTAAAATACAGCACCTGGACTACCCTGAAGAAGTAGGCACCCTCTATTACGGTTGCAACCAGGGCCAGCGCAATAAGGCAGGTATAAAGACCTCCACCCTTAGTGAGAGCTGCCTTTACTATAAGAAATTTGCTGGCAAAGCCTGCAAAGGGAGGTAGGCCTATAAGGGAAAAAGCACCTATTGTAAATCCAAGCGAGGTGAGCGGCATCCTTTTACCCATGCCCTCAAAAGATGATATCTCCATGGATCCAGTACGGTATATCATGTAACCTGCTGCAAGGAATAGCAGGGCTTTGCTTAGGCTATGATTGAGGATCTGGAAAAGACCCGCTTCTATGCCATATGAAGTGGCTATGGCAAAGGCAAAAACAATGAGCCCTATCTGCCCGGTACTAGAATATGCCAGCATACGTTTTATGTTGTTCTGTTTTAAGGCAGACATCTCGCCTACAAGTAAGGTTATAATGCCAACAAGGGCTACAAACGAAAGTATATCTGTTGCGCCGAATATGGTGAAGATAACCCTTGCTATGGCATATACACCTATCTCAATTGCTATGCCGGAGAGAATAGCACTTATGGATGAAGGGGCGGATGAATGCGCATCAGGCAACCATGCATTCATGGGGAATATGGCCGCTTCGACCCCGAGACCTGTTATGATAAGGGCAAGTGTGATAAAATTGGCAGCAGGTTTTATGGAGTTTATCTGCCTTGCAATGTCAGCCATGTTTAGCGTGCCGTAAAGACCATATATAAAGGCTATACCTGTAAGTACTAGCCCTGTGCCTATGGAACCCTGAACAAGATATTTTATTGCAGACTCAAGTCCATCCCTGTCCCTTAGATAGCCTACGAGTGCATAAGATGATATACATAGTATTTCGTAGAAGACGAACAGGTTGAATATATCACCCGTGAGAACAACACCTTGAGCACCTGTCAGAAGCAAAAGGAATAAAACGTGGTATTTCCCAGTGTCCCCCTCCTTTATGTAGTCCATTGCATATATGGATACAAGCAGACCCACTAGCGCTATAATAACTGAGAAGAAGATGCCAACCGGTCCAACAAAGAGATCGATGCCAAATGGAGGTGCCCATCCACCTATATATACAATGATTGGATGCGTTAAAACCCTTGGTACAAGGTATACCGACAAGCTAAGATTAAAAAGCATTGCTATGACGGGCAAGTACTTCTCAAGCCTTTTTGAAATAAGGCCAAAGATGGGCAAGGAAAAGGCAAGGCCAAGGGGAACAGCAATGAGCAGCACAGGGTTTACCATTTCAACCCCCTTATTTTTCGGATGTCAAGGGTCCCGTATTGCTGGTACAGCTTCACAACAAGGGACAATGCAAGGGCAAGAACTGCGACCCCTATGACAATAGCAGTAAGTACCAAGGCCTGGGGTATAGGGTCTACCATCTTTAAAGGGCTTATACCTGGCCTTGAGAATATGGGTGCTGTCCCGCCTTTTATATAGCCTATAGAGATCAGGAGCAGATTTATGCCTGAATCTACGAAGCTGAGACCTATAACAACCTTGACGAGGTTTTTCTTTGCCATCACGATGTATAGACCTATGAAGATCAAGCCAAAGGCAGCTATATAGTATGTATTGGCATTTAAAAAGCTCATTGAGTTCTCTCCATTAGATTACCGATAATGCCAGCAAGTTCTGAACCCACCTTGAAACCAATGGCCACGTATATAACAGGTATGATACCTGCGCTGAAAAGCATGTTCAGCGTTCCCTTTGGAAGAAAACTTAGGAGAAAATAACCGCCTGTTGCCAAGCCGATCAGGCCTACTGCCACAAAGGTCATGCCGGCCAGGGACTCCACAACACCTAGTTTCACGGTACTTACCACCCTCTCCCTGCAGGAAAGGAAAATCAATGCAAACCCTGAAGCAATAATGGCACCGCCCTGGAAACCTCCTCCAGGGGTCAGGTGACCATGCACAAATATATATGCGCCGAAAAGCAGGATCAGGGGAAATAAGAAACGGCAACCCGTGCGTAGAATCAGACTGGATTCCTCGAGAACTTCATCAGAAACCTTTTTCCTAGGTAGGTACAGGATGGAGGCCAGACCAATGGCAGCGATAAACAGGATGGTTACCTCTCCAAGAGTATCAAAACCACGGTACAGCACAACAACCGATGTAACAACGTTTGCAGCACCGGTTTCAGTAATGTCCTTGGTGATGTAATGCTCTGCCACCTTAATCTTGTTCGTGCCAAAAGGTATACGACTAACGGGCTTGGTTATGCCCCATAGAAGTATTGCCAAGAAAATAAGGGCTATTATCTTCCTCATTTATCCTCAAACCTCTCTGTCTTCCTGATGGCTATAACGAATATCACCGTTTCAAGGGCTGCACCTATGGACGCCTCTGCCATTGCAACATCAGGGGCCTGTAGCAGATAAAAAAGAATTGCAGTTATAAGGCTTACCAGAGCAGCTACAATAACCGCTCCTAAAAGGTCTTTAAGGACTGCTGCAACCACTGCAGCAATAAGCATTATTATCACCAAGATAATTGCAACCATTATGCTTCCTCCACCTTGCGGCATTCCTCAAAATCTTTGGTCTTGTCCACTACGCTCTTATCCCACAAGGGTACGTTACTCTTGCAACTTGCCCTGCCAAGGGCATGGCTGGAGATGGGGTTTGTGGCCATTATAAAGAGTGCTATGAGTAGTGTTTTCCAGAACCATGCCGGCTCCATTATGCCAACGCCTAGAGTAGTAAGGAAGGCACCGAGGGTGGTGCATTTTGTACCGGCCTGGAGTCTGTTGTAAACGTCAGGAAGCCTCAGTATACCAAGACTCCCGAGGAACAGGAAAATAGCACCAATCCCTGTTACTATCTCGCCCACTATGTACATTATATTCCCCTCTCAAGATACCTGGCTATTGCAACCGTGCCGATAAACGTAAGCAAGGCATACACCAATGAGACATCCAGGTAGACATACCTTTTAAACAAGAAACCAAGCAGCACCAATAAAGCTGTAGTAACGGTAGCTGCGGTATCCACTGCAACAACCCTGTCAGGTGCACCTGGGCCTTTTAGCATCCTTATAAGGCAAAGTATCACGCCAAGTATTATGATTATTAGGTAGACCGTAAACACACTCATTTAAAGATCACCTTCAGATATTTCTCAAACTTCTCACCTATAATCCTTGTTGCCTGGTCAATGTCGTCGGTCTTCACATTTATCCAGTGTATCAAAAGCCTATCACCTATGATATCAAGGGTAAACGTGCCAGGGGTAAGGGTGATGGAGTTTGCGAGAAGCATCTTTGCAATGTCAGACTTGAGCCCGGTCTTTATAACAACTACACCAGGCTTTATAGGCATCTTGGGATGCACAACACGGTAGGCCACATCGAAGTTCGCCTTTATGATCTCCCATAAGAGAACAAATGCATAAAATATAAAGTAAAGTATCCTGGCCGGTGTAAAGGGAGGAAAACCCAGGTCAGCATATTCCTTGGTGAGGAACAACGCCAATAATATGCTAATAAAGAATCCTACAGCCAGTTCCTGACTATCAAGACTTAAAGTCAGGGCAAGCCATATCAGCATTAGTAACACAAATAGATAAGTAAAACCTCTCAACCTACCGTTTGACATATGCAATTCCCAAAAGAACAGTTTTAGTGTTGCATCAAATTGCGCGCAATATAAGAAAACTAGTATTTGCATGTCAAGGGTTTTTTAAAATTAGCTGTTAAGTTACTGACATATGTAGTGTTTTTCTTCTTTATATACTTATGTTATACAGGTAACATGCTAATAAATATATGTTACAAAATATATAAGTAACCCTTTTGTTCTGTTTACCTTGAATTATAAATTATGTTAAAAGTGTACTTTAGTTCTTGTCTTCAGCTATGGTACTATAGACCAACTAAGAGGCTACTTTTCAGAATAAACACGTCTACCGATAAGATATCCATGGCTATAAACCCACTGTGCATTAATGATCCAACCATATACTTCCGGCTCGATCCAGGAGAGCCAGGGGTTAGGACATCTGCAAGGGCAAGTGAGTCAACGCTACTGGTAACAGCCCAGGAACTCCGTAACATCAACAGGCTAAAGGCAGAAGCCATTGAAGAGGGACGCGAGGTAGTGTATGCCAACATTACGTACAGGCCAGATTCAGTTGGCCCATACCATACAGTCACTTCCGGCCATACCGTTGTTGTCTCTGCAGAAAGGAAAGATACAACGGAAGATTTTCCCCCAGGTATTGAAGACAATACTAAAACGCACGTGACTTCTGGACCAGAAGACCAAGAGGACATCCAGGATAAAATAAAAGAGCTCCGGGTTGAAATTACAGGCCTAGAGCAAGAGTTAAAGATGAAAGATAACGATATAGCCCTACAATCAATTGGAAAGGTCTCACTCCTCATTAGCCAGATCGAGCAGAAAAAAGAAAAGCTTGCTTCGCTTATGAACAAAGAGATGTTATTGAAGATGAAGTCCTCACAGCATAAGTTGCTAAATGGAATAAAAATCACTAACAAGACCGCCTTTGGCTTGGCCTCACTGAAAGGAAAGGCCAAGGGAAAGAGCATCAATCTCTTGATATAGGCTTTTCCTGGTAGCGGGGGGAGGATTCGAACCTCCGACCTTTGGGTTATGAGCCCAACGAGCTACCTGACTGCTCCACCCCGCGTTAGCATTGCTAAGTATACAAAACATCAGTGACATGATTTGTCAAGACTACATTGTTACTTTTCTAACTTCGTCTAAAAGGTCCAGTGAAACCCTGGTCAAGTCCAAGACAGGGGAAATGAGAATCTTGAATACCGCTTGTCACCAGGTCCCGTAACCAAACAAAGGTCACGGTATGGAATTAATCATCCCCATATGGTAAGCTTATCGCTTAATGTATCTCTAAATCACGAGGAGGGACACTTAAGATTATCATACTACTAGGACTATTATCCGGTCTAACGGCCGGGACTTTTGCTGGCATGATGGGCATGGGTGGAGGTTTTATATTTGTGCCCCTACTTATACAGATCTTCCCACAGATCGGTATACATCATGCCCTTGCCACATCAACTTGTTTTGTTGCACTCTCAGCTATAAGCTCATACTTAAGTCACTCGTCAAAATATGCAGCAATGAAAGCTACGCTTATTTGGATCTTCACAGGAAGTGTACTAGGGGCCATGCTGGGACCACGTATATCGCTTATCATGCCAGGAACAATACTATCTAAGCTTTTCACCGTGGTGGTGGCCCTGCCTTTTATTATGAGACAGCTCAAGATTTCTCTTCCAGAGAGACCCTGGGTATTATCCATATCGGGCCTGTTGATAGGCATGTTATCTTCCATATTTGGTATAGGCGGGGGTGTTTTGCTAATGCCATTACTGACCCAGGCCCTGCACAAAGACATACGCTATTCCATAACAACTTCAACCTTGTTTATTGTTATTAACAGCTCTATTGCAACGGCAGTCTATACCATCTCCGGTGCCGTGGAGTGGAGCATTATACTCTTTGCAGCGCCAGCAGGCATACTAGGGGCAAGGTTAGGCGCCAAGTTGTCCCATAGGACTCCCCCCATAGTACTAAACCTGGGTATAATTGTGATGGGGATACTAATAATAATCAAGATGTTGAGCGTTGGATAAGATCAGGAGTTTAGCCGGACAGTATCGTGTCCTTCTTTGATATTATGTACTTAATGGCATCTTCCCTGTTCTTCAGAATTCCCTCTGCCCTGGCCTCCATGACCATATCAAGCGCTTTACCCACGTGGGATCCGCTTGGACAGCCTAGGGTTTCCATCACGTCCCAGCCGTCCAGGAGTGGCCTTGTCATCTGTGCAGAATACTCGCCCTTATAGTACCCCCATACGCGCCTGATCAGGGTCTCCATGAAAGGCCCGGAGCCCACGTGATCTGGTGGCTTTCCAGTTGCCCTTGCATCGGCAAGCGCATGCAGCAATATCTCTGGTACAATGTCTTTACTGGCATCAAGAAACCTGGTGATCGCACGCTTGCTGGGCTCTCCCATGCATGCAATTTCAAGTAACGCCATGTGCTTTGCTACTATGCCGGTGACTATCCTTTCTGCCTTTACAGATAGCCTGATTCTTTGGCAGAATGCACGGGCAATGTCCTCACCTCTTTCCGCGTGCCCGTAAAAATGCACACTTCCGTCAGGGCCCTTGATCCTGCTCTCAGACTTACCTATGTCATGCAAGAACGCAGAAAGCCTAAGCATGGAGCCCCGCGTGACATTGGCCTCTATCTCTTCTAGGAAATAGTTCCCTATACCCTCCAGGTAAAAATCAGCCTTGGATATAAGGTTGTCTATCTCCTTTGCGGTCAGGATAACATGCTTTAAAAGTGGCCACCTGTGATGTATCCCTTGATCCATGTCTTTAGAATGGCCATATTGGGGGAAGAAGACCTCTACAAGGGAAAGTTTCTCCATAAATTGGAACAGCCCGGAACCACCCTGGATTGAAAGTGCCTTCATAAACTCGTACTTAATCCTCTCAGGAGCGGCTTTAGTTACCAAGTGAGCATTGCGTTTAAGCATGGCTAACGTATCCATCTCTATATCAAAACCTAGCTCCAGAGCAAACCTGAGGCATCGCAAAATCCTTAGTGGATCGTCTTTAAGGTTGTCCTCTGATATTGCTCGTATTATCGCAAGATCCAGGTCAGAGAGCCCACCTGTAGGATCAATCAGTTTTTTCTGCCTAGTGTCCAGTGCAATGGCATTGATCGTGATATCCCTGGACATGAGGTCAGTATTTATATCTTTGCCCTTTGGTGCACAGACATCTATCACTAGACCTTCTAGAGGTATGCTTATCCTTGCAACCCGCCTAGTTTCATCCACCCAAAATGTTCGTGCTTTAAAAATGCGTGCTATACTCTCTGCCAGCTGCCACACGTCTGAGAAAGTCACGATATCGTAGTCGGACGGGGTCTCGTCCCTAAGGATATCACGCACACACCCACCGACAAGGTAGGTCTCATCGGGTAGGATACCCGATATCCTTGATATTATTCTATTTCCTGAGACGGTATTCCACAGATCTTGCATGTGCATCAAGAGATTCCGCCCTTGCGATTATTGATGCCGTGGGTCCCAGTCTGTAGAGAGAATCCTTGGTTAGCGAGATAACGGACGTCCTTTTCACGAAGTCATAGACACCCAAAGGGGACGAGAACCTCGCGGTAGAACCAGTTGGAAGCGTGTGGTTGGGCCCAGCAACATAGTCTCCTGTGACCTCGGGTGTATTGTAACCTAAAAACACAGCACCAGCATTCTTTACCTTACCCAAGTATACGTATGCATCCTTAACCATGAGCTCCAGGTGCTCTGGTGCAATCTTGTTTGATATGTCAATGGCCTCATCCATGTCTTTTGTAACCACGCAAAGGCCATGTTCTCCAAGGGACTGGAATACTATATCTTTCCTAGGCAATGTCATTACCTCTTCATCTATTGCCTCTATAACCTCCTCAGCCAGGGATTGTTCGGGTGTTAGGAGAAAAGCACAAGCCATGGGATCGTGCTCTGCCTGTGATAGCAGGTCAATGGCAACCAACCTAGGATCTGCATCCTTGTCTGCAATGACCAGTATTTCAGAAGGACCTGCTATGGAATCGATCCCAACTAAACCGTTTAGCAACCTCTTTGCATGGCTGACATAGATATTACCCGGCCCCACTACCTTGTCTACCTTAGGTATAGACTCGGTACCGTGCACAAGGGCTGCCACTGCCTGTGCACCACCTACGCGGTAGATCTTGCCCACGCCTGATACATACGCTGCTGCCAAAAGGGCTGGATTGAGCAAACCACCTGGTGTTGGTGATACAACGACTATTTCTTCCACACCTGCTATGCGGGCCGGGATCACGTTCATTAGTAATGTTGAGGGAAAAGCATTCCTTCCACCAGGCACGTATATACCGACCCTAGGTATGGGTTGTACCTTCTGGCCTAGAAATGTCCCTGCTTCATCTATTACGAACCACGAGGTCTCCATCTCTTTTTCATGAAAGGCCTTAATCCTGGACGCTGCATCTTTTAACGCATCCAAGAGATCTCCCGGTACATTAGAGACAGAAGAGGCTATGGCATCTTCATCCACGTAAATACCAGACTCCACAGGGTCGTAATCATCAAATAACCTGGTATACTCGAAAAGGGCCTTGTCACCCTGATCTTTTACCCTTTCAATGATCTCCCTTACTCTCCTGTCCACGTCTTCAGGTATTGAGAGTAAACGCTTGTAGGCCGCCTCAACTTTTTTCTCCCAAGTCATCATGCTGGTCTTGACAATTTCCATCATATCCCACCTACCTGTCTTTCTATGTTTGCTCCCAATGTCTTGAGCTTCCTATCTATGTCTTCGTAACCTCTCTCAAGGTGGTATATTCTTCTCAACTCGGTCCTGCCCCTTGCATTTAGACCAGCAAGGACAAGACTTGCAGACGCCCGCAGGTCAGTCGCCATTACAGAGGCACCCTGAAATCTATCTATACCCCTTACGAACACGGTGTTACCCTTTTCCTCGAGCCGGGCACCCATGCGCATAAGCTCTGGTACATGCATGAAGCGGTTCTCAAATATATTCTCCGTTATAGAAGATGCACCGCCTGCAACACAGGCAAGTGCCATTATCTGGGCCTGCATGTCAGTTGGGAAACCAGGGTATGGGGCCGTTTCCACGTCAATAGGGCCAAGCTTCCCACTGCCGTCCACGTACACACTAGCTTCCCCACTTTTCATAATACGCACACCCATCTCCTCGAGTTTCTCAACCACCGCTGCCATGTGATCTAGCCTAACGCCCCTTATCTCCACGAGACCTTTTGTTATAGCTGCTGCAGCCATGAATGTGCCTGCCTCTATCCTATCGGGAATAACCCTGTGCTCCACCCCAGACAGGTTATCTACACCTTCTATTGCTATCGTGCTCTCTCCGGCACCCTCTATCCTGGCACCCATACCATTCAAGGCATCAGCAAGATCTTTTATCTCGGGCTCCCTGGCAGCGCCCTCTATGATTGTGATCCCCTTTGCCAGGGTAGCAGCCATCATTATGTTCTCGGTACCACCCACTGTTGGTTTGTTAAAGATTATCCTGTCTCCCTTGAGACCGCTGGTCTTTGCCAGGACGTAACCATGGGACACGTCTATATCTGCTCCCATCTTGGCAAGGCCCTTTAGGTGCAGGTCTATTGGCCTCACCCCTATGGCACAACCACCGGGTAACGAGACCTTGGCCCTTTTATACCTTGCAAGGAGAGGCCCGAGGATAAGGATGGATGCCCTCATGCTCTTTACAAGCTCGTAGGGTGCCTCGAACGCCTTGATACCGCTAGGATCCATGGTTACCTCATGATTCTCATCATCCATCTCCGCCTCAACACCTAGTATACCAAGCAGCTTGAATATCGTGTCTATGTCCTTGAGGCGAGGTATGTTCGCGAATCTGCATATACCATCAGATAGTATGGAGGAACATAGTATGGGTAACGCCGCATTCTTTGAACCCGAGATCACCACCTCGCCTTTAAGCGGTATGCCGCCTTCTATCACGAACTTATACATCACACCCTCTGTGCAACGATCACCCGCTCCTTACCTGACAGGTCATTTACCCACCTATTTATTACCAGAGATCCGGTCCTATATATAGCCTTTTCTATGTCATGCTTCTGGGAATATCCAAACTCCATGATAAGGTATCCCCCTGGCAGCAGGTAGCTGGCACACATGCTGAGGATCTTCTCTATTACATCCATCCCCTTCTCACCCGCGAAGAGCGCCTCTGCAGGCTCGAAGCCCAGCACCTCAGGCTCTAAATCATCCTTCTCCTCAAGTGAAATGTAGGGAGGATTAGCTACTATGGCAGAAAACCTTGCCGAGATCGCTGAGAGCAGATCACCGCTAAAGAGCTTAAGCCTATTCTCTACTTTGTGCATCCTTGCATTATCTGCAGCAATCTTTAATGCGTTAAGACTGATATCACCAGCAACGGCCTTTATGTCAGTCCTTTGATCAAGAATGGATATAATTACAGCACCAGAACCTACCCCTATCTCAAGTATCTTTGAGTCCCTAGGTACAAGAGCTATGGCCTGTTCCACAAGTATCTCGCTTTCCGGCCTAGGTATAAGGACATGCCTGTTCACTTTAAATTTCTTACCGAAGAACTCCTTCTCTCCGGTTATGTACGCCACAGGCTCTCTTACAGAGCGCCTTTTGATAAGCGTCCTGAATGTGGAGAGTTCCTCTTGCGCAAGAGGCCTTTCCATGTCCAGGTATAGGTCAACCCTGCTACAACCCAAAGCGTGCGCCAGTAGCACCTCTGCATCCAGCCTCGGTGTATCTATACCTTTCTTCTCAAAATAAAGCCTTGCCCATGAAAGTACAGAGCGGATGGTCCATTTTTGCATCAGCCAGTGCTCTTGGTGGCCACGGCCTCTGCCTGGAAATAGGTGGCAAGTGCGTCTATCAGCTCGTCAAGCTCCCCTTCCAAAACCAATGGTAACTTGTGAAGGGTAAGGTTTATCCTGTGGTCCGTTACCCTTCCCTGTGGGAAGTTGTACGTCCTTATCCTTTCGCTCCTCTCACCTGTACCTACCTGCGAACGTCTCTTGTCTGCTATTTGCCTGTCCTGCTCTTTCTGAAGGCTCTTTAACAACCTTGCCCTCAAGACCCTCATGGCCTTAGCTTTATTCTTATGCTGTGATTTCTCGTCCTGGCATGAGACTGTTATACCAGTTGGTATGTGGATTATGCGCACAGCAGAGTCAGTCTTGTTCACATGTTGACCGCCATGGCCCGAGGCCCTGAACGTATCAATCCTAAGATCCTTTGGATCAATCTGCACATCAACCTCACTCGCCTCCGGCAGCACAGCCACCGTGACAGTTGATGTATGAATTCTGCCACCCGCCTCCGTTACAGGAACCCTCTGAACACGGTGTACGCCGCTTTCGTACTTGAGCCTCGAGAAGGCACCGTTTCCTTTTATCGCCGCAATCACTTCCTTGATACCGCCTACGCCCGTTGTGTTCATGCTCAGTACCTCGACCTTCCATCCCCTGGACTCTGCATATCGCGAGTACATCCTGAAAAGGTCACCCGCAAAGAGGCTTGCCTCGTCACCACCCGTACCTGCCCTTATTTCCAAGATAACGTCCTTTTCATCGTTGGGGTCATGGGGTACAAGGAGTTCCTTTATTCTATCTTCCAATGTTTCCTTTTCTTTTCTTAGCCTATCAAGCTCATCACGCACGAGGGAACGAATATCGGGATCAGGGTCAGCGAGCATGGACTCATGCTCCTCAATTTCACCAATAATGTTCTTCAAGGCCCTGTAAGGCTCTACTAGCTCCTGTAGGCTCGAGTGTTCCTTAGCCACCTTGGCATACTGTTCCTGATCCTTCAAAAGTAATGGATCACTCAGAAGGTCAGAAAGCTCCTCGTAACGAGCCTCTACTTCGTTGAGCTTATCGAACATGACAAGGTTGGTTTGTACAGTCTAAGTTTAATCTTTTGATCTATTCTTCAGATAATCACCGTATTTCTTACGGAAAAGTTCGGCCTTACCGGCCTTTGTGATAAACTTTTGCTGACCCGTGTAAAAAGGGTGACAGGCACTGCAGACCTCAATCCTTATGTCCTTTTTAGTTGAACGCGTCTTGAAGGTGTTACCGCATGCGCATGTAACGGTTGTCTCGAAATACTCAGGATGAATTCCCTTTTTCATTACCTTATCTCCTTGCCTTATCTACTAGCCTATTTATTCATCGACTCCAGGAAGTCTTTATTATTATCGGTCTTGCTCAATTTGTCCAGTAAAAATTCTATGCTGTCAACAGGATTCAAAGGGGATAAAAGTTTACGAAGAATCCATATACGATCTAAGGTGTCCTGTGGGAGCAGAAGCTCCTCTTTCCTCGTCCCTGACCTGCTTATGTCTATTGCAGGGAATATCCTTCTCTCCATAATCGAACGATCCAGGTGTATCTCCATGTTGCCTGTTCCCTTGAATTCCTCGTAAATAACCTCGTCCATGCGAGAGCCAGTGTCTATAAGGGCAGTTGCAATAATGGTAATACTTCCCCCCTCCTCTATATTTCTTGCTGCACCGAAGAAGCGTTTGGGTATCTGCAGTGCATTTGCGTCAATGCCGCCGGAGAGTAACTTCCCGGAGGGTGGACAGACCGTGTTGTGTGCCCTTGCAAGCCTAGTAAGGGAATCAAGAAGTATAACAACATCTTTCTTGTACTCCACCAGCCTCTTCGCCTTTTCTATGACCATCTTTGCAACCTGCACATGCCTGGAGGCCGGCTCGTCGAATGTTGAGTACACCACCTCCCCTTTTACAGAGCGTTTCATGTCTGTTACTTCTTCTGGCCTTTCATCTATAAGAAGGACCATGAGTACCACCTCGGGGTGGTTTGTGGTTATGCTGTTTGCAATGCTCTGTAACATCATTGTCTTTCCTGCCTTGGGAGGCGAAACTATAAGGCCCCTTTGTCCTCTGCCAATGGGTGCAAGCAGGTCAAGTGCCCGCCCAGTGAGGTTATCGGGGGTGGTCTCAAGTATAAACCTCTCCATGGGATACAAGGGAGTTAGGTCATCAAACTGCACGCGATGCTTGGCAACTTCTGGAGAGTCAAAATTTATCTTCTCCAGCTTGAGAAGCGCAAAGTATCTCTCGTTATCTTTTGGTGGCCTGATCTGGCCTTCCACGTAATCTCCTACCTTGAGGTTGAACCTCCTGATCTGCGAGGGGGAGACATATATATCGTCCGGTCCAGGCAAATAATTGTAGTCTGACGACCTCAAGAACCCAAAACCATCGGGCAATATCTCGATTATTCCTCCGCCAGAGATATATCCCTCTTTCTCGGCCTGAGCCTGCAAAATGGCAAATATGAGCTCCTGCCTGCTCATAGTCGCAGATCCCTCAATCTCAAGCTTGTTGGCAGTCTCTAGTAGATCCTTGGCATTTAATTTCTTTAATTCTCCTAGATTCATTGTCTAAATACCTTCCGATAGTTTTTATGCTGTGAATTGGTTTAGGCAAGTGGTGGTTCACTTGTACTTTTAAGGCCTAGATTAAACTTAATTTAGTTGAGGGGTGGTGTCAAGAACAAAAGTAAACCAAAAAGTACCGGACGGGTATACCCCGTCCGGTACTTACAAATGGTTCCAGCTATTCTCCTTATCTATTCGGCAAGGGGATTACCAGTATGGAAGGGTTTACCCAACACCTTGGTAGAATAACCTTTCTGGTCGAGGTAAACGGTTATACCGCCCATGAAGAAGGGCCAGCCTGCACCCATAATCATGGCCGTGTCAACGTCCTTGGGACTCTCTACTATGCCCTCTTCCAAGCTCAGGCCAATTTCCCGGGTAAGTCTCTCCAAGACCCTCTGCTGGATCTCCTCGTCAGTAAACTGCTTGTTACCCTGAGGCCAGCCTTCTTTCACCTCTGGATCAACATCTGCACCTAGGTATACACCTGCCTTCTTTTTCTCCACAAGGTTCTTCAGACCCTGGTTTATAGGAAACCTTTCAGGCCATGCAGCATTAAGTGTCTCCTGGACATGCAAGGCTATGGCCGGGCCAACCAGGCTTAACAGAGCAAAGGGCTCCATGGGAAAGCCGAGTTCCACTATTGCCTTGTCGACCTGTTTGAAAGGCGCACCATCATCAACGCACTTTAACACGCCGTCCATCATGGCCAGGAGAATCCTGTTTACAAGAAATGCCGGCGAATTTTTGACCAAGACCGGTGTCTTTTTTATCTTCCTTGCTATGTCATATGCCGTTGCAAGGGCAACGTCGCTTGTCTTGTCTGCCTTTATTATCTCAATAAGTGGAAGCACAGCTATTGGATTAAAGAAGTGAAACCCCACAACCCTTGATGGATCTTTGAGTTTGCTTGCCATTTCCGTTATGTCAAGAGACGAGGTATTGGTCAGGAAAAGGCACTCTGGTTTGCACACACCCTCTAGTTCGCCGAACACCTTCTGTTTTATACCCATCTCTTCAAAAACGGCCTCTATCACAAAATCACAGTCCTCGAAGCCATCATAGGTAGTGGTACCCTGTATAAGATCTTCTCCCATCCATCTTGCATCGGCCTCTGACATCCTCCCCTTTTTCACCTGCTTTTTAAGCTGGTCCCTTACGTAGCCTATTCCCCTGTCAACAAACTCCTGTTTTATATCTTTCATTAGAATCGGTACCTGGTAGCGCCTTGCGAACAATAGCGCCATCTGAGATGCCATGAGACCTGCACCAATGATGCCTATCTGCTTTATCCTCTGGCCCTGGACATTCTGCGGTCTTCCGGGCAGCCTCTTGGCCCTTCTCTGCACGAGGTCAAACGAGTAGATACTGGCTTTGCACTGCGGAGACACTATCATGTCTGCGAGGGCCTCGTCCTCTTTTGCAAGACCTTCGTCAAGCGTCCATTCGCCAGCGCCCTTGATGAGCTCAAGGGCCTTGTACGGGGCAATGGCACCGGAATGCACCCTGCTTTCGATGTAGGCCTTGGTCTGGTTATACAAATCATCATCCATCTTGGGGTTTACCTGCTTCTTTTCGACCTTCTCCTCGCCTGTTATTACGCCCTCAAGAAATGCTATGGAGTCATCCACAAACTCTGCTGGGGCAAAGATCCTGTCTGCAAGCCCAAGATCGAATACCCTGGTTGCCTTTGTCATACGGTTCTGGTTCAAGGGATTATTTATTATCAACTCTACGGCAGCTTCAGGACCTGCGATCCTGGGTACCAGCTGTGTTCCACCCCATCCGGGCACTAGCCCAATAAAACACTCTGGGAACGCAAAGTGGTCGCATCCACCGGGGTCTTTTGCTATGCATCTATAATCGTGGTAGAGGCTTACCTCTACCCCCCCGCCCATGGCGGCGCCGTTTATGGCTGCAACAGTGGGTATATTGAGCCCCATGATCCTTTTGAATGTGGCATGGCCCTTTCTCCCTATTGCAAGCGCATCATCCCTAGTAACATTAGGATCGATACTCATGATGTCTGCACCCACGTTAAATATGAACGGCTTGCCAACTAGAAGCCATCCCTTGACATCGGGGTCTTTCTCTACCGTGTCAAGCACCTCGTTCAATGAATCAAGGGCCTCCAGGCTCCATGTGTTGGGTTTTCTGTAATCTTCACCGTTATCCATTGTAACGATGGCTATCTTTCCAGCTTTCCTCGAGTTATAGAAATTCAGTTTGCATTTTGTTATATATTTAGCCATTTAACTGTTCCTCCTCCTACAGATCTTTACCAACCATGTTTTCCCAGAGGGTCGCTCCACCCATACCAAGACCCACGCACATTGTGCAAAGGCCATACCGTGCCTCTGGGTGTAGCTCAAAGTCCTTGGCTAGCTGGACGCTGAGCCTGACACCCGATGTGGCTAAAGGGTGACCTATCGCAATTGTACCGCCGTAGGGATTAAGCCTAGGGTCTTCCGGGTACTTAAGCCCGAAGTACTTCATGAATGCAACCGCCTGCACTGCAAATGCCTCGTTTAGCTCTATGAAGTCAATATCATCTATCTTGAAACCATAACGTTTTAATACCTTATCAGTTGCAGGTATGGGTCCCCACCCCATTATAGATGGATCCACGCCTTCAAAGGCATAACCTATAAGCCTCATCTTCGGCTTTAGGCCAAGTTCTTTTGCCTTTTCACCAGACATCATGAGTGCCACTGTTGCACCATCATTGAGACCGGACGAATTACCTGCGGTCACTTTGCCTGCTGCCTTGAACGGAGACTTCAACTTTGCAAGTCCTTCCAGAGTGGTCTCTGGCCTTGCTTGCTCGTCCCTGTCAGCCACTTTCCACCCGTCGGGTGTGAACACAGCCATGTTTACGGTCTGGTCATCGTAATAGCCCTCGGCAAGCGCCTTTGCATACCTCTTCTGTACGTGGTATGAATATACATCGCTCTCTTCCCTGGTTACTTCTGGGTAACCATTTTCCACCATCCAGTCATGTAACTTTTCTGCTGTAACACCCATGTTGAAATACTTTGGCTCCACCATCTTCTCTGTCACTATCCTTGGATTGGGATCGGCCTCTGCCCCCATGGGGTGATGACCCATATGCTCCACGCCACCTGCTATGACAATGTCGGCCGCGTTCGTCTTTATCCATGCACCAGCTATGGACTGCGCGGTCATGCCCCCTGCACACATACGGTCTACCGAGAAGCCTGGCACTCTATCCGGTAAACCTGCAGTGAATACCGTTGTGCGACCCATGGTCGTTCCCTGGTCACCGGACTGGGTGGTTGCACCCCAGATGTTATCATCCACATCATCCCAGGGTACCTCAGGGTTTCTTCTCATAAGCTCTTTCATGATCTTTGTGACAATATCGTCCGCCCTGGTGGTCCAGTAAAAACCATTGGGTTTGGCACGCCCGTACCAGCTGCGGAGGCCATCAATAAAATAAGCATCCCTCAGATCCATAAAAAATCCTCCTTATGTCGTCGTCTAGATGGATGATCCCACCTAAATCCTTCAATGAATAACTAAATAACAAGTGGGTGAATGTCAAGACAATTGTGAATGAAGCTTCATTTTTTTATTACCTATGATCGACATTTCAGTCCTTGATTTCTTATGTAAATACAGTCTAATAATAACAGCACAACAATCAGAACCAAGGGTTGGTAAGTCTGGACTTAGGGCATGGACATTGTAGAAGAACTTGGTCAGTCTCTTAATACCACCCTCATTGGTCTAAGGTCCTTTGATATGCCTTTAACCTTTACAGAACCGAGCTCTTCTAGGTGTAATCCCATGGGAGCCAAGTTCTGCACAAAGGATGCGGTAGAAGGAGATATTATTATTTCACCTGAAGATGCTATGGATTCCAACCTCTGCGCAAGATTGACTGGCTCTCCTATAACCGTATAGTTCATCTGCTCCTCTGTACCTATGTTACCGGCAAATACTATTCCAGTGGATATACCTGTGTTCACGTCTATGGAGAAAAGTCCTCTTTTGTGCAGTTCTTCCTTTAGTGTCTCTACCCTGTTATGGATATCGATAGCGCACCTGATGGCATTCATTGGATCATCATCGCTGGCATCTGGTATTCCAAATATAGCCATTACGCCATCTCCGAGAAACTTGTCCAGCATGCCGGAATGCTTGAATATAATGGGCACAATAGACTCAAAAAAAGCATTTAACACAGAAACCACATCCTCGACCGCATGCGATTCAACAAGGGCGGTAAAACCAACTATATCGGTAAAGAGCACAGTGACCATCCTTCTCTCGCCACCAAGGGTGGTCATACGGTCGTCGGCCAGAAGGTGTTCAGCAAGGCCTCTTGAGAAATACCTGCCCAGATTTATCCTCTTCTTCTCAAGATCGACCAATTCCTGGTAGGTCCTTACGAGGGACGCGGTTATTGATATCTGGTCTGCTATGAGCTCAAAAAACCTGAGCTCGTTGGGTCCGAATGATCGCGGTGTACTATCCCTGAAATTCATAACTCCTATGCATGCACCCTCCGATATGATGGGCACACATGCCAGGGAACCTACCTGCCTAGTCCCCTTGTCCTTGAAGTCTTCATCCCTTGTTACGTCAGGAAGGTATAGTGTCTTTCCGGTCTCTAATACCTTGCCTGCCACGCCCTCGCCCTTTCTAAGGCTTACGGCTGATCCAGCGGTGATACCCTGTATGCTTGAAGCACGAACCACATGCAATTGCTGCGTAGCCTCGTCGAGAAGCATGACAGAGACACTGTATATGCCCGTGTGTTGCTTTATGATGTCCAGCTGCCTTGAGAAGAGTTCATCCCATCTTGATATGCCGGATGCCTTTAGCGCATCACCCATTTCCTTTATTAGGGATAGTTCCTCTATCTTTTGCTCGTAGCTCTGTTCAAGCGAAAGAAGACGGGATTTAAGCATCCGAGTGATATCGTCATCCATAAATCATACCACCCATACTATACTTCCAGTATGAACTTGACCTTGGACTTTATGTCCAGGTATACCTCTTCAACAACTTCGTTTGAGATAAGCTGAACGCCTTGGTCCTTTATATGCCTAATTACTCCGGCATTAACCATGTCCATGTCTATGTAGCCCAAATGTGCTATACAGTCTGCCAAGTGTACTGTAATAGCCACTGGAAGGCGAGATGACAGCATCGGCACATGATGGAAATGAATGCCATCCACTATTCCCTCTGGGAGGTTCCACCTCTCGGCAACATAAGCGCCCATCTCGGCGTGCGACAGGCCAGTGCTCGATTCCTCCTCGGCAAGATCCTCTATGGTAGATATGTCATCCAGATTTTCAAGGGTATCCCCCCCCTGCAAAAATACTATCTTACCCAGGTCATGGAGCAGACCCACGGTATAGACCAGGTCCTTCCTTTCATGGCCGATTCTCGGTGCCAACCAGTGGCTGAGGAAAGCCACCTGCAGCGAATGTTCCCATAGCGCCTGTGCCTTGGCCGGTGACACATCACGCACTATCCTTGATATGGCTATACTGAAGGCCAAGTTTACCACCTCATCGTTACCCAGTATCACCACTGCATGTTCTACAGATTCTATCTTCCTTGGAAATCCATAGAATGCAGAATTTACTACCTTGAGTATCTTAGATGTAAGCACAGGGTCCTTCTCTATTATCTTTGCCATCTTCGAGGCACTAAGAAGCGGGTCATCAGAGACGTTCATTATCTGCCTTGATATAGAAGGCAAGGTAAACAGATGCTCTACGTTCCTGAACCTCCTCAGTGTCTTATTTCCAAGTTCAATCTTGGCCTCATATCTCTCCTCGAAACCCCAGTCGTTAATATACCTATCTACGTCCTCGGGCTTCAAACCCGCTGCTCCTTCATTAGTTTTTACACTGTTCAATAAACCGTAGGGTACATACTCATATAGAAGGCGCTCTAAGCCGTCAGACAAGGCTGCAGCAGCGCTGAATTTTGCGGCGAGAAACGCGTAAAACTGGTAAAACGGTGATGAAATAAACCTCTTGTCCGGCTCTGGCCTAACCTCCGTGGACCTAGTAGGCCTTATTTTTTCGTATATGCTCCTTATACCCTTGGGTGCCTCTGAGATCTTGAGCCTGTCTATGGCAGTAGATACCAGGACATGTATGTCCTCACCATCCTTCGGGTAGAATGCCATGCCCTTGGGTACGGCGTGGAACATGGCAGACGCCAGGTCAGGGCTTACCCCGAAGATACCAACAACAACGTGGCCCTTTATGATCACCGCCGTGTCCAAGTCTCTCTTGAGGGAAAAGACCTTTCTCGCGTACTCCTTTGGTGCGGCAACGATGGTCATACTGCCGTTTAGTGTCTCCACCTTCTTAAGCTCAACCTCAAGTGCCTCAAGGTTTTTCAGATCGCCCATGTTCAACCTATCGACCCGGGTCTCTATAATCTTGACTTGGACTTGCATGCTGGAATAGATTGGTCCAATAGCAAGCTACTTTACAAGGAAGGTCTCATGATACAGGTAGAAAAGGCACGAGAAATTATACTGTCTCAAGTAAAACCGCTTCCCAAGGAAAGGGTGGCCATCACTGAAATGCTAGGCAGGTATATCGCTGAAGACATAGTATCCGGGATAGACATACCTCCAAATAATAACTCAGCAATGGATGGCTATGCCATCAAGCATGAGGACATCACGGGAAAAGATACATGCCTGCGGGTAATATACACCCTGGCTGCGGGCAATGTGCCAAAAAGTGCCTTGGGTCACGGCGAGGCAGTAAGAATCATGACAGGTGCTCTTATACCACAGGGAGCTGACACGGTAGTAAAGAGAGAAGACACCGTGGAGTCGGCTGAGAGAGTTGTGATCAAAAAAGTCCCTAACAGGGGTGAAAACGTAAGGCTCGCTGGCGAAGATGTAAGAAAAGGGGAGGTTGTACTTGAGAAGGGGACACGTATGGGTCCAGCACAGATTGGCATTCTTGCATCAATAAAAAGGTTGGCCGCCTACTGTGCACAGAAGCCCTTGGTTGCCATACTTGCAACGGGAGATGAGGTGATAGACATAGACGAAGAGCTCTCTACAGGAAAAATAATCTCCTCAAATTCGTACACACTCGTCTCACTGGTTAAAGAAGCAGGTGCCATACCTGTGTACCTAGGCATATCAAAGGACAACAAGAAGGACCTAGAGGAGAAGCTGTATGCAGCAAGTAGATCTGACCTAATAATCACTTCTGGTGGCGTATCCATGGGTGATTATGACATGGTCAAGGATCTCATGAAATCAGGTGGCAACCGAATGGAATTCTGGCAGGTAGAGATGAAACCAGGCAAGCCACTCGCCTTTGGGGAAATAAATGGCATTCCTGCCATTGGTCTGCCCGGCAACCCCGTGTCCTCGATGGTATCTTTCTACCAGTTCGCAAGACCTGCCATACTCAAGATGATGGGCTCAAGAAATCTTCTCCTACCCCGCGTTAATGCAAGGCTAAGGACAGAGATCAGGAAAAAGCCAGATAGGAGGCACTACCTGAGAGGGATAATGAAGAGAGAAAAGGACGGGTTCATAGTTTATACCACAGGCCCGCAGGGCTCTGGAATACTATCCTCAATGAGCATGGCAAACTGCTTCATAGTTGTACCCAAGGACAGAACACATCTCGAGACAGGTGAGACGGTTACTTGCGAGGTGATCGATGCCTCCTGGTGAAGGGCAGAAGCCCCATGAGTCCTGTTGCAAACAGGAAAATGGTTGAGGGTTCAGGTACTGGTGCAGGTGGTGTCTGGCCGGATGAATTAGGACTGCCAACCTCATCACCAGCAGGTTGACCACCTGTTAACTGGTCATTACCGGCACTAGAACCTCCACTAGGTTCAGCTGCAAGACTTTGTATACCCGTAACGTCTGCAACGTGTAACAGATCAGGTGCCCTGCCAGGAAATACACCACCAGCGTATGTCGGTGATTGCCCGCTATCTATCGAACCGGTACTGGTCCCGTCTGACGTTATGCCAAGTCCAACACCAGCCGTACCATAATAACCCGGCCCTGTTCTGTCCATTTCCACAGCAGGAGAATAATACATTCCATAGGCCGTTGCATAATTATCTACGTAGGTATCAGAGAGGTTACTTGGTTTAAGTAGCATGTCAAGGTCTACCTTTGGAGAGCTCTCCCCTGTCACATCTTCTTGTGTAACAACGCTACTATTCCCACGTACCACGGCATTCTTGACAAAATGCACCAGAGGTTCATTGGCCTCTGTTACAACAAGTAAAACAAAGGCAGCAACGATCGTGATACCAAAGTATATCTTCTTCATTGTTGCACTCCACAAACTATCTACTAGACTAAAAAACTTGCAGATTTTGTGCCACAACGCAAGTATTCGTAATCACTGATATATTTTAATTGCACCTATTTTCCATGTAACATTTATCTGTATAAATAGGAAATCATTTACCATTAATATATACTATTTTACACATTCTTCTAATAAAAATCAGAGTCGAGATGTCAAGTAATTAACAAATTAGCTCCCGGGCTAAGCCAAGATTAGTCTCCTATATCATTATCTCCAGATCCTGAATTGGATATGCCACACATGGATGGATGTAGCCGAAATCCCTGTCTGACTTTCTAAGTCTCACACCCTGCGGTTGGAAGACCTTACCCTTTAAGAGTTTTGTCCTGCACATGCTGCATTCGCCTGAGCGGCACATGGCTTCAACCACAATGCCCGCCCTCTCCAGTGACACCATTAACGGCTCTCCAGCCAGTGCATCTATAGTCTTACCACCTCTTATCTCGACCTTGAACACGGTAGATTTATCCAGGTCTTGAGGCCAGCCAGGCTCTAATGTTACGTCCTTGGGTGGACCCGATATCTCCATACGTACCTTCCTGGAGGGTATTCCTAGCTTCTCCAGTTCTTTCACGCAATATGCATACATGGGCTTTGGTCCGCATATGTAAAACATCTTGTCATACATATTCCCAAGGACTTGTTCTAATAGTTCTGCCGTTATGAAGCCCTTGAGACCTGTATAACCATCTGGTGGGCTGGATAATACCAAGCTATATTTGAAATTCCCGTGGTGAAGGGCCCTGTCTTCTAGTTCGTCCTGGAAAATAACGTCGTCTTCCCACTGGCTACCATAGACCAAATGCATCTTCCTATCAAGGCCCTTGTCCGTAACCTCCCTTATCATGCTCATGAATGGCGTGATACCGCTACCGCCAGCAAGGAATACAAGGTCATCACCATGAAAGAGCGGGTTGTAATAAAAATTCCCGGCCGGGGCCGTTGTCTCCAGCACCTGTCCAACCTTTACCTCTTCCAGGAGATAGCTTGATACAAAGCCATCTTCCACCTTCCGCACCGTTATATCGTAATAACCCCTCTGGCTTGGAGAAGAAGATATGCTGTAAGGCCTACTCGTCCTTACCCCTGAGATATCAACGAACACATTTATATACTGCCCTGCCTGGAAAGGAGGTAGATAACCGTTACTAGAGATAGAGACCAATCTCAATGTCTTTGTAGAGGAAGTCTCCTCCCTTATCTCAGACACCCTGAGACTGAGCCTCCTTGGATGCAACATGCCTATGGTCCTTTTTACATTACGCCCCACGTAGCTATAATCGCGGGCATAGTTCCTCAAGACTTCTATCTCTTTTGCCACATCTTGGTACCCGTCTATGTCCTTTACAAAGTCCATTGAACTCATCTCGGCACCCCCTTGCTTTCCATATCCTTGATCACGACCTTTGCCACCTGCCTGCCCGAGGTAAGCGTTGGCTGGAATCCACCGGAATCGACCCATGACCCTGCGAAAAATAGTCCGTCTATAGGACACTTTTTGTTCATAAACAGGTTTAAATCCTTTGCGTACTGGTCAAAACCATATATGGCACCGCCCGGGTGCCCAAGATAGCGCTGGTGCGTGAGTGGCGTGGCTGCTTCCACCTCTTCCAGGTGGTCCCTGATACCGGGAAATGCCTTTCCCGCCAAGTCCAGCATAAAACCTGCATACCTGTACTTTGTGTCATAATACTCCGACGGACCAATATTACACCATGCCTCTGCATACTGCAGGACTACAAAGACGGCCTGTGATGATCCCTTGGGCGAGAAATCGGGGTCAGACACATCGTAACACGACAGAAGTCCCATCTCGGGTTTCTCTAGTGTCTTGCTCAATGCATAGGTCCTTTCCATATCAAGGCTGGTTCCTATAAAGTTCGTGGCTTCCTCTATGCCTAGATCCTTGGGCTCGCAGTCTAGACCCATAAACAGGGTAAATGCCGAGGGTCCTATAGTGCTCCTGCCAAGCTCCTTTTTCACCTCTTCCGGGACATACTCTGGGCCTAGCAACTCATAATAGGTGGATATTGTGCTTGCATTTGATATAACATAATCCGATATTATCTCTTCACCATATCCGGTCACAACACCCCTAGCTCTTCCATCTTCAACCAAGATCTTGTCTACCGGCGTGTTAAACCTTGCTGTACCGCCGTTTTGTAGAAAGGTATCAAGCAGGGCATTTGATAGTGCCTGAGAACCACCTTTTATGTGAAAGGGTTTGAACTCTATATATGCAAAAAGGAGTATGGCAAGGTCGCTAAACGAGAGGTGGCTCGGTGGGATACCCATGTAAGACCAGTATGGGCTGATAACCGCTTTTAAAACTGGGTCATTAAAGTGACTATCCAGCACCTCCTTGGATTTTCTTAATGCATACCTGAAGTACAATGGATATTTTTCCCTCGATATATCGGGGTCATGCATGTAAACTCCACCTATCATCTGCATGCAGAACTCGTAAACCAGGTCGAAAAACTTTTCTATGCCCTCCTTCTCCCTGGGGAAATTCTCCTTTAGGGTTGATATTATCTCCTCCCTGCTGGCACCTAGCTTGACATCTGCAACACCCGGCATTATGATACGATAAAGGTCATCCATCTGGACGAACTCGAGTTTATCGAGTACGCCAAGTTCCCTTAAGATCTCCCTCAATGGACCTGGCTTATCATCCGTACCCATGCCACTGAGTTGGTGCAGGGCTACTTCAAACTCGAACCTTCCTCTAACAAAACTTGTTGCACATCCACCGGGCACGTTGTGCCTTTCCAGGAGAAGCACCTTCCGGCCCTTTTCTGCCAGAGTGAGCGCGGAAGTAAGGCCTGCATTACCGGCACCTATAACCACCACATCATAATCGGACGCCATACAACCTCCTCTTATCTTAAAGCTTTACTATAAACTTTAATACCATCCTTTTACATGTTGTGTCAAGTTAAATGAAAATTTTGCCTGCATATTACTTTTTAATGCAACCGTATGCTAACACTGGTTGCAAAAAGAGTAATCCTAGGCTACAAGTCCACCATGCAAGGTATCATTGGTCTGATTGCTGACAGCCATAGCAACAACAGGAATATGTTGCAAGCCATCAAAATACTCAAAGATATAGGCGCTGAAACCATAATTCATCTAGGAGATATCTGTGATTCCCTCAAGCCTGATGCCCTTGAAGAGGCTCTCTCCGTACTAAGGAACCACAAAGTAAAGGCACTAATGGGAAACAACGAGCTAAGCCTTATATGGGGTTTAAACGGAAACAAGGATAATAGTACCCGAGGTAAGGGTATAAACTACCTCGAGACCCTACCTTATGTTATTAGGATAGGGGACATATGCTTTGCACATTCAGCCCCTTTTAACTGGCCAGCTGCAACAAAAAGACCTATAGAAGAATACCTACCATACATTATCGAGGGCAGCGTGCCAAATTTCAGGATACTTTTCAGGGGACACTCACACATCCCTTCAATACTGGAGATTGATGGGAATACTTCTAAACAAATAAACCTAAGCTCAGAAAAGGAAATAGTCCTAGAACCTAGGAAAAGATATGTGATAACCGTAGGTGCCGCAGAGGATGGATCCTGCGCCCTTTACATACCTGGAGAAGAAAAGGTAAAGTTTATAGGTCTTGGGGAAACTTAAATATCCCCAAGACCCTTTTGTCATATCTAGTTTATATTATAATAGAGAAGCAAGCTCACCGAACATATCGTTAAGCTGGTTAAAGAACTTCGGATTATCTAGGCTTGTAATCTTTTCCCAGTTTTCCATTACCTCTTCCGGTGTTGGTATCTTCCCTCCATCAGATAGAACCGCACCTGGGCCAGTCATCATTGCCGACCTGCTGAAATAACCCAACCCAGCATTTATAATAACCCCTGAGTCCTCACACAATTCCGAACACATGTACAGCACAACAGGGGTCACGAATTCCACCTTCATCTTCTTGAATACCTCTGGAGGCAGTATATCCTCTGTAAGCCTTGTCGCGGCAACAGGTGCAAGCACGTTAGTCTTGATGTTGTACTTGGCCCCCTCCAACTTTAACACATTTGCAAGGCCTACCACACCCATCTTGGCACTTGCATAGTTTGTCTGGCCAAAGTTGCCAAAAAGCCCGGCACCAGATGTTGTCATCACGATCCTTCCGTACCCGTTCTCCCTCATATTCTGGAAGGCAGGCCTAGTAACACAGTATGCCCCCTTCAGGTGGACGCCAACCACGGCATCCCAGTTTTCCTCTTCCATCTTTGCAAAGCTCTTATCCCTGAGTATACCTGCGTTATTGACAAGTATATCCACCTTTCCAAAGGCGTCTATGGCTGTTTTTACTATGTTCTCGCCACCTTCTACAGTGGCCACGTTGTCATAGTTCGGGACAGCCTCTCCTCCTAAAGCCTTTATCTCCTCTACAACCTTGTTTGCAGCAGACTCGCTAGAGCCCACCCCATCCCTCGTGCCACCGAGATCATTTACAACGACCTTTGCACCTCTTTTTGCAAGCTCAATGGCATGGTTCCTACCAAGGCCCGCACCAGCGCCGGTTACTATGGCTACCCGTCCAGTGAAATCAATCTTTGACATAATAAACCTCCTATGAGCGTAAGTTGGAGGGGGCATACAAGAAGGGTACGCCCCCCTCTACCTAACTTTTTAGCGGCAAGGCTGCTTCAAAATGGCCTGTTACCTTGACGTCTCCATTCTCGTCCTGTGCTAAGACCTCACACTTAATAATGTTTTCATTACCATCCACGCGCTTCTCCACCACATTACCCTTCACTGTTATCGTGTTCCCAGGTTTTGTCATACCGGCAAACCGAACACCGAACCTCTTTAAATACTTTCTCGGTATCCACTGCGTTATGGCCTGCCCAACAAAACCCATAATGAGCATGCCGTGGGCGATTACACCATCTAGGCCCACGGCCTTTGCAAAGTCATCATCTGTATGGAGAGGGTTAAAATCACCTGATGCACCTGCATACATGACGTGCTGTAGCTTCTGCAGAGGACCCTTCACAAGCTTGGGCATCTCGTCGCCCACATTAATATCTTCATAATATATCTCTTGTGACATAATCTACCCCCTATTTCCTCTCGATAAGAAGAGACCTGGCCTTGGCTACTTTCTCGCCGTCCTGATCTGTATACAGGATCTCCACTGTCACCATGTCCATCTTTCTACCTGACTTGCTGGTCTTTTCTTCTATGCTTACCACCTTTGGTATACCTGTTAGTACGTCACCGGGGTAAATCAACCTGTAATACTCGTACTCTTCCTCGCCATGCAGCACATTGGCAAAATTGATCTTGAGATCATTGATAACCACGGGCATTGAGCTCGACCACATCATGGGCACGGTAAGAAAAGTAGGGGGAGCAGGGGTATCCTTGTACCCCTCCTCAATTGCAGTATCCTTGTCAAGGTATATCGGGTTGGGATCCCCTATGGCCTTTGCAAGCTCCCTTATCTTTCCCCTTTCCACTTCCCAGGTAATGGGTGGATATTCCTTACCTTGCTTTGACCTGTCCGCCATATCGGACCTCCTTATACTTTCCTATGCATCGTATTTACCTATAATCGCCACACTGCACACATTCATCATGGGGAAACCACCAAGATTATGCGTAAGGCCCAGTTTTGGATCCTTAAGCTGTCTCTTGTCTGCCCTGCCGTGAAGTTGCAGATAAATCTCGTACAGCATCCTAAGCCCGGATGCGCCAATGGGATGCCCGAAACATTTTAGTCCACCATCCACTTGGCATGGGAGTTTTCCATCCAGATCATAGAAGCCGTCCATTATGTCCTTGGGGGCCTTGCCTCTCTCAGATATGTGCAAGTCTTCCATGGTAACCAGCTCGGTGATGGAAAAGCAGTCATGAACCTCCATTAGGCTGAGTTCTTCCCTAGGATTCTTTATACCAGCTTCCTTGTAAGCCTCTGAACTTGCCTTTGCCGCGGTTACAAAGTGTGCACCATCCCATTCATAGGCCATCTCCGTGCCATTGCTCAAAGAGAGCTGCAGTGCCTTAACAGTAACAAAGTCCTTCTTGCCAAGGCTCTTTGCAATCTCGGGTGTCGTGACAATGGCGCATGCCGATCCATCGCTGACACCGCAACAATCAAACAGCCCCAACGGGTAGGCAATCATGGGCGCATTGAGAATCTTCTCCTCGGTTACTGCCTTGCGCAGGTGTGCCTTGGGGTTGAGGGCACCGTTTGCGTGGCTCTTTGCCGAAACATGTGCCATTGCCCTTTTCAGCTCCTGCATGTCAATACCGTACTTTGCTGCATAGCCACTTGCCAGCATAGCAAAACAGCCAGGCGCAGTAACATTGGGAAACCAAAGCCCGTTTAGTGTTCCCATTGCAGAGCTGAACTCTGGAAGCCCACCGTAACCTATGTCCTTGAGCTTCTCAACACCTATTGCCATGGCTATATCGTATGCACCGGATGCAACCGCATACACTGCCCCTCTAAATGCCTCGGTACCGCTCGCGCAGAAGTTTTCCACCCTTGTTACGGATATGTTGGGGAGTCTTAACGTCATGGATGCTGGCAGTGCACTTTTTCCTACGTTAACCTCGTCAAAGCAGGTACCTAGCCATGCGGCTTGTATCTCGTTCTTATCGATCCCGGCATCCTGGATCGCCTCCTGGAAGGCCTCTACCATGAGCTCTTCAGCCCCGACGTCCCACCTTTCACCGAATTTGGTGCACCCCATACCTATTATAGCGACCTTGTCTCTTATTCCTGTAGCCATGATTACACCTCCTTATTCCTCTACCTGTGGGATTGCTTTCCAGAAGTAACCCGTAAAGCCACGCATTTCATCCTTGTATTTCCTTCTGAACGAGAGCTTCACCTCCATACCAACCTTTATCTGGTCCAGCTTGCAATCAGTGAAATCAAGCATCGTCCTCCCACCGCCTTCAAAATCTATCATACCGTATATTGCAGGTGGATCAACGGACGCAGCAAGCATGTCACCGGTATACATGAGGATCTTGCCGGTCTTCTCTGCAAACTCGTACTCATCCATCTCCTCTACGGCACCGCAATCCGGGTTTACACAAACCTGAGAGGGGGGAAAATGAGGTGTACCACATTTCTTGCACCTAGAACCCACCAGGCCCAGTAACATCTTCCTTTTGCGCCATAGCGTGGTAAGGGCTGTGTTTGGATTTGCCTCTCCCCTGATGCCCAGGTCAGCAACGATTAAATCACGCCACTTGCAGAACTTTTGGTAACTATCAAGTTCAACCCTTCTGGCAAGAGATCCCTTTATGCCCTGTGGTCCCTTAAAGTCCTTTATCTTGTCTGTCACCTCGAAGTAAAGGACATCACAACCCTGGCCGAAACTTGCAAGCAAAAGCTTGTCACCCGGTTTTGCCTCCTCTAGCGCTGCTACGAACATGACCATAGGATGGGCCGTACCAGTATCACCGCATACCTCGTGCATGTTGTCCTGGACTTTGGATGGATCAATTCCGAGCTTCCTTGCAATTCCTACATGGGTTCCCTTAAAATAGCACGGGTATATAACCTTGTCAAAGTCGCCTATCTGCATCCCTGCCTTGTCTAGGAACGCGGTTATGGCCTCGGGTATTATCTTGCCATAACCCTCGTCCCTTACCCATCTCTCTTCCCACGTGTAATCAAATTCCTTTCCATAACCCTTGTAATGGTCTACGAAGTCGCAACTGTGGGAATAATACCCCTTGCACTCCGCAATCACATCGTCTTTGCCAAACAGCAAGGCGGCTGCACCGTCACCCAAGAACATCTCATACATGGTGGCCATCTTTGTACGCCTCAGATCAGAGGCAACAACAAGCACGTTGTTTTTCTTCCCAGACTCAATGGCCTCCATGGCTGCTATAGCAGCAGTTGTGCCAGCCTTTATTGAACCCGTAAAGTCAGCATCATCAACACCTGCTTCAGGAGCGTTCAATGCTGTAGCCAAGATACTTGCATTTTGCCTATCTGCATAAGGTAACGTTGTTGATGCAAAATACACGGCGTCTAGGGCTTTCCTATCACTCCCTGACATGCAGTCGTATGCAGCAGCCACCCCCATGCTTAGACTGTCCTCATCCCAGTTTGCAACAGACTTTTCCCCTTGGGCAACAGCCATTATGACCGGTAGGTACCATGCCATGTTTTGAACTATGACCATCCGATTCAAACGATACCGGGGAATGTATCCCCCATAAGACTTTATACCAACCATACTACCTCCTTTCTTACGTGCCCTTGTTATCCAAAGACACCTTTTTTCTCCAAATTCTTTACCTGCTCCTCAGTATACCCCAGGGCTCTTAAGACAGCGTCCGTGTCTTCTCCAACCCTACCACCGGCCTTCGTGTACCTTGGCTTAAAGTCGGAAAACCTCACGGGGTGTGCAAGCTGCTTAACAGGCCTGCCATCAGGTCCCGGAACATCCACAACCAGACCCTTTGCCTTTGCGTATTCACTTTCCAGTGCCTCTCCAAGGGTCAAAACCGGCTCAACGCAGGCATCAAAGTTCTCGAACCTTTCTATCCAGAAAGCCAGGGGTTTTGATCGTATTATCCCTGAGATCCTCTCCCTTGCTTTGCCCAGATTTCCGAACTGCATGATGCCTCCATCGACTAGGTCCTCAACACCCAGGGCCTTGCAAAACTCGTTGAAGAACTGCTGTTCAAGACCACCGAAAGAGATGTACCTGCCGTCGGCCGTCTCGTAAAATCCGTACAATGAACCACCGTTGAGAACCTCTGTCTCGTAACCACTACTAGCACCTCCAGCCAGTTCAGAACTTGCCTGAACAGCGTTATACGGAAAGAGACCATCTGCCATTGCCACGTCAATGTATTGCCCCTTACCTGTATTCAGCCTGGATATGACCGCAGCGAGTATGCTTACAATGGTATTATACGAACCAGAGCCAAGGTCTGCCACCTGTATCCCCATTAGACAGGGACCCGTATCTTTCCTGCCGGAATAACCCATGATCCCTGAGAGTGAAAGGTAGTTTATGTCATGCCCGGCCCTATCCCTGAAAGGACCTTCCTGACCATAGCCAGTTATCGAGCAATATATGATGGATGGATCAATCCGAGCGAGACTGTCATAGGAAAGCCCAAGTCTCTCCATGACCCCTGGTCGAAATTGCTCTACTATAATATTGTAACCATCACCTATCAATCTCTCTATAACTGATATGCTATCCCTGTTCTTGAGATCAAGGGCAATGGATTTCTTGTTCCTGTTAAGGTAGGCATGCAGTGCAGATACCATGCCCTCTTCGTCCAGAAGAGGCGGAAGGATCCTTACCATGTCGATCCTGCTCGGAGATTCAACCCTTATTACATCAGCACCCAGATCTGCCAGAACCATGGTGGCAAAGGGCCCTGGAAGCAGATAAGTGAAATCAAGGATTTTGAGCCCTGATAAAAGGCCACCCATATGTTACAGCCCTAAAGATCTACTTATGAGAAGCAGCATGATCTCGGAAGTGCCGGCGTATATTGTCTGGACCCTCGCATCCCTGAACATACGGGCTATTGGGTATTCCTCCATGTAACCGTAACCACCGTGAAACTCCACGCACTTGCCAACAAGCCTGTTCAACATCTCGCAGATCCAGTACTTGGCCATACACGCTTTTTTTAATATTTCCTTTCCTTCCATGTGGTCGATTA
>WFSG01000023.1 GCA_015486075.1 Deltaproteobacteria bacterium
ATACCTTGCACCTGCCCCCTTGCACCCGATACCTCTTATTTCAAACCTCATACATCAAATAACAATTGCCGAACGGAGATATCATGAATAACAAACTTGCAAAGATCTTCATCGCTGGCCACAGGGGCCTGGTGGGTTCAGCCATGCAGAGGAAGCTCGAAGAGAAGGGTTATAGAAACCTAGTTGTGCGCTCGCATGCCGAGCTTGACCTGACAAGGCAGGAAGCAGTGGAGGCCTTCTTTGACAAGGAGAGGCCTGAATACGTGTTTTTAGCCGCTGCAAGGGTGGGAGGCATCCTTGCCAACAGCACCTACAAGGCAGAGTTCATATACGATAACATCATGATCGCTGCAAATATAATACAAGCGAGCTATCAATGCGGGGTGAAAAAACTCTTGAATTTGGGGTCATCGTGCATCTACCCCAAGTATGCACCACAGCCCTTGAAGGAGGATTATCTCCTGAGTGGAAAGCTGGAACCCACCAACGAGCCTTACGCCATTGCCAAGATAGCAGCAATAAAGCTCTGCAGGTACTATAACGAGCAGTACGGGACGAATTTTATATCGGTTATGCCCACGAACCTCTTTGGTCCGAACGACAACTTCGACCTTGAGACATCGCACGTGTTGCCAGCACTCATTCGGAAGTTTCACGATGCAAAGGTAGAAGAAAAAGCCCAGGTAGTGCTCTGGGGGACAGGAACGCCAAGGAGGGAATTCCTGTACGTGGATGACCTGGCAGATGCATGTATACACCTCATGCAGAACTTTGACGCCAGGGATATAGAGGAATTCGTGAACATAGGCACTGGCGAGGACATAACCATCAAGGAACTCGCCGAGCTCATTGCCTCTATCGTGGGCTTCAAGGGAGACATAGTCTGGGACAGGGATAAGCCCGATGGTACACCGCAAAAGCTACTGGACGTGTCCAGGATAAATAAAATGGGATGGAAGGCAAAGACAGGACTGAAGCAAGGTATCATACAGACCTACCAGTGGTACAAAGAGTCACAGGAGGGATCAAAGGCCCATGGAGACAGGCACGGCAAGAGAGATTAAGAAGACCTTGACAGAGGCTGCAATCAACTATCGCAATAAACGAAAGGCACACTGGGATGCAATTGCCCGCAAGATGGACACCTGGACCTCGTGGGGACGCTACTACCACGCAAGGATCGAGCATGTCTACAGGTTTCTTGTATCCCCGGGCCAGAAGGTACTGGAGATAGGCTGCGGCACAGGAGACCTGCTTGCAGCACTCAAGCCTCAAACAGGTGTTGGCATAGACTTCTCTGGAGAAATGATAAAGCGCGCAAGAAACAGGCACCCTGAAATAAGGTTCATACAGGCCGATGCGCACGAGCCAGGCCTCAATGAAAGCTTTGATACCATCATACTCTCTGATACTGTAAATGACCTTTGGGACGTGCAGGAGGTCTTCAACCGCGTAAAGGAACTCTCAAACCCCAGGACAAGGATTATCATAAATACATACAGCAGGGTATGGGAGATACCCTTGCTCCTGGCACAGGCCCTTGGTCTTGCCAATCCCAAGTTACCACAGAACTGGCTTACGACAGAAGACATCGGTGGCATGCTGGATCTTGCCGGGTTAGAGGTAATAAGGAGTTGGCCAGAGATCCTCTGGCCCCTTGATACACCCCTGGTGGCAGACTTTCTAAACCGTTTCGTTACAAGGCTCTGGCCTTTTTATTATCTTGCTCTCACCAATTTCATTATTGCACGGCCCAGGCCAGCTGCCCGGCCAAGGGGTAGGAAACCAGTGGTGTCCGTGATCGTACCTGCAAGGAACGAGGCAGGCAACATCCCCAAGATATTTGAGCGCACGCCCGAGATGGGCCAGTCAACCGAGCTCATATTCGTCGAAGGTCACTCAAGGGATGATACGTATTCTGTTATTGAAAAAGAGATGGCAAGACATCCCGAAAGGAGATGCAAGCTCTTCAGGCAGCCAGGCACTGGCAAGGGGGATGCCGTGCGCATGGGATTTGAAAAGGCAACAGGGAGCATACTCATGATACTGGATGCCGACATGACAGTGCCTCCAGAAGACCTGCCCAGGTTTTATGATGCCATATACTCAGGTAAGGGCGAATTCATAAACGGGGTACGCCTGGTCTATCCCATGGAGAAACAGGCCATGCGCTACCTGAACCTGCTGGGCAACAAGTTCTTTTCACTGGCGTTTACCTGGTTACTGGGACAACCCGTAAAGGACACCCTTTGTGGCACCAAGGTATTGTTAAAATCTGACTACGAGAGGATTGCAAGGAACCGCTCTTACTTTGGCGACTTCGATCCATTTGGCGATTTCGACCTGCTGTTTGGTGCAGCAAAACTAAACATGAAGATCGTGGAAGTACCCATACGCTATGCCGAACGCAAGTATGGATCAACCAACATCGACCGGTGGAGGCACGGCTGGCTGTTACTGAAAATGACAGCATATGCGATGAGGAAGATGAAGTTTGTGTAGAAAGGCGGAAGGCGGGAGATGAAAAAAGACAGGGTGCCAGGTGCCAGGTAAAAAAATAAAAGGTACAAGGTATAAGGTTCAGGGTATAAGGTAAAAAGGATAAGGTTTCGGGTGCCGGGTGGCCGGGTTCCGGGTAAAAATAAAGGGGCAAGGTGTAAGGTATAAGGTTCAAGACGGAAGGTAGAGGGAAAAAGAAAGCCTCGAAGGATTTTTCCTTGCGCCTTGTTTTCTAACTGAAAGCTGATGGCTGACAGCTGATAGCTACCTAAATGAGTGGAACGAAAGCCGGCAAGGACTGAAACCAAGGAACAAAGTTAAGAAACACCCTAATTAACATGGGATAAAGAGATAAGGATGAAGATATTTAGGTTGCTAGAACATCCCCTTACCCGCGGTATGGATCTTGATGACCCTGAGACAACAATCCTGCGCAAGAAAATAATCCAGGAAAAGCCTTTCCTGAAAAGGATATACGAAGAATGGTATGAGTACATAGTAAATAATCTGCCTTACGCGGATGGCCATGTACTAGAGCTAGGCTCAGGTGCTGGATTCCTGGACCAGATTATCCCAGGTCTAATTACATCAGAGATATTCTTTTGCCCCATGGTAAAGGTTGTCCTTGACGCTTGTGCCCTACCCTTTAAAGACCAAAGCCTTAAAGCTATTGTCATGACAGATGTCTTCCATCATATTCCCAGAGCCAGAGCCTTTCTCAAGGAAGCTACCAGATGCGTTCGCACAGGCGGGAGAATAATCATGGTAGAACCATGGGTGACTCCGTGGTCCCGCCTTATATATACACATCTTCATCACGAACCCTTCCTACCAGACACACCCAAATGGGAATTCCCCTCGGAAGGGCCACTATCCGGGGCAAACGGTGCCCTACCATGGATCATCTTTGAGAGAGACAGGGCCCAATTTGAAAAGGAATTCCCTCAATGGGCAATCAAAGGTATCAAAATCACAATGCCTTTCAGGTATTTGGTTTCCGGTGGGATATCTTTATATAACCTTGTGCCTGCATGGTCCTTCAATTTCTGGAAAACGCTAGAATCCTTTATTAACACATGGAATAATAAGCTAGGTATGTTTGCAACAATTGTATTGGAAAGGATCTTATAATAGAGAAAACTATGAAGATATCAATAGTAGTCTCAATTTATAATGAAGAAGATATGATAGAAATCTTCTGGGAGGAGTTGAAGAAACACCTTAGATATACCAATCTTGAATATGAATTTGTTTTATAAGCAATTGGTCCTTGATGAACTTTTTTATCCTGGCTGGAAAGCATATGTAGACGGCAAAAGAGTTAAGATCCGAGGAATGGCACAAGATACAGATGGTCCCGCAGATCCTTCACAGTAGCTTGGATTATCCCAGAAAAGATGTTTAGAGATTGTTACATTCAAATTACTACCCTCCAAGCCTATTGCTCATAGATTACCCTTTTACAAAAGATCTTTTAGATATTGGATAGTTATGCTATAATCCCGGAATTAGGTGGAATATGAAAAAAATAATTCTCCTAATTGTCCCGGTTATAATATTAGCAATATTTGTTGCAATCTTCATTACTCAAAATAACAAAGAACACGAAAACCTGACCACTCTCAACCCAGGTCTGTACGAAGTCACTTTTGCATTAAAATCGGGAAGTAAGGAAGCGGTGCTTAAAATGCGGGTACGATATAACCCTGACAGAACATATCAGGGAAAGGTCTTCCTAAACCAGCTTCCTATAGAAAAAATAAAGGGCAGGTATAAAATTAAAGATGGGAAACTCGAGTCATTCGACAAATTTATTCGTTTCCCTAGAAAGGATAAGTCATGGACACCGTGGGAGTCTGAGAAGGCATCAAGCGTAGCAATCAGAAACATAACAAAATCAAGCTACCAATATTACTTGAAAGCTAAAGATGATAAAGAAAAAGCAAGGTTTGCTGCTATTGGATTAAAGGAAGGCTGGAAGACTTACAAGCGTATAAGGGACTGATTGGAAGCAAAACAGGGAAACGAGAGAACCCCGGGTGAGAAGGTATAGGATACAGGGTTTAAGGTAAAGAAGACAAGGTGTCAGGTTCCAGGTGCCAGGTGTCGGGTGTCTGGTACCGGGTATCAGGTGCTAGGCAAAAATGATAAAGGTTTAAGGTAGAGGGATAGAAAACAAGGTACAAAGGGACAGAGGCACAGAGTTTAAAAAAGGCGAAAGGCGTAAGGTAAAAAAAGACAGGGTGCCGGGTTCCAGGTAAGATATAATAATATTAAAAAAGGTATAAGGTCTGTGGTTAAAGGTTTTCGCTGAAGGCTGAGAGCTGAAAGCAGAAGGCTCATGCAACTGACAAAGAACTGAGGGACCATGCAGAACAAGAACTCATCATTTAAGTTTAAGGCACACAAAGAGTTATTGATCTGCCTTTTCCTTGTTATATCAATTGTTGCTGTCTACTGGCAGGTGGGTGGGCATGAGTTTGTCAACTTTGATGATAATCTCTATGTCACTGCGAACCGACATGTACAGACAGGGCTTAGCATGCAAGGTATTACCTGGGCCTTTACCACCTTTCATGCAGCAAACTGGCACCCTGTAACAT
>WFSG01000024.1 GCA_015486075.1 Deltaproteobacteria bacterium
ATACCAGCACAATAACGAACAAGGTCAGGAGTACAAGCACTGATACGGTTATCTTGAACTTTTTATCCACAATCTTCACATGACACCTCTCTAGGCTTGTTCTGGTTCTATGTTAAATAGTCTTGCCGCGTTATAGTAAAGCCATTTTTTCTTTACCTCTTCTTCCAGGGGCAGTTCCAGTACCTGGTCGGCTAGCTCCCTTATGCTCATGCCCATGAATAGCCAGGTGGATGCAAACAATATCCTGTCCTGTAGCACAGTGTTGCCGTAATGGAGCAAGGGCTCCCATCCAGATCCTGGTTTTGCAAGGTATCTAGGCATATAGGATGCAAGGTCAATGTATATGTTGGTGTTCTTCCATGCAACAGCCACCATCTCCGAGATCCATGGCCAGCCACCATGGCCGGCAATAATCTTTAGCTCGGGAAAATCCTGTGCAACGATATCAAGATATATAGGCCTTTCCTTCTCCATAGTGTTCGTGGAGTAATTTATCGATAAATGAAACCATACTGGTATGTCCAGTTCAACACACGTTGCATAAAGGGGATACATCTTGGCATGGTGTGGAGGTATGCCAAACATAAAAGGCCTGACAGCTATACCCCTTAAGCCCATGTCATAGCTCCTTCTTATCTCCCTTACTGCATCCATACCCTTCAAGGGATCAATGCCTGCTATGCCGATGAACTTGTCGGGAAATGCATTTACCACACCGGCATAGTAATCATTGGATAGGCCCTTGCAGCCGCTTGGTGTCTCCTCGTCCAGATTAAATATGATGGCCTTTTCAACACCCATCTCATCTAACTCTTCGACAAAATCCTCCAGGGACATGGATATATGTTTTACCCTTGGTGAAAGCGAATCGTTTATCTCTTGCTCCGTCATGGTAAGTTTCATCCTGTAGAGCTCGTTAGCCTCCATGCCTATGATAGGTGCTACCCTTGGTCCAAATATGTCCTTTAAGTACCTTGCCATCTGGGGTGGGAGTGATGCAACCAGGTCGGTTATCACCTCCTGTGTAGGCAGGTAACAGAGAGAATCGATTATCTTGAACATATCCTTCATGGTCCCCTGTCCTGATTGTTAACTTCCGTTGTCTTGGCCATAGAATAGCCTCATCACCTGGTTTATCAGCACTTCCATCACGAGTTTCCTTCCCATTGTTATGTCAGGAGCGAAGTTGCGTATTATGCTGAGTTCTTCTTCTGTGGGTAAAGGAGTTGTCTCGAGATTGTCAGCCACTTCCATGTCCCAGGGTATGTCGGATAGCACATCATCTATCTTTACCCCGGGGTGAACGCCTGCAAGGTACATCTCTTTTGTCTCCTCGTGGAATTTAAACACCCCTTTGGTTGTTATAAGTACGCTTGGCCCTGATCCCTCTGGCATGCCGGATTCAAAACGCGTATCTCCCCCGTTAACGTAGCCAGGGGTTGTAAAATAATCCAGCTTTTCCACGAACTCACCTCCCTTCATGGTGAGTACAGACCTTTTTGAATAACCTGCAAACTCTGGAGCACCACCTGCTCCGGTAAGCCTAATCTCAAAATTTTCTGGGTTACCTATGTAACTGCTGTTCATGTTGCCATACCTGTCTATTTGGCCAACGCCTAGAAACGCAACATCTGCGTATCCTCTGTTTACCACCGTTGTAAATATGTCTATCATGTCGCATGAATACGTGAACCCCCTTGTACAGCTAGGATCTGCAATGTGGAGTGGCACCTTGAATGGTTCAATACCGAGCAGACCTGCCTCGGTCAATATAACGGAATTGGGTGCATGGGTTTTCTTTGCAAGCACTCCTGCAGCCATGGCTATTCCCTGTCCTATCACAACCATTTCCCTGTCTTTTATCTCCTTGCTAGCCCTGGATACAATAAGTTCGTCTATGGTATACTTAATCCCCATCTAGAAGTACCCCCTTGTCTTCAAGCATCTTCAAGAAGCCTTTCATGTCCATACCAAGGTCTTCGGAATACCCCTTTTCATCCCACACGCTTTTAAAGGTAAACCCATAGTCTGCGGGTACAGATGGAAAGGGCTTGGCCTTTAGCCTTAAGAGCGTATCCCTACCGAATCTCTCAACGTAGTGTTCTATATATTCTTGCCTGTCAGCCACATTGTATACCCACTCGTCCAGCCAAGCCTTTGATGCCTCCTCGTTTGAAGCCGACCCAAAGAACAATGCCCTGAAGGGTAGGTCATAGTCATAATGTCCTGCTACCTCGGATGGGTGGGCTCCCCAGGGACATTCAACGACAGCACAGACCTTGTGTGCAGGTACCACGGTCAGGTGCGGTGATGACATCACCACCTCGGTGTCCACTATCTGCTCCGCTGACACAATGACCTTCTTTGCAGCTAAGGCAGCCCACTTGCTGTTTATCATTGCACCCCAGAGCTGGGCATTCCCAGCCCTGTCTGCTCTCTGTACGTGCATTATTGCAAAGTCCGGATTGTATCCCTTTACCACTAGTACATCTTTACCTGTGAAAGGGTCCTTTATCTCGGCAAACCTTTGGTCTCCGAGGAAGCCCTTTCTCTTGACAACGTCAGTGACCCTTATGCCGGATAATACAGGTATAAAAGGATATCCCATCGCGCCTGCCTTCATCATGGAAAGGAGTGTGTGGTTGGTCATCTCTTCTATGACCACGCGACCTTGTCTTAATGCTCTATCAAGAGGTGTTATAAGCCTTTTACCACCTGCCCTGAAATTGTAGGCAACAACCATACGGTTAATTACCCCTGACTCAAGTAATTGGTCTATCTCTTCTATGCCACCTTGCTGGAATACCATAAGATTTTTCTTTTTTTGCCTTATTATCTCATGCGCGAGTGCAAGGGGCATGCAGTAAAGGCAATTTGCAAATACAAATGAGTCACCGTCCTTGACAAACCGGCTTATGGCCTCACTTGCACTCATAAGTTTATCAGAATCCATGAACTTATCCACGTTTCCTCCTTTAAACATAGGTCTTTGAACATAAAAACATAGGCTACACATCTTATGCTGCATAAGCCTACAAAGGAATATATATCCTATAAACCGTGCAATACACCTGCCGGTATTAATTATACCACGTCCTCTTGCAAATCGGTAGCTAAACAGCACCAAGAACTAGAACCCTTGATAGGGAACGCTAGTTTCCAGGTTTAACTGGAGTTAGTAGTGATGGGTGAAATGCAACACCGCCTGTAAAAAAAACTCAGGGATGATGATGAACTTGTGTCTTTTTCTTCAGTCTATCTATTGCCACTGTTTATTGAAGACGTCTATGGTCAGGAACTGAAGGTATGGCCATTTACTCGGGTCTGACATGTAGTCTGTTCTAGGCGCAACGTGAAAGTCATTAACATATAGGTCCTTTATGCCCACCCAGCCACCTGATGTGGAACCCCCGAAGCCATCTGGATCACCCCATGCGATCACGCCAATGTGAAGACTTATGGTCACGTCGATATATATGCTTATACCAGTACGGCCTGTTATGTTGGCAAGTTCCTTATCTGTAACAGGTGTCATGGCCATTGCAGACAGGGGTACTACCAGCATAGTTGACATGATAAGAACCATGAGATACTTTTTCATGCCTTGGCCTCCCGTGTTCTTTTAGTCTCTAGTCTGGTCTACATTTTTGAAACATATCACCACAGGCAAATGCAATATAAACAGGTATATAAATTATTAATAGCATAACCATGGTGAAAGTCAAGGAATGCAAAAAGAGGTTACTTTATCCATATGATTCCAGATAATTCTTTTGGTTTGACAACGATAGGTCGGTTGCTGATAATAATTTAAAAGATGTGCCTGGGCTAGGCATATTTTGGCGTGAACATGAGTGATATCAAGAAAGACGTGCCAAGGAACCAGAAGATCGGTGTATATCTTAATGAGAGGCAAAAGGTCAAAGGGCTCTACCTTCGCTGGTCCGCTAGCATGATCGATTTCTATTTCAGGAGAAAGGTCCTGCAACAGGCAGTCCCCCTTGTTGCGAGCTTCAAGCTCACCTACAGGTGCAATCTAAAATGCAAGGCCTGTCCCTTTTACAGAAGGGCAGGTGAGCCAGGCTCGCACATGGGCTGGGATAAGGCAATAGCCACGCTTTACCTATTGAAAGGAATGGGATGCCGTGTAGTTATCTTTGAAGGGGGTGAGCCCATGCTCTGGCAGGATCGGCGTCATGATATCCATGACATGGTCATGCATGCAAAGAGAATGTTTACGTGTGTTGCTGTTACCACGAACGGCACATTCCCCCTAGATGTAAATGCAGATGTGATATGGGTGAGCTTGGATGGAACCAGGCAGACACATAACAGGCTCAGGAGCAATTCTTTTGATAAGGCCTGGTCTAATCTAAAGCATACAAGGCATCAAAAGGTACTAGTTCACTACACTATGAACAGGATGAACTGGCAGGAAATAGGGGACCTGGCAGGGGAATTAAGTAACCTGTCATCGGTAAGGGGCATGAGCGTGCAGTTATTCTATCCATACGGCCAGGGCGAGGAGGATCTAATGCTATCACCGGAAGAACGAAGGCAGGCCATAGAAAAAGTTATTGATCTCAAGCACATGGGATATCCCATTATAAACTCCGAAAAAAGGCTAAGGGCCATGATAGAGAATAACTGGGTATGCCACGATGGCCTGTTGGTAAACGTGGATCCTGATGGTACGGTGGTAACCGGGTGTTACGTGAAGAACAGGGGTAAGGTTGATTGCAAGAACTGCGGTTTTACTCCAGTTGCCGAGGCATCAGGTGCGCTTGACATGGAGCCCGGGTCTATCATTGCGGGATGGCGGGCATTTGTCAGCAGGTGAAAGCAGATGATCAAGATCTTGTTTGCATGGTTACAGGCATGTATAGGGGGATAGGCCGTGCATGCCTTTATTAGGTGCATGGACGGACCATTAACAAGAAGGAGGTAGGGACATATGAAGCTATTCAGGAAGACCAACCTGGTCTTGTTTCTAATCATTATCACATCACTCTTTTTCGGTAAATGCTGGGCAGATACCATGACACCATATACAACGGCTTACAGTCTATGGAGGTTGCAGAATAAAATAGTGAATCAATCGTTTAAGGCTCTACACTCAAGGGCCTGGGCAAAGTACAAACTTGTTCACAAGGATGGAAACCACGAGATTGTAAAAGCCGTGTATATCGGTAACCTTAAGGCGCTTGATTCGAGTAAGCGGTTCTTTGTTGTGGAGATGAGTCTCCCAGGGAGTGTTGCCCAGTTCTGGTGCAGGTTTGTTCCAAAAGATGTCTATTACAAGGCAAGGAAATACAGGTTTGAGACCATAGATCCAGTAAAGATATATATACTCAAAGATGGCCATGTGTTCTACGCATCTGAGGCTGCAATAAATAGCTTTATGAAACAGAGAGGACCATGGAGCACTATTCTGTTTCAAGGTAACATTACGTCCCCGCCTAATTTAAAGAAAAGGGTGATGATAAGGAATGATACCTACATCACTGCATCGCACAGGGTAATATACGTAAAAGTAATAAGGTCCCTTAGTACAGGTGGGGAGATCACGGTGAGTACTAAAGTTCCATTTGGCATGGTTAAATCGGGTAACAGCTCCCTATATGATTTCGGAAATAGCGGTGGGGAGAGAAGGATATCAAGAAAGATGATTAGGCAGGCAGTGCCTTTTCCAACCATGCCTCCATACGGTATTATGACAAGCCCGTCTAGATTCCCTGTGCCACCATATCCACCACTTGGAAGGTAATGGCTCAAACAAGATTTAGGTAAAAGTGTAGTGTGCCTGGGGCCTTGGCCATATGTTTTTAGTATTTATATCCATGTCTGCACCTGGACACTGATTTTTATGCTTGACAAAGGTTAGTATGTGGTCTAAAAACTAGACCGACTGGTCAGTCGAGTTTTGTCCTTTCATGGAGACAAGTATGGATAAGAAGGGCAAGGCAGGTGCGTCAAGGAAGTTAAGGAAAGAACAGATAAAGAATGCTGCAATAAAGCTATTTTCAGAAAAGGGCTTTCATAACACCAGCATGCAAGACATAGCATCGGCAGCAGGTCTTGGCAAGGGCACGCTTTACTGGTACTGGGAATCTAAGGAGGAACTCGCTTTTTCCCTTGTATCTGATATGCTATCTGCCTTTCTTGGACTCATAGAAAGAACAAGGGATAAAGACGGGTCTGTAATAGATAGGCTCAGGATACTTGCTAGGGATATCTCTGAGCTCTACGAGTTGGAGAAGGATTACTGCAGGCTACTATTAAAATTCAGGGCTGACCGGCATTACACCTTTCGCTCGGACTACATTGACAAGGTAATGATACATTATAACAGGATGCGGTCAGCCATCTCGGATCTCCTGAGGCAAGGCGTAGAGAGCGGAGAATTTGTGGATATAGACAGGGAACATTTTGCCATTGTTATTCTGGGCATGGTGGAGGGCCTTGAGCTCGAGTGGCTGGAGAACGAGGATACATTTTCCATGCAAAGGGGTTTGGACACTATACTAGATCTACTGGTAAAGGGTCTTGGCAAGGAATGCTGATAGGGTCATAACAGGGACCCTGTTTTTTTGTTAGAAAATACTGTTAAAGGAGGTCATTATGCAGGAAGATCCAAAGGTGTTAAAGGAAGAAGTTCTTAAGGATTTTGCAGAGTATATCAGTCCCATGAAGGTCCGTACAATGAAAAGTGCAGGTTTGGACATCATTGAGGAGAGGCGCGAGGGTGCAACGGTTTGGGATATTACTGGAAGGAAGTACATCGATTGCCAAACAGGCTCTGGCATTATGAACGTGGGCAGGCACAACAGGGAGATAGCCAGCATACTCAAACAGGCTCTTGATACTTACGATATAGGAGTGTTTCTCCTGTGTTCCAAGCAAAAGGCTGATCTTGCAAAAAAACTCGCCGAGATTACTCCAGGGGAACTCAAGTGCACTATATTTGGTGTCGGTGGTGGAGAGGCCAACGATGCTGCAATAAAGATTGCACGTGGGTATACAATGAGGACCGAGATTATATATGCAAAGAATGCGTACCATGGTCACACTGGATTTTCCCTCTCTGCCATTGGTAGAGATGCATACAAGGAGCCTTTTGAACCACTTGTCCCGGGCTTCAAGATGGTACCTTTTGGGGATGCAGATGCTATAAGGGATACTATTAACGAGGATACTGCTGCCGTTATACTTGAGCCTATTCAGGGGGAGGGTGGTATCCATATTTCGCCTGATGGTTATTTGGCTGATGTTAGAGATATATGTACAAAAAACGAGACACTCTTGATTCTTGATGAGATTCAAACGGGTTTTGCTCGCACGGGCAAGATGTTTGCCTCTGAACACTGGGGTGTTGTCCCTGATATAATGACGGTTGCAAAATCCCTTGGCGGTGGACTTTACCCTATATCTGCGACTATATTCACCGAGGAAATAATGGATTTCTTTATCCCCCATCCGTTCATACACCTCTCAACGTTCGGGGGCTCTGATCTGGGATGCATAGTAGGCCTGGCTGTCATAGATTACATAGAGAAGCATAACCTGTGTGAGCATGCTGCAGAGATGGGTAAGCGTTTTAGGAAGGGATTTGACAGTTTGCTCAAGGACTATCCTGACCTATTGCTTGAGGTCAGGCAGATGGGTCTCATGATGGGCCTACAGTACACGAATGATTCCATTGGTCCACGCATGACTAAGAAACTCTCTCAGAGGGGTGTTATAGCCGTGTACACAGGTAATGACCCGAGCATATGCCGCTTGATGCCCCCACTCGTGATAACGGAAAAAGAGGTGGACTTTGTCCTTAATGCCCTGGAGGACTCCATGGCAGAGTTGTCCAGGGAGGCGGGTATAGGCAGGGAGGATTAGAGCTAGGAGGCCTTGCTAGGGCCAGGAAACAGAACAATATTTTTTAGGAGGTCGGATATGGCAACTTCTGATGAGATCATGGAGGCATTGGCAGATTTCAAGGAGCAGTGTAACAATAATAAACGTCTACGCAGGATGCAAAGGGACTGGACAAAGCTCATACATTTTGTTGCAGAGGATACCGGGGATACATTCACCATGGACGTGGTAAAGGGAGAGATCGTATCCTTTGCCACAGGCAGGAATGGTACCCCAGACATCATAGTAACCGCTAGCAGCGAAGACCTGTGTGACATGTTCTGGGGGGATCTTAACCCGTCCCAGAAATACCTTGATGGAGAGATAAGAGTAAAGGGCAGCCAGGAAGACGTAATGCGGCTTGATGCCATAACCATGATAATCTGGCCCGAGGTATAGAGGCATGTCATGGCTGTTACCTTAAAGAAAGTATTGACGCTGAGGACGGTTGTATCCACGTCTGCTGGCATGGCCATGGCCACCTCATGTTACTTGGCAGGACTTCAGGTGGCCATCATGGTTGAGGGTGAACTTGCCTGGATATCCATACTTGTCTCTGGCGTATTCTGCCTGTTGTCTGCCATGTGCTTTTCCGAGCTCACTTCGCTCTATCCAAGTGCAGCCGGGATAAAGCTGTTCATGCAGAATGCATTCAACGAGAAGACGGCTGTCTCCATAGCCATGTTCTACGTGGTGCTTGGCATATCCATGGTAGGTGCTGAGAGCTACCTCCTGTCCAGTGTTATGCTCGACACCGTGGGTGTTATAGCGAGTCCCATGTTAGACAGGTTTCTCTGGCAGATAGTATTCATACTGTTCGTTGGGTATATAAACTTTAAAGGAGTAAAGATAACAGGTAGGCTTCAGGATGTGCTCACTTATAGCATGCTGAGTTTCCTTATTGGTGTATCCATATACGCGCTTGCTGTAAAGGGAATAGATATATCATCTGCCCTAAAGAGTCCTACGTTCACTCTGAAAAACGTCATGAATGCGGCGGCTGTTGGAGTATTCATGTATGTAGGCTTTGAATGGGTCACCCCGCTTGCCGAGGAAACCGAGGATTACCGCATGATAGGCAAAGGCATGATGTATGCCGTTGGTCTTCTCTCAGTGACATACGCATTGTTCGTGGTTGCCATGTACACTGGCCTGACAAAGAAGCAGCTTATGAGTGGTACTAGTATACCACATATACTCTTTGCGAGGAACATGTTTGGGACCTGGGGTGCGTTTGCCTTCATAATCATGAGCATACTTGCATCTGTAACCTCGTTCAACGCCGGACTGCTTAATACATCGCGCTACGTGTATGCAATGGCAAGGGATGATACACTACCTAGGTTTTTCAGCAGGCTGCATCCAGATCATGCAACGCCCTGGGTGGCCATACTATCACTGGTAATATTCTCTGTGTTGGTAAGCCTTGCCATACTTTTCACCGGTAAGTACATGTTCATAATCATGATGGCAGCTGCCTTGGAATGCTTCATATACGTTGTAATGGCACTGTCGGTCATAAGGCTTAGGAAAAAGTTTCCAGATAGCCCCAGGGCTTTCAAGGTACCACTGGGCAATACCATACCAGTCGTTACCATTGTAGTCTTCAGCGTCTTGATGATAGGTCTTATTTCTGACACCACGAGGGATTATACAGGTAATGTGCTGTTCCACAATTACTGGGTCGGCTTAGTTATGGCAATGTTTGCGGGCCTGTGCGTGATGTACACTCTCGTCGTTGTGCCCAGGTTCAAACTGGCAGCACTTAAGCGTGCATCCCTCAGGAAGAAAAGGAGACCATCGAGGTCTAAACCCGGAAAGGAGGGGACTTGACATGTGCACAAACTTGGCTTGAAATAAAGGATATCCACCTGCCAGGCCAAGTTATGGCTTATGCAAGGCTTAGCATTTCTCTTTCAGAAATATGACATTAATTGATCAAAAGACTGTATAGTGGAGGTGAGTATGAGGGCCCTTGTTACGGGTGCAACCGGGTTTTTAGGCACCAACCTGGTGCACGAACTGGTGAGGCAGGGCTGGCAGGTAAGGGCATTTGGTCTGCCAGGCTCAAACACGCGCTACATAGAAGACCTTCCTGTTGAGATCATGCTGGGTGATGTGAGGATATACGACGACGTAGATAAGGCTGTAAGTGGCATGGATGTCGTGTTCCACGTTGCAGGTGATACGTCTTTCTGGAAGAAATTGTTTGCAAGACAGCGCGAGGTCAATGTTGAAGGACCAAGGAACGTTGCAAAGGCCTGCCTTGCCCACGGGATAAAGAGGATGATACACACCAGCACAGTCGACGCCCTTGGATACAACCCCAATGGCCTTGCAGACGAGGCATGGGATGTATACAATTACGCGGGCACGGGTTATAACTACGCGGATACTAAGCGGGAAGGTGAAAGGACAGTACTCGGGTTTGTGGATAAAGGTCTGGACGTGGTTGTGATAAATCCTGGTAGCATGATAGGGCCGTTTGACCACACCCTCCAGTTCGGAAGGCTGTTTGGTGATATCAGGGATGGCAAGGTGCCTGCAATACCCCCTGGAGGTGCGCCATGGGCACACGTGGAAGAGGTGGCAAAGGCGCACATTGAGGCCTTTCACAAGGGCAGAAAAGGTGAGAGGTACATAGCTGGGGGCATAAACGAGACCTACAGGACCGTGTTTACGCTTATTGCAGTGACCATGGGTGTAAGGCCACCGAGGTTTGTGATGCCTTACTGGATGACTGTTGCCTACGGGTATATCATGGAATTCATCTCCGGGTTCACGGATAGGCCACCTGACCTAAACCCTGGACAGGCCCGGTACATGGCGGTATTCCCCAAGTATGACTCGTCCAAGGCCATAAGGGAACTGGGCTTTAGGTTAAGGCCCATAAAGGAGATGGTCCAGGATGCCTTTAACTGGTACAGGGAGAACGGGTTTCTCTAGAATTAGTGGGGTCTGGTGGTCCCTGCACAGGGGATCGTTATACGAGGTGCAGTCATGGTTTCAAGGATAACATTCTGGATTATTATACTTCTTGGCGGGGCACTACTTGGTATATACCTTGATGCAAGGCTATTTGCAGGCTACTTGCACGATGTATATTTTCACATTTTAACCTTCCCCATGGGCCTTGTGCTCTTGTATGCTGTAATGGTAGTAAGCAGGAACACGGGTAGGCTACTTGCACAGATGGGAAGAGAGGGCAGTCTACCGCTCATGGAGACCAATAGACTTGTGACCACCGGTGTGTACTCGTGCATGCGCCATCCCATGCATCTAGGTCTTATGTTTTTTCCTCTATCACTTGCCCTTGTCCTGGGATCAGTATCATTTATTATGATAATAGCACCGGCCGAGATGCTACTAATCCTCGTGATGATAAAGGTTGTGGAAGAACCTGAAGCCATAAGAAAATTCGGTGATGCCTACATTAACTACATGAAGGATGTCCCGGCCTTTAATCTTAAGCCCTCGTGCCTTGCGAGGTTGTTTAAGATAGATGTACAGTAGTCATTCAACTTGAGCGCTCACATGGAGGGTATTTCTTTGGATGGGAAGATCGTACTTATAACAGGTTCGACCGACGGCATAGGAAAATCTACTGCCTTCAGGTTTGCAAGATCTGGTGCCACTGTAGTCTTGCACGGCAGGTCTAAAGAGAAGCTGGATGGGGTCTCGGAAGAGATAAAGAAGGTGACAGGTAACAATGATATACATGCATACAGGGCTGACTTCTCTTCTTTAGAAGATGTCAGGCATTTGGCAGAAGGCCTGAGGCAGGATCTTTACAGGCTGGATGTCCTGATAAACAATGCAGGCGTATTCATGCAAAGGCGCGTGCTTACAATAGATGGCCTTGAGATGACATTCCAGGTGAATTACCTTTCCCATTTTCTACTGACACTATCTGTGCTTGACCTCGTCAAAAAGGGTAGGTCAGCCAGGATCGTAAACGTGAGTTCCATGGCCCATGCGAGTAGCATTGATTTTGAAAACCTCCAGGGGGAAAGGGCATATGATCCTTACGAGGCATACTCTATCTCAAAGCTCTGTAATATCTTCTTCACGTACGAGCTTGCAGCCAGGACCCTGGACCATGGGATAAGCGTGAACTGCGTACATCCAGGGGTTATAGGCACCAAGCTACTTGCGGCAGGGTGGGGAGGAGGCATGGGCTCTCCTGTTGAAAGGGGCGCGGACAACGTGTTCTTCGTAGCTCAAAGCCCTGACCTAGATGGTATTACAGGGAAGTACTTTGTGGACAGAAGGCCTACCAGGTCCTCTGCTGTCTCCTACGACGTGGAAAAGAGAAAGAGGATATGGGACATAAGCGAACGTGTGGCAGGGCTTGAGACAAAACCTTGATGCATTCATGGATTCGTTAAAGTCCATTTGTGATTGACAGGTCAGCTGTTTAGTAAATAAGCTAAGAAAGAAGGAGATACCGGATTTTGGGTCCGGTTACCTTAACAATGGCCAAGACATGTATTGCAATTGTATAAAGAGGAGGTGTTAAGCATGGGGAAAGACAGATTTGTTCTTTACAACATGAGGCTTTTTGACGGTGAGACCACTGGCCTCAAGGAAGGTATGGCCGTACTCGTTGACGGAGATACCATAGAGGCCGTTGAAGAAGGCTGGAGTGCTGAGAAGTATCCTGGTTTTAAGGCCGTTGACCTAAAGGGTCTTACGCTCTTGCCCGGACTCATAGATAACCATGTGCATATTACAGTACCCTTTATGATGAAGGTAACGCCCAGGGCCTTTCTTGACCTTAACAGACAGATAGAAAGAAATTTCAGGGTATGCATAGAGTCCGGGGTGACAACGGTCAGGGATGCAGGTTCCTTTCCAAGGAAGATGAGGTATTTCAGGAAAAGGGTAGAACAAGGTGAGATAAAAGGTCCCAGGGTCCTTGCCACCAATTCAGCCATAACAACGCCTGGTGGCTGTCCTGACTGGGTGCCGTACTTTAATCCCGTTATAAAGGCCTTCATAGGTGGTCAATACGCGGAGAGACCTGCCACTCCTGACCAGGCAAGGAAGGTGGTCAAAAACATGGTGCAAAAGGGCGCAGACTGGATAAAGATCTACTACCAGTCAAGGTCCTGGCTGATACTTGGTGGTGATCTCCCGGTATTTGACAGAAAGACATTCCAGGCATTGATGGACACGGCAAGGCAGTACAATAAAAAGGTCATGTGCCATCTGGTCTGGCTCAAGGACCTTAAGTACGTTATATCAATGGGCGTGAACACAACAGAACACACCGTGCTGGACGAGGAAATCCCGGACAGAGTCATTGATGATTTCATTAAGAATGACATGGCGCTTCATCCAACACTTACCATCTTGGACCTTGGTAACAAGGACCTGTGGAATGAAATGGACAACTACGTTAATAGCAAGGGCAGGACATTTCTTGAACCAGAGCCCTTCAGGCAGGTAAAGGAGCACTTTGATATATATCTGAGGAGAAAATTCCCTCCCAGCATCGAGGAGTGCAGGAAAAACTTTTACATGGATATATCTCTTATAGCCAGGGGTTATGATGTTGCAGTGAAGAATGTAGCCAGGCTACACAGGGCTGGAGCCAGGGTAGGTGTGGCAACGGATTCAGGAGGTTCGCTCATGTCATTTTTCGGCTTTCTCTATCCAGAGGAACTGAAGAGGCTCATAAGCGCAGGGTTCAGCAACTTTGAGGCATTGAAGGCAGCGACCTCTGGTAACGCAGAGATCCTGGACATGGCAGATAGCATAGGGAGCATAAAAAAGGGAAGGCTAGCTGATCTGGTTATCGTAGAAGGTAATCCCCTTGAAGACATAGAGGCAATAAGGAATGTCAAGATGGTCTTCAAGGCTGGAAGGCTCATGAAAGGTTCAATCGAGGCATAATAGATATAGAGAAGACGCAGTCTTAGTATATACCCATACGCTCGTTTAAGCTAAGCCTGGTTTGCCTCCAGCATCTCCATGAATGCGTCCAGCCTTGTCATCACCTGTGCCTCTGACCAAGTCCTTTCGTCTGTCATGTCACCCTCTATTATTACAGAGGGCTTACCTGTATCCTCATGGTACCTCCTGGCTATGTCGTACTGGCCTATGGAATATGGCTTACAGCTCCTGTTTGAATGGAGCACGAGCCCATCCACGTTGAATATGCTGGCTAGTCTCTCAACGGTATCCAGCATGCTGTCGATGCCTATGTTTAAGTATATGGGCGTATATGCCTTGGCATAGGCCCTGAATATGTCATCTTCTTCCTCTGCATTGATATTGGTGGTTGCCCATGCATTGGTATACGTATCTGCAACGAGTGCGGCATCCCTCTCGGCAAAGTAATTTGATAGAGCCCTCATCTTGTGCCACACAGGTATGTTGTCCCACAGGAGCCTGAAGCGCTCGTTATCCACTGCACCCATACCTTTCTCTATCCTTTCGTCCAGCTCCTCTATAAGTGCCTCGTAGTATTCTGTTACACCTTTAGTACCCCTAAGGGTGACTATTGGTGCCATGTGCGTGAACGCATCAAATGCTGTCATGGGTGCGGGCTTTTTAGCACATTTCCTCAAGACCCTGTTCCAGATCTCCACGTTCTCGTTTGCAATGATGGACACCTCCATAAGCCTGTCCATGTCAAGCCTTGTGCCCATGACCTCCTCGAGGAATTTAACGTAGCCCTTGAACTGTTCTGCCACGTAGTCCACCACTTCATCGGGGATAGGGAACTGGTGAATAACGGGCGTGTCTATGATGTACAAGGGTACATCCAGGTACCTTGACACGGTCTCGTACCACTTCATCACAGTGCCGCATATGTTGTTACAGCAGACAAGCATGTCAGGTAAGGGGAGTCCACCTATGGGGCCTTTTTTTGAGGGGTCGTCGGAGAGAAGTCCACCTATGTCAGATCGTGCATACGAGCATACATCCCTGCTGAAACCTCTCCTCTCTGCGAATTCGCAGAGCATCCCTCCCTGGTGTGTAGCACCCACCATGGCACCGTGATTCTCTGGGTAGACCGGTATTATATCCATTGCTATGAGGAACTCCACGGGGCCGCCGCTCGTTATCCACCCGACCTTCTTGTTGTTGGACCTTGCTGTTTTTGCATCTATGTAGTACTCGGTCATGTATTGTTTCAGTCTCTTTGCAGTCTTTAATCTTTCTGCCATTGCTTTCCCCCTGCTAGTTCTCAAGCATCTCGTTGAATGCTTCAAGTCTGGTATATGTCTGCTGGGACACTCCACCGGATGGTTCTATCTCTATGAAAAGAGATGGGATGTTTTCCTTGTCAAGGGCATCCTTTATATGAGGGTAGTCGAAAAGGTGAGGCTCGCAAAACTTCTGGTAAAGAAAGACAACTCCCCTTGCAGAGCTCTTGCGTACCTTGCCCAGTATGTAATCTTCCCTGTATGTATGGGCATGCTTTGTCGGACATATTGGTCTTTTCATAATCCTCGTGGCAATGGCCTCCAGTGGTGGTAAATCCTCGTCCACGTCCTCCTCGAAGTACCTTGTTCCAGGACATATGTCGTCGTCCACTATGTTCAGGCCCACGTTGTCAAACATCTCGAACACGTCCATATCGTACATCATGTTTCCAACGGCAATAACTGGTTTTCCCTGCGTCTCGAGTAGGGGGATATCCTCGGTGTAGTCGAGAAATTCCTCCTTGTCCATTACCATAGCCGAAATGCTTATCTCAAAAAACTGCCTTGCTCCCATGGTTTTCCTGTTAAGGGACCTGATGCGCTGTCTTACCTTGTTCATTAGTGATATGGCCTGCCTGAGGGATTCATCTGTTGCGGCCTTTCCAACGTCACCAAGCGCCTCAAGCAGTTTTTCAAGTATCTTCATTGTGTAGTCCTTTGCGTATTGTTTTGTAAAGTCAACCGGTAGCACGAGATCATAATGTAATCCGCTTATATGGTTTATTCTCCATATGTCTGAGAGCTTCTGTATAGTGTCGCACGAGTGAGGCACAACAACCCCCTTCAGGTTCCTGGGCAAGCTATCCATGCCCCAGTTCAGCATACCTTTTCCCACGGGACACACGTATGCCTGGAGAAATGCACTTGACCTGTCTGTACCCTTTTCCTCGGGTATGATCCTTACGGGATGCAGAGAGGATGCCAGAACAAGCTCTTCAGGCATGTACGTGCACATGTATGCTATTGCTGGCTTACCTATTCCCTCTATGTATTTCTTCATGTCCATACCTCTGATTTCCATCTTGGGTACTCCTTTCAAGTACTTGTGTTATACGATTGTCGACCCACCGTCCACTACAAGCACGTGTCCAGTGATATAACTGGCACCGTCTGAACATAGGAATAACACCGGGTGTACTATGTCCTTGGGTTCTGCAATCCTTCCCATGGGTATTGTCTTTAATATCTGGTCGAGTATTTCCTCGTTGGACCAGAAAGGTTTACTGAAATCTGTCCTAACCATGCCAGGTGCAACTGCATTCACCTGTATGTTAAAAGGTGCAAGTTCTGATGCAAGTACCTTTGTGAGCATGTCGATCCCTGCCTTTGCAATGCCGTAAATGCCCATGCCAGGCGATGCCTTTCTTCCTGCAATGGAAGATATGTTTACTATCCTGCCATGCCCCTGTTTCTTCATTATAGTGGCTGCCATTCTGGAGCACAAAAATGCACCCGTGAGATTGGTCTCTATAATCTTGTTCCACTGGCCAGGCCCTGTCTCGGATGTTGACGGGGTTAAAAGGTTCATGCCCACGTTGTTCACAAGCCCGTCGAGCATGCCAAATCTATCTATGGTCGCATCAAAGAGCCTCTCAACATCTTCCTCCTTTGCAACGTGGGCCTGGATACCCATAGCATTACCACCTGCACCAAGCTCCTTTAGAGCGGCATCTATACCCGCCTCCTTCCTTGCGCATATAACGACCTTTGCACCCTGATCCTTGAGATTTCTAGCAATCTCAAAGCCTATACCCCTGCTGCCACCTGTTACAACAAAGACCTTGTCCTCCAGGTTGTATTGGAGTCCTTGTTTCATAAGGGTTCACCTCCTGGACATTTCCAGATAAATTGCCATGATTCTAGATAATGGTTTGCATGATATTGATATGTCTCTAGTCTCAGTCAACACCCAATGGTTTCTCAACAAAGGGAAGGGGATCGCCCTTCCTGTAAACCAAGGCGTTTGAAAACGCTATAAGCTTGTTCTTCCCTTCAAATACCTTGATCTCGTAGTTTGCCGTCTTCCGTGTCAGGTTTATCTCTCTTGCCTCTGCCGTGAGCTTGGCTCCCACAGATGGTGGGGCCACGTATGTAACACTCATGTTAAGGGCAAACGAGGTTGAACCATGCGAGTTTGATGCCACCTCAAATGCCTCGTCCATGAGGGAAAATATTGCACCGCCGTGTATCATGTCGAATATATTCGACATAGACGGGTCTGCTTCCATCTCCACCTTTGCGTACCCCTCAGACACGTCAATAAGCTCCATGCCCATTTTTTGTGCAAAGGGTTCGGCCGACGTTCTGTTGAAAAGAGCCTCCTTTACCTTTTTATCCATATTATCAAACCTCCTGTTGACTTCAGTTGAACATGCTAATTGACGTACTTTATTCAATATCGATCTCAATGCCGATAGGACAGTGGTCAGATCCCATGACCCCGGGCAGTATGAATGCAGACTTCAGTCTATCTACAAGGTCTTTACTTACAAAGAAATAATCTATCCTCCATCCAACATTTCTCTCCCTTGCTTTTGTCTTAAAGTCCCACCACGTGTATTGACCGGGCTTCTTGTTGAAAAGCCTGAAAGTGTCCACAAAACCCTCAGATATGAGTTTATCTATCCATTGCCTTTCTATGGGCAGAAACCCTGAGACCTTTTCGTTTTCCCTAGGCCTTGCAAGGTCTATCTCTTTGTGTGCCGTGTTGACATCGCCGCAGATGATCACAGGCCTTGCCTTGGCCTTTTCTTTCACTGCATGTGCCAGCAGGGCATCGTAGAAATCCAGCTTGAAATTTAGCCTTTCTTTTGATGCCTTTCCATTGGGGAAATACACATTGTACAGGCTGAAGCCTGGAAAGTATGCAATGATAATCCTCCCTTCCTTGTCCAGTCTATCTACCCCAACGCCGTACTCCAGGCTTTCTGGCTCCTTGTTTGTATACAGTGCCACGCCGCTGTAGCCCTTGCGTTCTGCTGAAGCAAAAAAGCTTTCATACCCGGCTGGATTCTTGAGTTCGTCGGGCAATTGCTCTGGCCATGCTTTTGTCTCCTGTATGCAGAGCATGTCGGGATGTTCACCTTTAAACCAGTCAAGGAAGCCCTTTTTGTATGCCGACCGTATACCGTTTACGTTCCAGGACAGTATTCTCATTGCTTCCTTTCCCTTTCTATAATGGATTTAACCTCCTCACCCGATAGAATCTCTTTGTCTTCAAGTTCCCGGGCAAGTGCATCTAGCACTGATCTGTTTTCTTTTAAAAGGCCGAGCACCCTTGAATAACTGCTTTCTATTATATCCCTTACCTCTTCGTCTATCTGGCGTGCGGTTTCCTCGCTATAGTTTTTCTCTTCGCTGTATTCCGTACCAAGGAACAGTGATGCCTGCCTCTTGCCAAAGGTAAGGGGCCCCAGTTTCTCACTCATGCCATAGCTGCAGATCATGTTTCTTGCTATATCTGATGCCCTTTCAAGGTCGTTCTGTGCACCGGTGGACACGTCCCCAAAGATTATCTCTTCCGAAGCCCTGCCTCCAAGAAGTATGGCTATCTGGTCAAGGAGTTCATTCCTGGTTGCCATGAACTTTTCTCTCTCAGGTAGTTGCAGGGTGTACCCGAGGGCACCAGAGCCCCTAGGTATTATGGATACCTTGTGTACTGGTTCTCCGGTGGGTACTAGTTCTGCTACTAAAGTGTGACCTGATTCATGATAGGCTACGCGGTGCTTCTCCTCCGGACCCATTGCCGTAGTCTTTTTCTCAGGTCCTGCAATAACCCTATCTATGGCTGCCTCGAAGTCAGACTGAGTCACGCTATCCCTCTTGTTACGTGCAGCAAGTATGGCAGCCTCGTTGGCTATATTTGCAAGGTCGGCACCAACAAACCCCGGTGTTCTTTTGGCAATAACCTCTAGGTCTACGTCTGGTGCCATCTTCAAACCCCGGGTGTGTATCTTGAGGATTTCGAGCCTTCCCTTCATGTCAGGTTTGTCAACCACTATCTGCCGGTCAAACCTGCCAGGTCTAAGGAGTGCCTTGTCCAGTACATCAGGGCGGTTTGTGGCAGCGAGCACAACCACGCCCTTGCTTGAATCGAACCCGTCCATCTCCACTAGGAGTTGGTTCAGTGTCTGCTCCCTTTCATCGTGGCCGCCGATTCCTATGGGTCCTCCCCTTTGCCTGCCAACGGCATCTAGCTCGTCTATGAATATTATGCACGGTGCCTTTGCACGTGCCTGGTCAAACAAATCCCTTACCCTTGCTGCACCCACACCTGCGAATATCTCAATGAAGTCAGACCCGCTTATGCTGAAAAAAGGCACACCTGCTTCACCTGATATGGCCCTTGCAAGTAGCGTCTTCCCGGTTCCAGGAGGTCCTACCAGTAATATGCCCTTTGGCATGCGGCCACCGAGCCTTTGAAAGTAATCCGGACTCCTGAGGAATTCCACTACCTCCTCCAGCTCTTGCTTTGGCTCGTCAACCCCTGCAACGTCCTTGAAAGTCACGCTGGGCTGGGAATCCGCGTGTATGTGTGCCCTGTTCCTGCCCACGTTGAGAAAATTCATGCCTGACGTTGCGACCCTTTTGGATAAGAATCCCCATAGGAGGAAGATGATACCAAAAGGTATTATCCAGGTGAACAAGAGGTTAGTAAAGAAGTGGTTTTCTATCTCGACGCTATACTTGACTCCATGCTTCTCTAGGACATTGGCAAGGTTTGCATCACTCAACCGGACCGTTACAAAATGCATGGGTTTACCCGTCTTCCTGTCTTTCAGCTTGAGCGTACCCTCAATGAGCTTGTCCCTTATAATACATTCAGACACCTTGTTTTCACTGAGGTATTGCTGAAATTGGCTATAGGGGATCTCTTCCTTCTTTACTTGGATGCCCTGCTGAAAGAAATAGAAAAGGACCAGCATGATCACGAAGTACCAGAATGCAAAATTACCCTGTTTCTGCCAGTACTTTCTCCCTGCGGGTTTGTTTAACTCTATATCTGGCTTTTTCTTCGTGGCCTGGAAGTCTGCCTTTTTCATGATTGCCCCCTCACACGGACATGGTAAGAACCTATATAACTTAATACGGACAGCTATTTCAAACAGATTCCTGCCGAGTGGTGCGGAGCCATTGATATTATTATTGCTCTCCGGATCAGGACCTTGTTGACTTTGTAATTGTTGATGTTACTATGATGTCTATCCTTTTTCAGGAGGTAAAGCATGCCTGGAGACATGGGAAAAGCACGGGATAGCTACAGTATCACTGGAAAGCTGGAAGCCAGCCCTTCAACAGGGCCACACGAGTTCGAGATGGACGCATGGATCAGTTGCGCACCTTTTGAGCGACTACTGAACATGGAGATAATCGAGGCAGCAGAAGGCCATGCTTTGCTGAAGATGCCATTCTTTATTGACCTTGCCCAGGGAGCTGGGCTCATGCACGGCGGGGCACTGGTGAGCCTTGCAGATACAGCCGTTGTAATGGCCATAAAGAGCCTCTTGGAACCAGGTACCCATTTTGCCACAATATCCATGGAGGCGAGGTACCTATACCCGGTAAAGAAAGGTGTTGTAACTGCCCGAGCCGAGGTGACTGAAAGAAAGGATAGGCTTTTGAAAGGCCATGCTATTGTTTACAACGACGAGAATAGACCTGTGATGGAGTTCTCGTCAGTGTTCAAGGTAGCCAGGGAGAGGAAGATAAAGGGAATAAAGATAAAGTCTTAGTGGGCGCAAACCTTTGGTGCTGGTAGTGCCTGTTTACAGACAAGGGTGATCAGGGGACAAGGGTCACTAGGTCTGTATAGAGTCCAATCTCCTGAGGCCGGATCTGGTTGCAGTGAGTACTGCGTCCAGGAACTCATCGCGCGTTATCCTCCTGCCTATGAGATCGTCGTTCATTGCCTTGTAGTAGGGCCTGTACTGGTCCATGATGTTTACGTACGTATCCCTTGAGATCACATTGGCCAGGAATTCCATGATCTCTTTTGTCCCTGCCACTCCAGAGGGCATGACAAGGTGGCGCACGATCAATCCCCTTATTGCTATACCGTTCCTGTCAAGCACGAGGTCTCCTACCTGGGAGTGCATTTCCTTGATGGCTTCCATGGCAATTGGCCTGTAATCACTTGCCTTCAGGTATCTCCTTGCCATATCGTTATCCCAGAACTTGAAATCCGGCATGTATATGTCCACTATGCCGTCTAACAGTCTCAAGGTATCCACACTATCGTATCCACCCGTGTTGTAAACAAGAGGTATATTTAGCCCTTCTTCCGTTGCTATTGCGAGGGCTTCCAGGATCTGAGGTACCACGTGGCTCGGGCTCACGAGGTTTATATTGTGGCAACCTTTCCGGGAGAGAGCCAGCATCATGCCTGCAAGTCCCTTGGCATCCACCTCCTCACCGTGGTCGAGGTGACTTATGTCGTAATTCTGGCAGAACGTGCAAAAGAGGTTGCATGCACTGAAAAATATCGTGCCTGATCCGTGCTTACCAACAAGAGGAGCCTCCTCACCAAAATGTGGGCCAAAGCTTGCTACCTTGGCATATCTCCCTGTCCTGCATACGCCAGTCTCACCACTTAAGCGATCAACACCGCAATTCCTCGGGCATATCCTGCAGTCTCTGAGCAAGGATAATGACGACTCCGCCTTTTTCTTTAGTATGCCTTTTTCATGCAACCTCTTATAGGATGGCTTGTGCATCTGTGTGTCAAGAAGGAGCGGAGTTATCCCGGCCGACTTTGAGCTCTTATTGTCTAAAATGGTACTGCTATCTCCTGTACCTGCCCATGAGCTGTGTCTCTGCCAGTACGTGGCCTTCCATTGAATCCAGTAGCTGCCTTTTGGTGGCACCCGGGTTCAAGCTGAGTACAGAGTCCAGTGCATAGAGCTTGAAGAAGTACCTGTGTGTTCCACCGGGTGGGCATGGACCTCCATACCCCAGTTTCCTGAAATCATTTGTCCCCTGTGTTCCTCCTGTTGGGGGATTAGCACTCGTGGCAACGTGCTCGGGTATACCTTTTACCGATGCAGGTATGTTGTAGTATACCCAGTGTACCCACGTACCCATGGGTGCATCAGGGTCATCGCATATGATGGCCAGGCTCTTTGTTCCTTCTGGTACAGCATCCCATTCAAGCGGTGGAGAGATGTCCATGCCGTCGCACGTATACTTTTTTGGTATCATGCCCCCATCCTGGAAAGCCTTGCTCTTTAACTCCATGTTTACACCTCCCTTTTTGTAAGACAGTGCGTTACCAGGGGATATTATAAACAGTGTTATTAAGCCCAAAAGAATTGACATCCCAGTCTTCATAATACCTACTTTTAATCCATACAATAGGTTTATGTCTATGAACCAGCAAGTATCTGCTTTAGTCTCATGGCATTCTTTGGTGCATAGCCCATGAAATCGTTGTCAAAGTAAACATACGTTGTCCTTTTCCATGAACGTATCTTTTCGGCCCAGGATAGAAGTTCCTCCTCGGTATACTCAGACGCATACAGCCTCTTTGAACCATGCAGGCGTATGTATACGAAATCTGCTGTTAGAGCCTCTAGGTAAGGGTATCTTCCCGCAGTATCTGATATGCACCATGCAATGTTGTGCTTTTCAAGCGAGGTAAGGGCGCTCTCCTTGGTCCAGGCCTCATTTCGTGCCTCCAGGGTATAAAGCCTGTCTTCAGGCAGGTAAGAGCAGAACTCCTCAAAGGTATCCTCGTCAAATGCAAGGCTTGGGGGAAGCTGAATGAGGATAGGGCCTAGCTTTTCCTTGAGTAGATTCACTGATGTTATGAATCTCTCTACAGCTTCTTTTACACCCTTCAACCGTTTGATATGGGTGATAAACCTGCTTGCCTTCACTGCCCACAGGAAACCAGGGGGTGTCCTTGTGTACCAGTTCTCAAAGGTCTTGGGCTTCATCTGGCGGTAGAAGGTAGCGTTAAGCTCCACTGTCGAGAACAGGGTACAATAATACTCCAGCCACTTGGACTTGGGATGTTTGTTGGGATAAAAGTTGCCTTTCCAGTGATCATAGTTCCAGCCAGATGTTCCCACGTATGATTTAGCCATTATCTCAGCCCTAGAGCTACCTGTATCTTTCTAAAAACCTTTTTTTGAACTCGTGTCTCAGCGGTCCCAAGGTTGTCCATAAGCTGGCACTTGCAACACCGCGGATACCCGTACCCTGAAACGACCTTCGCCAGCCCCTTGATTCCTTTACGTCTGTGCTCCCTTTTATGAGTTCGTCAAGGAAAAGTTTCATGTTTTTCCTGCCGTATTCGCTGTGTACGCCGAAGTAACTTATGGGCTTACCAAAACGCACCCTTGATAGGAATTCAAATATACCGAGCATCTGGCCATGATACTCGTGGTATCTGCTTGAGAGCCCCAGGATGGACACAAGACTTGCTCCCCTTCTCTCCAGCCTGTCTGCAATGGGCCTGAACAGGTGCTCTACCTCGAAATGTTTCAGGGGAGGGCCTGCCCAGGTGGCAAAGGCCCCTACCTTCTTGCCCTTGAGTCCATCTACTATCCTCAGGTAGCTTTCAATGGCACATGGTACTATAGTTTGTTTACCACAACCTATGCATATGCGGTCAAATGAAGAGACGTCTTGATGTACCAATGATCTTATCTCGACCTCGGGTATCCTGTAATTGTTGATGAAGTATTCCCTGTACTTGTTGGAAAGGATACCAAGTGCAAGGGCACCCCAGTACCACTGTGTTCTCCATAACAAGGGCCACATGTTCTCGTCTTCCAACGGCTCTATCCTTTCAAGCTCTACCTCGTGGCCCCTTGCCATCAGTTCTTCAGCTATGAGCAAGGCTAGTTCCTTGGTATATCCGGTCCTTGAATAGAATGCTATAAGGATGTTCATGGTTTCACCTCGCTATCAGTCGAACGGGTTCTCTTTGTGACGTACACCATCTCGCAGTATTCATCTCCATTGGGCATGAGGTGCCTCATAGGCTCTACCTCGAATTCAGGATTAACGGATTTCAGAAAGTCATTTAACCACCCACGCATAAAAACACTGCAGTATTCAGGACAGCCCTTGACACATGACGTGTTGTCCCTGTACGACGGGTCATACTTCCCCTTGCAAGTGGGGTCGAGGGGAATCCCGTGGTCAACAAAAGGACACCATGTTTCGTGCCGTACAGCCCTTGACACATCACTTTCTACCCATATGCCTTCTACACCGAGCGTGTCATCTATCCATTCCTGGAAACTGCCGGCCGACCTGATGTCAGATGGATCTATCCTAAGGTACCTTCTGAGAGATGGTCCAAAAACAACTACGGTCAGGTGAAGGAAACCAGGGTACATAGAGTAGATAGACTTCCTTATGCCCTTATCCTTGCCCCTTATTGCCCAGCATCCGATCCTAATGAGTGGTCTTGCAAAGAATCTCAAGACAAATGTGGCCAGTATAACTATAATGGTATGGAGCGTGGCTAGCACGGGCCTTATTAAAAGAAGATTTGTAAGCTCTATAATAGGGACCATTACCATGGTGGCAGGCAGGATTAAGAGAGTCCTTGCGCCACCTGCACGGTCAACTGGATCAGAGAAAAAGGAAATAAAGCTCTTAGTCTTAGGCCTGTTTTTTCTCCATTCTTCTACTTCTTTTCTTAGCTCGTCGACAGTGAGCCTGTCTCTACTATTCCCCATGTTATCCTCCCTATCCAAAAGATACTACTCTTGCACTGGCTTTGAGCATAAGCTTAGATCCAGTGGCCATATTGTAAGTAAATTACATACAGGTGCTATAAGTGGGCCTTGCTTGCTATGAACTTGGTCATCTGTTCCACTACGCTATACATAACCTCTCTCGGGAGAAAATAGTCTTGGGCCTCATTCATAAGAAGGTTTGTTATCTCGTTAGATACTTTCTCAATATTTCCTGTCCTTGCATAGGTGTCCTCTATAAGCCTCCTAGTGGCACGTGCAGACTCCATGGACCTCCTAATGTAGTCACGCCCCTCTGGCGGGGTAAATGCACCGTAGTGCTCAGCAAGATGCACGTCTACGTCAAGGGCACTCATTCTCTCGAGGCTCTTCTCGTAGAGATCGAAGTTGGAATTAGCTGCGCTTAGTATCCTTCCACCAAATGGTATCCCTCCTGCATCAGAGGCAAAGAGTGCCTTTTCCTCGGGTACGTACACGGATATACAGCATGAAGAATGGCCCGGTGTCTCGAGAATTTCCATGTGGACGTCTCCCAGTGATATTGTGTCACCATCTGAAAGGATAGTCTCAACGTCTATTGAGCCTATTCCAAGACCAAATTCCTCTGCCCTGCCAGAAATGCCTGCCATGTCGAGCATGGTTTTATTAAAGACAGTCATTGCCTCTATGAGTCTGGGATTCTTAAGCTTTCTCTTCGACATCTCTGATGCAGCAATCCTCACCCATGGCCATTTCTTCTTGAAATAGGGCACAATACCCACGTGATCAATGTGCGAGTGGTGGATGACCATGAACTTTATTTTTGACTCGTCTATGTTAAACCTCTTTATCTGTTCGAGAACATCAGGGATGATGTATGTCATACCTCCACCGAGAATCGCCGATTCTTTTCCCCCGTCAAGCAGGTATACGCAGGATTCCTTCTTGCCAAGTAAGATTATACGCTTGGTTACATTACCGGGGCTATCGATTACCAAGGCCATACCTCCCCTTTAAGTGCTCAGTGCATACTAGCACGGGTAATAAGGCTTGTCAAAACTCGCTTGCACATTGTTCCTGCTATTGTCATATTCCTATCAGGAGTTATCAGGAGTTATATTGATGTAGTACATGTTGTTCATGGTGTGCTAATAATCGGTATAGACTTTACCGTTAAGCTTGCCAGGGGTATTTGTCGAAATAGTGGCAGAGGTATGGACAGGTCAAAGGATAACAAAAAAATAGAAACATTACATATACTGAGGGTAGACTGTGAAGACAGGGAGGGCCTTGTTTACGCCGTTACCGGAGTGTTGTTCAGGCATGGCTTTAACATAACGAGTAACAGGGAATTTGTTGATAGCGAGTCCGGACATTTTTTTATGAGAACAGAGTTCACTGGTGCTATATCAGGTTTGAACCTTGAGAAGGAACTATTGGACGTGCTTCCAGGGAATTCAACCGTGGAGTTAAAAGAAAGGGAAAAAAAGAGGGTCGTTATCATGGTCACGAAGGAACCTCACTGCCTTGGTGACCTCATGATAAGCCATGCTTTTGGCGATATTAATGCCGTAATCCAGGCTGTGATAAGTAACCACAGTACGCTTGGAGAATTCGTGGGGCAGTTCAACATTCCATTTCACCACGTTTCCCACAAGGGCCTCTCAAGGCAGGATCACGAGGATAGGGTGCTTGAGGTGCTTGAAAGGTACGATCCCGAGTACATAGTGCTTGCAAAGTATATGAGAGTACTGACACCTGGTTTTGTAGGAAGGTACAGGAACAGGATAATAAATATACACCATTCGTTTTTACCGGCGTTTGCAGGTGCGGACCCGTATACTCAGGCCTTCAGACGGGGTGTAAAGATCATAGGAGCAACCGCTCACTTCGTGAACGATTACCTTGATGAGGGACCTATAATAACCCAGGGCGTGATCCCCATTGACCACAAATACGGTCCCAATGAAATGAGACAGGCAGGAAGAGACGTGGAAAAAATAGTGTTGGCAAAGGCATTAAGGCTTGTATTTGACGACAAGGTATTTATCAACGGGAACAAGACCATAGTCATGGAATAAGCTTTGTAATCAAGGCTTGAAGTGCGTATTTATGTATGGTATTATATAGTTTCTAGTACGTAGTGGGGGCATAAATATGGATTGGAAGAAGGCCATAGACAGTCTTGTTGTATCGCATGCAGATGTATGGGTGAATCCTGTCAGGAGGGACATTATAAGGGAGGTAGTGGGTAGGAGGGAAGCGTTTGTAAGCAGGTATGGTGCGCTTGCGACGTGGACGCCTGTTG
>WFSG01000025.1 GCA_015486075.1 Deltaproteobacteria bacterium
CAAAGACAGACTTTGGCATGAATGCCCCTGGTGCCCGGGGCGGGAATCGAACCCGCACGGAAACAAGTTCCAAGGGATTTTAAGTCCCTTGTGTCTACCAGTTCCACCACCCGGGCTTTCTATTAGAGAAAGATGTAATAAGAACCCCTTTTGTATGTCAAGTGAACATTTAAGTTTTTAGCTTTATATGTTAGTCTGAATCCATGCTGGGCTATGTAAGGGACAGCATTATACCGCCGAGTTGCCTTATATGCGGCTCGGGAGAAGAAGTAAGATCAGGCATATGTGCCGTTTGCAGGGGCAAGATAAGGTCGTTGCCTGAACCCTGGTGTGATATATGTGGCAAACCCCTGGGTAGACCAGGCGTATGTATAGAATGCCTTAGTAAAAGGCCTGAATTTGACAAGATGATCTCATACGCATGTTTTGAAGGTTTGATGAGGGACATAATCCATGCCTTTAAATATAGGAAGCAGACTATTTTTAAGCGATTCCTGGGTGAACTTGTTTCCGAGGGGTTGGCTGGGGCGGATGTAGATGTAGACCTTGTGACATCTGTACCCTTACACTGGACAAGGCTTTTTTCAAGGGGTTTCAACCAGTCAACACTTATTGCAAAGGAGGTATCTCATAGCCTGGGTATAGATCTGAATTGCTCTATATTGAAAAAGACAAGGAGGACAAGGATACAGGTTGGTCTGAGGGAGAAAGAGAGAAAGGCGAACCTTAGGGGTGCATTTGCGGCATCGGGGGTAAAGGGAAAGTCTGTAATAGTGATAGATGATGTTATAACCACTGGTACGACTGCAAACGAGGTAGCAAGAGCACTCAAGGGGGCAGGCGCAGCGTACGTGATTTTTGCCGGAGTTGCAAGGACAGTGTAATGGAGGAAGAACCTAGGCCAAGAAGGCGCGGGAAGAAGTTCCCTGTCTATATGGAGGAGATAAGTAATCTGAGTATGGGTGAAGTATTGTCACCCGGTCAGCAGCGATATCATGAGGGACTATTGCTAGGTCGGTATACGGAAGGTGATGTAATTGCTATGTTTAAGGATACAGGTATTGTATCCAGGTTAAGGACCAAGGGGTATGACAAACTTCTGTTTAGCATAGGCAGGGATGATCAATTCACGTCCCGTTTATTTGTAAACTTTGACAGGGATTCCAAAGATACGCGCTTGATAGAGCTGGTTATAAAAGAGGCAAGCTTCAGGCCAAGAGAGGTCTTTGTAAAGGGTTTTGAATGGGAAAGCCTTTCAATGCTCAAGATTGAATGGCTTGCCCTTCAGGATATCAAGGGGAAGTTCTCGGAGAAAAGACCTAGGTTGCCTGGCCAGATATACCCTGGCTTGGGTTTACTCAGGAACATTCAACAAGTTCTTTACAGGATTGCTTCCAGCACTGGCAAGGATGCAATTATGGACGTGCCTGAATACTACCATTCTGCGTTTATTTATTCCCACTTGTACTCTTTTTATTCGCCGGTTGATGAGGGTCGACTCAAGGCAATGATAAGGGACCTTGGGGGACACAGGCTCTCAGACGTCTCGTTTGCAGTAAGCCTCGGTTGCCTGTTCAATGAGAGTATTGGTTCATACGAGCCATGGCTGCCGAGTGAGCAGATATACCCTATATCTAGCAGTGTAAAGGCATACGTGGAGAGTAAGGGTTACAAGAAAATACAGGATAACACTGCTAGAAAAATGAGATATTCTATAGACTGGGCCATGTACCGGGAGAGGAGTGAGAAAGGGGATACGGATGAGATATAGGTTTGCTGTTATAGGCCTTGGCAGGGTAGGAAGGGCCATGCTTGAACTAATGATAGATAGCGGTCATGAGCCCATGTGGGTCGTCACATCAAAGGCCTCTGTGGCTGGGCTGGAGACCTTTGGCGCGATACCAGGTGAGCCGGGCGATGTAGATGTAATATTCATAACAGTTCCAGATGGAAAGATAGGTGATGTTGCCAATGATATCGCACATAAGTGGGGAGAGTCCACGGATGGGAAGATATTTTTCCACATGAGCGGCCAGCTTACTTCAGGTATACTTGAGCCACTTAGCAAATTCAGGGGTAAAATCGCTAGCCTTCACCCTCTACAGTCCATAATGGATACTAGCCAGGCTAAGAAGTCACTTAAACAAAGTTATTTCAGTGTGGAAGGAGACCCAGCTGCCGTATCGGTTGCCAAAGGTATAGTGCAATCCCTGGGGGGACGTGTACTCGAAATAAGAAGGGAGGACAAACCCCTTTACCATGCAGCGGCTGTGATAGCTTCCAACTACCTTGTGACCTTGCTGATGAACGCAGATAGCATCTTTAAAAAAATAGGACTCGGCATGGAAGTGCTTATCCCTTTAGTTAGAGGTACCCTTGCTAACGTGGAGAGATATGGTAGCTCTGCCCTTACAGGCCCGATACAGAGGGGGGACTGGGAAACGGTTAAAGCACATCTCAAGGTATTGATGGAAGATTTTCCAGGTATGGCAGATCTATATCGTACGTTGGGTATGTATACAGCTAGGATTGCAGGCCGCAACTGGAAGCTTGGCTTTGGGGCAGAGTCAAAGTTGGTCTCGAATGAACATCTGAGAAAGATTGTAAGTAGGCTGAGAGACCAGGGTGCCAAGGTAGTATTTACAAATGGTTGTTTTGACATACTGCACATGGGCCATGTTACCTACCTCGAGAAGGCAAGATCACTGGGTAATATACTGGTGGTCGGTATAAACTCGGATAACTCGGTAAGGAGACTTAAGGGGGAAGGTAGGCCTATAAACGATCAGGAGGCAAGGGCAGGTATTCTATCGCACTTTTCTTTTGTAGATTACGTGACCATTTTTGATGATGATACCCCTTATAGTTTAATAGAACTTGTCCGGCCTGATGTCCTGGTAAAGGGTGGGGACTGGGACATAAAGGATATAGTGGGAGGTGATATTGTAAGGTCATATAATGGTGAGGTAATATCTCTCTCATATTTGGAGGGTTTCTCCACGACGGCAATTATGAAAAGGATTGCCAAGCATGGTAAGTAAGTCTTTAGATTGTGTTTTATATCTCACCTTCAGTATAAGATAAATAATCTTAGTTAGATGGTTTTCCTGGCATCTGTTATAACTCACAAAGTTTTAAGAGGCGGTTGTCACAATTGATATTAGACCTTTTCTCTGTTATAAATCTAGCTGACATGGACATAGAATTCGAAAATGGACTAAGGGAACTCAACTCTAGCTCCGCTGTATTGACGGAGAGGATAGGGAATTATATCCTCGACTCTGGTGGAAAGAGACTTCGTCCCAGGCTTGTGTTGTTGATTGCCAACAAGATAGGACTAGCGAGGGAAGTGGCCCTTCCACTGGCGTATGCAGTGGAACTTATGCATACGGCTAGCCTTCTCCATGATGACGTGGTTGACGGGACCAAGATGAGGAGATCCAGGCCCACGGCAAACCAGGTGTTTGGTGACAAGCCGGCCTTGTTAACGGGTGACTTTATATCCGCCTCTGCCATGGAGCTTATCTTTGGGCTCAAGGACATACGCATAGCCGTTGAATTGGTGCGTACCATAAAAAAGATGGCCGAAGGCGAACTCAAGGAGCTGGAGTTTGCAGAGAAGTTCCATAGGTCCACTGATATATATTTTGATATAATATACAAGAAGACGGCTGTTCTTTTCGAATTTTGCGCAACAGCGCCAGGGATACTAGCCAACCTAGGGGACACGGAAATGGGCACTCTTTCAGCCTATGGAAGAAATATTGGAATGGCGTTTCAGATAGTTGATGACATTATAAATCTTGCACCCAAGAACAAGGATACAAAAGATGCCTATAACGATATAACAGAAGGAAAGTCCACTTTACCCCTAATATATCTCTTTGATAAGAGGCCAGACATTATGGAAGAACTCAACAACAACACGGATCCTGAAGACAGAAAGGCCAAGCTGATTCCTTACATAGACCGTGATGTCTTGCATAAGAGTACCATGGCTGCCAGGTCTTTCTCTGATAAGGCCATAAGTGTCATATACAATACACCTATGGATGCAGACGAGTTGAGGCAGATAGCTGAAATAATAATGGCCCAGGTAGATGGAAGGTTCTGAGACGTATATGACCTCGGTATAGTTGATGATTGCAGACCTAAGCCTTAGGGTCTTTAGACGCTGTCCAACATACCATGATCTTTGACCTTCCACTAGGGGTGCTGATCTTCTCCACCCTTGCAAAGTAGCGTTCAAGTATTTCCTTTTCATGTTTCAGGATGGTAATGGCTCTTCTTAGTCCCATTGATAGAAGGCGTATATATAGTAGTGTTCTTATGAACATATTTCTTGGCAGGTCATGCTCCATTACGAGAAATGGCCGGCCTGGCTTGAGGACTCGTATAACCTCTTTCAACATCTTATCCTGTGCATCTCCTTGTAGCTCGTAGAAGGCATAAGCACATGTCACCACATTGAAGGCCTGGCTTCTAAAAGGAAGGCAGGCGGCATCAGTCTCTACTAAGAATATATTTGCATAATGCCCAATTTTTTTCTGGCCTTCCTTAAGCATACCATGTGAAAAGTCGGATCCAATGACAACGCCACTTGAGCCCACTTTGTCATTGAGATGTGTCAACATTGAGCCAGTACCTGTACAGAGGTCAAGTACGGTGTCGCCCTTTTCTAATGGTGACACATCGGAAAGCAGTTTCCTAAGCTTTCCTTCTTTATCAACAGAATGCAATGACACAAATCTGTCATAGAAACTGGAGAACGCATTATAGTAATGTATTCTGTATGTTTTCATGTGATACTGGGATTTTTGTTACTTGCCTGTCCTATGATCCAAGGTAGCTGTGGAGACCAGGCAGATAGTTTACACCTAGATATGTAAAGAACACGCTTGCGAGACCAATGAGAGTAAGTATGGCAAGGTGCCTCCCCCTGTTCCTTCCTACGAAGCGCGAGTGCAGGGCAGCGGTAAATATGAGCCATGTTATGAGTGCCCAGGTTTCCTTGGGGTCCCAGCCCCAATATGTACCCCACGCGTAATATGCCCATACAGATCCGGTTATAATACCTAGGCTGAACAGTATGTACCCAACCACGGCGCTTTGATAAATATACCTTTCAAGTATTTTCTTGGCAGGGAGGCTGTTAGATAACCTGCCTGGATTCTTCCTGTCTTTTAATAGGTATATGAAGCTAAAGACTGATGCTACAACAAAGGCCGCATAACCTAGAAAGCATGTTATGACATGTCCCACGAGCCAGTTGCTTTTAAGTGCGGGGATAAGGGGCTGAATCTTTGTGTCTATGTCGGGAGAGAATGATGCATATGCCATGAACAAAAATGCCACTGGCAATACAAACGTATTCAGTCCCTTTGCCTCTTTTCTACGTTCTATGATTAGAGAGAACACTACTATCGTCCAGGCGAAGAATACGAGAGATTCATAGAGATTGGACAGTGGGGCATGACCAATGCCGAGCTTGTAGGATTCAAACCACCTTATTATAAGACCTGCAGTATGACCTACAAATCCTGTAACAGTAACGGCATAGGTAATTTTCTCAAGGTATTCCTTTCCAGTAACCATCCTTATGATGGAGATGAAAAACGCAGCCAAATATATAAATGTTACCCAGCTAAGTATGACTGTATTCAATATTGCCCTCCTTGTAGTGCTCTAGCAGTTCTTTTATAGCCCTGTCCGGGTTTGTGTCACCTGTTTTTCCCCTTGCCACCACGGCAACATCCATGCCTTTAGCGTTGTTTACGGTTATGCTGACCCAGATTTTTTTCTGGGGATACGCAAAGGTTAGCAGTAGACCGGTTATTATAGTAATGCCTCCCAGCCCAACAAGCGGAATGCCAGGGTCCTTGTTTGCCATGATGCCTGTGTAATACCTGTCTTGAATGCCATCGAGGTAGAATGTGTACGGCTTGAACGAGCTGGGATCTAGACTGGGGAACCTCTGAAATAGGTTGGGGATACGTGTTTTCAACTTCTCTATATTTTCCAGGACAAAGAACTGTACCCAACCGTTACTGGAATGTACACCTATTTCAACTGCAGGGCCCATTCCCATGAGATTTTTATGTACACGAAGGACATGGAAAAATGTCTCCTGGTCTTGGAGCTTAAAGACCGAGCCTTCTCTAACCCTGATTGCCCTTGTGCCGCCTGGGTAATTTACGCGCATCAAGGCCTCTGGATAATCACGATAATTAGACTGGTAAAAGCGGATACCCATGAACTTTGCCGGGTGATTAACTATGACAGAAGCCTTTTTTACCACCTTGTTACCTACTAGGAAAGAAAGGTCTGACCTGTATTCTTTTGGCATACCATTCTTGTAATACTTTATTTGGAAGTCGTCGCAGTATACCGAGAACCCAAGGTCTTTCAATTGGTTATCTTTAGTGTAGACTTTGCTGAAGTACTGGCCCTTTGCAACCTCGGCATAGCCTTCAAAGCCAAACATGGTTCCGAAGCCAGCACCTAGTATTATAATCAAGACGGCAAGGTGCACAAGATAAATGGAGAACTTTGCATAGCTCCCTTTCTCTCCAAAGAGGAAGATGGATCCTCCAGAATCTTTTTTTTCTACCCTCTGATACTTTTCCTTGAGGATGTTCTCAAGCTTGGTGCCTAGGTCAGCAGAATTGCTACCAGGGACGACTATGGTATATGCTTTTTCGTTTCTCGGGACTGCTGGTAATATCTTTTTCTTCGCGATGCTCCATGAACTTCTGAGGTCTTTTATAGAACATACGATGAGATTGATGCATAGTATTACCCCTAGTGCAATAAACCAGGTAGAGTGATACACGTTGGATAGGCCAAGCACGTGAAAGAGATTTTGCTCCCAAGGTCTCAAATGAGGTATAAATTTACTTGCTGCGTCGCCCTGGGGTATAACTGTTCCTAGTATAGATGCTAAGGCAATAATTATCAATAGGGTTATGTTTAGCCTGAGTGACAGGAGCATTGACCATATCTTATTGCCAGTTTTTCTCTTCTTGTTAATCTTCATCTTAACCCCTAAGCTTTGTTCTGATTAAGCCGTCTTTTGCATACGCAAGTTTGGAAATATATTTTGTTTTATTGGCTAATACTGCTAGTAAAGGGAGATAACCAAACCTTGGAAAGTTCTTTTCCAGGTATTCCCCGTGCCATAATAAATAGCACGATTTCTTTATAAGTAATCCCATGGCTAAGTCAAGGCCTTATCTCTTTATCTGTAGTTGAATAGGAAGAACCTGTTTGTTTTCTTTCACGTGGTATATAATGTTGATTTTTCTAATCTGCCTATTTTTATGCATTCGGCGTCTGGTATTGATTTCAGAGAGGTGTTGCCCTAAGTATTAGTTAAAAGGTAATGTAAGAGGCGTCAGAGGTGGAATACAAGGATTACTACAAAATACTTGGCGTGGATAGGAACGCTAGCCAAGACGATATAAAAAAAGCCTATAGAAGACTTGCAAGAAAATATCACCCTGATACCAACAAAGGGGATCCTGAAGCAGAAAAACACTTTAAGGAGGTGGGTGAGGCATATGAAGTCCTCGGCGATCCTGAGAAAAGGAAACGCTACGACTCATTAGGATCTCACTGGCAGCAGGGCCAGAGTTTTACGCCTCCCCCTGATTTTGAAGATATCTTCGGTTTTCCATTCGGTTTTGGAAGAAAAGGCGGAAGAGGGAGGACGTTCAGTTTTGAATTTGGGACTGGCGGTGCTAGCCACCATGGTACATTCTCGGATTTTTTTGACGCGCTTTTTGGGGACATGCACCAGGGAGGTCAGTATACCAGTAGAAGATCATCACCAAAGGGTAGGGATGTTGAGGCCGAGATAGGTGTTAGTATTGAAGAAGCACACAGGGGAGCGACAAAACAGATACTTGTGGGAAATAGCCATCTTAGCAGGCGACTCAACGTAAAGATCCCACAGGGTGCTTATGATGGCATGAAAATACGTCTTGCTGGCCAAGGGGATCCTGGGCCGGGTGGTAACGGGGACCTTTACCTCAGGATAAAGATCCTCCCGCACTCCAGGTACAGAATGGAAGGTAACGATCTGATAACCGTTATAGAACTAGCCCCGTGGGATGCTGCTCTAGGTACAACGTGTATGGTGGAGACCCTTGATGGTCCTGTTAAGATGAAGATCCCACAGGGTATTTCTTCCGGTCAAAGGCTACGCCTTAGGGGAAAGGGCCTTGGTGGTAGAGGTGACCTTTACGTGGAGATAAAGATAGTTATACCCAAGCAGCTTTCAACGGAAGAGAGACGGCTTTTTAATGAATTAAAGAAGGTCTCTTCTTTCAAGCCCTGATCACAAGTGCCTATGCCTGGCGAGATGGCCATGCATAGATGTGATGTGCATTACTTGATGTGCAGCGTGGTCTCACCCTCAATTCTAAGGTAGGCCTTTATGGAATTAAACTTCTTTTCTCCAATACCCCTTACCTTCACCAGATCCTCGATAGACTTGAATGGACCATTTGCATTGCGAAAAGCTACTATGCCCTGGGCAGTGGATGCACCTATGCCAGGTAACATCTGGAGCTCTTCAGCAGTTGCCGTGTTGATGTTAATAAATCCCTCTATCTCCTGAGAAGCAATTGCAATACTTCCGCAAAGAATCATTACAAGAGACAGAATACCAAGATACACAATAAACCTTTTCCGCATAACAACCCTCCTTTAGGGAATTATAAATAATTTGATCAATGGAAGTGACATCAGGGATGATGAAGAAGATAGTAATGTAAACCCGGGTAAAGTCAAGGTAGAAAATCATAAACGCAGATGCAAGATAAAGAATTATAGTAATTGTTAGTCAGAAAGAATAGGATGCAAGGTATCTATTTTAGGTGTCAGATGCCTTGTCCTTTTATCTATACATTGTGCCTTGATAACGATGATACACTGCATCCTGGACCTTAAACCTTGTACTGTTCTTATCCATTGATCATGATTCTTGACTGCTTTTAGCTTATATGTTAGCTCAACCCTAAGTGGGGCCGTAGCTCAGTTGGGAGAGCGCATGAATGGCATTCATGAGGTCGAGGGTTCGATTCCCTTCGGCTCCACCACTTAACCGTTCAATAAAGTCCCATATAACACAAAAACATTCGGTATAATCTTAAGTTCAGAGTTTCTTTGTGTCCTTTACGGTCCGGCAATTTTCATTAAAATCCAGGGGTATTCAGGGGTATAAC
>WFSG01000026.1 GCA_015486075.1 Deltaproteobacteria bacterium
ATTCTTCATCTCAAGTAGACCTTGTGCTCCATCAGAGCCCATACCGGTCATAATAACCCCAACTGAATTAGGCCCTGCATATTTGGCAACAGAGTAGAACAACACCTCAACAGAAGGCCTTTGTCGGCATACCCTTGGTCCGTCCTTTATCTCCACATAGTACATTGCTCCCGAACGTTTTAAAAGCATGTGCTTGTTTCCCGGGGCAATTAGCGCTTTTCCTGGAGAGACAGTCTCCCTATTACTTGCCTCTTTCACATCTATTTCGCATAGGTCGTTTAGTCTATCTGCGAACGACTTGGTAAAACCTGCTGGCATGTGCTGTACAATCACTATGCCTGGACTTTCTGGCGGCAAAGTTTTCAGAACTGCCTTAATAGCCTCTGTGCCACCTGTTGACGCACCAATAGCTACAATCTTGTTTGTTGTGCGTGTCATTGCAAGTCGTGATTTGTCTGATACCATGTTTACAAGATTGCCCTTGCGTAACTTTTTAGCATCCGTGCGGGATGCCGCCTTTATCTTGTCCACTAGCTCGACACTTAAATCTCCTACCGAATAAGATGGCCCAGGTTTGCACATTACCTCGACTGCACCAGCTTCTAGTGCCTCTAGCGCCAATACTCCTCCCTTTGGAGTAAGGGATGATACTATTACCGTTGGTGTTGGATGGTAGTACATGAGTTTCTTTAGGAATGTTATTCCGTCCATACGGGGCATCTCTATGTCAAGCGTTATCACATCAGGATTGAGTCTCACTATCAAGTCCCTTGCTACATACGGATCAGGTGCAGTACCAACTATCTCAAGCTCACTGTCCCTGGAAAGTTCCCTTGATAATACCTGCCTGACAATGGCAGAATCATCGACTATAAGCACCTTTATTTTTGGCATGTCTCAGTCCTTAAACATTACGTAACCAAGCATGGAACTTTCTTCTATTGTGAGACCTATAATAATGGACCTGGATTCAAGTGTATCCATTGCATCCTTTTTAAGGATAGTAGTTGATGGAGAGTTTAATCTGAAGACAACCTTGTCTCCAAAAAAGAGAGTAAGGAACCTGCCGCACACAACATTCGCGAGCTCTTGGGTAGCATCAATGATCATCTCTTCAGCTATGATATCCCCTTCCATGCCTAGTATGTTTAGTGCCATATCTGAGGCCAGAATAGTTGGTATAATGAGGCCTATACTGCCGTTTCTGACCCCTGAGAACTCTATACTTGAATGTAAGCAGATACCTTTGCCATTACAAGGATATTCAGGTTTGTCTACGGGATCGGCAAACATGAAGACCATTTGCTCGAGCACTTCAATTATTGTCACCACAAGTTCTTTCTTAGCCCTTTTAGTATCAATGGACATCATCCCATCAATTCTCCCACTACTTTCTTTATTGTCTCAGGCATAAAAGGTTTTCTTATATACGCCTTCACTCCCATTGATTTAAGTTCATTTATCCTGGTTTTGCTACCTTCAGTGGATATGATCACAACTGGTATGGACTTTAAGAGGTCGCGTGCCTGCATATGTTTTATCATCTCTATGCCGTTCATAACTGGCATGTTTATATCGGCAAATATTATATCCACCCAGGATCTGTCCAGTAGCTCAAGGGCATTTTTACCGTTTTCTGCCTCGAGAACAGTGTTAATTGGGATATTCGCAATGGAAAGGGTTTTTATCAAAACCCGTCTTATTATTCTGGAATCGTCTACCACTAGTATATTGTAAGCCATGGCTATATACCTCCATTAGCGGGGAAGAATTCACCAAGGTTTTGCATATCATCAAGGGCGTTACTTGCAATATTCTCTAGGGCCAAGCGGGACAAAAAATATTTTTTGTCAATACTAGTTGACAACTTGTACCTGAGTCCATCTCTACCAGGACCTATGCCCATTATTAGGCTGAGCATATCTGCTATATGTACGATGTCTACTTCCGGGATGCTTCTGTCAAGATCCTGCGGTGCATGATGAAACCTGACTGCCATAACAATACGAGGTGGAAAATCCCAGGCGTTAAGTAGTTCTGAACCAACCTCGGCATGATCCACACCCAGCACCTCTTTCTCGGCTTCTTCGAATGATAACCCTGTTTTATCACTTAACGCGTCTATTTTGAGGAATTCCTCTTCCACAAACCTTGCTATCACCACCTTGCCTATGTCGTGTAGCAGGCCTGCGGTGAAAACAGTGTCCGGGTCTACCAGTCCTATGTGATCTGCTAGCTTTCTGGAGATTATTGCAACTGCAACACTGTGATGCCATAACTCACCTGGGGGTAGGTTGTACCCGTTTATGGGCCTGTCAATAATACCGTAGACTGCTGACAATACCGCTAGGTCAAAAAGTCTTTTCGTGCCCAGCCTCACGATTGCCTGCCTTATGGAATTTATGTTCTGTGCTCCGCCAAAGTAAGGTGAATTCGCCATTCTGAGTATATTGGCAGTCATACCTGGATCATACTCTATGATCTTAACGATCTTTTCAATGCTGACGTCTGGCCTGTTCATGAGCTTTGCTATGTCTGAAACAACGGGGGATATAGCAGGTAGGCCCTTTATGCTTTTTCGTATCAAGTCTCTATAGGTCATATCACCACCTCCTCCCCGCTAGTCCTCACAATCACTCGGCCTGTTGCAATATCAACAAGCATTGTTCTTGAGCTGTTACCTCCAACATGCTCTCCATTAATAAGGATGTTGTTCTTCCATAAGATCTTGCGTACAATGGTATAATTTCTTTCCCCTATCTTGAACAGACCATTGTCACTCAAGATTTCTGCGCACCCTGCTACCTTTACTACGAGGTTCTCCTTGCTCGCGCCCAAGTTACGTAGGGCATTAAATAACATGGGTATACCCGTATCCACGAACATGCACGGACTCTCCATTGCCTTGACGGGATCCGCCTTTGAAAGCGGTAGCATGCAGTGGACCATTCCCCCTACCCGGGCTATTGCGTCGTACATGGCAACGCCAACGCATGAACCTAGTGCATACGTTATGAGTACATCTCCAACGCGGTTTGATACCCTCATGTCTGATATGCCCACGCTGATAGTGCGGTCGTAGTTCAATGGTGTTGTCATTCTTATCAAATCGTGCTCCCGGTTTAATGAATACATGAAGCTTACTGCTCGGTCTCAATATTCAGGTTAGGCGTGCAGTTACTAGTACTGGAAAATGGCATGTCCCTATTAAAGGGTCTTGGTCTGCAGCTAATCTTCATCTGGTGTTTCTGATATAGTATTAAGCTCCTTTGTGGTCAGGATTTTGTCTATGTCAAGTAATATTATCACCTTCTTATCAATCTTGCCCATGCCCAGTATAAAGGTAGTATCAACACCAACGCCAAAGTCAGGTACATCTTCAATGACATTCACCGGAATATCGATGACTTCTGAGACACTGTCTACTATAATACCCATGGTGATTGAACCATAGGATGAAGCGAGTTTAGCTACAATGATGGATGTCCTGTCGGTATCTGGTATGTCTTCCATACCGAATCTTTTCCTCAGGTTCATCACTGGTATAACCTTTCCCCTCAGGTTTAGTACCCCCCTGACGAAGTCTGGCATCCTTGGCACAGTTGTAATATCCTGTATCTGGATTATCTCCTGAACTTTAAGTATATCTATGCCGTAATTCTCTTCCGCTATCCTGAATATCAGGTATTTACCCGCCTTGTCCGTTATCTCCTGACTAATTGTCGAGGGGTCCTCAACAGCATGTTGCGCTAATTGCTCCATCTTTATCCTCCTTTTCTGAGTATTGAGATATATATGCGTTCATCTTTGTTGCGATCTGTATAAGTCCTGGTATATCAAGTATAAGTCCTACCCTTCCGTCTGCCATGATTGCAGCACCGGATAGATACTCTGTCTTGCCAAGTGTCATGCTAAGCCCCTTGATCACAATCTGTTGCTGGCCAATAAGGGAATCGACCATAAGGGCAACCTTTTTTATGCCACTTTCCACTATCACAGCAATAGCCTCTCCTGGATCTTCTTTTGCCCCTTGTATGTTAAAAAGCCTTGAAAGCCTGAAAAAGGGAATTAACTCTCCCCTTACAGAGAGTAGTTCTCCCTTTCCCGTAACCATGGATAGCATGCCAGACACTGGAGAGATAGATTCTATAATGGATAGGGTTGGTATTATGTACCTCTCGGATCCCACCTTGATTACCATGCCATCAATAATGGCTAGCGTAAGCGGAAGTACAAGGGTAAAGGTCGATCCCTTTCCTTTCTCAGTTTGAACTTCTATTCGTCCCCTCAGAGTCTCTATGCTTTTCTTTACAACGTCAAGACCTACACCCCGGCCTGAGATATCTGTTACCTTCTTTGTGGTTGAGAAGCCGGGTTGGAAGATCAAGCCTGTTATGTCTTGATCAGATAGACTGTCTTCTGTTGTTATCAATCCTTTGTCCCTTGCCTTAGCAAGTACAGCATCCCTGTCAATACCACGGCCGTCATCTTTGACCTCTATGTATATGCTACCACCCTTGTGTAATGCCTTGAGTTCTATGGTTGCGTATGCTGGCTTGCCTGTATTGATTCTTTCAATCTCGTTAGTCTCTATGCCGTGATCAACCGCATTACGTATGAGGTGAATAAGGGGATCACCTATTTTATCCACTACTGAACGGTCGATCTCTGTATCTTCTCCTTGAATCACGAAATTTATCTTCTTGTTGCTTTTTCTGGAGAGATCCCTCACCAGACGGGCCATCTTTTGGAATATTCCCTTTAATGATACCATGCGCATGGTCATGCCGATTTCCTGGAGTTCTCTTGTTACCTTTGTCAGCTGCCTGAGGTTTTTTTGTACACGTAGAGATGCATTCGCGTATACATCAGGATCCTGTGTTATCATACTCTCGGCAATGACCACCTCTCCTATGGTATCAACAAGAGCATCTATGCGGCTTGTATCTATCCGTACTGTATCTTTTAAGTGGATTTTTTGATTGTCCCTTGCGGACTTTTGTTTTCTAAGTCCTGCTGCTATCTCTACTGGCGCTGCATAGCCCTTTTCGATCAATATCTCTCCAACTTTCTTGTCTTTTTGATTATTTTTCTGTTCTTTCAATGCTTCTCTCAGATCTTCAGAATTTATAGAACCAGACTCAACGAGTATTTTACCAATCTCCTTGTCTGAAGGTTCCACGGGATCCTCTGCTGAGACCTCCCCTTTTTCAATAAGGTCTATCTTCGAGAGTAGGGTAGCAAGGCCTTTGTCCCTTACGTAAGGTTTACCTGACGATAAAGAGACAGCTATCTCATCTAGGTAGTGTTTCATGGTATCGACAATCTCGAACATCATGTCACTTATGCGACCTTTTATTGCGATTACACCCTTACGGGCAAGATCCAGCAGAGTTTCCGTGGAGTGGGCAAGTTCTTTTATATCCTCTAGTTTGAGGAAACCAGCAGTCCCCTTCATGGTGTGGAATGCCCTGAATATATCATTCAATGCATCCTGATTTCCCGAATCTGTTTCAAGATCGAGTAAAGCGATGTCCACTTTATCAAGGTGTTCCTTTGCCTCTGTTATAAAATCACCCACAATGGATGGATCACCTTCAGGTATCGTGAACTCAATGGTTTCTTCTTTCTCTACCATCTCATCACCAGGTAAAGTTTCGTTCTCGGTGCTCTCGGAAGAAGTGCTTGGCCTGGACAATAAGGAGATTATATCCCCTGCTGGACTTGCCTTGCATGTGCCTGAGGCATAATCATGTATTCTCTGGTATATCCAGTCTTTTACAGCAAGGAGTATATCAGCAGGGGGGAGGCTGTCCTTATTTTCTAGCTGACTTTCAGTCACATGGCATACATTTACTATATCATTCAACCCAAGGACCCCTGCCTCGCCCTTCAATGTATGCAGTCTCCTGCGTATCTCGGCTAGTGTATCTGGGGTCTTCATATCTTTCATGCCAAGTATAATACCCTCTATCTCTTCTAGGCTTACCTCCTGGGCAGACAGAAATTCGTCTATGATAGTCTCGTCTACTCCGGGTGGCAGGTTCGTTGTTCCGTCTGGACTTTTATTCCTGGCCTGTGCAATACTATCGAGCCCAAGCTCAGGGGGGAACTCTACCTCTGATGGATCACGACCATCTCTCACAATAGACTGTATGCATGAAACTGCCTTAGATAACGTTTCAAAGCTTGCTTCCTTGTCCTCTACTTCTTCCAGTATTATTCTTTCTAGAAGTTTGGCTGACCTTTCACTCACGTCAAACACAATACCAGGACTATCATCACATCTCATGTTCGAGAACGCTTCCAACCTTTTTAATACCTCGCCAAGGCCTGGAAGATCAGATACATCTGTCATGACAAGGGCTTTAGATAATGAATCAATTTCGTTTACAAGTGCCTCTGTTTGCATGTGTGATACTCCCTGTTTTCCCGACTCTTTTTGTTTTTTAGACTTTCGTTTCATGTTTTTTCGTCATGCAGGTGGAGAGAATAAATACATGAATAAGTGTATTTTACTCTACTATATAGTGTATTTACCACAATAGCATGTATGTTAGTGATACATTATCCTCGAGGTAAGGAGAAATCCGAGGTCTAATATATATGTAATTATAATCAGTTAGGGTGTCTTTTTCCCAGTTTAACTTGGTTTAAGGGACTTATAACACCAAGGTTATTTGTGGTTAGAGTGCATTATTCCTATTTCAATGGCATAGTTGACAAGCTGTGAGACAGAATGCAGACCAAGTTTCTTCATCAGGTTTGATCTGTGTTTCTCAACGGTTTTGGGGCTGATATATAGAGTAGATGCGATCTCCTTTGCTTTTCTGCCTTCTGCAAGGAGTTTAAATATCTCCCTCTCTCTTCTCGTAAGGGTATCCCATTTTGTAGCAGGCCTTTCTTCTCTATAGGCATCTGTGCGTGCTTTTAAGACAAGGCCTGCAATAGATGGACTTATGTAATGCTTGCCCTCTAAAATATTCCTTATGGCACTATCTAGTTCATCAGGTTTATCTTCCTTGAGCACAAAACCATCTGCTCCGTACTCAAAGGCCTTGATAATAATATCTTCCCTCTTTGTAGAGCTAAGGATAAGGAACTTAATTCCTTTATCCTTTTTCTTTACATCCTTTAAGATTTCAAGTGGGTCTTTGCCAGGTGCATCAGGCCCTGTAATGACGAGATTAGGGTGATATTTCTCTATAAGGTTATTAAGTTCAAACCCGTCTCCTGTATCTCCTACAAGTTCAATAAGTTTACAAGGGGCCAGGTATCTTTTCAAGGCCTCTCTTACTATGTGTTTCCTTTCGGCGAGCACGACCTTAAATACTTGCCCTTCATCTCTGTTACTGATTGACATATTGCCACTTACCTTTATAAATTTAGTGCGTGATAACTTAAATGTCAATTTTGTAATCTGCCCGTGGTGTAATACTATCCACCTTAGTTATCTTTGCCTTTCATTACAGGTGTCTTCTTTGTATTTTTAAATATTTTACAGGCCATACGGAATCATCATCCCTGCCCTGGACACTAGTGATATTAAACCTGTTATCCATAAAGTCTGAAAATATTTCTCTTAATTTTCAGGTTTATCGCCTCCATGTCTTAGTGAGCCTCCTTTCTATACACCTGTCCTTGTGGGTGTATCTTTTTAAAAAGATGGTTGATCTCTTCTGGTAGCTTCTGCGTTTGCTCGGTTACCAGAAAACCACCATCCCTTAGGCTTTCATGAAACATCTTTAATACATCAATCCTGTCCTCGTATCTGAGGTGCAGTAGCACGTTCTTGCACACTATAATACAATAGTCGCGGCGTATTGGCTCTAGGGACAGCAGATCGTGCTTGTGAAAACTTATTACTCGCATTATATCTGCCTTGACTTTGAATTTTTTGGAATGGTCTATGGGTTCAAAATATCTATTGAATATATCCGCTGGAATTCTCCTTGTCATCTCAGCAGGGAAGATGCCATTTCTTGCGAAGTTGATGAAATGATTACTCTCGTCGATGTCTGTTGCGTCTATCCTTACATTTCTGAACTGGAAGTTGCCCATCTTTTCCTTGATAACAATGGCGAGAGAATAGGCTTCCTGTCCTGTGGCACACCCTGCATCCCATATCCTTATGTATTTATTTCCCGTGAACCGTGGTATTATATATTCTTGGATAAGTCTCAACGTGTCCATATCCCTGAAGAAGAAAGTGAATGCCATTGTTCTATCCTTTAAGAATACAACATGATTCTAGAGAGATGGCAGGGTATATTTGGAACATACCCTGCCCTAGGTAGTCTCCTTGTATCTAAAAGCCCTTGAAGTCTTCCATCTCGTCGTCATCCAGGGGGATTATATCCTCGGGTTCCGATGATGTTTTAGGGTTTGGACTCGTGGTATTTCTCTTGACCTTCTTTTCTACGGTAGCATGCAGTTTATCCTTTGATTTGTTGCTGCCTTTGGTATTCGTTCGTTTCGTTGCGGCGGTCCTCTTCAGTGTTAGGACATTTTGTCTGGTATCTTTATTACTGTCCAGGATGAATGTATTGGTCATGTTAACCAGTTCTTGAGAATGGCTATTGAGCTCTTCTGCAACACTTGCAGATTCCTCTGCATTGGCAGCGTTCTGCTGGGTAACGGTATCCAGCTGGTTTACAGCAACATTGATCTGCTCTATGCCCTGGGCCTGTTCGTTTGATGCGGCCGCTATCTCGGTGATGAGGTTGTTGACCTTGTTTATATTCTCCACTATATCTTTGAATTCCTTGACAATTTCTTCTGTAACCTTCACCCCTTCGTTGGACTTGTTAACTGCATCCTCGATCATCTCTGCGG
>WFSG01000027.1 GCA_015486075.1 Deltaproteobacteria bacterium
GGTCCTGTTAGCCATGGAGATAATACTAGAACACATAGTATCTTACTACAAGGAGACAATCAGCAATCTGGAATAGGGTGTAAGGTTTAAGGTATAGGGTGCAAGGTATAAGGTGCAAGGTTTAGGGTGCAAGGTGCAAGGTATAGGGTGCAAGGTGTAAGGTGTAAGGTATAAGGTGAAAGGTGCAAGGTATAAGGTACATGGTTTAAGGTGGAGGGCGAAAGGCTAAAGGCTGAATAGGTAAAGAGAGACGAGGTGCCGGGTGTCAGGTACCGGGTCTCGGGTGCCGGGTGTCAGGTAGAAAATAATAGAAGGTACAAGGTTAGGATATAAGGTTTAAGGCGGAAGGCAAAAGCATTAGGCTAAAGCATAGAAAAGGGACAAAGATTATAAAAATAGGGACAAAGGGTTGAACAGCTGCCAGCCTTCAGCTGTCAGCTCCCAGCCACAACTCATCCAACCAGGCCCATGTATGCATCTGTAACCGCCTTCACAGGATCAGGTGAAGACATGATATTACTTACAAGGTAGCTTCCCACTATAACTCCGTCTGCCACATCAAGAAGGCCGTTCACCTGGGCCTTTTTTGATACGCCAAAACCCACACATACCGGGATACTGGTAAGCTCCTTTATGGAATCGACCTGTTTCACAAGCCCGTCAGGCAGTTCATCTCTTGGCCCTGTAACGCCCATTACAGAGACGGCATAGACAAAACCGCTACACTGGCTTAATATCTCCTTTGCCCTTTGCCTTCCCGTGGTTGGCGCTATGAGCCTGATGAGGTCGAGCCCCATTGAAGAACACATGCGATACACGCCTGAAGCATCCCTCGGAAGGTCGGGGATAATGATACCGGACACACCTGAATCTTTTATCCTGGAAAGGGCCCTCTCCATGCCCATTCTTATCAAAGGGTTTATATAGGTCATCACGATAATGGGCATGGGTATTGAGCTGCACCACTTTATAAGGTTATGGAAAAAGCTATCCATGGTAAAGCCTGCATTAAGCGCCAAGTTTGACGCCTGCTGTAGCACCGGGCCATCAGCAGTGGGGTCTGAAAAGGGGATGCCTACTTCCATGGCCGGAGCTCCTGCTGCTGCCAGTGCACCCAGTATCTTTCCAGTTGTATCCAGGTCAGGCAGGCCTGCCGTAATATACGGTATAACCGGGTAACTGCTCTTCCTTATCGATCTGGCTATCATATCCCTGCCTCCAGCACAATATCCAGGTCCTTGTCTCCCCTGCCAGAGAGGTTTATTATAACGGTCTTTCCCTTGTTTCTCAAGGCATACGTGGCAAGGTATGCAATAGCATGTGCCGATTCCAGGGCAGGATTTATACCTTCAAGCCTGTTAAGAAGGGCATATGCATCAAGTGCTTCTTTATCGTCCACAAGCACGTATGAGGCCCTTCCCGTTGCAGACAGCCAGCTGTGTTCCGGTCCCACCCCGGGGTAATCAAGTCCAGGTGCTATGCTGTGTGTAGGAAGTACCTGGCCATCTTCGTCCTGGAGGAGAAAAGAATATGCACCGTGAAGCACGCCAGGCGTCCCAAAGGAGATACTCGCAGCATGCATACCATCTCCCTTGCCATAGGCCTCGACCCCTATCAGTTCCACTGGATCATCGACAAATGCGCTAAATATACCTATGGCATTGCTACCTCCGCCCACGCACGCAATAACTGCATCAGGCAGGCTACCTTTTTTTTCCAGTATCTGTTTCTTGGCCTCATTGCCTATCACTGATTGAAAATACCTTACCATCGTTGGGTAGGGATGCGGACCAACAGCAGAGCCCAAAAGGTAATAAGTGGTATCAACATTTGATATCCAGTCCCTTATGGCCTCGCTCACCGCGTCCTTGAGGGTAGCACTACCTGCCTTCACCGGGATAACCTCGGCACCTAAAAGCCTCATTCTCTCCACATTGGTATGCTGTCTCCTAATATCTTCTTCCCCCATGTAAACGTGGCATTCGAGACCAAAGAGCGCACATGCCGTTGCCGTGGCAACACCGTGCTGGCCTGCACCAGTCTCTGCTATGATGCGCTTTTTTCCCATGAACCTTGCTAAAAGTATCTGGCCAATAGCATTGTTTATCTTGTGTGCACCAGTGTGGCACAAGTCTTCCCTCTTGAGCCACACATTAAGACCAAAGTGCTCGGATAGCCTTTTTGCATGGGTCATGGGTGTTGGCCTTCCAACGTAGTCCCCCATTAAAGAGACAAGCTCATTATTAAATCTCTTGTCCTGACAGGCCCTGTTAAATGCATCCTCAAGTTCTTCAAGTGCAGGCAGAAGGGTCTCTGCAACGTATTGCCCGCCGAACTCTCCAAAGTATGCCCTCATTTCTTTGCCTCCTGTATAAATCTCTCCATTAGATGTATGTCTTTTATTCCCGGGCTGGCCTCCACGCCTGAGCTAACATCCACGCCCTCTGGCCTGGCCGTTTCTATCGCCAAGGCCACGTTATCAGGCGTAAGCCCGCCAGAGAGTATGAATGGAATCCCCATGCGCCTCCAGGCAAGCCTTTTGCCCGTACCCATGCTTGGATCCACGAGTAGGCGGCACCTTTCATCTGGAACGTCCACGTGGTAGTAATCACGCACGGCATATATGATCCCAAAATTATCCAGTAGCACACCATGCGCAGGACCAAAGGTAGAGTGTATCTGTATTGTATCAAGGCCGAGGTAGATGCCTATGTCTGCAATATAAGATGGATCCTCCGTGGTAAAGACCCCAACCTTTTCAATGCCCCTTATATCGCGTATCCACTTTCCCGCGGACAAAGGTTCTACCTTCCTAGGACTCTGGGTAAATACAAACCCTATTGCATCTGCCCCTAGGCCAAGCGCAGCCATGGCATCCTCAGGCCTTGTTATCCCGCATATCTTGACCCACATGAAAGTATCTCCTTTCTCTTGCGCCTGTCTGTCATGGCCCTTCCAACGAGGGCTGCATCATAACCCATGGCACCCAGTTCCAATAACCTATCCGAGGAACTGATCCCGCTCTCCGCCACCTTTACTACACTCCCGGGTAAATCTTTTATCATCTCCTCATGCTTGGTGGGTATAACCTGGAAAGTGGCAAGATCCCTTGCATTTACGCCAATCACATCTGTCCCCAGTCTTAATGCCTTTTCCAAGCCTTTATGCGAATGGACCTCCACTAGGACGTCAAGACACAGCTCCTTGCCAAAACCATAAAGTATCTCCAGTTCTTCCATGGAAAGCATTTCGGTTATCAGAAGGTATGCATCTGCCCCCATGTTGAAACCCACTGATATCTGGGAGGTATCCACGATAAAGTCCTTCATCAAAATGGGCAGGTCTGTTACCGAACCTATATCAGCTATATAAGATAACCTACCCTTGAAATACGATTCTTCAGTGAGGCAAGAGATGGCCGATGCCCCCAGTCTCTCATAGTCCCTTGCAAGCTCAGTTGGTGAGGCCATCAGGCCCAAGTCCCCATCTCCGGGTGTCGCGTACTTTACCTCGGCTATCACGCTTATTCCTCTGTCTCTCAAGGCATCGGCAAATGAGCGTACAAGCCTGGTCCTTGTGCCTGAATTATGCATGGCTATGCTACTTGCCCTTTTCTTTGAAAGCCCGTACATGTAAGCTAGAAAGTCCATTAGGCAGACCTCGCGAGCTCCAAGGCGTTCATGGCCTGTCCTTTCTCTATTACCTTGGAGGCTACCTGCATGCCGTCTATTATGCTCATGTTACTATCGACAGCCATGAAACCTGCTGCAGCGTTTATGATAATACTGTCAAGGCATGGGCCTTTGAGGGAGCCATCGAAGACCCTCTCTATTATGGCAGCAGACTCTTGGGCTGAATTTACCCTCAGGTCATCCACTGTACCGCCCTCTATACCTATCCCGTGTGGATCTATGTAGCCAGTACTTATGCCAGAATCTGAGACACGTGCAAAATAGGTTGGAGCTTCTATCGATACCTCGTCAAGCCCGCCGTGCACAACCATGGCACCCTTTATACCCATTATGGAAAGCGCCTCTGCAATCGGCTCTACCAGCTCTCTTGAGTACACGCCTAGCACCTGGTAACTTGCACCCGCGGGGTTGCATAGAGGCCCCAGTATGTTGAACAATGTCCTTATGCCCAGTTTTCTCCTGGCCGGCATGGCATGTTTCATACCAGGATGGTACCTAGGGGCCATGAGAAAGGCAAAGCCCTTGTCCTTTATTGCCTGTGCAGCTTCTTCGGGCTCCAGATCTATGGGAACTCCCAGGGCCTCAAGGCAATCGGCACTGCCTGAAGACGAGCTTATGGACCGGTTTCCATGCTTTGCCACCTTTAGACCTGCACCGGCAAGGACAAAGGCCGCTGCAGTGGAGATGTTGAACGTGTGGGCCTTGTCTCCTCCAGTCCCGCAAGTGTCCACCACGTCAAAGTCCAGCTCTATCTTGGCGGCCATGGATCTCATGGCCTTCGCGGCAGATGCTATCTCGTCGGGTTTCTCTCCCTTTGCCCTCAGTGCCACCAGGAAAGATCCTATCTCGACATCGTTTGCTCTACCTCCCATGATGGTATCAAACGCATCAAGCATTTCTTTCTCGGTCAAATCACGACCAAAGATAAGCTTCTCTATTATTTCCTTCATGACGGCATCCTCCTTGTTACCTGTATAAATTTCGCCAGGATGGCCTCTCCATGTTCAGTAGCTATTGACTCCGGGTGGAACTGAACACCGAACAAGGGATAGTACCTGTGTGAGATGGCCATGACTTCCCCGTCCTCTGAAACAGCGGTAACCTGTAAAACATCGGGTAGAGACCTGGGATCAACGGCAAGTGAATGGTATCTTACAGCCTTGAAACCCTGGGGAATGCCTTCAAACAGGCCAGTACTGCAATGTGTTATAGTGGAGAGCTTTCCATGCATTATATTCCTGGCGTGTACCACCGAGCCTCCGAATACACTTGCGATACACTGGTGTCCCAGGCATATGCCAAGCATGGGTACACTTTCGCAATACTTGCTTATTATCTCCATGGATACACCTGCGTACTCCGGTCTTCTCGGACCTGGTGATATCACTATTCCAGCCGGCATCATTGCCATGATGTCCGACGTGTTAATGACATTGTTTCTCCTCACAACCACGTCTTCTCCCATGGCCTGTATCATCTGCACTATATTGAAGGTAAAGGAATCAAAGTTATCTATGACAAGGATCATGCAAATCCTCCCAGGGCACTTTTAAGTGCCTCCAGTTTATTCTCTGTCTCAACGAGCTCTTTCTCTGGCCTGGAATCCCAGACTATGCCGGCACCTGCCTGGATGTATGCATGACCTTGCCTTAAAAATATGGTCCTTATGGCTATACCCGTGTCTATGTTGCCATTAAACGAGATGTATCCTACTGCCCCAGCATATGGTCCCCTGCACATGCCCTCTAATTCATCTATTATCTCCATGGCCCTAACCTTGGGTGCACCTGTTACAGTACCAGCAGGGAAGCACGCCTTTACCACGTCCAAACCAGATATTCCCTCAAGCTTTAGTCCCTTTACCGAGGACACTATGTGCATCACGTGCGAGTAGTACCTCAGTGTGTGATCAAAGGGAACATGTACCGATCCAGGCCTTGAGACCCTTCCCACGTCGTTTCTTGCAAGGTCCAAAAGCATTAGGTGCTCTGCCCTTTCCTTCTCATCAGTCATTAGTTCTTTCGAGAGTGCCTTGTCTTGTTCTGGCGTACTACCCCTGGGCCTCGTACCTGCAATGGGGAGAACTGTTATTTCATCTCCCAGGAGCTTTACCATTACCTCGGGTGATGATCCTAAAAGGGTGGTATCATCCATCTTTATGTAAAACAGGTATGGAGAGGGATTTATCTCCCTGAGCCTAGCGTAGGTTGCAAATGGGTCGGCCGTTGTCCTTAGTTTGAGTCTCCTTGAAAGTACCACCTGGATTATGTCGCCATCCCTTATGTATTCCCTTGCCTTAGCAATTGCAGCCATGAATTTCTCATCACTGAGGCTCGCAGATTCAAGCTCTGTTTGGGCAGGTGCAGCCTCAGGGGAGCGATTACCGGCCCTGGATCTAATTGAGGCCCTGATGCGGTTTATCTCGCTCGATGCCTTTCTCAATGCCAGATCCCGGCTTAACCCTGGCTCAGTTATCGCGTGGACAATTGAAAGCCTATTTTTATCATGGTCTATTGCAACCAGCGTATCAACCCTTCCCAGCATAGCATCAGGGAAACCAGATGGGATGCCCGGTCTGGGCAGATCTTCTATGCCTCGCACCATATCGTATCCTATATAACCGACATACCCACCTACAAAGGGTGGAAGGCCCTCTGGGGAGATGGTGAGTGCACGATCCTTGAGAGGCATCTTGGCCCAGGGATCATCCTGGCCTTCCTTTATGGTAATAATATCATTATCGAACCTCCCCAAGAAACTGTACCTACCAGGCAATGACTCAAGGAGAAAACCATTGTCATCACCAACAAGCCCAAGGTAGGCATCTACTGGGTTTAGATCACCTAGGGGCAAGTCCTGTACAACCACGTACCCCATTCCCGAACTATCGTCTATAATCCTGAAACTATCTTCAACCATGCGTCTCTACCTTTAAATAAAAAGAGGCTGCAAGCCAGGGTGGCCTGCAGCCTCTTCAGTCCTTGCTTTTACCTAGTATTCTCTAAGGCAGACCTCCCCTTGCTTTGTCTTTATCCGTGCACCACCAGTATACTGTCATATATGTCATATCCTTCTCCTGAATCACAAGCATTTTGTTTCTATACATAGAAACATTACCTATGTCAACAAAAAAATAATACATTAAATCTAGTCCAATGATATTCTTTGGCTAGGCAATAAGAGACAGCCTTCCAATAATAAAGGAAACCATGTACACTGTTCCTTGCTCAAGTGGTTTGTCTCTTGGAATTGGATATAATAAACGGGTATACCAGGCTTACAGGCAACCCGGCGTTAATGCTGTCGGGCTGCCTGTTCTTGAACAAATTTGTTACTTCCGCCTTAGAACAAGGAGGCCAGGTATCAGTAACAGGAAGATCATCAAGCCATAAAAAGCACCGGTTTCTGAGCAGGCGGTCTCTATAAAGCAGCCTCCGCCGCCTCCTCCGCCTGAAGCGATAAGTGCTGAGGAAGAACCAGAGCTACTAGACACCCCTTCAGCGGCAACAAATGGAGAGAGAGAACTCACATCTACGCTTATCGTATGGTTTACCTCGTCAACTTCCCTGTTGGTATCTTCAATCTGCCATGCACCGCCCGTATAGTGTAGCACATTCAGCTTGGTGATGTCTGATACAGCGTTGGGATCGTACTGCAGGGTAACCCTTACGCTACCGCCGCTTGCTATCTCGTCTGCACCTATATCGAAATCATACTGAGCAGATACAGCCGTTGCCCAGCTCGGAAGGGCATCGGTTGCTTCAGGTGTGATAACAACGCTGGAAAGCCCACTTGGTACATGTATGCCCTCGGATGATGCACCTGCCTCGGTCTTGTTAACATCAACCATGGTCTTGCCATCACCATCACCATCTTCGATACTACCTGGCTCGAAATACACACCGCTTGCATCTCCACCACCAAGGTATACCTTACCACCGGTAAAGCTGTTCACAAGACCCTGGTTTGCCCCGTCCACGGTAAGGTCGATGGTATAGTTCGTCTGCACCTGGGTGTAGTCAGTGCCGTAGTGGGCAGTGAGTGTGAATGCAAAGCTTGTCTCGCTAGCAGCTGGTGTGTAGGTAAAGGAGATCATCATCTTATCCGGGTTCAGGACCTTGTTGGATACCGTGCCATCTCCTATAGTAACGGCTATCATGTCATCTGCTGATGCGTCCATGAGGTGCGTGGTAGAGAATATTGATACGTTTACTGCACTACCATCCTTTACAGCCTTCATCATGAACGTTGGGACACTCTCTTCCATGACAGCGTTTAAGGTCAGACTATCACTATCAGAGCTCGGGGTCACAGTGGTGGACTGTACATAGATATCCCCAGGCCCGTCTTCACCGGGTGCAACGAGTGCCACGTGATACTCGACACCAGCCTTTAGACCCTTTATCTCATAACTCAGGATCTCGCCCGTTGCAGGGTCTTTTGTGAATGTACCGAACACGAGCTCCTGGGATGCATTCATGGCAACAACCTCCTCTATGTCCGTTGTTGTTGGATGCGTGCCGTCAGGCTTGGTCACCGTGCCGGAGACGCTTGCACCTTCAGATAGGCTTATGTCTAACGTGTTAGATCCCTCAGAGATCTCCACGTCGTTTTTCACGTACGTGCAAAGACCGTTGGACAGCACCATCATCCTGTAAGTGCCTGGCACCAGGTTGCCTATGGTGTAAGTAGTGCTATCCCCTTCAGAAGGATTACTCATGGCATTTATGCCATCCAATGGGTCATTGTATATAACGCCCTTTCTCTGGAGCACGATGAAGGCCGCAGGTATATTTATCCCCATGTCACCAAACGGCGGTGCAAAGTCTGGACTATTTCCAGGCTTTGTAATCGTACCCGTGAGCGATGCCGTGGTCTCGGCCA
>WFSG01000028.1 GCA_015486075.1 Deltaproteobacteria bacterium
ATAAGGTACAGGGTTAAAAAGATAAGGTTCCAGGTGTCGGGTACCGGGTATCAGGTACCGGGTTCAAGGCGTAAGGCGTAAGGCGAAAGGCAAGGGACTAAAGGGACAAAGGCACAAAGTAAAAAACAGGTATAAGGTACAAGGCGGAAGGCTCAAGGCGTAAGGCAAAAAAAAAGACAGGGTGCCAGGTGCTAGGTAAAAATAAAGGTGCAAGGTATAGGCATAAAAGGGAAGGTAGAAGTAAAAAGAAAGAGGTTGAAGGATTTTAGCCTTGTGCCCTACGCCTTATGCCTTATGCCTTTTTTTCTAACTGTTAGCTGCTGAGGGTTGATAGCTGTAGTAAGCTGATATTGGACTTAGCGTTAAGAATACGTCGATGCGAGAGGGATCAGGTACATGTCGATGAGCATGACAGGATACGGGCAGGCCGAGAAGAATGGCTACCACGTTGAGATAAGGAGTGTTAACTACAGGAACAAGGAGGTATACGTGCATGTACCCAGGGAGCTCGGGGCCCTGGAGCAAGGCATAAGGATGCGTATCTCGAAGGCTATTCACAGGGGAAAGGTAGACGTGTACGTAACAAGGATGCCTACTCAGGAACAAGCTGGCATGCCGAGGATAAACTGGGACATGGCGGATTTCTATTACAAAGTCTTCACGCAAATGGCAAAGAAGTACGGTGGCGAGGTCACTTTCAGGGACCTTGCCACAATGCCAGAGGTCCTCGTGCCCGTTACAGGTGATGTGAAGGTTGAGATAATGCTTGCCGAGGAGGCAATGCAGGATGCCCTTGATGCATTCCTGTTGTCAAGGAAGAAAGAATGGCAGGCTCTCAAGGAGGACATGGTTCCACGCCTGAAGAGGCTCCATGAGCTTGTGTCAATCATGAAGGACAGGTCAAGGGACACTGCAATCGTCATGAGGGACAGGTTACTCTCGAACATCAGGATTTTGCTCTCAGATGGTAAAATCGAGATGGATGATACCCGTATAGCACAGGAGGTTGCGCTGCTTGCACAAAAGGTGGATATAACAGAAGAACTTGTAAGGCTTGAGAGCCACCTTGCAGCTTTTGCCGGGGTTATTGATGCAGACGGTGGCCCCAAGGGTAAGAAGCTGGACTTCATCCTACAGGAAGTAAACAGGGAGCTTAATACAATTGCTGCAAAGGCGCATATAACCGACTTGAGCCCGGTCGTGATAGAGGCAAAGACAGAAGCAAGCAAGATAAGGGAGCAGGTGCAAAACATTGAGTAATTAATATAAATTGAGAGGGGTGTTTTATGAGTAAACAGGGAAGTAGGCTTCTTAACATTGGTTTTAATAATGGTGTTGTCGCATCAAGGGTTGTTGCTATTGTAAATCCCAATTCTTCACCGATGAAGCGTCTCAGGGAAGAGGCCAGGCAAAATGGGAAACTCATAGATGCAACTCAGGGCAGGAAAACGAGGTCCATCATCATATTGGACAGCTCGCACGTCATACTCTCTGCAATCCAGGCCGAGACCATTGCAAACCGTTTCTCCAGTGATGGTATCCCGTCAGAGGATACGGAAAAGGTTTTGGGAGAATAGGGAAAAGGTGAGAGTATTTATCTCGGGCCCTTCAGGCGCTGGGAAGTCAACCATCATCAGGAAATTGCTGGAATCGAATAATAATTTGGTACTCTCTGTATCTTACACCACGCGTGACCCAAGGCCGGGCGAGTTAAACGGCAAGGACTACTTCTTTGTATCCATGGAAGAGTTCGAGGAAAAGATAAGGACAGGTGCATTCCTTGAGTATGCAAGGGTTCATGACCATTTCTACGGCACGTCTCAGGACTGGGTAAAGGAAAGAGAGAAGTCCGGCCTTGATGTTCTATTTGACATAGATGTGCAGGGTGTTGAGCAGGTAAAGAAAAAGGCACCTCAGGGCTGTTTTATCTTTGTTGTACCACCTGACATGGACACGCTCAAGCAGAGGCTCAGTCTAAGGGGCACGGAGACAACCGAGAGTATGAATCTGAGGTTGAGAAACGCGATGAAAGAGCTCGCTTACTGGAAGAACTACGACTACCTTGTGGTTAATGACGACCTGGAAAGGGCAGTCCACGAGGTTAGTGCAATAATGGTTGCATGCAGGTGCAGGGCTGAAAACGCAATAAAGACGCTCGAATGGTTACAAGAGATAGCATAATATTTGCCCTGGACGTGGGGGATTTGGGTTCTGCCGTGAGGTGGCTTGATATTATTAAGGGCAGGGTGGGTTACTGCAAGGTGGGAGCGGAACTTTTCGTGTCTATTGGCCCGAGGATAGTGCAAGAGGTCAAGGGCCGTGGCTTGAAGTGTTTTCTGGACCTCAAGTTTCATGATATACCTAACACAGTTTCAGGTGCTGTAAGGTCTGCAACAAGGCTAGGCGTGGACATGATGACCGTGCATGTCCTGGGGGGGCTCAATATGCTTAGTGCAGCCGTGGAATCCTCAAGAGAGGAAGCAAGGACACTGGGTGTTGATCCCCCGCTTGTAGTGGGTGTTACTGTACTTACTTCCCTTGCTGGGCCCGAACTTATGCAGGTTGGTTTAACGCGGTCCCTGGAGGAACACGTGGGGATCATGGCAGGCCTTGCAGCAAAGGCTGGTCTTGATGGCATAGTCTGCTCCCCTAAAGATATCAGGCACGTAAGGTCTGTCTTGCCTTCTTCGTGCATCGTAGTAACCCCGGGCATAAGGCCTGCCTGGTCGGCAAGAGGAGACCAGGCCAGGGTTGCAACTCCCAGGGGGGCCATTGATGCAGGTGCTGACCTTCTCGTCATAGGTAGACCCATTAGGGATGCACCTGACCCGGTAAAGGCAATCGAAGCCATAGTGAGCGAGATCGAGGCCTAGGTTAGACCTAGTCTGCTCCACTCGACTTGCATTATTACTGCAAACTCATTCCTTTTCTTCTGTATTTTACCCTGTACCTTGCACCTTTATTTTTTACCCGGCACCCGGCACCTGGCACCCGAGACCCTATTTTTTTACCTTAAACCTTACACCTAGTCCCATTTCATGCTATACGCATAGGCCATGAAAAATTTGGTAATGGTGGCATGCATAGTAGTGTCCATATCGCTTCATGCTGCGATAATATCGTATATATCAGGCAAGTACAGCCTGGCAAAAGTATCACCAAGGCAGGGTAGCCCCGTTATAACAGTAAGCCTTGCTCCTTTAGGGGATCATTATTACACTGGCTCGAGAAAGACCGTTCTCCACCCGAGGAGATCGCCTCGTGCAATAAAGCGCGTAGTTCTTAACAAGGGCGTGTCCATGGTAAAGCACGCGGACCATTCCGTGGACCAACGCGCCAGGCCACTGGCTGAAGAGGCATCCGGGCATGTACAGGAAAAGGAAACTGGACGAAGAACAGGCAAGGTGTTCACTGGAAAGAAGGGAGGCTCACCCGCGGTGGGTTCTTTTGTAACGGCCAGGCCAGCCGGTAGCATAAAACCCGTGTATCCCAGGTATTGCAGGATACATCACCAGGAGGGGAGGGTGGTACTGATGGCAAAAGTAGGTCCTGGTGGCGAGGTCTTAAGCGTCTACATGAAACGTTCTTCAGGTGTGCAACAGCTTGACGAGGCAGCATTGACTGCACTCAGAAACGCAAGGTTCATACCTGCCACAAAAGACGGCATGCCAGTTACTTCAACCGTTGAGGAGACCTTTATATTCCGTCTTGAAGATCACCCAGGGCACATGTGAGTAAGGGCCTTTTACATGCTCTTGTATATGGGTCTATCCCTCCCTGTTATCTCCACGTAGCCCTTGCCCTTGGCATCCTTGCCGTTATATTTTCCATACACTGCCATCTCGCCTTCCCAGTAATTGATATGCGTGTACTTGGTGATAAGCTCCTGGTTCGGCATGACAGCGCTGAGTTCAAGGTCTATGTTCTCGCTTGGAAGCGTTATTCTCCACTTTACAGGGTATTTGCCATCGCTCCTGGGGCTTTTCCAGTATGCCAGCTCCTTGACCGAAAAAGCGTCTCTGGTAAAACGGTAGATGCTACCGTCAGGCCTTACGAGGGTGCCAGAACTATAAGGGTCTATCTTGCCATCGGGCCTGTGAAGTATAAAGGCCATTATGTCAGAACCATTGTTCAGCTGCATTGAGAACCAGTCCCAGCCGACCAGGTTTTTTGCAAGGTCCATAGAAAAGAACTCGTGGTCCATCCATACAAGGCCTTTTTTTACCTTGATATACTTCTTGTCCCTCCTGAGAAAGCCCTTAACACTCATCCTGGTATAGGAGTAATAGTACCCTGAGCCTCCATTTTCGCCCTTTCTTGATATGCCGTTTTTATCACCATTAAGGACGGGTGGTCTCTCGGGTGTCAGCACCAGGTTTATGCCGTAGTCCTTCATGCTGGATGACAGGAGTATTGTCCCATCCCCGAACATGTTCGCAACCCAAGTTCCGCACCATACCAGCATTCTACTTGCTTTTGCCCCGGCATAGGGAAAGTTTCCCTTGTCTTCCGAGTACACAAAGCGCTTTAAAGATGGATCTGTAATGGCAAAGTGTGACAAGTACAGGGGGTTTCCAGCAATCCATCGTACGGGTATTCCCCATATGTGGTCCTTTTCGGTGCGCCTTCGGAAGAACACCAGCTCAAAGCCTGTGCTCGTTCCGTCTGTGAGGTCGAGGTGACCGTTGAAATACCACCACTCAGTCTGGAAATCGTTGTGAGCCCCATGGTCCCTGGGGAATACGAGTTTTTTATGAGGTGATGGGCTTGCATAGTATACCTTTGTCGTGGCACAGCCTCCAATTAAGCCAAGGTATATAAATGCAGCAAGCAGGGCCACGAACATGTATGTCTTTTTTATCATGTCTTGTCTCCCCTTGATTAGTCCATTTCCTTGATCAGTGCGTGCATTCCTCTCCAAGGAATAAACTCGTTGCTCTAAGTTCTCCATCCTTGCCGGTAGTACATGCAGCGTACTGGGGCATGTGTCCCATTAAAATCCTGTCTAGGCTCAAGAACCTTACGGGTTGAGCATTGCCGCACATCTCAAGGTAGGCCTTTCCCTTGATAGGCTTCCCGTCCTTGGTGCCGGCCACGTCCATCTTTCCTTCCCAGTATATAACCTTCGTGGACTTGTGAGAGTCTATCTCCTGGTCCTGCATGACGGCAGATAGCTTTAGGTCGAGCTTTTCTTTCTTTATTTTTATCTCCCACGAGGTTATGTACACTGCATTCGTGAGTGGACTGATCCAGTTGTCCTTTGGTATTATCTCCATGTCTGAAAAGGGTATTTCCTCTGTCGTGCCGTTTGGCCTGAACAGTACGGCTCGGCTCGTGTCCTTGTCGTAAGTGGCGTCTTCGTTCTTTATGAGGTATACCATTAGGTCTGTGCCGTCATCCAGCTGTATGGCAAACCAGTCCCATCCGATCTGGTCAGGCCCTAATTGCCTTGTGCCTATCTCCCTGTCAAACCAGGCAGTGCCGGTAACATCCATTGGCTTGCCGTTCACAAAGAGCATGCCCTCGGCCTTCAGCCTGGGTATGGTGAGATAGTACGTGCCCCTTTCCTCCTCTTCTTCGCCTATCTTTATCCTGTACTTGACAAACCTTCCCTCGTCTCCTAGTTTTACAATGGGCATTTGAGGGATCAGGGCAAGGATGAGCCTATAGCCCTTCATGGATGCATCGATGTAGTACTTGTTTCCGATCTGCTCAACCGACCAGTCTCCGTTCCACACGCACAGGCTATTTTTTAGTGCACCTCCGTCCCCGTTCCTTGTAAATGCATCCTTGTTGCGCCTGTCATCGTATGAAAACTGCTTTCTCGATACATCGGTTATGGCAAAGTGTGCAAGATGCACCGGGTTGGAATAGTATCTCACGGGTATGCCCATGTACCTGTCACCGCCTGTCCTGCGGACGAAGAAACAAACTTCGAAACCAAATTCCTTGCCATTGGCGGTCTTCAGGTGTCCTGTGTAATACCACCACTGTGTGCGGAAATTGTCCACCAGGTACATGTATGAGGGTAGTTTCACGTCTTCCCAGTCTTCTATGCTCTTGTAATGCGTTGGTATGGTGGTGCACCCAGCCACTAGGAGAACAAGTGCAACCATGAGAAGCCAGTGATGCCGGTTTTTCCAGGATTCACTGAACACTCTATCCATCATGTAAGAGGCCTCCTTTGTACACCAGGGATATTTGTACTTGAATCAGGACAAGTATATAGCTAAAAATTTATTAGAGAACCCCCCCGATGTCAAGAAGTATAGCTGGACTTTCTGGAACTCGGAATGGTGTATCGCACTTTGCGATGAGACCCAATACAAAATGTGTCTTGGGGAAGGATAAAATGAATGAGAAAAGTCTTTTTGCATGGAGTGGCGGTAAAGATAGTGCGATGTCCCTTTATGAGTTGCAAAAGGATAATGACCGCGAGATATCAGCATTGCTTACAACGGTGACACAGGGTTATGATAGGATAAGCATGCATGGGGTTCGGAGAGTTCTTCTTGAGCAACAGGCAAGGTCCATAGGCCTTAAACTGGAAAAGATATACATCACGAAGAACGCATCCAATGATGAGTACGAAACAAAAATGGCGGAAAGATTAAGCCACTACAAAGCCCAAGGTGTTTCGTCAGTTGTTTTTGGGGATATCTTTTTGGAAGACTTGAGGAGGTATAGGGAAGAGAATTTATCGAAGATAGGAATGAGGGGTATTTTCCCCTTGTGGAAAAGGGATACAACTGAATTATCTCGTACCTTCATAGATTTGGGGTTTAAAGCAGTAGTTACTTGCGTTGACTCGAACATACTTGATAAAGGCTTTGTAGGTAGGTTCTACGACGAGCAATTCCTAAGTGATATCCCTCCCAACGTTGATCCCTGTGGTGAGAACGGAGAATTCCATACGTTTGTATATGACGGGCCGATATTTCAAAAGAATATAGCATTTACAGTAGGAGATGTTGTCTTGAGAGATAAAAGATTCTACTTCTGTGATTTGGTGCCTATTGTCCCTGTCCTTTAATCTCTGTGCCTTTTTTTCTATCCTTTCGCCTTCTGCCTTCAACCTTATACCTTTTATTATTTTTACCTGGTACCCGGCACCTGGAACCTGGCACCCTGTCTTTTTTGCCTTACGCCGTTTGCCTTACGCCTTTCGCCTTAAACCTTGTACCCTATACCTCGTACCTTATACCTTTATTATATCTTTTTTTACCCGACACCCGGTACCCGACACCTGGAACCTTATCTTTTTTTGCCTTCCGCCTTAAACCTTATACCCCATACCCCCCTTGCCCTGATCACTTCATACCTTGACTTTTAAGCATTCTCTTCCTTATGGCCGATACTATTTCAAGGTTCTTCCGGG
>WFSG01000029.1 GCA_015486075.1 Deltaproteobacteria bacterium
GCCTCAAATACCATCGAGGGCCGTGTGCTTCAACGATTGCTTGAAAAGCTCCAGGAAATTCGCGACGCTCTTGATGACGACGTAGTCTTTAATGTCGTGGGTGAAATCCTCCCCGCCGCGCACGTGGAACGTATCCTCCGCGATTATTACGCTGGGAAGCTGGGTGACGCCGATCTTGAAGAACGATTGTTGAAAGATGTTGATGAAAAGCGATTCCGGGCAATTTGCCAAAACGCGCTTGAAGGGCTTGCTTCCAAGAAACTCAACCTGGAAATGCTAGTTGAGCGTCGTGCGCGAGCTCAGGAACGCCGGGTCGTGCCGGAAACAATAGCACGATTTATTCGCGAGGCGTCTGAATACCTTCCGCTCAAACTCAAGATTGTGGACCGATTCCCCCACGCCTTTGAGCCAACCCGAGCGCCTCCGGTCCTGCGGAGTTATGAAAGAGATCCGGATTAGAAACTCCCCTCTCTGGCGAATAAATACCCTTTATGCTCCACCGATCGGGATACCGCTGAGAAGAACAATCTGGAATGGGTTACACCCGGCCACCCGCTTTTCGAGGCCATAAGACGTCACATGACCAAGCTGGCACAAAAGCCATTTTCGAAAGGCACCTGTTTCTATTCTTTACAGCACGAGACGCCAGCCCGATTGGACTTCTATCGTGCGCGGGTCGTGGACGGCCTTGGCCACGTGGTCCACGAGCGCCTTTTTGCGGTGGAGATTACAACTCACCGCAGAGACGCTGAGAGCGCAGAGAAAAAATACAGATTGGTTGAACCATCGATACTTGGGGATTTCACACCTGCAGAACCACCTGAGCCGCTGCCCGATATCGTCCGAGAACCAGAACCCGCAGAGTGGTTGCATGAGAATGCTCTGAAAAACTTCATAGAGGAAACCAGGACCGAGCGCCTGGCCGAGGTTGAGCGCATTGCAGAGCACGTGGAGCTTTCCCTCACCGAGCTGCTGCAGCGCGCGGACGAGGAGATCGGCAAGGCGAGCATCGAGAAGGAAAAGGGCGTGCCGAGGGCCGACGGTCGCCTGGCCCAGGCTGAGAATCGCCACGCGGAACTACTGGCACGGCGGGAGCGGCGCGGGCAGGAGCTTGAGCGCCAGCGTTCGTTGTCGCTCCAGGCAGTCCGAACGGATCGCAAGCGTCCTGATCCTCCCACACCCTGAGCGCGAGGCCCCTGATGTTCGTCAGATGCGGCCAAGCTTGGAAACCGAGAATACCGCCATGCGCGTGGTGATGGAATTCGAGCAAGCCCAAGGACACCAGGTCTACGACGTCCACGAGAAGAACCTGGGCTATGACATCACGAGCCTTGATGTCAACTCCGGCGAATTGCGCCTTATTGAGGCCGCAGCTACCGGGACGATACTGCTCACGCCCAATGAACACCGTGTGGCCGAAGATCGCAGAGATTGTTACTGGTTGTATGTGGTCACGAACTGCGCCGACCAACCAACCTTACAGGAGCCGATCAAAGACCCCGCCCGCTTCCCGTGGCACGAGGTTACCAAGGTTGCACACTATTGGCTGCAAGTGAACGCCATGACGCAACCGATGCAGGTGCGAGAGGATGAAGCACCGTACGGCGAGGACGGATGATGATGAAAAAGCTTGGAGCAGGAACCGGAGATAACCGCCCATGACCGATCTGCCGGACAAGAGGCCCGATTCTGAAATCCTGATCTACCAGACAGAGGACGGCCGCACGCGCATCCAGGTCCGCCTCGAGGACGAAACCGTCTGGCTGACCCAGAAACTGATGGCCGAGTTGTTTCAAAAAAACGTTCGTACCATCAACGAGCATATCCGTAACATCTATGATGAGGGTGAGCTTGCGTCGGAGGCAACTATCCGGAAATTCTGGATAGTTCAAACTGAAGGTAGCCGGCGGGTTTCACGAGAGGTCGATTTCTACAACCTGGATGTAATCATTTCAGTAGGTTACCGGGTAAAATCCCATCGCGGCACACAATTTTGCATCTGGGCCACGCAGAGGTTACGGGAATACATCATCAAGGGGTTTACACTGGACGACGAGCGGCTCAAAGAGGCGGGCGGCGGCAACTATTTTGATGAGCTGCTTGCCCGGATCCGGGATATCCGCTCGTCCGAAAAGGTCTTCTGGCGAAAGGTGCTCGATATTTATGCCACCAGCATCGATTATGATCCGAACACCGAGATGTCTCGCAGGTTTTTCCAAATTGTGCAGAACAAGATGCACTGGGCAGCCCACGGGTGCCAATGACGATCCTTTCATGACCATACTCTCCTTTCCTGTATTGAACTCAATAACATCAACACGAAAATGAATACAAAGCTTGACCCCTAGGCTACTCTTGCTGAACATGCTGTATAACAATATATTATAGCACAAACCTGCCTGTAAAACCATAGCAAAGTAATCGCGTGGGGGGCTACCTTAAGAAAAATAAGAAAGGTACAGAAGGAGGAAAAACAGGATTTTGACTCAGGGGATTGGTAAGTTTTTGATTCCATTGGTGCCGGGGGTAAGATTGTGTTCTTTCCCTTCCATGATATCAAGATGTATAACTATAAGCCTTTCGACCTAAGACGGGAACTTTTCCACGAGGCTGGAAATCTAAACGACAAACGCAACGAGAAACACCACTTGGAAGAGGCTCTGAAACCAAATGAGTCCTACTACATGAAAGAATATCTCCGTCAAATCTGGAAGCAGCACAACGAGACTATAGCCAGAGAATGCCTTGATGATTGGGTGGTAAAAGCTAAATCATCCGGCATAAAAATGCTCATCCACTTTGCCAATACACTCCTTCTATATCGCCGGGGGAATGCGGCGTACTATAATTACCCTATCTCAACCGGATCCCTTGAAGGCACAAATAAAAAAATAAAAATACCATAAAGACAGTCCTCTGGATTCATAGACACTGAATTTTTTAAACTCAAAATCTTGGCCCTTCACGAATCCAAGTACACTTTAGTGGGATGAACCGTTTCTTATGGAAACAGCATGCTTTTCGTGGCCGCTTAATGCAGTAACAATAACAAAAAGTTGTATCTATCTTTATCATGGGGACATATTAACTTTGCTAACACAATAGTTCATTAGATGTTGACAAGGCTAATATTGTCATAGTATACATTTCCTATGGATATAGTATAATTAGTATAATAAGGAGAAGTGCAATGAAGCTTTCAACCAAGGGTAGATACGGTGTAAGGGCCATGATAGATCTTGCTTCACATTACAGACATGGCCCTTGTGTTCTCAAGGACATGGCAAAGAGGATTGATGTCTCTAACAAGTACCTGGAACAGCTCATATCATTGCTTCGGACGGCTGGCCTTGTAAGAAGCGTAAGAGGTGCGCACGGAGGGTATATGCTTGCAAGAGACCCTAAAGATATTAGGGTAAGTGATGTGATACAGGTACTGGAAGGATCCATATCTCTTGTTGACTGTATTGACGACCCTGAGATCTGTGAGAAGACAGAACATTGCGCGGCCCACGACCTGTGGGCTCAGATAAAAGATCTCATGGAGTCTGTACTAGAATCCGTGACACTTCAGAATATGGCAGAGAGACAGAGACAAAAGGGCATGTACTAATCTATTAAAGGGGCATGCGGATACAAGTATTACAAGAGATAAGAGGAGGTAAGGCATGAAGGAAAAGAAGGTAAAGACAGTAAGTTTGTGCCAGCAAGGTTCTTGTTGTCCTGTGGTCAGGCTTACAGGTGAAAGCGTGGAGATAGGAGAAAAGGATAACCTTTGTATCCTAACAGAGGAGCAATGGGAGATACTGAAGGAAAAGATACTTTGCAGGGAGATATAAGCCTCAAGCTAATAATTCCCCATGCCGGCCCCTTTGGTCGACCTGAACAAGGATCGTGTTATGGTATTAAGGTTCTTTTCAATATTTGTGGGCTATTTCATAGATATATTACCCGCTCTTATACCAGGTTTTTTAATAAGCGGGATAATACATGAATTCGTGCCAGGCAGGTGGGTAGAAAGACACCTAGGAGAGGACGGCCTAGCTCCCCTTATCTATTCCACTATAGCTGGAACAGCTTTACCCATATGCTGCATCGGGTCTCTTCCTGTTGCACTTAGCATGAGGCAGAAAGGGGCCAGGCTTGGCTCTGTGCTCGCCTTTCTCGTTGCCACCCCTGCTACATCGGTTACTGCTTTACTGGTATGTTATGCGCTTCTGGGCATGAAGTTTACTGTGTTCATCTTTTTCTCTGTAATCATCATGGGTCTTGTCATGGGTCTGATAGGAAATCTTATAAAGATGGACCCGGAAAGCCATGGACCGTCTGATTCTTGTGATTACGATCCTGATATTTTAAAAGACCCTGTCTGCGGCATGAGAGTGGATGTCTCAAATGGGCTGAAGACAGATTATAACGGCAGGTATTACTACTTTTGCTCACAACACTGTCTGGATACCTTTAGAAAAGAGCCTGAGAAGTATGCATCTTCTGGCAACAATAGCCTCAGGGAACGTATCATAATTGCCCTGAGATTCGGCTTCGTTGACATGCTAAAGGATATAGGGCCTGAGATTATCTTGGGCCTTGTACTTGCGGCATTGGTCTCTTCTGTCTACCCAGTAGGCAAGTTTGTAGGGGCATACCTTTCCGGAGGTCTGGGCTACCTGTTCAGTCTTGTCATAGGCATAATGATGTACATCTGCTCCACTGCAAGTGTACCCCTAGTGAGTGCGCTGCTGTCCCAGGGCCTGAATACAGGGGCAGGTATGGTCCTACTCATAGTCGGGCCGCTTACAAGCTGGTCTACCATACTTGTCGTCCGAAAGAGTTTTGGGACAAAGGTACTATCTTATTACCTCGTTCTTATAAGCATAATGTCGCTATGCGCTGGATATCTTTTTTCACTGATTTAAAAAGGAGAGCATAATGGTGGAATATTACGATATGTTCAGGCGAAACCTGGGTGTGTTCAGGCAGGACGAGTAGGAAAGGATGGAGATTTCTTCGTAGTCCCCTTGAAGGGATCGCAGAAAGACTTGAATTCATGTGGCGGAAACACGTATCAAGGGCCAGGTAGATTTTTTCAAATAAAAGCTTGACATAAGTTTTTATATACCTTAATTTCTATAGAAATAGTATAATTTAAAGGGATCGTATATGCCTGCAAGAGATCTTAAACGGAATAATGTAATAGGCCATGTGGTAGACAGGTTGTGCAGGTCTGAATCTTACAGAGTAATTTCATTTAGGGATGACCATCGAATGCCAATGCCCTCCATGGAGAAGATAGCAGATGCGGTTGAGAGCTTGCGTTCTTTACTCTTTCCTGGGTACTTTGGTCTATCCGATGTAAACCACTCATCCATACCCTTCTACACAGGATCTATTCTGAGCAGGGTATTCGATATGCTCTCTGAACAGATAAAGAGGGGTATGTGCTTTTCATGCCAGGAGCAGAAGACACTCACGTGCGAGAGCGAGTGTGAAGGAAAGGCAAGAGTCATAAGTTCTAAGTTTATAGAGAGTTTGCCTGGAATCCGCACTCTGCTCGCCTCAGATGTATGGGCTGCCTACGAAGGTGACCCTGCTGCAAAGAGCCTTGGGGAGACCATATTTTGTTATCCGAGCATAAGGGCTCTCACCAGTTACCGGATTGCGCATGAGCTTTACAGACTTTCTGTACCCCTCATACCACGAATGATCACAGAGATGGCACATTCTGAAACAGGTATAGACATACACCCCGGTGCAGAGATCAAAGACCGATTCTTCATGGACCACGGCACCGGGATCGTAATAGGTGAGACATGTATCATAGGGAGGAACGTAAGACTGTATCAAGGGGTGACACTGGGGGCAAAGAGCTTCCCCTTGGATGAAAAGGGTAACCCGGTGAAGGGAAGACCAAGGCACCCGATCGTGGAGGACAATGTAATCATATACTCTGGGGCTACAATATTGGGCAGAGTCACAATAGGAAGGAGCTCGGTCATAGGTGGGAATGTATGGCTTACTCACAGCGTAAGGCCGTATAGCCATATCGTGCAGGCAAGCTACGAGGATGAAGCCTTTGAAGACGGAGCAGGGATATGAATATCGAGAGAAGGCTCAGGCCTCAAATAGCACATGATGTCACCGAGCTTATCGGCAATACCCCTCTCCTAGAGCTCAATAGGGTTGGATGCGGGTTGCCTGCACGTGTGATTGCCAAGCTTGAGTCATTTAATCCCCTGTCCAGCGTAAAGGACAGGATAGGGCTCGCCATGATAGATGCGGCAGAAGCAGAGGGAAAACTCAGGCCAGGCATGAAGATAGTGGAACCCACAAGTGGTAATACAGGGATTGCGCTCGCCTTTGTAGGTACGGTAAAGGGCTACAGAGTGATACTTACCATGCCAGAAACAATGAGCGTTGAGAGGAGGGGACTCCTAAAGGCCCTCGGTGCAGAGGTAGTCCTGACACCGGGTGAGCTCGGTATGAAGGGTGCCCTGGAGAAGGCCCAGGAGATAGTTGAGACAAGTGAAGGTTGCTTCATGCCGCAGCAGTTCACAAACCCTGCAAACCCGAAGGCACATGAAGAGACAACTGCAATTGAGATATGGGAGGATACGGATGGTACGGTGGACATTATCATCTCTGGCGCAGGTACTGGTGGCACGATAACAGGGATCTCGCGTACATTAAAGAGGCTTAAGCCAGAAATACAGACCGTACTCGTTGAACCCGAGGAATCCCCGGTTATATCAGGCGGAACGCCAGGACCCCACAAGATTCAGGGCATTGGTGCAGGATTTGTACCTGATGTCCTTGATATGTCCATTGTCGATGAGATCATAACAGTATCCTCTGAGGATGCCAAAAAACATTCAAGGATGCTTGCAAAGGAAGAAGGTGTACTTGCCGGTATATCATCTGGAGCAGCTTTGGCCGCGGCTTTGAAGGTGGCATTAAGAAAGGAAAACGAGTCGAAGATGGTGGTTGTCATATTCCCGGATACGGGTGAGCGCTATCTTTCCACATGGCTTTTCGATGACGTTTAAAATGTAACAAACAATAGGTATATAATCAGGTCTGGCCTGAGAGAAAAAATACAGGAGGTATTCAAGATGAGTATCAGAGAAGATGTAAAAAAGGCGCTTGATAAGACCAGGCCCATGCTTCGCATGGATGGGGGAGACGTGGAACTTGTGGATGTGACAGGCGATGGCATAGTGAAGGTGAGGTTTAAGGGTGCATGCATGGGTTGCCCCATGGCAACATTGACCCTGAGATCAACGATAGAGAAGATCATCAAGACCAAGATCCCAGAGGTAAAGGCTGTCAGGTCGGTTTAATAAAGGCATAAGGCTCATGGCGCTAGGCAAAAGGACAGGGATAGCCCGTGGGTCGGGTTGAGCGTTAGCGAAACCCAACAGGGGATAAAAAGCACAAAGATTCGGGCGCTGGGCCCCAGGCGGTACAAGGTGCAGGGTATAAGGTAAAAGACATAAGAAAAGGGACGGGCCTACAACTGAGCTCGGACAACTGACAACAGGCAAGCCCAATAATAAGCCCATGGGAATGGGAGTCCTGAGAGGTGAAGGAGAGTATTTGATGGCTTACAGGTTTGATACAATACAGGTACATGGTGGACATACACCGGATAGTGCCAGCCTCGCAAGGGCTGTGCCCATTTACCAGAGTACGTCCTTTGTGTTTAAAGATACGTCCCATGCAGCAAGTCTCTTTGCATTGGAGACCGAGGGAAACATATATTCGAGGATAGCCAACCCCACGGTAGATGTGCTTGAAAAGAGGGTGGCGCTCCTTGAAGGTGGTCTGGCCTCCGTTGCCACTGCATCTGGTTCCTCTGCCATACTCTATGCCATTATCAATATCGCCAAAGCAGGTGATGAGATTATCTCATCCAGGTACCTCTATGGTGGCACATATCATCTCTTCAAAGGGATATTACAGGACATGGGCATACATGTTCAGCTGGTAGACATACATAATATCCAGGGGATAAGATCAGCTATCACGGACAATACCAGGGCCATATTTACAGAGACCATAGGAAACCCCACCAACACAGTAGCTGACATAAAGGCTCTATCAGAACTCGCCCATGAAAAGAGCATCCCCCTTATTGTGGACGGTACAGTGACCACGCCCTACCTGTTAAGGCCAATGGACCATGGTGCGGATATTGTTGTACATTCGCTCACAAAATTCATGGGAGGTCACGGCATATCTATTGGTGGTATTGTTGTAGATTCCGGCCGTTTCAGCTGGGACAGCTTTGAGAGACTTGTAAAACCTGATCCTGACCAGGGTGGGCTTAACTTCAGGCAGAGATTCGGTGAAGCCGCCTATATCACGCGACTAAGGAGTGTTGTGCTCAGGGACACAGGTGCATGCATCTCGCCGTTCAATGCATTCACAATACTCATGGGTATTGAGACATTGAGCCTGAGGATGGCAAGGCACTGTGCAAATGCCATGAAGGTAGCGCAGTTCCTTCAAGATCATCCAGATGTTGGATGGGTAAACTACCCTGGCCTGGACTCACATCCCGATCATGCTCTTGCAAGGAAGTACCTGAAAAAGGGGTTTGGTTCACTTATAACATTCGGGGTAAAAGGTGGTTTTGACAGGGCAAAAAAGGTGGTTGAAGGGGTGAAGCTCATCTCCCACCTTGCAAACATAGGTGATGCAAAGACCCTTATCATACACCCTGCGTCCACCACTCACGCGCAGCTTAGCCAAGAAGAACAGTTAGATGCCGGTATTACCCCTGACATGATAAGACTTTCCTGCGGCATCGAGGACCCTGAAGATATAATAGAAGACATCGCGAGCGCGTTAAAGGACGTCTAGGTGCACAGTATAATAAAGAAGAGCTACCCCATAATCGAGAAATGGATCCCTTATGGATCGAGCGTACTGGATCTGGGCTGCGGTGATGGGAGACTCCTTGAATCCCTTGCCGAACACAAGCAAGTCTCAGGCACCGGTGTTGAGATATCAGAAGAAAAGATTATCCAATGCATAAAGAAAGGGCTTACAGTATTCCAGTCTGATATTGACCAGGGGCTATATGACTGGGAAGATAACAGCTTTGATTATGTAATCCTTAATGCAACGCTGCAGGAGATAACAAGGCCAGCGGTGGTAATCCAGGAAATGCTGAGGGTAGGAAAATACGCAATTATCTCCATATATAACTTCGGGTACATAATTAACAGGCTGAAGATCTTTTTCTCAGGTAGGATAAGTGATGATATAAGGTTCGAGGGAGACTGGTACAATAGCCCGGTGATACGCTTCGTAAGCCTGCAGGAGTTCTATTCAATCCTCGATGCAGCTGAAGCCAGGGTGGATGACGCCAAGTTCCTGTTTCCTTTCGGCATAGTAAGTGGCCTATCTTGCATGTCTGTCCCAGGTAATCTCTTTTCAAAAGAGGTCATATTCAGGCTAAAGCGCGGTAACAATAGTCATGACTAGAAGGACATTAATCGAGACAAAAATCCTGCATGTAGAAAGGCCTTTTGTGCTTGAATCAGGTAAAAAGCTTGATTCCATTGACATCGCGTACGAGACCTATGGGGAGCTCAGTAAGGACAGGGATAATGTCATACTCATTGAACATGCCTTATCCGGTGATGCACATGCAGCATTCTACCATGAGGGTGAGAGGAAACCTGGCTGGTGGGATAACATGATAGGTCCTGGCAAGGCCTTTGATACAGAGAGATACTTTGTTGTATGCTCTAATATACTTGGTGGATGCAGGGGTACAACAGGCCCGTCATCCATAAACAAGGCTACAGCTCGTCCATACGGACTTGACTTTCCCAGTGTGAACATACGTGACATTACAGATGCCCAGCGCTTACTCCTATCCCACCTGGGTATAGAGAAGATCCTTTGCGTTGCAGGGGGCTCCATGGGTGGCATGCAGGCCCTTCAGTTTGTATGCGACTATCCCGAGAATACAGGGTCATTTATCTGTATTGCATCGGCCTTAAAGCACTCTGCCCAGCAGATCGCTTTCAACGAGGTAGGCAGGCGCGCCATAATGGCAGACCCAAGGTGGAATGGTGGTAATTACTACGGGGATGTCCCTCCTAAAGGTGGGCTCTCAGTCGCAAGGATGATAGGCCATATAACATATCTCTCAGAAGAGATGTTGCAGAAACGATTTGGCAGGGAAAAGAAAATGCCGGGTAATAAAAACATATTCAGGCCATCGTTCGAGGTGGAGCACTACCTTGATTACCAGGGCATATCCTTTGTTAGAAGGTTTGATGCCAATAGCTACCTGTATATAACAAATGCCATGGATGATTTCGACCTCGTTGCTTCCCTTGCCAGTAGACAGAGATCTCCTAGGGACGAGGGCAGGACACGTGGCACTGGCATCAAAAAGATGGATCATGTAAAAGGCCTTGTCATCACATTCAGCTCTGACTGGTTATACCCACCATCCCAGGGTAGGGACATAGCAAAATTCTTCAGGTCACTAGATGCAGGTGTATCATATACCGAGATCGATTCAGACCACGGACACGACTCCTTCCTTACGGATGTAAAAACTCAATCAGAGCTTGTGGAAGGATTCTTGAAGTCTCTAATGGCCTAGTCAGGCCATTTGCTCAGATACCTTGAGTAGCAAAAAAAACATCAGAGATAACTATACTCCGGGTACTGTTAATACTCGTATTCCCCATCATCATAGCTATGCATCATCATGCCCGGGCCCATCATCATACCATGTCCCCTCATGCCACGGCCCATCATGTAAGGTATATACCGGAGAAGGCCCTTTTTCGATAGTTGGAGCTTAAGGTTCACCTGTTCCTCAAAGAGTTTCGAACGGATACCATTTATATCCTTTACAAGTGCCTTCACCCTGTTTTCATCAATCTTATCAGCGTAGAGTAGGGCATTAAGCTCTGATGTCTTTGAAAGAAGATGTCTCTTGAGCTTCCACTGCCTCTCCTTATGCCTCGTTAATATCCTGTTAAGGACCTCCTGCTTTGCCTTTGGGATTTCCTCGTATGCACCCTGGTAGGGGCCTGGGCTGTTTTTATACCCTTCATCTCCCCATGCCATAACCTCTACCCATACCCTGGCCAAACGATGTAAACGCAAAAAGCAGCAAAAAAACACCTGCTAGAGCCAAAACCCAGTAAATCCTTCCCTGTTTCATAACCCTTTACCTTCTCTCTTTTTACATCCTAAAGATCCTGTGTCCTAGATCATCTACCTGTAATGGTATACTCATAGTGCCTCCAAAGATAGTTGAATATATTTTTATATCTCCAGACCTTCCTACACTAAAGGCTACAGGTTTTAGTGTGAGGCAGACCTTTAACCCCTGATCCGAGATAATCCTCAATGGCTGCCTTCAACGCATCCTCTGCCAGTACCGAGCAGTGCATCTTCACGGGCGGGAGACCATCCAGGGCCTCTGCGACTGCCTTGTTTGATATCTTGAGCGCTTCATCTATTGTCTTACCCTTCACCATCTCGGTTACCATGGAACTTGTGGCAATTGCGGCACCGCAACCAAAGGTCCTAAACTTTGCATCCACGATGGTGTTGCACTTAACCTTTATAAAGAGTTCCATTATATCACCACAGACAGGATTTCCTACACGTCCTATACCATCCGCATTGTTCATTTCCCCAACATTTCTTGGGTTCATGAAGTGATCCATCACTTTGTCGCTGTATAGACTCATTATCTTACCTCCTTATACATGGGGGACATCTTCCTTAGCCTCTCCACGATACCGGGGAGTACATCCAGCACGTAGTCAATATCCTCATCCTCCGTATACCTGCCAAGGGTAAACCTCAATGATCCATGGGCCACCTCTGGTGGCAGCCCCATGGCAATAAGCACATGTGAGGGCTCAAGGCTTGCAGATGAACAGGCAGAGCCCGTGGAACATGCAACGCCTTCCATGTCCAGACTCAGAACCATGGACTCACCCTCTATGCACTCAACAGAGATGTTAACATTACCCGGCAGTCTTTTTTCAGGATGCCCGTTAAGTCTTGTATCAGGGATCTTTGAAAGTATGCCTTCAGTGAGTCTGTCTCTCATCCGGCATAATCGTGTGGCCTCGCTTTCCATACTCTTAAGAGAGATCTCAACCGCCTTTTTAAGCCCCACTATGCCAGCCAGGTTCTCTGTAGATGACCTTCTTCTTCTCTCCTGTCCCCCTCCGTGTATGAAAGGCTCTATCTTTGTACCTTTCCTTACATAAAGAGCTCCTACTCCCCTTGGGCCATACAACTTGTGTGCAGATATGCTTACTAGATTCACGCCAAGTTCATTTGTATCCACTGGAATATGTCCGAAGCTCTGTACTGCATCGGTATGCATGTAAATGCCCCTGGCCCTTGCGATCTCTGCAATCTCTTTTACAGGTTGTATGGTCCCTACCTCATTGTTTGCATGCATGACGGAGATAAGTATGGTATTATCTGAAACGGCCTTTCTGACATCATCAGGATTTACCATGCCATACCTGTCCACAGGTATATAATCTACCTTGAAACCCTGTTTTTCCATAAACCTGCACGCATTGATGATCGAATGATGCTCTATTGCAGTTGTTATAATGTGATTACCCTTATCTTTATTTCCAAAGCCTATTCCCTTTATTGCCATGTTATTGCTCTCAGAACCTCCGCTAGTGAAGATGATCTCGGTTGGATCGGCACTGAGCGTATCTGCTATTGCAGTCCTCGCACCCTCCAGGGCTTTTTTCGACTTCTGGCCGAGGGAGTAAAGTGAGGACGGATTGCCGAATGTATCATTGAAATATGGCAACATTGCCTTTACCACATCAGGGTCGCATGGCGTGGTAGCCGCATAATCGAGGTATACTTCCTTACACATATGATCTCTCCTTTTTATTTCCCACTAAATTAATAGGCTTAGTAGAATTTATTGTCAAGTGTTTTTTAATCCTTATTGGCCTTGCAAGGTGCATAGCCATGGTCACTGTATGGAATGACCTTGCTTGATGGTAACAGAGAATATGCTACAGGTCCTGTTGTCCTTAATTTTATATTCCAGGTGCTATTCTATTCCGTATATGCATACATATGTGTTCATTACCCTGCTCCCTGGGGCTAGGGCTAATAGGGGTTGCCTTGAGGTTAAAAGCAAGCTACTTTCCCTATGCAATTGAAACCCCTGCTGATATATACAATATAAAAAAGCTTTAGGGGATAGAACCTCATGGTAAAAAGGGGTACCTGGTCCAAGTTAGCATGGGAGACAGGTATTATCATCTTCCTTGCAACACTAACAGGCCTACTGGTAAACTACCTGAGGCCAGGGGCTTTACCACCCTTTGCTGGTCCACATGTACAAGACGGGCCCATTACCATCTCCATGGATGATGCACAGGGGCTCTTCTTTTCAGGTAAAGCCGTATTCCTGGACGCAAGGTCAGAGAAGGCATACAACCTGGGTCATATAGCCCGTGCAAGGAATCTCCCCGTGGATAGTATTGATGATTACTTCGATAGGGTGATGGCTGGCATACCGCCTGATGCCATGATCATTACTTACTGCGACGGAAATCCCTGCGACCTGGCCAGGGAATTGGCATTAAACCTCATGGACATGGGCTATGTCAATGTAAGGGTACTTGCAGGAGGATGGAGCCAATGGAGGTCACGCTATCTCCCGAGCGAGGGGCAGGTAAGGCGTTCTGGAAAGGTACAATAATGATACACAGAGATGCAGGAGAATACATTATCATTATAATCAGGGCATTTCTTGGTGTGCTCTTCATATATGCCAGTATACACAAGATTCTTTATCCAGCTGCTTTTGCAGAGACCGTGTCCAATTACCAGATACTCCCGGGCTATCTTGTAAATATCTTTGCAGTGGTCCTGCCCTGGCTGGAGATCATGGTAGGTATATGCCTTGTTACCGGTATATTTCTCCATGGTGCCACAACGCTTGCCTTTCTCATGCTGGCAACCTTCTTTGTGGCGTTGGCCTCTACCTTTGCCCGCGGGCTCAATATCGACTGCGGGTGTTTTTCACAAGCCGCAGGTAGCGTAAGCCATTTAACCATGTGGTGGTATGTCTCAAGGGACGGTCTCCTTACAATCCTAAGCGCATACCTTACCTTGAGGATAGGATTAATGTGATACGGGGTGATCTCTGGCCAGTAAGATGCCCTTAACTTTTGTTACATACTACCAGATTTTATTCCTTTCTAATATCCCGCTATTTCATTACGAGTATCTTACCCTTGGGTTCCTTAGTTATCTCTACAGTGTATGGATCATCAACAATAAAAATAATTTACTATCGATCACGAAACAAGTTTATAGGTAGTATCAGCTGTGCCTTTTTCCACGCCTCGTCAAAGACCGGTATGACATGGCCTGTTTGTACTAGGACCTTTGCCGCTGGAGAACTTTTTATGCTTGGTCAAGATTTCTTGTAATCCGTGATCCATTCTTTGGATGAGATCCTTCTGTACACACCTTTTATTGCAATATCACATGCCGCTAGCAGATCTTCCAGCCTTTCTTTGTCCTCTATCTTCAAGGATATGGCCATGCCGCAGTCTGAGCTTATCTGCTTTGGTACAGGGATGATATCTATTGCGATGCCAGAGGCATTGATGACCTGCTCTGCTTTCATTACGTCGTGTATAGAGTAGAAAACAAATACCGTCATCCGTGTTCCGCTATCCATGTCAGTGCATCTATGGTCTTCTCCACGTCGTCTTCCGTATTGTAGAGACCCATGGAGAGCCGTACAGTCCCCTGGGGAAAGCTTCCTATTGTCCTGTGAGCCGAAGGCGCGCAGTGGAGCCCGGTCCTGACACATATATTAAAAGACCTGTCAAGTGCATAGCCCACATCGGATGGGCTCATACCCTCTATATTTATGGATACAACAGCAACCTGCCTGTCAGGGTCCAGAGGGCCATAGACCCTTACGCGCCTTATCTTTTTTAGACCTTCAAGCATGATCTCTGTAAGCTTTTTTTCATGACTCCTTATGTTTTCTATACCAAGTGCCTTGATAATCTCAATGCCCCTCGCAAGGCCTGCTATGCCACAGCCATTTGCAGTGCCGCTCTCAAGCCTGTCAGGAAGAAAGTCAGGCTGCTGCTCAAACTCAGAATTGCTCCCTGTACCCCCTCTCTTTATTGGCATTATTTGCTCTGCACCTTTACTAATCACAAGCCCACCCGTACCCTGAGGTCCTAGAAGTGCCTTGTGACCGGTAAAGGCAAGGAGATCTACACCCATACCCTGCAGGTTTATGGGCAGGCAACCTGCTGTTTGTGCCGCATCTACGAGCAGAAGAGCTTTACCCTTTATATCGGAGAGGGCTTTTATATCTGCAATGGTCCCTGTTACGTTGGATGCATGATTGACGGCCAAAATCCTTGTTTTTCCCGGTCTTACGCTCTTTGCAACGCCATCCATATCAACAGAACCGTCCGTGTGAGACGGGATAACACTCAGGTCAATCACCCCCTCAGATTCCAGATGGCGAAGGGGTCTCATAACGGAATTGTGCTCCATGGATGTGGTTACCACGTGGTCCCCGCGGCTAAGGATTCCGTATATAGCGAGGTTTAGGGCTTCAGTCACATTTAAGGTAAATATAATATTTCTGGAATTAACTGCGCCAAAGAAATCAGCCACTGTTTGTCTTGCATTAAATAAGGCCCTGCTGGCTTCAAGGGATAGGCTGTGAGCTGATCGCCCTGGGTTTGCGCTAAGAGTGCTCAAGTGATGGCACACTGCGTCTATCACCTCTTTTGGCTTTGGACATGACGTTGCTGCATTGTCCATGTATATATAATTACCAGCAACCATGCCTATAAACCTTACACCTCAAGGACGTATCACCTTGGACGAGTTCATCAAGGCATTTGTAATATCGTGCATGTTGCTAATGATACCCACTTTTACCTTGGCCTTCCTGTTGAAGAAGTCAAGGCAGGTGCCACAGCTCAGTACCTCAGCACCTGATTCTTCAATAGCCTTTATATCCTCTATGAGGTCTGAACCCTCGGTTGTCAGGAACACACCCTTGTTTACAAATATTATCCATGAAGGCCTGGGCTTTACCTCTTTTATTGCCTTAATAAAACCCTTCATAAGGATCCTTCCAAGTTTCTCATCCCCAATACCCATAGTATCCGATGCAATGTATAGGGCTATACCTGATGCCTTCTCCGTTTTATCAACCTTTTTGTCTGGAAGATCACCTGCATATCCCTTCGCTACATCAATGTAAAAAGTCCCTGACTTTTCTTCTACTTGTACTGAGCAGCCCTGGCTCTTTGAAAACCTGATCACATTTTCTTTAGATACATCACTATCCACAATCACGGTGATAATGCCCTCTGTGATGGTTTCCAATCCCCTCTTCGTCATAATCACTGGTTCAGGACAGGGTCTACCCCTGGCATCTACAATCTTTGGCATGATCTCCACCTCCTCATGTGTATATTTCTGATCTTTCAATGATCCTACTGTACACTATTTTGATCTGGCACTTCCAATTCATTAAACCTATAATTTCCCTTAAATTATAATGAAATTTTAAGGTGAACCTAAAAATGGGACAATGTGTTAAGGTGGAAATTGAAGAAGGATGGGGCCAGTAAGTTTTCAACTGAATTCAAGACGAGGGTTGCGCTTGAGGCCATAAGGGGTCAACGGACAGCCAACGAGCTTGCGCAGGAATATGGGGTTCATGTAAACCAAATAAGTCTTGGAAGAAGCAGCTTTTGGAAGCAGCGCCCAAAGTATTCAGTCAAGGTAAGGATCATGAGGCTGAACGGATGAGACGGGAACGTGATCGGTTATATCGCAAGGTTGGTCAACTCCATGTTGATGTGGACAGGCTTACTCGACTGATGGTATCTGAGAAACGGGCCATGATAGAACCAGAGCACACGAGGCTGAGTGTTAGAAGGCAATGCGAGTTGATTGGTTTGTCACGATCCAGTTACTACCGTGTAGCAAAGTTGGAGACAGAGTAGAATAGCGTATGCCACGTATTTAAAAAAGGGTGCTGATCATCTAGGTGCCCATTATGCAACCGTAATCCGGGCTACAAAGAGGGTAGAAGATCTAGTAAGAAAATCCTAGAAATACTAGATGTTGCAATGCAATGCCTGGACACTATATTGCTACTTGGTAGTAGGAAAGGAGGTTTTAATGGATATCAGTTCAAGCCTTGTGGGAGCCAGATTGAAGGAACATGTTACAGAGGTAACTTGGCGCGACACAATGAATTACGCAGCGTCCGTCGGGGATAATAATCCTCATTATTTCGATGATGAGAGCGAACATGGTATTATCGCTCCCCCAATGTTTAGCGTTGCCCTTACATGGCCGGTATCCGAGAGGATATGGGAATATATTGAGACCCCGGATTTCCCAAAAGAGATCATGGCCACTCAGCTACATTATACAGAGCACCTTATGTTTTATAGGCCAGTAAGACCAGGTGACAGGATAAAAATCAAGGGAAAGATTGCAGCCATACTGCCTCACAAGGTGGGGACTCAAGTTGTTATACGCTTTGATGCTATAGACAAAGAAGGCTCCTCTGTCTTCACAGAGCATATCGGTGCCATGATGCGGGGGGTCAATTGCTCTGACAATGGGAGGGGAGCTGATACCCTTCCAAAGGTCCCTAGACCCCAGGTAGACGGACCAATCATCTGGGAGTCTGCCATTCCCATCGACTCTTTGGAGCCTTTTATTTATGATGGTTGTACCAATATATTCTTCCCTATCCATACCTCTGTCAAGTTTGCCCATGCAGTGGGGCTTCCCGGTAGGATCTTGCAGGGTACGGCCACGCTTGCCTATGCCTTTCGCGAGCTTGTAAATAAAGAAGCCAGGGGAAACCCTTTTGAAGTAAAGTCTATCTTTTGCCGTTTTACTGGCATGGTAATCCCTGGTACCACCATAAGGGTACAGCTCATCGGTAAGGAGAGTCATGGCGGTAGTACAGATCTCTTTTTTAATGTACTTAACTCTGAGGCAGAGAGGGCCATAAGTGGTGGCTATGCACGGCTGGAGAAGAGTAGTAAATAATGGGGAAATATCCATCATCTCGGAATTCAGATCGATGATGCCGAGTTTCTGGATTATTTTGAATGAGGTGCCTTCCTTAGCAGGATAACATTACGGATAAAGATCGCAAGGCAGATGGCCTCGTTGGTAATGAAAACAGGATCACGTCTCCAGATAGCATAACTAAGTAAGATTGCACCGGCAGGCACGCTGATATACCAGAATGCTTTGGGAACTATGCTACGTCCTTCTCGCTCACTTGCCACCCATTGTACCAAGATACGAAGGGCAAAAAGCGCTTGGCCAAAGAGACCTAGTGCGATCCATGCATTTGTCACGATATATTCCATTAAACCCAGTTATTTAATGTTATCCTGTTGTGCGCTGTTCCAGATTAGCCATTCATCAAGTACCAGTAAAGTCCACAGTGGCCGTGCATGGTCAGCCTGCCTGCTCAGATGTTCCCCCATGAGTGATAAAGCTCCTTCTGTGCATACTCCCACTTGTTCCAACCGGCCTGATTTCAGCTTATCCTCTGCCCAGTCTCTTAGTGGTCCACGAAGCCACGATGCTAATGGTACGGAGAGCCCTCTCTTGCGGCGATAGACGATATCTTTAGGGAGATAGTTAAGGGCGTAGCTTTTGAGGAAGGCCTTTGTTGTTATGCCTCTTACCCGCGAACGTTGGGGTAGGGAGGCTGCAAATTCCATCACAGGGTAGTCCAGGAAAGGACATCGTATTTCCAAAGAAGCGCTCATCCCTCCCCGGTCTGCCTTGCTCAGAAGTCCCTCAGCCAGTGACGTTTCAAAGTCAAACAATTGTATCAGATCAAGAACAGAATCTTCATCTGGTTCCTCGGGTACAATAGGCGTTATGCAAAGCCTTTTCAGCAAACCGGGCGAAATATTTGCAGTCCATGCAAAGTGTCGGGCAAAAGGTTTCATTCCCTCGGCTTCAACGAACTTTTTTGCCAGAAATGATAGAGGTACTTTACGGTCGCTAGGTGGAAGTGACTCGGTGATCTTACGTATAATCTGGCGAAAAAACCTTGGCAGATTTTCATAGTACATTGCCAAAGTTGCCCCTGGATAGGTTGGGTACCCTCCAAAAAGCTCATCACCACCCTCGCCTGAAAAGACAAGCCTTACATCCTGCGATGCACGACGTGATAATAGTGCGGTCGGAATCCACGCTGGATCAGCAAGTGGCTCGCCTGTCATTGAGACAAGCCGTGTCAGCTCGACTGGGAACATCTCTGGTTGGACTAATACAGAGATAAAGTTGGCCCCTTCGAGCCCGGCCACTTTCTCAGCGAAAACACCCTCATCATAGGAGGCCTCTGAGAAGCGCACCGTGTAACAAGATGGCTTTCTTTCCGGTCGTATCCTTGAAGCCACCGCTGCAATCAGGGATGAATCAACTCCACCGCTCAAGAAAAATCCGTAGCCCACTTCGATCTCGCTCTGGACCCGGATTGCCTCACGGAAGATATTATCAAACTCGTAAATAGAGGGTATATTCTTAGGTGTTTCCAATATTGGCCAGTGCCAGTATTTTTTGCGGTATGTCTGCCTCGGAGTAAAGACAACGATCTCTCCCGGGCGTACCTTTTTTACACCACTAAGGGGTGTTCCTGGGGCCACGAAATGTCCCCTGGAGAGATAACCGGTGATAGCTTGCATGTCTATCCCCACCCTGTGAGGTAATCCTGCAACTAAGGCGGCGATCTCTGTGGCAAAAACAATGCGATTTTGTTCTTGGAAATAAAGTAAAGAGCGTTCGCCTGCACGGTCACGGGCAAGGATCAATTTCTGTTCACGCGGGTCCCAGATCACGATAGCAAAAACTCCCCTAAGCCTTTTGACGAAGTCTTCACCCAGCTCAAGGTAAAGCCCTGGTAGGACAGAGACATCTACTTTATGATGGACCGGTCTGCCGTGTTGTATCAACCAGTCACGTAAATCATTATGGTTGTCGATCTCACCATTGCACAAAGCAACTACACCGGTGTCAGCGTCAACAAGAGGTTGCAGTCCATCGCTGAGGCCTCGTATGGCCAGGCGCTGTGCACCCAATGCCGCATTGCCAGAGATACTTACACCTGGTCCTTGTGGGCCGCGGTGGGAAAGTTTCTCCAACATAGGCATGAGCTTGTTTGATAAGGAATGCTCAAGACTATGGTTGCTATCCTGCATGGAAACAATGCCACAAATGCCACACACGTTAATGTCCTTTCCGGGGTTTTAGCAAGAGACCCCAATAATCGGTCCCAAGGCGCTGCACTGGGCCGTGATATCCTTTCACAATGGTGCCTAGTTGGGATCTGGCTCTGGCTTTCACAATCAAAAAAACAGCATGACGGCGATGGGCAGACCAGGACTCAAAATCCCCTGCACGCTTGATATGTGAGGGCCACTTTGATGTTTTAGATAGGTAGAAACGGATATAATTGCTCCTTACTTCATAGCCGTTATAACCGGTGAATATTGTGACTGGACGCTCAAGGTAGAATGGCAAACCAGCGGGAAAGCAACGTAGGCATACAATCTCAGCATTGTGCGAAGACCGACGGATTTCTGTGACCATGCTACGGTCCGAACGACCAGACATGATTGGTACAGCACATGCCGGTATCAGGGAAGGAACTGCAAGGGGGAACACTAGGAAAGCAAAGAATGTAGCTTTTACATTGCGCCAGGCCATTCCCGTAAAGGCAAGTATGGCTATCCCTAAAAACAATAATATGGCAGGTAATGTCATGGATTGTATGCCTTGCAGCACTGCTGGGCTATGAGTATGGTAGAGCCATCTATTAACAGGCTCCGGCCTTATATAAAGTACCATCAGTGCAATAACAAGTAATGCGCTGATAGTAAACAAAAATAGGCTGCCATGCCAAGCTATGCTAGTTTCTGCGCTACTTTCGTGCTGCATGGAAACATCGAAAAGACGGGCTGTCAGTATCCCCAGCGCTATTACTGCGGTAAGTATATATCCGGGAAGTTTTGAATGTGACAGAGAGAAAAACAGGATAACGCTCACAGCCCAGATACAAAGCAATCGGTCGGCAGACTGCATGTTTTTACGTTGTCTCCAGAGGATCACCGACATCTCGGGCAGTAGAAGGCTCCAAAAAAGAAACGTCCCAAATAGGACCGGGATATAATAGTAAAAAGGTCCAGAGCGGTGAAATGAGTTGGTGGTAAATCGTAAAAATGTCTCTTTAACCAGGCCATAGTAGACAAAATCTGGATGAAGTATCGAAACACCGACAAACCAAGGCATAATCACAACTAACGAGATCAAGAAATTTTTCCATGACAATAGGCGACGGTTTGCACCCTTGCGTCCATCAAAGTAGTTAAAGACAGTAAGGACCAGGATGGGTAGTACTAGCCCTACAGGTCCCTTGACTAAAGTGGCTGTGCCAGCCATTACTGCGTAGATGGCATACCAGCGTTTTCTCACATTTCCCTTTGCCTTCTCTGCTGAATATCCCGCAAGTATTGCTGCGCATACAAAAAAGGCTAAGGGCATGTCGAAGATGACAGTTCGTGAGAAAGCAATGAATAGGGGCGTTGTGCTAACTATAAGTACAGAAAGTATTGCTGTGCGAATGTTGTATTCACGACAACAGAAAATAAATATTATTGCCAGGATACCTACTGCAGAAAGGGCCGAGGGCAAGCGTGCTGCAAATTCATTGTGTCCAAACAGGGCCAAGGATGTCGCCACCATCTTGAAGAATAAAGATGGCTTGTCAAGGTAGGGGAGTCCATCATAAGTTGGTATAAGCCAGTGACCGGACGTCTGCATTTCCCATGCTATCGAGGCATTTCTGCCCTCGTCAGGATTTATTAAAGGTGAGAGACCAAGGTGAAAGAAAATCATGTAGCCTGCAACAACAAGGGAGAAGATAAACCACAATGCAGTCTTGCTATCAATAGCACCCAAGGTCTTTTCTAGGTGCAGTGTTTCCTTGCCTTGCCTGCTGAAACCTTTATAAAAAAGATTATTCATTATTAATCCTTCTTGCATTTGTAGAGAAAGGCAAAAAGACTAACCGAGCTATCTCGTAGGATCCTAAACAGATCTTTCATCTGGGGCCTTTGTATAACCTAAACTCTTGGGCTAGCATTGAGGCCCATCCAAAAACAAGCATTTATGCCTCATTACGAAAAGAAGCTTTAAGAAAAATGGCCTTTTGTTAGCTTGTTACGTATACGCATATGACTAGATACAACGAGAACATTGTTCTAAGATTACAGGAGCATTAATCTTTGGTAATGTTAATCAGGATAGGAGAGAGGCACCCCTAGAGCTGGGTTGCTATGATCATCTTTTGAACCTGGCTTGTTCCCTCTATTATACGCGACATCTGGGCATCTCTAAGGAGTTTGTCCATTAACGAAGGGCGCTTGCAACCTTTCTGTCCCAGGATCAGCATGCCCTGGCTTGTTGCACGCACTGCTAGCTCAGACGCAAAGAGCTTAGCCATGGAAGACAATGCAGTGTAGTCCATGTGCTTATCCATTCTCCTGCATGCCTTCCACACGAGGAGACGAGCTGCCTCAAGCTCTGTTGCAAGCTCGGCAAGGGTAAAGCCAATGCCCTGGTTGCTTGCAATCGGACGTCCCCTTACATGGCGTTCCTTTGCGAACTCTATTGCCAGCTCTGTTGCAGCACGTGCCAGCCCCACGCATATTGATCCAACAAGGGCACGTCCACGGTCGATCGTCTGTGTAAAGAGCAGGTAACCGCTCCCAGAAGGCCCCACTAGGTTAGAAGACGGGATTTTTAAATCCTCCAGAAAGATGGTAGCTGTGGGGGCTACACGGAGTCCTGGCTTGTCGTGAAGCCCTCCATACCCCATACCCGGAGTGTCCCGAGGGATTATGAATGCATTAATCTCTGCAAGGCCCTTTCTACCTGTACCTGTGTTTGCCCATACCACGTAGAATTCTGCATCCCCTGCATTTATTATCGGGGTCTTGCTGCCGTTTAGTCTATAGTAACCTTTCTCTCCCAGCTGTGCCGTTGTGGAGAAGGATGATACGTCAGAACCGCCTTTTTCCTCGGTAAGGCAAAAACTTGCTACAGCCCCTGAAGGATTAAGCAAAAGCGGTAAGAAGGTCTTCTTCTGTATGGTTGAGCCCCCTATTAATATGGTGGAGACAGCATGCAGGGTCTGAGCATATATGCCTGCAAAACCAGCGCATCCAAAGCCTAGTTCTTCCATTACAATGGACAGGGTGACCCACTTTAAAGGCATCCCTCCGTATTCTTCAGGGATAATAAAGGCATTAAGGTTCTCCTGTGCAATTATCTCTAGGAACCTCTTGTCTATCTTTCCAGGCCTGCCAGCGTCTATCTCAAGCGAGTAGGGCCGTATCTTGTCCAAGGCAATGCTGTGTAATCTTTTTTGCAGCGCCTTCTGGTCTTTTGTGAGCTCGAAAGATATCATGCCATGTCTCCACTAAGTCTGCTTTTCTGCCATTTTATGTAGTCCAGTACGGATCTTCTCTGCATGGGCGTGAGGTCTTTTGCTTCAAGCATTATCTCCCTCATGAACTGTTGTTTGAGGAAATTATGGAGGTCATCTTTATCTCTCGTGTTCTCCTCCGCGTTTTCTCCAGGGCTCTCCAGGAAATAGGTTATCGGCTTATTCAGGATCTTGCTTATCCGGTGAAGGTCAGAGAGGTACAATCGTCTCTTGCCCAGTTCATAATTAGACAGGGATGCCTGAGAGCATCCCAGTCTTCTCGCCAGGTCCTTCTGGCTCATCCCAAGTTCTTCCCTGGCCTTCTGTAGTTTTTGGCCTATGAGTTCGTAAGACTTCAAGATACCATACCTTTGTTGGGCTTCAACTCGCCAACAAGTTTCCAGCAGCAAAGGACAGAGGATAATTGAAAAGGCACGACTTCTTTATTCGTATATCTTCTCATCCACGGCATCAGCTTCTTTTGCATCTGCCTCGTAGTCCCTTATAAGTCTCTTCTCCAGAGTTTTGTAGAATTCCCTGTACCACTCATGGGCAATTATCATTGACATGACCTCGTTGGTTCCTGTCCATATGGATGCAAGCCTCAGATCGCGGTATATACGCTCAACAGGCAGCACATTTGTGTAACCTATACCGCCTATCACCTGCATGGAGTTATGTACAACCTTCTGGCATGCCTCTGTGACAAATTTCTTGGTTTCTGAGACCATCCTTCTGATGACATATTTGTCAGCGCCGTCGTCCACTGACCTTGAGGTTGCGTAAATCATGGCCCTTGATGCGTCCAGCAGCATGGCTGCCTCTGCCACCTGGAAGCTCACTCCTTGGAAACGGTTTATAACCTTGCCAAATGCCTTTCGCTTTGATGTGTAGGCCGTTGCGATATCCAGCGCTGTTCTTGCCGGGCCTATGGTCATCGCAGCGGTTCCAAGCCGTTCCGGTATCATCATGGTAGTAAACACGGCATATGCACCGTTAACCTCTCCAATGACATTCTCCTTGGGTACCTTTACATCCTTGAATACAAGCCTGCCAGTTCCGCCACCCCTGTCTCCCATAAGACCGTAGAGGTACTTTGTCTCAACACCTGGCCCCCTGTCCACTACAAAACATGTAAGTGCCTTGTGAGGCTCGGCATCAGGGTTTGTTCGCGCATACACAAGGAAATAATCCGCTCCCTCGGCACCTACGATAAAACGTTTCTGCCCGTTCAGGAGGAAATAATCGCCCTTGTCCACGGCAGTGCTTGTTGCCCCAAAAAAGTCAGATCCACCCCTTGGTTCAGTCAAACACTCTGCTGCGAATATGTCACCATGCAGCAGAGGCTTCACGTACTTTTCCTTTTGTTCATCTGTTCCGTGCTGGATGATAGCATCGCATACAAGTTCAGCCCCTACACCAAAGATGCAGGAAAAGATATATCCCAAGGTGCCTACCTCCTCCATCACCATGCACGTCGAGACCCAGTCCATGTCCCTGCCACCCCACTTTCTGGGGTAACGGCAGCCCATAAGGTTTCGCCTGCCTGCTTCCCTGAGAAATTCCCTGGGAAACTGGATCTTGTCCTCATCCATATCCAGAATCATCCGGCGTGGTACCCACTTGACAAGATCCCTTACCTCTTCCCTTAACCTTAGCTGTTCCTCTGTCAGCATGTAATCAAACATCTCTTCCCCCTTCTTTGCTATGCCCTTTAAGGCACCTTTCTCGTCCTTTCAGACGCTTCACCCATAAACGTTCCCAAAACATTATGTTATAGATAGATATGACATATTGTAATGGTATGTCAAGGAAGAAACTCTCTACAGGATACAGGTAAATAAAAACTCTTAACAGGATTTATGTCCGTTCTTCTGTCTCATCAGTATTTGACAATGATTTCCCCTTTCTATATACCTGGATGTGAGGAGGTGCCTATGGAGTTACAAGAGAAAGGACTGACAAGGGAAGAGGTACTTAAAAGCCTTGAACAGATCTCAAAGGATGATTTTGACTGGTCTTCGGGAAGAATATTTGGCTATGTCTTTGATCCAGGCAAGGAGGTCATGGGCGTTGCAGAAGAAGCGCTTTTAAAGTTCTACCACAAGAGTGGGCTCGATTTCACCGTCTATCCAAGTGCGCTTGCCATGGAAAACGACATTATTTCCTTTGCTGCAAGTCACCTGGGTGGTGATGAGAGCGTGTCCGGTAGTTTTACGAGCGGTGGCACGGAGAGTATAATCTTAGCCGTAAAGGCGGCCAGGGACTATACAAGGGTGAAGAGGCCCGACATAAAGGAGCCTGAGATAATCCTACCTATAACAGCGCACGCTGCGTTTCATAAGGCAGCCCATTACCTGGGCCTGAAGGTTGTACAGATAGGTGTTGACGCAAGACTCAAGGCTGACCTGGATCAGCTCGAGGATGCAATAACGGATAATACCATCTTGATAGTTGGTTCTGCACCGAGCTATGCATACGGGGTAATAGACCCGATCGAGGACATGGCAGCCATTGCTGAGAAAAGGGGTATTCTTTTCCACAGCGATGCATGTATGGGAGGTTTCTTATTGCCGTTTTTCAGGAGACTCGGTAGGGATGTCCCAAACTTTGACTTCAGGGTGGAGGGTGTCACGTCTATAAGCATGGATCTGCACAAGTACGCATATGCACCGAAAGGTGCATCTGTGGTGTTGTACAGGAGCAAGGAATTGAGGAAACACCAGATATTTGCCTGTGCAAACTGGACAGGATACACCATGATAAACAACACGGTTCAAAGCACGAAGAGCACGGGTCCGCTTGCAGCGGCATGGGCCACCCTTCAGTTTGTCGGTGATGATGGTTACCTTGAGTTTGCAAGGAAAAAGCTTGAGGCAACGGAAAAGGTGGTGAATTTCGTCAACATGCATCCTGATCTCAGACTTGTCTCTGAACCGGACATGACGCTCGTTGCATTTACGTCTGATAGCGTGAACATCTTTCACATAATAGACGAGGTGAACCTCAAAGGTTGGTATATCCAGCCCATCCTGTCTTACAGTGGTGTAAAGGAAAGCATACACATATCCATTAACCTATCCAATGTATACCACATGGACGAATTTTTAAAGGATCTCAATGAAGGTATAGAAAAAGCCAGGGAATTACCTTCAGGGACCCTCTTGGAAAAGGCGCAGGAGATTTTTTCAGACATGGGAACAACCGAGCTAACTGGTGAAGCCATAGGGAAGATAATGGAGACAGCCGGGATGGCCAATGGTAAGATCCCCGAGAGATTTGCGCCTATAAACGAGGTGATGAACATATTACCACCCGACATGAGGGAAGAACTGCTCATAGAATTTGCAAGTTTCATGTTTAGATGAGTGGTTTAATAATTTAAGATTATTTTCTCACAAGGATAGGGTCAGGCCGTATGGCCGAGTGATGATAATATAATATCTTGTCACAGGAGGTTATGATGAATACACCGTTTTCTTTCCTCGTGGTATTGATGTTCAGCTTTTTATCCACCATGCTTATAGTGGGCTTTCTTATTAGGGCAAAGGTGAGGATAGTGCAGAAGTACCTTTTTCCTAGTTCACTTTTGGGTGGCCTTGTTGGTCTTGCAATTGTAAATTTCAAGCCATTTCACATAGATCCCAAGATATTTGAGGCCTTTACCTTTCACTTTTTCAATATCTCATTTATATCAATAGGCCTTACACCCACGTCTCCAGAGGAGAAGCTGAGCAAGAAGGAAAGTAAAGACTCATTCAAGGGATCACTGTGGATGGCACTTATCGAAGGTGTCGTCTTCCCTGCACAGGCGGTTGTAGGAGGTATCCTGGTTATTCTCTTTGTTACGCTTGGGATGAGATTGCATAATGCATTTGGATTTCTGCTGCCCCTTGGATTTGAAGAAGGGCCGGGTCAGGCGCTTTCATTTGGCAGGGTATGGGAGACAATGGGTTTCCAGAATGCAGCTACCATCGGGATAACATACGCAATCCTTGGATTCATGTTTGCGATATTTGTTGGTGTTCCCCTAGTAAACTGGGGCATAAGAAAAGGCCTTGCAAGAGAAGGTAAGGCTGGATTACCCGAGGAATTTCTCAAGGGTTTCTATGCCCCTGAGAAGAGGCAAGAGGTCCCTTTAAGGCTTACAACCCATCCTGCAAACGTGGAATCTCTCGCATTTCAGCTTGCACTAGTTGGTCTCGTATATGGGCTTACCTACTTCGTGGTAAAGTACCTTGGTGTTCTCATGGGAGGGAGTAATGCAAGACTGGCGTGGGGCTTCTTCTTCCTGTTCGGCATGGTGATTGCCATGGGTGTGAGATACATAATGGGCTTACTTAAGATAGAGTATCTCATAAATGTCACTCTACAGAGGAGAATAACGGGCTTTTCCGTTGATTACCTGATAGTTGCAACAGGATGTGCCATACAGCTTGAAATAATCAGCAAGGCCTTAATCCCTATCCTTGCGATATCTATTGCAGGAGGGCTTCTGACCCTGTGGGTGGTAATATACCTTGGCAGGAGGCTGCAATCTTATAACCTGGAGAGGATAGCTGCAATCTATGGTACTGTGACCGGTACAGTCTCAACAGGGCTATTGTTGCTGAGAATAGTTGATCCTGAGTTCAAGACCCCGGTACCAAAAGAGGTTGGTTTCATGAATATCTTTGCGGTGCCTATCATCTTTGTACTGACCTATGTTGTTAATAAAGGCCCGTTCTGGTGGCATCTTGGTACACTCGAGATGGTCGGAATCTTCACGGCCTTTACTGCACTCTTCGTCTTTCTCATAAAGATCTTTGGACTCGTAAAAGAACGCAGGTTCTAGAGAATGAGTATTGCTCGATGAGATACCTGTTCCTGTGTCTTGTCATACTCCTGTCCTTTTCTGTCCAGGCCATGACAGGGTTTGGTAGCATAATAATTGCAGTAACACTTGGTTCACTGTTTTTCCCAATCAAATCAATCCTTCCGATCTTGGTAGTACTGGACCTCTCACTGAACACTTACATTATCATCAGGTATAACAAGAACATTGATTATGCACTTCTGACAAGGAAGATACTACCTGCAATGCTTGTTGGACTCATTATAGGCCAGGCGGTCTTTAATACCTTGGGCGCTGAATCCAAAAGGCCTTTTGGCGCCCTCATAGTTTTTCTCTCAGCCTTTGAACTATATAACTTTTATAGGGAAAATGATGAGAAACTCTCTTCAGGGAAATCCCTTGCCTTTTTGGTTGGAGCAGGCATTATCCACGGTATATATGCCTCTGGAGGCCCTCTAGTGGTCTACGTTATAGGTAGACTGGGCATGGGTAGGTCAATCTTTCGTAGTACGCTCGGATGCCTGTGGGTTATAATGGATGCCTTTTTAATAGGTTCTTATATGCTTACCGGGATACTGAACTACCACGTGGCTTTGATGACACTCTTCATTGCACCGGTTGTAATAGCTGGACTTGTTATAGGGGAGGTATTGCACCACAAGGTCAATGAGAAGGGCTTTAGACTGGTAATATACTACTTACTCCTGTTTACAGGCCTATCTATACTGATACTTGGATAGAAAAAAAGCTCTTACCTTAAAGTACTCAGTTAATAAGCTATTGGAGTTCAGTGTAGTGCTAGGCCATGGTTCATCTCCTGCCAGAGGGAGAAATAAAAGGTATACCTCGATTATCAAGCCTGATCTTACCATCCATAACAATGGTTTCTTTTCCAGGTATGTTTGCCGTGTGTAGCTCAGGCGAGAGGATTTTGCCTATAAGGATATCACCAGAGCCATAAAGGCAGCCAGTGCTATCATAGACCATGGTGGCTGACCTGCTGAGACCAAGTGGTATCGGAGTTGATTTACCCGGGGGGCAGCTCCAGCCACCTGGATGCACTTCTAGTATTACCCGTCTGTTCGCAAATCTCCAAGGCTCGGCAATAATCTCCGAGATGGTTGGTTCCAATATCTTCTCCCCTTTATACTCGAGTCCCAGGGTGAGAGTGTCAGGATAATTGCCAGATTTTTCTCCGAACAGGTTCATGCCGCCCATGTGCTTGGCATCCTTGTCCACGCCTATCCTTAGGACGATGGCTTCTTGCTCCAGGTCAAGATTTCTTATGCCTATATTCGATACTTTCTTAAGACCTTGGGCCCGGGCCTTGTCCATTAACCATTCAGCACTGTAGAACTTGCCGATGTAGGTGCCATGGTCTCTTATCTCAATGGATAGCGGTACACCATACTGCGTGTTAGATATGGGCCACCATGCAGGCAAGGGGTACGTACCTTTCTTACCCCCGAAGTCTCCCTTTATGTTGCAAGTGCAAATCTTTATACCATTTATATACAAGCTCAAATCGGTTTCATACTTTAGGTCGTAGTGAGGTGCCTCTGAGCATGCCTCAAGGAATAGCCTTGCTGAAGTTATCCCGGATCCTGGAGGTAGTGGGTTTCTTAGCTTGTACTCAAGGAAACCGTTCTTTCCAAACCAGATCAACCTGGCTAGGTAGTGTTTCGGATTGTCAAATATCGTTGGGTCGTCAAAAGGCATTCTCTCGTCCTGTGTTACGAATCCGCACGGGGCCTGGACAGCCTTTTCAGAATATGCACCCACCGGGATAGATATGCTGACATAAGATGTTCCCTTGTCCACTGCCAGTGGCCTGGTACCTCCAAACATGAGGAATACCAGCACAATAACGAACAAGGTCAGGAGTACAAGCACTGACACGGTTATCTTGAACTTTTTATCCACAATCTTCACATGACACCTCTCTAGGCTTGTTCTGGTTCTATGTTAAATAGTCTTGCCGCGTTATAGTAAAGCCATTTTTTCTTTACCTCTTCTTTCAGGGGCAGTTCCAGTACCTGGTCGGCCAGATCCCTTATGCTCATGCCCATGAATAGCCACGTGGATGCAAACAATATCCTGTCCTGTAGCACAGTATTGCCGTAATGGAGCAAGGGCTCCC
>WFSG01000030.1 GCA_015486075.1 Deltaproteobacteria bacterium
CGCAATAAACAAAAAGATTTGTTTTCGTTGTTCTAAAAAATACAATTCATCTTTGTAAGCTGACTCAAAGTGATTTCTAATAACCTTTTGATCGATATGAGTGTCAGAGAAAATAAGACCACATTGTTTGCAATACATAAGTGAAATAAGTGTACTATAATAAATATATTGGCCTATTTTAATAGGTGACTCGTCCCCACAATCAGGACAACCGTTAAGCTTTGAGGCTCTAACTTTCTTAAAGTCGTGAATTTTTGCATATTCGATCCATTCATCAGGATTTTGAAATCCCATATTATGCTGCAATATATCTAGCCAATATTCATATTCCTGTTTTTTCATAACTCTAGTATTTTCCATTATATCTCTGCATTTATTCGCAAAAGGAATATATCTTGTCCATATTAGGTAATAAAACTAACCAATTACCTGTTCGATGGTGTCCATGTGACGAAATGTTCCCCTTTGAAATACTTGATCCATGCAAAAGCTGCAGCAAGGTTTGCCTGTACAAAGTAAAAGGGGATTTTTAAAATAGGGTGGACACTTGAGGAACTAGACCTAGACCCCAGGCCTGCCATGAAATAGAAGACTAGCTGTGCTGTTACCACGAGCCTGAAGAAACTACTTCTGAGCGCAAGGTATATGCTTGTTAAAAAGGCAGTTACCAAAAAGAAAGGAACCTTCCATCTCATGAGCTTGTGAGAGATAAGTTGCCAAGAAAATATACCGTGGTAGATTGGATTTAGGAGCTCCTTGTTTGCCATGAGTGCAGAGATTCCCCTGGTGATGGTCCTGACCTTGCGCCTGAATTCTTTTTTTTCGTCCTTTATGTTCTTGTAGATCCCTATGCTATGGGGGTCGCTTATGCCGCGATACCCATGCTTTATGGAATTCAGGAGCGTGGTGAAATCACTTGGGATATTCGTGGGCCAATCAGTGCATATCTCTTTCTTTACTGCAAAGAAAGACCCACTCAGGCCTACCACTGAGTTTACCCTTGACTCCAGGGAACGCAACCACATCTCGTACCTTACATAAAACCCTTCACCGCTTACATTACCATGTTCATCTATGAACCTGTCCTCGCTTGAAACGCAGCCAACAGAGGGATCTGCAAAATTGGAGACAATGTTTCTTATCGCGTCTTTATCCAGCATTGTTGCCACGTCTGTAAACACTATAATATCACCTGTGGCCTGCTCTATGGCATATCTCTGGGCAGATTCCTTGCCTTTCCTTACAGGTGACCTCACCAGCTTGATACCGCGGCCTGCATACCTAGCTATTATGTCGTCAGTGGAGTCAGTGGATGCATCGGAAGCGAATAGGATCTGTAGCCTCTCTTCAGGATAGTCCAGTTCAAGGGTATTCTTGATTTTTTCCATAATGCGCGTTTCCTCGTTGTACACAGTGATAACGAGGGTGACAGGTGGTAGATAGCTGGTGTCACGCCTGACTTCCACGTGGCGGCAGATGGAGAAGAGAAGGAGTGTGAGGGGGTAGCCCAGGTAGGTGTAGAAGATGGAGATAATGGATAGCCAGAATATTGTTAACATTCTCACCTATTCACTGCAAAAGCGCAGAGAACGTAGAGTGAACCTTAGTCTTATATTGCCGGTAGACAGCGGCAATACAAAAGCATCTCTATTGGGACAAAAATCTGCTGACATTTGTTGCAATGGCCTCTGCTTTCTGGGTGGATATAGCACTATGGGTTGGTAGCGTTATGAGCCTTGCTGCGATCTCTGATGCACCGGGCGTGCCTAGGTTTCCTTCTGAAAGGTATGGCCTGATTTGTGGCTCATCAAGGATAGCCCTTGGATACATGCGCCTTATTCCGAGTCTTAAGACTTCTCTTGGAATACGACGAGTGCTTGCCATGACAGGAAAACGTGTGAATATAGGGGTCGCTTCTGCTGGTATTGGTACAAGGTAATCATTTCTAAGGGCCTGGGAATATATGCTTGATACCTTCCTCCTGTGAGTGTTCAGGCCATCTAGCGTATCAAGAGAAAGCTGTCCCAGTTTTTTTAGCAAAGAAGGCATGGAAGAGATCTGGAAACCCGGGTCAAAGACAGTTGAGCCGAGCCCCAGGGGAAGAGCTTCCATCAGGCCGTAGACGAAAGGGTTCGAGAGAAGCCTGATAGCCATTGTCTCTGCAAGGTCTTTGGACCCAGTTGGATTTTGGCCAAGTCTTATAATGTTTAGGACCTCGTTATTCTTGCCAACAATGGCACCACCAGACCCAAGGGGCAAGGGTTTACCCCTGCCAAAGCTATAGAGCCCAAAATCACCTATCGTGCCGAGTGAGACTCCATTGAGTTCACCTCCAAGGGCTTGTGCTGCATCTTCTATGAGGTATATGCCATTCTTTTCTGCAATGGCTTGCAGTCCATTAATAGGAGAAGGGATGCCAAACAGGTGCTGGTGGATAAAGGCAAGGGTCTTATCGCTTATGTTCCTCATGACAGAATCCTGGTCAGGAGAGAGGGTCGCTGGGTCCATGTCATAGGCCCTTATCTTAAGCCCTGCCCTTGCAACTGACGCGGCAACAGTATAACAGGTATAACCAGGTATCAGGACTTCAGTCTTATTGTTACCTTCCAAGTTAACTAACTCCTTGAGGAGCATGGCGAGTAATGACCGGCCACTATTGCCCAGGATACAGGTTTTTACGCCAAGGTAATTGCTTAACTTTATCTCAAAACTGTTGATCTTGCCATTTGCCCGGCCGAGTAGAGCCCTTACCATGGCCATAAAAGGGATTTTTGTCTCAGCAGGTGGATACCACAGGAGGCCTGAGAAGATCATTTTCTTACTGCAGAGGCACAGAGAACGCAGGGCCCTTCCACTCTTGAATCCAATGGGTAGGTGTTGATTGGATTCATGGATAGGTCCTCATCGAATATCATAAGGAGATATACCTCCTTACAAGGGGTCCCAAGGTGTTTGCCATGCCAAGGGGAAGTCTTGACCATGAGGTCTCTAGTATATCTCTCATTCTCCCATTTGTTAACGAAGGCTTATCCTTATTAGCTCCCTCAATATACCAGTAAAGAGGATGCGGCTTTGCGCCCCACTGTTCCTTGAACCTGTAAGTGCCCTCACCAGGGGTAGACCTGCCAAAATCGAAATACTTGAAACCGTTATCGCAGGCAAACTTGAGAAATCCCCAGTACAAAAGCATGTTGGGACTTAAGCGATTGTAATCCCTGATAGTTGATGCCCACGGAATGGAAACCGTGTAGTTTAAGGTGAGGATGACGCCAGCAGCAACAGGGGTATTCTCCTTAAAGACAACGCCTGTGCGGGCATGTTCCCCAAAGGATTCTAACACGGATCTTATCCATTTCTTTGAGTGAACAGGTGAACCTAGTGCCCTCATGTTGTTACAGAAGACACCATAGAATTCATCCAGCATGTCAATAGAACCCATCTTGAATTCAAGGCCCTCTTTCATGGGCTTACGGACCTGGCTTCTAAGCTTGGACTTGAATTGATCCCAGAGCTCGCCAGAAGTTCCAGGCAATTCGAGGACCATTCTTGACTTGTGCGAGATGGTGCCAAATTTGCCTGTGTTATCCAGCAACGAGTTTTCTTGCTTGCACCTTATTTCGAGTTTAGAACTCAGAGTGTTTGAGAGTTCGAGCGCATGATCTAAAAGCAGGCTTGCACTACCGCTATCATTGGTGAACATAGAGCCGTAATCGCAAAAAGGTAAAGATACTAGTGTTCCTTTCAAGATGGGCGGCTTCATCAGGACAAGCGGGAAAATGCCTTTAATATCTTTTTTTGAATCCTCGGCCACAAGATAATAGGTTTTGTGCCTGTAGGCAGATTCAATCGCTTTTTTCCATGCAAACAAGTGGTATGGCCCGGTACCTGCGCTAGAGAGAACAAATTCATCCCATCTCTGGTGGTCTTCATTATCGGCAAGACGTATAGATATCATCGTACTAGTCTGGATCTTTAAAATCTCTTTCGTGTCTGTCAGCTGTGAGGTATGGATTTACATTTGCTGGCACCTCCAGGCAAATGCAAAAAGAGATTCTCTGCCTCTTCTGTGTGTATGCGGTGTAGAATATTAGATGAGTATCAGCCATGGGCGAGAATCCTGGTGGGAATACTATAGATAACCTGATTTTGCTTCATCCATCTTCCTTACTATGTAGACCAGGATGAGAAAACCTATGATAAAGACAAAGAATCCAGAGGCATCGTGCAAGAAACTCTGGGGCGACGCTGCCTTCTGGCCGTATTTTTCTGCAATGACGAGGAGTATTGATATCCTTATGCCGTTTAGTATGATTGCCATGGGAGGGATCATGGCAAGGATTGCGAATTTCTTCCAAATGGTTGTACGCACCATGTAGATCAGCAATAGCCCGAGGGCAAGAAACGAAATAAGAGAGCGCATGCCGTTACATGGTGTACCAACAAGGTAGCTGGCATCTGACAGGTGTATCCTGAATCCCTCGCGGATAAAGGGAATGTGAATCAAACCTATTATTTTAAGGCCCAGTGCAGTTGCCATGGATTTCATTGGTAGGGCCACCGGGTCTACAAGACCACCGGGCAGAGGGCACATAAAGAATAGGAAAAATAGCGGGAAGGCTATGGCCCTTGTGATGGCGCCTCCAAAGAGGTAGAGGGATACGCCCATGCAATAGAGCACCATGGCAAAACCAGACACAAAGTTGATGTCGCCCAGCACGCCTAGAACATGGATCGCAAGTGCGAATATAATAAGGATAAGGCCAGAGTGCGAACTTGAAATGGGTAGAAGCCTTAATGTTGCTCTTTTTCTGTATACGAGGTATGCAGAGACAAAGGGTATGATGTAGCCGTGTGAATAATAGGAATCATGGCCTAAGTACTTGTAGTTAAGCCACTGGAAGGTCGGGTAAAAGCATGCAATAAAGGCCAGTATTAGGATAGACCAGAGGAGGATATCCTTACTGAGAAATGCTCTTTTCTTGTAGTCTTGTTGCAATATTCGTAGTCTCCATTTGTTTGGCTATGAGATACCAGCCCTATGCACTGCCCTGTTGATAAAGGGTACGAATTCCTGGGCTGCCTTGGTGTTACCTGCTGCACTTGGGTGGCTGTCCTTGCCTCCACCTGTTGGATACATGGACCAGTTGGATTGGCCGTGGCCTGTTAGCACGTCGTAGTAGTCGAATACAACCACGTTCTTTAGCTTGTAATCCTTGAGCCAACCGTTTCGGACGTCCTTTAACCAGTTGTTGAAGGCCCTTACGCGCCTACCAACCTTGTCTGTTGTATCAGGCCTACCCAAGATCTGCTTTATGAATTCCTTGAGCTTTTCTTTCTTGTAAAGTGTCGGCTTTGCCAGGGGTGGGGCCGTCACAGCGATAAAGAGCGTATGCGGGTACTTGCTGAAGATAGGGAGAAGGGAATTATAGGCTGCCTTGTAATTGGCAAGTGTCTTCTTGCAGGAATCAGGATCGCCTGGTTCGCTGCCGTCTGAACCTATCCAGCTGTTTGGGAAGCATGACTTGAACATGATTACCTGGTTTTGCGTTCCGTCTGTGAAGAACTCGTCCTGGTGCTTTAAGGTTAGGATCTTGTCCATGTAGTTCTTGAACTTCTTGTGCCAGTGGCAGATGTCAGTATCTTCGCCAATGAGAGAGCCATAAGATGCCTCGTGGACAATGTAGTTGTTCTCTTCGAGCATGCGCCGCAATCCCCCGCCGTTTGGATGGGTTTTGTATATGCAGTGATCCCCCACATCCGGGCCCTTATCCGCAAATAGCTGTCCGCCGCAGGAGTGGTGGATAAATAGGAGGTTAACGGGTTTTTCTGGTTTTGTTGCAGGGTACTTGGTTAAGTCAATTGTGTTTACATGCATGGGTTCCATGTTTTCCTCCTTTGAACCTGCGTTGCTTAAGGATAATAAAAGCATAAGACTTATGGAACCTGCAAATGCTAGGAGTAATACTGGCGGGGCCAGGCTTTTCATTAAGAATCGTGTCCAATGTGGTTTCGTCATTGCAGTAACTTAGATATGCTCCCTGTTCATGTATTCCACAATGTAATCTACGAACTTGCTAAAGTCCTCTATATTATCATTAATTATGTCATATAGCTGGTGTGGATCTATGTCCCAATACATATGAACTATTCTATTTCTGAACTTTACCATCTCAATCATTGTATTCATGAAATTCTTAGGTATGACTTTGATCTTGCCCAATTCTTTAAAAATATCAGCATAGGTCTCAGGCGTACTCACTGGTTTACTAAGCTGAAGTATAGAGAGAAGCCTGTTTCCTATATTTATGCAAGATTCTATAGATAGGTGTAGGTATCTCTCCGCACTTCCCCTTAACTTAAAATCTGCCACGAAACTTTCTTTATCTGATGTGGATATCTCTTTGAGATATTGAGTGTACTTGTTGAGCAGTTTCAATTGCTCGAGAATCTTCTCATCCATGGTATCCAATGCCCTTTAGGAATGCCCTGTCAAATTGCCTGCGGTAATAAGCGAAGTCCAGATAATATTTTACTGTTTGTTCCCTGAAGTCGATTAGCTCATCTTCAAGCTTTACAAATACCAGCTTGCCATCTTTAAGTATGTTATATGCAAGCCTGAGGGGTGCATTATTCAAGATAACCAGGTCAAACTCATCAGTTGACAGGGTATCTGTTATGATGCCAACTAAGCTGGACTGGAGGCTGTATATTCTCTCCCTGGTTGGCTTTCCAGATAAAAGTATTGCTATATCAAGGTCACTCAAGGGTTTTAATTGATTTCGCGCATAGCTACCAAAGAAAAATAGTGCATTGACAAAATCCTGTGTCCTGAGTTTTTCAACAAGATGTGTGATCTTGCCCTGTATATCCAGGGGTAGGTTCTTGTCCTTGATCATTATTATTTAGATAGCCTCAATAAGGCTCCGCCATCCCGGGTGAGTCTTTGCCAGGTATGAGAGAGCTCAGCCTCATGAAAAAGTTATACATTTTCATTTATTTATAGCCAGATAATCGGCATCCAGCAATATCAACTTGATAAACTCTTTGACTCTCAGGTTATCCTAATTTTGAAAATTTTGCATGGTCTGAAAACTTTAAATATTTAAACAGGATTAGAGCATGGAAGTCAATAAAAATTTAGCAGGTGCGGGGATCACTGCCAATGTGGTAATAAAGTAGCGTGTAAATACCCGACCTGTTTGAATGGGGATGAGAGGATAGAATGCATAGCTTGGTGCGCGTATGAGCCGGAAGAATCAGGCGATTGTAGTAATACTTACCTCCATGGTGTTACTTTTCGGCCTGGACATACCTTCTGGCGGATACCTATTCTTGGACAAGGTCTTTGACTTCGGGCACCTTGTTCTCTTTGGCGTGATCTCCATTGCCGTGCTAAGGCTTGTCCAGGAAAAGGGGAGAGGGTATGTACTTGCCGGGGTTATAACGATTGCAGGCGGTATCTTGAGTGAAATCATCCAGATACCCATTCCAGGAAGGTTCTGCGAGCTTGGGGACATGATAAATGATGCTATAGGCACCTTAACCTTCCTTGGCATCTGGTACTGCATGCACGAAAAAGGGCTCTCCTTAAGATCAAAGGGGATAGTTATAGTCGTGTCGCTCCTGGCCGTAGGGATTTCCTTTGTACCTAGCGTAAAGGCAGGGATAGATGACCTTAGGGAATGGCAATCATTCCCTGTTATTGCTTCTTTTGAGAGAGAAACCGAGATAAAAAGGTGGAAGCCAAAACACGCTGAGATAGAGAGGGTAAGAGCCCATGCAACAAGCGGGCTTTATTCAATAAAACTGGTCCTTAAGCCAGAAGGCAAATACCCTGGTATTGGCTCTGGATACTTCCCGAGGGACTGGAGTGGATATAGGAAATTCATGCTTGATGCATTTCTTGAAGGGAGCCAGCCCTTGAGGATCACGATAAGGATAAATGACAAGGAGCATAACCAGGAATACGAGGATAGGTTTAACCGTAGCTTTAGATTGAGGCCTGGGCAAAACCACATAGTCATAGACCTGGATGACGTTAAAAACGCCCCTGCAACGAGAAAGATGGACATGAAAAACATAACCGAGATATGCATATTCTCATACATGCTCCATGGGCAGAAGACGATCTACCTGGATAATATAAGGCTTGCAACTGCAAGAGGACGTCTCCACACCTACCGCTTGTTGTAAATTTTTTGTAAACACGGTACTGTCATGTTGACAGGGGAAACATCCCCTGGTACCCACCATGTAATCAAGGCAACCTCTGAAATCCATGCCTTCCAGGCAGGTGATCCTTCAATGATATGATAGGTTTTTGTAGGGGGTTTCACTTCCTGATATTTTGAAAACGAGACTCCCTGGTTAGTTAAGATCATCACAGATGTAATTGGTGATTAATCACACCATGAAATAGCAGTGTATTTTCTGGAGGTGATGATATGACTTTTGTTGATGTAATGCACGGCCTATTTGGCTTTATTTACCGGGGCAAGCCTGTTAGGGTATCTAAAGATATTTCTTTCCTGGTCATACTCTTTTTATTATCTTCTTTTCTTGCCTCGTGTAATCCACAGGCAGATCTAAGTGCAGATCCTGTATCAGGTAATGCACCCCTAAGCGTTACGTTCGATGCCTCGGCAAGCACTGTCACCAGTGGAGACATAGTGAGCTACGAGTGGGACTTTGATGGAGATGGCGTCGTAGATATGGGAGGGGCTGATCTTGCAAAGGTAAAGCACACCTATGGCAAGTCAGGTGTGTACGATGCAAGGCTCACTATAAGGGACAACTGGGGATTCACATCTACTGCAACGCTCGAGATCAAGGTGGATGCCAATCCCAATGACGTGCTCGAGAGCTATGGTGACCTGATTCCTGCCAATTCAACCGCAACCTACAGGCCTAAGTGTTTTGCCGTTATAACCGGCGAGGTAAGGGATGCTGAAGGTAATCCCCTGGATGGAGTAAAGGTCCGCGTGCATAATAGCATAGAGGCCGGTAAAAAGTATGGTTCATCAGTAACTGATGGCAAGGGCAGGTTTTCTCTACCAGTCAACGGTGGGCTTACATTTACAATGGTGTACGAGAAAGAGGGCTACCTCAGCGTGCACCGCAAGGTGGATGTCCCATGGAACGACGTTGCAGTTATCAGCACGGTGTACATGAGGCAGGTAGACTCAAACGAAAGCATGATTACCCTCGGGGCAGAGGGCATCCAGAGACATGTTGCAACAACCCAGGATGATGCGTCTGGGGAAAGGACGTGCAGCATTGTCTTTCCACAAGGCCTTGAGGCATACGAGACAAGGCTAGCTCCAGATAATACAGAAGGGGATGTCAGGCAGTTGCAAGGTGAGATAGGCGTTACTGCAACAGAATACACGGTGGGCCCCAATGGCCCCAAGGCCATGCCATGCGACCTGCCCCCTTCTATTGCCTATACGTATTGCGTTGAACTCAGGGCAGAACAGGGTGGTATACCCGTTGATAGGCTCAGGTTTTCAAAGCCTGTCGTTGTGTGGGTGGACAACTTCCTGGATATACCTGTAGGCCAGGGCATACCTGTTGGTTATTATGACAGGGAGAGGGC
>WFSG01000031.1 GCA_015486075.1 Deltaproteobacteria bacterium
GTATGGGTATAAGAGGGCAAGGTGGCGCAGGTTGTGGCGGATGGAGATACAGGATTTTCTTATTGCTGCTGTACAGAACATCTCCATCCTTATAAGGCATATGACAGGGAAGAAGACAGAGTGTAAGGCACAGGGAAGGCAAAGGAAGATCTCTATAGCCAGGAATAATCCTTTTTACTATGGCTATTTCTCGTTCTTGACCAGATACAGCTTATTTACAAGATATCTAGGTCTTACCCCTACTCCAAGTCCCACTTAATCCCCATATGAACAAGTTACCCAAAACTTTCTTAAACCACTATTCGGGCAACAAGCCCCTGAAACCTTAAACCTGACACCTGAAACCTTAAACCTGACACCCGGAACCCTGTCTTTCCCTATGCCTTCTGCCTTGTTTTCTAGCTGAAGACTGATGGCTTTTTCAACAGGCCGCGGGCAATAATTACATAGCTAGGCTGTCTGTCAGGCGTTTTTTCCGGGTTTTACTATGTTGGCGAAATTAGGTTGATAGCTGGTTACGAATGATATATTACGGAACACAAAAAACGGGGTGTTATAATGCCAGAATGCACCATATCTGAATTTCCGGCCCACGTGGGCGAGCTGGTGACTATAAGGGGCTGGGTGCAGAACAGGAGATCTAGCGGAAAGATATCCTTTCTAATAATAAGGGACGGTAGCGGGATATGCCAGGCGGTTATAACCAGAGATGTGGCGGGAGAGCCGTACCAGGAGATAAAGAAGCTTCCCCTGGAGTCATCGGTTATTGTAAGTGGCGTTGTCATCATGGAGGATAGGGCACCCGGCGGCTATGAAATGCAGGTAAAAGGTGTTGAGATAGTAAGCAAGGCGGATGAGTTTCCCATCGGCAAGAAGGAACACGGCCCAGATTTTTTGCTAAGTCACAGGCATCTGTGGCTACGTTCGCCCAGGCAGATAGCCATACTTAGGATAAGGGATACACTTGTAAGACACGTGAGGGCCTATTTTGCAAACAAGGGTTTCACCCTCGTTGATACCCCCATATTTACCACCACTTACGGCGAGGACTCCACAAACCTCTTTTCTGTCGAGTATTTTGACCTTGGAAAAACTTACCTCACGCAGACCGGCCAGCTTTATCTCGAGGCAGCCATATTTGCCCTGGGCAGGGTCTATTGCCTGGGACCTACGTTCAGGGCGGAGAAGTCAAAGACAAGGAGACACCTAACTGAGTTCTGGATGGCAGAGGCTGAGATGGCCTTCTGTGATCACGAAAAGAATCTCGAGATCCAGGAGGATTTCGTGAGCTACGTAGTTCAGAACACTATTGCAGACAGGGAGAACGAGCTGAGGCTTTTGGAAAGGGATACTGAACAACTAAAGAAGGTCAGGCCACCTTTTTACAGGATCAGCTACGATGATGCAATAGAGCTCTTGAGGAAAAAGGGCCATGAGACAGCTTGGGGAGAGGACCTCGGAGGAGACGAGGAGACGCTTATCTCCAATACCTTTGATAAGCCGGTTTTTATAGAGAACTACCCGAGGAAGATAAAGGCCTTCTACATGAAGCAACACCCTGAAAGAAAGGATTGTGCATTGTGCGCTGATCTCCTTGCCCCCGAGGGGTACGGCGAGATAATAGGTGGATCACAGAGAGAAGATGATATAGGTGTACTTCTGAAGTCTATGCAAGAGCATGCTCTTGATCCAGCTAGGTATGCTTGGTACGTTGACCTCAGGAAATACGGATCAGTACCACATTCCGGGTTTGGCCTTGGAATTGAGAGGACCCTGAGCTGGATATGCGGTCTTCACCACGTGAGGGAGACAATACCCTTCCCGAGGATGCTTTATAGGGCCTATCCATAGAAAAGGGGTTATTGGAGCGGGAAACGGGATTCGAACCCGCGACCATAACCTTGGCAAGGTTACACTCTACCGCTGAGTTATTCCCGCTCAAAGTGTATGGATTTTATATAACTATCTGGTATTTTTTTGTCAACCCCTGACTTGAACGGAAGGTATAAGGTATAGGGTACAAGGTGCAAGGTATAAGGCTTAAGGCACAGATGCCGGTTTCCAGGTAGAGGAAAGGCGTAATGAGCATTCAGCTTTCAGCGAAAAAAGTTTGACCATAAACCTTACACCTCGAACCTTTCACTATTTTTACCCGGAACCCGGCACCTGGAACCTCTAGCCCTATGCCTTCCGCCTTGAGCCTTGAACCCCTATACCTTACACCTTAAACCCTATACCTTGTCTTTTAATAGACCATGGACAACTTATTGAAACTTTGGGCATGAAGTGTTAACCTCTTTATATGTTGTCGATAGGATACAGGCTTTGGGTGGAAAAGGATGGTGTACCTCTCTTTGGTCCAGGCCTGTACGAGCTGCTTTTCCTCGTAAAGATCAAGGGTTCCCTGCATAGTGCTGCTAAGGAGCTCCGTATGTCCTATAGGGCTGCATGGGGCATGGTTAGGGAACATGAGAAAAGGATCGGTATAAGCCTGCTTGAGAAGGGTAGGCATGGAAGAACAGGCGCTCACCTGACTAAAGAAGGTATAAAGGTTCTGAAGCTCTACGAGGAAATAACCTCCAGGGTATCAAGGCTTATCTCTTCTGGCGAAATAAATGCTATCCTGAGGAGCATGGAGGAACTCTCGGACTCGGATGAGAGCTGATCAACTCAGGTTTACCCTATACAGGTGGATCGCCACTTTCTTCGGTGCTGGATATTCACCAAGAATACCCGGAACGATAGGGACAGTGGCAACAATACCACTGTTTCTCTTGATACGGGGGCTATCATTCTTGTGGTACTCAGCCGTTGTCTTTGTGATAACCCTGGCTGGTATATACACCTCTTCGGCGATGGAGAAGGAATGGGGAAAAGATCCTTCAATGGTTGTAATAGACGAGGTGGCTGGATTTCTGGTGGCTCTTGTACCAAGGCCCAGGAAGTGGCAAACGATCCTTTATGCCTTTGTTATCTTCAGGGCCCTTGATATACTCAAGCCACCACCCATAGGTACTGTGGACAAAAAGGTGAAAGGTGGTCTAGGTATCATGGGGGATGACCTGCTGGCAGGGGGTATGACCGCCTTGATACTGAGTATCATGGGATGCCTGGTGAAGAGATGATGAGGCAAGCTGCGGTCTTGATAACTGGTAGCGAGATAATAAGCGGCCTGAGACAGGATGTACTGGTATCTCCCTTTGCGCGCATGTTGAAGGCAAAGGGTGTCGAGGTGAGAGAGGTAAGGATGATAGGGGACGATCCCTCAATGGTCCTTTCTTCTGTCGAGGACATGGCCAGAAGTACCAACCTTGTCATAGTAACAGGCGGCCTTGGCGATACACCAGATGATAGATCCCACACCGTTATTGAAGAACTGAAGCTTAGGTTCAGCTCGGCCAGGATACGTTACCTGGATAATCCGGTTGGCCTTGCAAGAGGGGTCGAAGTGGAAATCAAGGGCACAAGGGTAATATTCATGCCAGGTGTGCCCCACGAGGCAAAGGCCATGCTGGAAGGTGTTATTAAGTCTTTGCCTGATCGGGGACCGGATACAACCACGGTTGCCGTATTCGGACTCAGGGAGACTGAGGCGGCAAATATGCTCGGCGACCTTGCCAATGAATGCAGTTTCCTTCCAAAGGACATGGAGATAAAGATCCTTGTACCTATGGGTCTGGAGACAAGGGTAAGGGAGATCCTTGGCAGATTTGCCCTAGATGGCGAAGACCTGTGTAGCTCGTTTGCTTCTACTATGAGGTCGAGGGGACTCACTGTGGCATGTGCTGAGTCGATAACAGGTGGACTTATCGCTCACCTAATAACGCAATTACCCGGTAGTTCAGAGTACTTCAAAGGAGGCATAGTAGCATACAGCAATGATATAAAGGAGAATGTTCTCGGCGTACCACGGGAGACCCTTGCTGCACACGGTGCAGTGAGCAGGGAGGTGGCCGATTCCATGCTCCTTGGTGTACTTGGTACGACCGGTGCTGACGTTGGTATGGCCACGACCGGGATTGCAGGTCCCTCCGGCGGTACAAAGGATAAACCCGTGGGTACCGTATGGATAGCAGTTGGTTCCACGGAACAGCGCCAATCCAGGCGGTTCGTATTTCCGTTCCAGAGGGATGGTAACAAGCTGGTTACCGCCAAGGTGGCACTGTTTATGTTGAGGTCACTAGTACATGATAAGGACATTCATAGCAATACCCTTGCCTGAGCACGTAAAGAAAGAGGTTCACAGGGTAATTGGACTACTTAGGCAGCGCAACAGGGGCGTCCGGTGGGTAAAGCCGGATAATATGCACCTGACACTCAAGTTTCTCGGAAACATAGATGAATCTTTCGTGGACGATATATCTCGTGCACTAGATGATATTGCATCTCATTACGCCCAGCTAGAGCTGTCTATAGATAGGCTTGGGAGTTTCCCTGGACCTGAGAGGCCAAGGGTAATATGGGTGGGGCTGGACGGTGACTTGAAAAGTCTCAGTGAGATCGCCCGGGATATAGACGGCATGGCCACAGACTTCGGGGTGAAGAGGGAAACAAGGCCTTTCAGGGCACATATCACCCTGGGTAGACTAAAGATTCCAACTATGATAGATATGGATGTGCAACTGGATAACTTGGGTTTTCAGTCAACCGAGTTGTTATTCTTTAAAAGCGAGCTATTACGAAATGGTGCTCGTTACACCGTGCTTCACAGGAGCAAATTAATATCTCAAGGAGGATAGCATGGAAGAGGGGAGAAAACAGGCCCTTAAGGATGCCATATCAAAGATAGAGAGGACCTTTGGCAAGGGTTCCATAATGAGGATGGGCTCTGACTCTATAGCAAAAGGAATCCCCGTGATATCGACGGGTTCGTTGTTGCTTGATCACGTTGCACTTGGAATAGGTGGCATACCCAGAGGCAGAGTCACAGAGATATACGGATCCGAGTCATCAGGTAAAACCACGCTCTCTCTGCACTGTATTGCATCGGCGCAACGGGTAGGTGGTATTGCCGCTTTCATAGATGCAGAGCATGCGCTTGATATTACATATGCCAAAAAACTTGGGGTGAACATAGATGACCTTCTGGTATCCCAGCCCGACTCGGGTGAACAGGCGCTTGACATAGCCGAGACCTTGGTGCGCTCCAATGCCGTGGACATCATCGTGGTGGATTCTGTGGCAGCCCTTGTTCCAAGGGCTGAGATCGAGGGTGATATGGGCGATGCGCACATGGGCCTACAGGCGAGGCTTATGTCGCAGGCACTAAGGAAGCTCTCAGGGGCAATATCAAAGACCAACACGACTGCGGTGTTCATAAACCAGACAAGGCAGAAGATAGGTGTGTTCTATGGTAATCCAGAGACCACTACGGGTGGCAATGCACTCAAGTTCTATGCATCTGTAAGGTTGCAGATAAGAAAAGCCGATGTAATCAAAGAGGGTAGCACTATAGTGGGCAACCGTACAAAGGTGAAGGTAGTAAAGAATAAGTTGGCTCCGCCATTCAAGGAGGTGGAGTTCGACATCATGTTTGGGGAAGGGATCTCCAGGTACGGGGAGGTTCTGGATGTTGGCTCTAGGAGTGATATAGGCATAATAGAGAAAAGCGGTGCGTGGTACAGCTACAACAAGCAGAGGCTCGGCCAGGGCAGGGAGGCGGCCAAGGCATTTCTGAAGGAGCACCCTGAGATCTTCGAGGAGATCTACACGGCAGTGAGGCAGAAGCTTGCGCCGTTTCCTGCAGAAGAGCAACCTGCCGAAGAAGGGGAGTAATGATTGAAATAAACGAGATACTAAAAAAAGCCGTGGGCATGAAGGCCTCTGACATACATATGAAGGTAGGCCTGCCGCCTGTGATAAGGCGCTACGGCGCACTGATGGCACTCAAGGATTTTCCAAGGCTAAAGAGCGAGGAGATAGCAGAGATTGCCTTTGATCTCATGAGTCAGTACCAGAAGGCGAAGTTCGAGACAACGAGCGAGATAGATTTTGCCTATTACTTGCCGGAAGTTGCACGTTTCCGTGTCAACTGCTTCAAGCAGAGAGGTAACTTTGGTATTGTATTCAGGGCCGTACCCACAGAGCCACCAGAGCTGGATACGCTTAATCTTCCAGATGTGATAAAGACCATAAGCATGGAGACGAAGGGCCTGATCCTTGTAACGGGAACAACGGGCTCGGGTAAATCGACCACCCTGGCAGGCATGGTGCACCACATCAATACCTACAGGAACTGCCATATAATTACCATAGAGGATCCCATTGAATTCATACACAGGGATAGGAAGTCAATCATAAACCAGAGGGAAGTGGGCTCTGATACGAACTCCTTTGCCATGGCATTACGGGCGGCATTGAGGCAGGATCCTGATGTTATAATGGTCGGCGAGATGAGGGACAAGGAAACAATAGACATTGCTTTGACCGCGGCAGAGACAGGTCATCTCGTGATATCTACGCTGCATACCCTGGACGCTGTGGAGACTATAATGAGGATTATAGCTGTATACCCGCCATACCAGCATCAGCAGGTGCGCATACAACTCTCGGGTGTATTGAGAGCCGTTATATCCCAAAGGCTCATGCCCAGGATGGATGGTAATGGCATGATCCCTGCTGCCGAGGTAATGGTCTCGACGGAGAGGATAAAGGAATGCATAATGGACGAGACAAGGACATCCGAGATAAACGATGCCATAGCCCAGGGCACGATATCCTACGGTATGCAGACGTTTGACCAGTCCCTGATGTCCCTGGCGCAGAAGGGCCTCGTGTCTTACCACGAGGCCCTCAGGCAGTCCACCAATCCAAATGACTTTGAGCTCAGAATGAAGGGTATTGTAGGGACCAGCGATTCAAGGTGGGACCAGTTCGTCCCCGCTGAAAAGGCCCAGGAGGAAAAGCCTGGTGACAAACCGCAGATCTTCAGGGAAACAGAATTTAAAAAATAACAGAGAGGCCATGGGGTATGCCTTGGAAGTACTATCGAGAAGGGCCATATCCTCGGCAGAACTAAAAAAAAACTTCAAGACAGGCATGCAACAGAAGATGTAATCGATGCCACCATATCCAGGCTGAAAGAACTTGGCTATATTAACGACGAAGAATACGCCGTGCGCAGAGCGCAGGTGCTTGCATCAAGGGGATACGGCAACTATTACATACAATATACCCTTGAGAGAATAGGCCTTCCGGAGGATCTCGTGGAAATGGCAACTAAGAAGGCTACCGAGATCCTTGGAGAGGAGGATAGAATAAAGGCCGTGATGAGGAAGAAGATTAACCTTGATAAAGAAAGGCTTATTAGGCATCTTTCTTACAGGGGTTTCAACATGGAGACCATACTAAGGGTTATGAAAGAGGAGATTTGATGAAGGGCTCGGAGGTAAGGTCCAAGTTTCTCAGGTATTTCGAGGAGATGGGACACACGGTGGTACCAAGTTCATCCCTCGTGCCAGCTAGTGATCCATCCCTGTTGTTTACAAATGCCGGTATGGTGCAGTTCAAGTCCGTTTTTCTGGGTAGCGAGAAGAGGCCCTATACCAGGGCTACTTCCTCGCAGAAGTGTGTCAGGGCTGGAGGAAAACACAATGACCTAGAGAACGTGGGGGTCACTGCTAGGCATCACACGTTTTTCGAGATGCTCGGCAACTTTTCATTTGGTGACTACTTCAAGGAGGGCGCAATAGGATATGCATGGGATTTTCTGGTCAACGTACTTGGCCTGGACCCTGAACGGCTGTGGGTAACGGTGTACAAGGACGACGACGAGGCCCACGATATATGGCAGGACAAGATAGGAGTTAGACCGGAGAGAATAGTCAGGCTCGGAGAAAAGGATAATTTTTGGTCAATGGGTGATACAGGCCCGTGTGGGCCCTGTTCCGAGATTATATATGATCAAGGCCCTGGAGTGGGTTGTGGCAGGCCAGAGTGTAACATAGAGTGCGAGTGCGACAGGTACCTCGAGATATGGAATCTAGTGTTCATGCAATACAACAGGGATGAATCCGGCAGGCTTAGTCCCCTCCCTAGGCCAAACATAGACACTGGCATGGGTCTGGAGAGGATAACAGCGGTTCTCCAAGGGGTGCACAGTAACTATGATACAGACCTCTTCATACCTATAATAGATTATCTGGCAAGGCTCTCTGGTATTAGTTACGGTAGCAGTGATGACACAGACATCGCCATGAGGGTTATTTCAGACCATGCAAGGGCGAGTGCCTTTCTTGTCTCTGACGGTGTACTGCCTTCGAACGAGGGCAGGGGATACGTGTTGAGGCGTATCATAAGGCGTGCCTTGAGGCATGGGAAGACCTTGGGTTTGAAAGGTAGTTTTCTCAGCAATGTAGCAGGTGTAGTGGCTGAGGAGATGGGGGATGTATACCCGGAGCTCAAGTCCAGGTGGGGCTTCGTGGACAAGGTTATTTCTTCAGAGGAAGAGCGGTTTTTAAAGACCCTTGACAAGGGCCTGGCCATGCTGGACCAGGTGATGTCGACAGTAAGGCAATCCGGTAGGAACGTGATACCTGGAGAGGATGTATTCAGGCTTTACGATACATACGGTTTCCCCTGGGATCTTACTGCGGACATTGCAAAAAGCAAGGGTCTTGAGATTGACAGGGATGGATTTGACAGGGAAATGGAGAAACAGCGTGAACTGGCAAGGGCAGCGAGTAGTTTTAGTTCGATTTCCTCTAGTGGTCCTGGTATGACGAGAAATCTTCATACGGATTTCTTTGGCTACGATAGCCTGAGTCTTAATGCCAGGGTATCGGCAGTCTTTACAATTCAATCTGGCAAGGAGAATCCTACATTCCAGGACGGCCAGGAAGTGGGTTCGATCCCGGAAGGAGCAGAGGGGTTTATTGTAACCGATGCAACACCATTTTACGGTGAATCAGGGGGGCAGGTTGGAGACACCGGTACCATGAGGGCCCCCGGGCTTGATGCCGTTGTCGTGGATACCCTGAAACCTGCTCAGGATCTTATAGTGCACAGGGTAAAGGTAAAAAAAGGTGTTCTGAAGAAGGGCCAAGACCTTCTCCTGGAGGTGGATGCAGAAAGGAGAATGGCCATAATGAGGCATCACAGTGCAACTCACTTGCTACAGAGTGCATTAAGGCAGGTACTTGGTGATCACGTGCATCAGTCTGGCTCACTTGTCACCGAGACCAGGCTTAGATTTGACTTCACGCACTTTGCCGCACTTAGCAATGAAGAAGTAGACAGGATAGAAGACCTGGTAAATACACATGTACTTAGGGACCTGCCCATTAAGGTAGAGATACTTCCACGGGAGCAGGCAATGCAGATGGGGGCCATGGCCTTGTTCAGCGAGAAGTACGGTGATGAGGTCCGGGTTGTAACCATGGGAGACGTGTCAGTAGAACTCTGTGGGGGGACCCACTGCACGAGCACAGGCCAGATTGGCCTTGTAAAGATAATATCAGAGGCAGGGGTTGCTTCTGGTATAAGGCGGATAGAAGCTATCGCAGGCCTACAATCCTTAAGGCTTTTCAGGGAACTCTCGCTTACCGTGGACAGACTTTCCGATGCACTTAAGTGTACAAAGGACGAGGTTCTGGACAGGGTAGAGACCGTGAAGAGGCAGGTAAAGGATCAGGATCGCAAGATAAAGGAGCTCAAGCTGAGCCTCATGGCTGGTTCTGGTCATGGTGACGGGGATGAGGACATGATCGAGTCAGGCGGCGTGAGGCTTTTGGTAAAGCGGATAGACGCGGACAATCCGTCCCAGATGAGGGAAGCTGGGGATCGCCTCAAACAGAGGATAAAATCGGGTGTGGTTTTCGTGGTATCTCCAATAAAGAACAAGGTTACATTCATAATCATGCTTACCGAGGACATGGCCCAGAGGTTTGATGCAGGGATGCTCATGAAGAGGATATGCAGCGAGCTGAATGGACGTGGTGGCGGTAAAAAGTTGTTTGCACAGGGTGGCATGGATGATCCTTCAAGTATAGATAGGGCGGTTGAGGTGCTTAAGCAGGAGATCTTTGGAGGTGTAGTATGAGGAGTGCATCTGTAAAAAGGAAGACCAAGGAGACGGATATAGAGGTGGAGATAAATCTGGATGGTGGCGAAGTGAATATAGATGTCCCTTCAGGATTTTTTGCCCATATGCTGGATAGTCTGAGCCGTCATTCCGGAATGGGGCTGAAACTCGTGGCAAGGGGAGATACTGACGTTGATCTGCACCATACAGTGGAGGACATTGGGATTGTCATGGGCCTTGCCATTAAAAAGGCACTTGGAGACAAGGCAGGTATAAATAGGTTCGGACTTGCCAAGATACCCATGGATGAATCCCTGGTAGAGGTGTGCATGGATATATCTGACAGGCCCTACTTTGCAATACACGGTGAGGACCCGTTTCATGGCCAGGTGGGTGATCTTGCCCTTGAACTTATACCTGAATTTTTCAGGGCAGTGGCATTCAACGCTGGCATAACCCTTCACGTTACGGTTCAGTCTGCCAGGAATTCCCACCATGTATCAGAAGCGTGCTTCAAGTCCTTTGCAAGGGCATTGAGACAGGCCGTGAGGCTTACTGGTAGCGAAATACCTTCTACCAAGGGTGTACTGTGACATTTACATTCACAAAGGTCAAGACTAGGGATAGTTATCGCGTTCCAGGCATACCCAGGTTCGTGGAGCTGGAAGGCAAACTGATCAAGGTTGTCGAGGTGGAGAGAAGGTGGCACGAGGCATACCTTGATTCCAGCTGGTACCCCATGGAGTATTTTCGGATAAGGACAGAGGATAACAGACGTTTTGTGTTGAGGTATTCCACCCTTTTCAAGAGTTGGGGCATAAGGCCTGAGACAGACCTAACACCTAGCGAGGGTACGTAGATGGTATGATTGTTATTCCGGCCATAGATCTTCACGATGGTAAGGTGGTCAGGCTCAGGCAGGGCAGATTCGAGAGTGCGAAGCAGTACAGTGATGACCCAGTCGCCATTGCAAGAGAGTTCGACGAGGCAGGCGCAAAGAGGATCCATGTAGTCGATCTGGATGCGTCTCTCAAGGGAAAGTCAGTAAACATAGCTGTTATAGAAAGGATATGCAGGTCTGTTAATGCCGAGATAGAGGTGGGCGGCGGTGTACGCACCCTGGATGATGCGGCAAGGCTGATGGACCTAGGTGTTGATTTTTTTATACTTGGTACAGCGCTCGTGAAAGAACCAGGTTTGGCCGGGGATATAATGAATGCGTACCCATCGAGGGTGGGTCTCGGTATAGATGCCAGGGATGGCAAGGTTGCGGTGTCCGGATGGACCGAGGAGACAGAGTACAGTGCTCAGGACCTGCTGAAGATGTACGAAGGTCTTTCGCCTGCTTTTGTGGTTTATACGGATATAAAGAGGGATGGCATGCTAACGGGACCGAACATTGAGGCCATTACCGCCATTGTGTCGTTTACCCGCATACCCGTGGTGGCATCAGGTGGTATCTCTACCATGCATGACTTGGTATTGCTTTCTGGCATAAAAGGTTTAATGGGTGCAATCACGGGTAAGGCCATATACGAAGGGAGTCTGGATATAAAGCAGGCCCTCTCCAGGTTCGGTAGTGATGGTAATATAAATAGAAGATAGAGGCGTGAGTACGTGGAGGTTTACATGGAAGACTGTATTTTCTGCAAGATCATAGCAGGGGATATACCCTCGAGCAGGGTTTACGAGGATGAGGACGTGTATGCATTCGACGACATAGAACCACAGGCGCCCGTACATACACTCGTGGTGCCAAAGATGCATGTTGCAACCCTTAACGACATTGATGATAACTCCCTGTGGAATTCCATGCTCAAAGGTATAAGGGAGGTTGCAAGGATAAAGGGTATAGTGGAGAGTGGATACAGGGTTGTTGTGAACTGTGGTGAACAGGGCGGTCAGATTGTAATGCATCTACACGTTCATGTACTAGGCGGTAAACGTCTTGACGACAAGATGGGCTAATTCTAATTAGAATACAAGGCAAAGGGCGTAGGGCAGACAGAAGGCGGAAGGATAGAAAAGGGACAAAGGCATAGAGGCACAAAGTAAAAGAAACAGGTACATGGTATAAGGTGTAGGGTATAAGGTTTAAGGTATAGGGTTAAGTAGAGGTGCCGGGTACTAGGCAAATAATCTGACAGATGATGCCTAATCTAAACTTTATGCCTCTGTGCCTTTGTCCCTTGTTTTCTTTACCTTATATCCTACCATACCTTGGACCCTGGACCTTTTATTATTTTTACCTGGCACCCGGTACCTGAGACCTTATCTTTTTTACCTTAAACCTTGTACCCTATACCTTGTACCTTTACCCCGGCCTCGTGTAACATGTCGTGTGAAACGAACTTGTACACCTCGGGATCGAATGCATTGGCACTTGAGAAATCATATTCCACTTCTGTTGGCAGGTGCTTTACATAACCTCCAGATTTAGACATCCTATCGAGGAATTCTTCTATAATGCCTCCTTTACCAAGGACCTCTGGCAAGGGATTAATGAGGTTTGCAGTTGCTGAACCCCCCAGGAAACCCTCCTGTTCAACAAGAAAGGTGTGACAACCGTTTCTGGCTGATGCCAGGGCGGCCATTATGCCGGATGGTCCTCCCCCGCAAACAAGTACGTCCACCTCGTCAATAACAGGTGTTTCCCTTGGCTGTTCCCTAATGGTTCTTCCCATAATACGACCTCCTTATTGAATCATTCCACGTATAAAAGGTAACCTATCATGTGCATCCCCTGCGGATGGCTGGTAAGGTAGGGAAAATCCGGTGACTGGGATAGCCTGGCTATTATCCTCGTACGTCTGCCAGTGGCCCTGGTTGACCTAGCCACGTATTTTATCATATCGTCCGGGGGCAGGGTGTACGGGAATGAAGTGGTAAAGGACATAATTCCACCAGGCCTGAGTCTTTTAATGGCAAGATTAGTTATCTTCTCAAGTATCTCCTGTTCCTTTGGAAAGGGGGGAGGATCGCAAATAACAAGGTCATAGGTCTCCCTGTCTTGCGAAAGGAAGCTCAACATATCTGCCCTTACTGACCTCCAGGCAAATGCAGGTATGTGGTTTATGTCCATGTTCCTTTTGAGGATGTCAAGGGCAGGTGCAGACGAATCCACGGCCACAGCCGACCTTGCACCACCTCTAAGCGCAGAAACCGTGAAACCACCCGTGTAGCAGAACAAGTCTAGCACGTCCCTATCCTTAGCGATTGATCTTATTATTTGCCTGTTCACCCTGTGGTCCAGGTAGAAACCGCTTCTCTCGCCCCTTTTAACGTCCACTAGGAAATGCATCCCCATCTCAACTATCTCGATCTCTCGTTCTGGCAGGCTTCCGTGAAGTGGCATGCTAAGGGGCTTGAGGCCCTCTACGTGCCTTGACCTGTCATCTGAGCGTTCGTGTATCACGTGTTCGGGATATATCTCGTTCAGGATGCCTATTATTGTATCCCTGTGCCTTTCTATACCCGGGCAGAGGAACTGCACAACTATTACCCCGGAATATATGTCAACTAAGAGCCCGGGTATGCCATCGCCTTCGGCATTTACTATCCTGAAGCCAGTCGTGCCCTCTGGTATAATGGAAGACCTCATGCTGATGGCGCGTTCTATCCTCTGCATAAAGAAATTCTTGTCTATCTTATCCTTTCCCAGGCTTAAGACACGAACAGAAATTTGGGAATAAGGATTAAAAAAACCCTGGCAAACAAACCGGCCTCTTGAATCAAGTACCCTGCATATGCTACCTACCTTTGAATCTCCCTTAACATCATCAATGGCGCCAGAGTAAATCCATGGATGGCCTCCCAATATCGGTGCTTCCTTCCTTTCTTTTAAACGAACTATAAGCATAGGTTATGATAATTACCATATAGGATGATAACTGCCAACCTAGAAACAGAAGGGAAGTGCTTGAATAAGCCAATTACTGGAAATTGACTATAATCTGGGAAAACACGGTAGATACACAAGGACTTGGTTTTTCAACCGAACGCTGAGGGCTTAGAACTATTTAGGCTTTTTTATACCCGGTGCCTGCCCATAGTTGCCTGGCGCCTTATCACGTATCTGGAGCTTATCTCTGCCAGGTTGGCATAGATATGCACTGATTTGCCTGTCTTTATCTTTGTCTCAAGTTTTCTTACGTCTCCCAGGAGTTGCAGGAGCTCTCCTAGTGACCACAGACTTATCCTTGGCCTGATCTTCCATTCGCCCTTTATTCTTGTTTTACTACCCTTTGAACTTGGATCCATGTCCTTGAAAACCTGGTAGTGGTTGATGATTTTTTTCTCCAGCATATTCACGACTATCATGGGCTCTACACCGTTACGTTCTAGCTCGAAGAGCCGATAAACGGCATCTGCACGCCTGTCAAAGAGATTGTCCATGTATTTGAAAATCGATGCCTCTTTTGTTTGCATGACAGCATCTTCAACGTCGCTCTTCGTTATGGGGGCATTGCCCGGGGTGTACATGCAGAGCTTCTCTATTTCTGTTGCTATTAGCCAGGTGTTGGAGTCAGTTACATCACTGAGTAGAGATGCTGCATCGCTCTCTATCTTCCTGCCATAGGAAGATACCCTGTCCATTATCCAGTCTATTAGGCTTTTACCTGTAAGCCTGTCGAACCTCTTTATCTTTAGGTTAGGGAGTATTCTGCTCAGTGCCGTAACCTTGTCGGCTAATCCTTTGGTTTGCTTGGGCTCTTCGATGGTGAGCACCAGCGTGGTAGATTCTGGAAGCTTTCTAAGGAGTTCCAAGACCTTGTCCATTATCGATATGGGGATCTTGTGCATGTTGTGCAGTACCACGAGTCTTCTAGAGGAGATAAAGGGTAAGGTCATGCAAAGGGATATGAAATCATCGGCCTGCCGTAGATCCCATATTTCCTCCCCGTTGAAGTTGGCATAGTTTATTGAGGAAGGGTCGTCTAGGGAAGCCCTCATGAGGTCTATGATCTCTTTCATGAGGAAGGTCTCGCTGCCGATGAACAGATAAACCTGCTCCAGCTTGCCCTTGCTTATGTCCCTCTTCAGCTGCTTCATGGGCCTACCGCTGGTATGGAACTGGCAATCCTGTCAGCTATCTTACTGAGTGCGCTGTCGAGTGCATCCTCTTCCTGCCCACCCGAACTATATGTCCCCTGGTCGCTGAACTCTGATTGCCATATGGTGTTCCCCTTGGAGTCTTTAAGCAGGGCCTTGACGTGCACGAAAACGCGGTACCGGTTTGTCGAGGTCTTTGATATGTCCGTTATCTCGTTCTTGTCGCTAGAGATAATGGTGCAGTGTAGAACGGGCAGGCCAGGCTTGTTCGACAACATACCTCTAGAAGTGAGAGACTTCTCCAGGTATGAGTCCATCAGCATGTCTGCACCCATGAGATTGGTCATGTTTACCGTGTGTTCATAGTTTACCTGTTGCTTGCTGGTATTTCCCAGCGTGAAGCTGTAGTAAGTGCATCCCGGTATGCTATTTAGAAGCAGTAATAATAATATTGATAACCCTGTTCGGTACATATATTACCCTTGTTACCTTGTTATTATTCACGAACCTCTTTACATTCTGCTCTGAGAGTGCCGTGCGAGTAGCATCCTCTTCAGACGTGTCCTTTGGAATGTCTATGGTTGCCCTCAGCTTGCCGTTAACCTGGACTGCCAGCGTAATGATGCTTTTCTCGGCCCAGGTAGCATCATATTCAGGCCACGGATGCTCCAAGAGCATGCCTTGATGGCCCAGCATGTACCATAGTTCGTCTGCTATGTGAGGAACGAACGGTGATAGCATTATTACAAGATTTTCTATGGCCTCCTTGATAACGGCAAGATCTTCGTGATTATCCTGGATAGTATCCTTTACCTTGTATAGTTCGTTTACCAGTTCCATCATGCTGGCAATGGCCGTGTTGAACCTGAATCGCCTGTCTATGTCTTCGGTCACCTTCTTTATAGTGTGGTGTGTTTTCTTCTTTATATTTTCTAGGTTGCCAGGCCTACCATCGGCCTGGTCCTCGGTACTCTTTAGCCTGTCCTTCAGCTCGTCAACCAGTCGCCACAACCTTCCAAGAAACCTGTACGAGCCTTCTATACCCTGGTCGCTCCAGTCCATGTCCTTCTCTGGAGGTGCTGCAAAAAGGCAGAATAGCCTTGTGGCATCGGCACCGTAGGTGTTTATCATATCGGCAGGGTCAACCACGTTACCCTTTGACTTGGACATCTTTGCACCGTCTTTTATGACCATACCCTGGGTAAGGAGACGTTCGAAGGGTTCGCTGATCTCCACGTATCCCAGGTCCCTTAAGACCTTTGTAAAGAACCTGGCATAGAGAAGGTGAAGTATGGCATGCTCGATGCCACCTATGTATTGGTCAACCGGCATCCAGTAGCTTGTCTTTTCTGGATCAAATGGCCTGTCGTTCTCGTGCGGGCTGCAATAGCGTATAAAGTACCACGATGACTCCACGAACGTGTCCATGGTATCTGTCTCTCTTCTTGCAGGTCCTCCGCACCTTGGGCACTTTGTGTTCACGAAATCATCTATTCCCTCCATGGGGGAGACTCCCTTTCCGGTTATCTCCACGCCCTCAGGAAGCAGCACCGGCAGGTCCTCTTCCTTCACGGGCTGTACACCACACTTGTCGCAATATACTATGGGTATCGGTGCACCCCAGTACCTTTGCCTTGATATACCCCAATCCCTTATGCGAAAGTTTATCGTGCTTGAACCCATGCCCATATCTTCAAGGTGTGATGTAATCTTTGTCATGGCATCCTTGTTCTTTAGCCCGTTGAAAGGACCTGAATTCACGAGTACTCCCTCGTCCTCGTATGCCTGTTCCATGGCAAGTGGATCCAGGTGTTCTCCCCGTGGTTCTATGACAACTATTATGGGTAACCCATACTTTTTGGCGAACTCGAAGTCCCTCTGGTCATGTGCCGGTACAGCCATGACTGCTCCTGTACCGTAATCGTATAGGACGAAGTTTGCAACGTAGATGGGCATCTTTAGTCCGGTGACGGGGTTTATGCAATAACGTCCGGTGAACACGCCCTTTTTCTCGTACTGTTCCGAGGTACGGGTGAACCTGTCTTCCTTTAGGGTTTCTTCTACGAAATTTAAGACATTGCTTTCGTTTTTCGTGTCCTTTACAAGGGTTTTAACCAGGGGGTGCTCTGGTGCAAGACTCATGAAAGTGGCCCCGTAGAGTGTATCCGGCCTTGTTGTAAATACCTCTATCTCACCATCCATGCCATCCAACTTGAACTTTATCAGGGTACCGGTGCTTTTGCCTATCCAGTTCCTCTGCATACTAAGCACCCTCTCTGGCCAGTTGCCCGATAGTTTCTCAATGTCGTCTAGAAGTTCTTGGGCATAGGCCGTGATCTTGAAAAACCACTGGTCGTATTCCTTGAGAAGCACCTGGGAGCCACATCTCCAGCAAAGTCCACCTTCAACCTGCTCGTTTGCAAGCACTGTTTTACAGCTATCACACCAGTTCACAAAGCACCTGTCCCTGTACACTAGGCCTTTTTCAAACATCTTTATGAAAAACAGTTGCTCCCACTTGTAGTAGTCAGGGTCGCAGGTGGCAAACTCCCTATCCCAGTCATAGCTGAATCCCATGCGTTTTAACTGGGACCTCATGTAGTCTATGTTTTCATAGGTCCATTTCTTTGGCGCCACGCCACTTCCTATTGCTGCATTCTCCGCTGGCAGTCCAAATGCATCCCATCCCATTGGATGGAGCACGTTGAAGCCCTTCATTCTCTTGTACCTAGCAACAACATCTCCGATAGTATAGTTGCGTACGTGGCCCATGTGTATACGTCCAGAAGGGTAAGGAAACATCTCTAAAAGGTAGTATTTCTTTTTGGTACTATCTATCTCTGCCTTGAACAGGTTCTTCTCTTCCCATAGTCTTTGCCATTTCTTTTCAACAGCTTCCGGCTTGTACTCCATGCTTACATTTCCTCCCAAGTAATCTTGGACCCATTTACCACACCACCTGGCATAGCGTCCAGTACCTATGTTTTACGGTATAGTAACAAGATGAAAATTGTGTTATTTTCTCTTAGTAGGTGAAGTCGATCATGACAAGTTTTTCTTGCACCTTGTACGCTTAGATTGTATGGGATAGTTGCTATGTGCCTTATGGCCAAGAAGGATCTGTATGAGGTTTCTTAAGATATTTGCTCTAGGTATACTTGTTGTCTTTACTATCTTGATTGCTTGGTTCTATTTGTTTGTACTGAGAGGACTGCCTTCCATAGATGAACTAAAGTGCATAAAGCATACGAATCTCGTTACAATTCTCGCAGCAGACGGTTCACCTATTGCATATCTTCCTCCTGGTGGGAGGATCGTGGTTGATGGAAAAAAGATCCCGACCGTGGTGAAACAGGCGTTCATAGCTGCGGAAGATGCAACTTTCTACCAGCATCCGGGTATTGACCTGAGTCGGATATTCAGCGCATTGATAAGTGACATAAGGAGTGCTTCCTATGTGCAGGGCGCATCCACCATAACGCAACAGGTAGTACGCAGTTATTTGCTAAGCAGGAGAAAGACCATAACAAGAAAGCTTAAAGAAGCTATACTTGCACTCAGGATCGAAAAGAAACTTACCAAGGACGAGATACTCAACCTTTACCTTAACCGCATATACCTGGGTAGTGGGGCCTACGGGGTGGAGGCTGCATCATTAAGGTATTTCTCCAAGCACTGCTGGGATCTGGATCTCTCGGAGGCATCGCTCATAGCAGGGCTTGCCCCTGCACCCTCGAGGTACTCCCCGCTCAAGGATTTCAGGGCAGCAAAGAGGCGCCAGTGGTACGTGCTCACAAGGATGGTGCAGGAAGGATACATATCAGATGCAGAGGCAATAGACGCATACCAGTCACCGCTTAAGATAACTGCTATAGAAAAGGCAAGCCTGACCAGGTATCCGTATGTAAGTGACTATGTAAAGTCCCTTTTGAGCCAGAGGTTTGGCGATGATATATTTACCAAGGGTGCACTGGTGAATACCACGATAGTACCTAGGCTCCAGGACGTGGCAAAGACAGCCGTCAGGAAAGGTGCCATAGAACTGGAGATGAGGCAGGGAGAATACCGTGGCCCTGTAAAAGACGTTGATGACATGGAAAAGGAGAGGCTGCTGGCATTCCAGGCAAACCAGCTGGCATGGAGGGGCTTCGAACCTTATCACATTTACTGGGCAGAGGTAGAGAAGGTATCCCCTTTGGTTGTAAATCTTGGAGAAGGTCACATAACCCTAAAGAAGGAAAGTTATGGATGGATAACACCAAAAGGCACATGGGATCCCAAGGACTATCTCAAGCCGGGTGATCTCATACAGGTCTGTTACACGGGGAAAGGCCTAGTTGTTTCACAGGAACCGGTTGTCCAGGCTGCACTGTGTGCATTTAACATCAATACATCCAGCATAGTGGCAATGGTAGGGGGTGTTGATTACCCTCATAGTCAGTTCAACAGGGTAATTTATGCGCACAGGCAAAGCGGATCGGCTATAAAGCCGTTCATATATGCCGCTGCCATTGACAAGGGGCTCACGCCTGCAACCATAATCGTGGATACGCCAATAACATACAGGGATAAAGAACAAGATAAGACCTGGAGGCCCAAGAACTACGAGGAAAGGTTCTATGGTCCCACTACCTTGAGGACAGGGCTGGTATTCTCAAGGAACGTGGTCACTGTAAAGATACTCAAGCGCATAGGTATAGGCTATACCACCTCTTACCTGGAGAGATTTAACCTTGCCAAGGAATTACCACATGACCTTTCTCTGGCACTTGGATCAGCATCTCTTGTACCCTTTGACCTTATAAGGGCATATGGAACTTTTGCAACCTATGGTTTTTATTTTAAACCCCACATCATATCGTCCGTGGTTAATAGCAAATCTGTTCCAATGTTCACTGCAAACAAGGTGATTTACCAGGACAAGGAGGATCTGCCATCGTCAGGTGTCGAGGTGGCCAAGAGGATACTCTCGGAGCAGACGTCTTACATAATAACCAACATGCTTACAGATGTCGTAAAAAGGGGCACAGGATGGAGGGTAAAAGCCCTGGATAGACCAGTAGCTGGTAAGACTGGTACATCGAATGACAACAGGGATGCCTGGTTCATAGGCTATACGCCTGATATACTCTGTGGTGTGTGGGTGGGCTATGACAACATGATGCCGCTTGGGGATAACGAGACAGGTAGTAGAGCTGCATCGCCTATCTTTGTTGACTTCATGAAGGAAGCACTTAAGGGTATGCCTGCTAAGAATTTCAGGGTACCGGATGGCATTGTGTTTGCCAGGATTGATACAAGGACAGGGAAACTGGCGGCTAGCACAACCCCGGAAAGATTCGTGAGATTCGAGTGTTTCAAGAAAGGCCAGCTTCCCCCTGTGGAGAAGCCCGTGTCCAACGAGATATTGCTTAAGGAGGTTTATTAATGGCCAGAAAAATTACTGTGTGCCTGGTGGTCACTTTGACTTTAGCCCTTGGTGCAAGTGCGAAGAACATAACCCTGGTCAAGCACGCAAAGAGACAGAGAAACCTTGATACCGTCATATACACTGTGAGGAATGATGACACTCTCTGGAAGATATTCATGAACCTCTTTGATGCAAAGCCAGAGGATCTGCCTTACCTGTACAAGAGATTCAGGGATCTAAATCCTTCAATAAAGGACCTTGACCACATAGTGGCAGGACAGAAAATAATCATACCCAAGCCCATCAGGGTATCAAGGAAGAAGGGATACGAGATAAAGCAGGTGGATTACGATCTTTACGTTATCAAGGAAGGACAGCACTTGGCGTCTATACTCAGGGAGATATATGGCCTGCCCGACAGGGTAATATTCAATAGCTACCTTAAGTTGATCAAGAAGTTGAACCCCGGCATAAATGACCTTGACCATCTTTACCCTGGCCAGAAAATAAAGATACCAAGGACCATGGAGAAGGTAGAACACAAGGCAAGACCTACTGTTGCAAAGGGCAAGGCTGCGACCAGGGCAGGGAACGTGGTTGAAAAGCCCTCGGGAAAAGCAGGGGTACAGGTAGATGTGGACAAGCTTGTAAAAAACACCATGATGCCTGCTTTCAGGGAAATGGGTTGGTCAGGAAGGGAGAAGGGCACGTATTACATGCCTATTGGAGGTGGTACCAACATATCTGTTAACACCTCGGAGATACCCGTGCTTGAACTGGACAATGGAAGACGTATCATCCTTGACATGAAGGGCAAGATATCACCAAGGGTAAAGAAGCTCATTGAGCAGACATTCCCGAACTGCAAGGTGCTCTCAAAGCCCGGCAAGAACCTCGAGGATATAATGGACAAGGTGTTGCGCGTGTCCGGGTATTTTTCCGTGAACAAGAATGCAGCCCCGCTCATGGTGGGTGAGCAGGAAAAGGTGACGTTCTCTGGCAAGTGGATAGTATACAAGGATTTCTCCAGGAGGAATGTCTTTGTCATAAACATCCTGGGTGACAAGGACAGGAAGACCCCGATTACTGTGCAGAGGTATGCCTCAAGGTTCGGTATAGAACTCATAGACATTGGTGGCAAGGAGATCGAGCCCCAGGTTGCGAAGAAGGGAGTAATAAGGAATCTCAATCATTCCTACAAGGCATTGTTTAGTGACCTCGGGGTAAAATATGCCTCTGGGAAGGAGATAACGCTACTTAAATCCAAGGTTGTGCACGTGGTCTACAAGGCACCTATAATGGTGGGTAACGCAATACTAGCAGACACGCCCCCAAGTGATGCATTGCTTTCACTGATAAAGAAGAAGCAATTGAGATTTATAGACTCGAAGAAGGTACCGTTAAAAAACGTGCTGACAACCCTACTAAAGGGGGTAGAGGGTCCGCCCGTTAAGATCGTTGTCTCAAGAAATAGAACAACGATCGAGTTGCCGGGCATGAAGTACGGTAACAACATTATATCCGAGGTTCCCATAGACAGAGATATACTTGAATACATAACCTCAAGCGGTATGAACGTGTTATTATGGTAATAGGCATAGACCTGGGTGCTACCAATATCCACGCGGGTCTTGTTGACAAGGATGGAAACGTATCCGAACACGTAGTACGTGGATATGCTGAAAGGTCAAAGCATGCCGTTGTTGATACCCTTCTGGAGGTCGTCTCCTCGTTAAAGAGTAAGGACTCGTCCGTGCAGAAGATAGGCTTGGTATGTCCAGGTCCCGTGGACATTGATGCTGGCCTGCTGATGAATGTAACAAACATGCCTAGCTGGGGCATATTACCGATAAAAAGTATGGTAAGGGACGCAACTGGCATGGATGTATGTCTTGATAACGACGCAGTGGGTGCAGCCCTTGCAGAGGCATGGGTGGGCAAGGCAAGGGGGCTTGACACATTCATTACCGTCACCCTTGGCACGGGTGTGGGCACGGGGGTGGTCTTGAATAGAAAGGTGTTTCGCGGCGGCAGGAGGAAGGGTACGGAGTGGGGGCACGTGATAATGTCCCGGCAGGGCCTTTACAGGTGTGGCTGCGGTAACGATGGGTGCATAGAGACCATGTGTTCTGCAACTGCGCTTGTCATGCTAGCAATAGAGAAGGGTTTGGATGTTACGTCGGCCGTGGATGTCTGTAGTGCCGCAGAAAATCAGGATAGGACTGCTCTTGACGTAATGGATGAGTACTCTTTTAATCTTGCAAGGGCATTATACAACTACATAATGGTGCTTGGACCCGAGATAGTAGTGCTCTGCGGCGGTCTTTCGGCATCGCACGGGCTGTTCCTACCGCGTGTCAGGGAGTATCTCAAGGAACTTTTCACAGGCAAGGAATACATGATGCCCCCCCTGGGTGTCGAAGTAACCGATTACCCGAATCATGCCGGCATCATAGGGGCGGCCTACCTGTGTATGGAGGATCGCCACATTGGTCTTTGAGCATTGTTTCATTCTAGGATTGTTCGATGAATATGGTAATCTTATCACCTGGATATATCGTGGCCTTTGAGGTAAGCCTGTTCCAGCGAATTATGTTGTCCGGGGATACATCAAAATGCCTTGATATGGCCCATATGGTGTCTCCTTTTCTCACCCTGTAGGTTATGGACTTGGACCTGGGCCTCTGCCTGAACAGGGCTATTACGTTTGGAATCCGTATGCTTGAACCTGGTATTATGAAGTATGGACTACCTATGTGATTTGCCCTTATGATGTCTACAACGGACACTCCGAACATATGTGATATGCTTTCTATGGTATCTCCTTCCCTTACCATATATGAAGCCTTGTTGCTCTTTATCCTCCTGGCGGAATTGACAGGCACAACAAGTTCCTTTCCCACGGGAAGTATGTCCGACGGGTCAATTCTGTTAACCAATGCTATGTGGGATATAGTGCTGTGGTAGCGCTTGGATATGTCGTATAGCGTATCTCCCTTCCTTGTCATGTAAACGATGAAACGTATGCCCTTGTTCTTGCTGTGTATCCTGTCAAGGTATGCAATGGCCATGTCCTTCTTGTCCCTGGGTACCTTGATCGTGTACACACCCTTTCCAGGAGGTGTACAACCGCGTATGAACTCTGGATTTAGCCTGGATAAAAGTTTCGGGGATGTGCCTATGGATTGTGCAAGCCTATCTAGATAGACAAAGCCCCTCACCTTGACAACCGCGTATTGACGACTTAGGTGGTTGTTTCTCGGTTGCCTGAATCCGTACCTATCGCGGTTTTCGCTTATTGTAAGTGCAGCCAGGAACCTTGGAACGTATGCAAGTGTTTCCCTTCTTATGGGCATGTTGCCTGATATATCCCAGAAGGACCTTATGTACGGGTATCGTTTCATTAACCTCTGGATTCTGCCCTCGCCTGCATTGTATCCAGCACATGCAAGAAGCCAGTCGTTGAACAGGGAATGCAGGTGCCTGAGGTAAACCGCAGCTGCCTTAGTCGACTTTTCCAGGTTTCTCCTCTCGTCAATCCACTTGTTTACCTTTAGGCCGTACTTCATGGCAGTCCCGCGTATGAACTGCCAATACCCGGTTGCACCGGCCGGGGACACGGCATTTGCTTTGCCCTCGCTTTCTACCAGAGACAAGTAGACAAGCTCGCGTGGGACGCCGTTTTCTTGGAATATCTTTTCCATTTGGGGTCTTATCTTGTCAAATGCATAGAGATTTCTCTCGAACATCTGGCGGTCCTTACCCGTGTACTTATCTATCCACTGGTCAACCCTGGGGTCATGGGAGAACACGAGCATGGATCTAGTTGTGCGTTTACTCCTTGTCCGTGCCCCTTGTTGGTTTCCCTTGATGGTAAATGGCCTGTCTATGCTTGCCTGTGTTGTGTCCTCGCGGATAGAAACATTCTCCCTTGGTGGTTTCAACCCGGAAGGGATTTCTACAGGGGGAAATTCCCTTGTGTTGTAACTCGTACATGCACCGAGGATTAAAACCAAGGGGAGTAACCAGTAACCAAGATGCTTCTTACACGCCATAGAAAGGTGCCTTCCTCCAGTATGCTAACTCTTTTTATATTACGGATTGTGAATCCTTCAACGGATTATTTTCTCTAAACTATCGGAAGGAATCAGGATCACTTAACACTTGAATTGGGGCAGAGTAAACACTATAACGATAAATAGTGTTAAGGAGGAAGGCAAATATGAGTTTACCGGCTGTTGTACAAAGGGTTCCAGCTGAGCTTATAAAGAAGATCGAGAGTTATCCTGTCTTGAGCAAGGAAGAGGAGTTTGACCTTGCTGTTCGACTCAGGAAGTACAACGATATAGATGCTGCCCACAAACTGGTTACTTCGAACCTCAGAAACGTGGTGCGTATAGCGATGAATTACTCTGGTTACGGACTTCCACTCGAGGACCTGATCCAGGAAGGTACCATAGGGCTCATGGTAGCTGTAAAGAAATTTGATCCATACAAGGGCTACCGCCTCATGACCTATGCAATCTGGTGGATAAAGGCCATGATACATGACTACATAATGAGGTTCTACTCCCAGGTAAAGATAGGGACGACCAAGTTGCAGAAAAAGCTCTTTTATGGCCTTAACAAGCTTTCAAACGATGAGCAACAACTGGATGAGGACCATGCAAATGCAACAAATACCATAGATGCTATTTCTGCGAAGCTCGACGAGGATCCAAGGAAGGTAGAAGAGGTGGTGTACAGGCTTACGCAGCGCGACCAGTCACTGGAAAACAGCATGGGTGATGATAGCAATACCAGTTTCAAGGACTTCCTGGTAGACGCCGGCGCTAATCCCGAGGAAGAGATTATAGAGATGGAAAAGGGGCAGCTAGTAAAGAGACGTATAGAGAACGCACTTAGCACAATGAGCGAAAGGGAACAAGTAATAGCGAAGCAGAGGCTCATGTCTGATGAACCTGCCACGCTTGAAGAACTGGGCAGAAAGTACAACATATCCAAGGAAAGGGTTAGGCAGATAGAGGTGGGGGTGAAAAACAAGCTCAGGAAGGCACTGGAGGACCACAGGGATCTGGTATCAATGTAATGGACGTGTACTTGGAGGAAGCTTGACTGTTATGAAGAAACAATCCCTGAAAGAGCTGTTGTATCTCCAGGAAAGGATGAACAGGGCTTTTGAGGAAAGCATAAGGGACAAGGAACTGTCAACACAGTCAGGGCAGTGGGTGCCACTAGTGGATATATTCGAGGATGATGAGTCCATTATCTTGAGGGCAGAGCTGCCTGGTGTAAAGAAGGATGATATAATACTTGATGTCAGTAATGGCGTGCTAACGCTCAGTGGCAAGAAGCAATTCAGGCACGAGGAGCAATGCGAGAACTATCACATGATAGAACGCCAGTATGGTACGTTCAGGAGGTCTTTCTCCCTGCCTGACATCGTGGACGTGGATAAGATAGACGCCAAGTACGAAAGAGGGGTTCTCGAGGTAGTGTTGCCCAAGACAGAGAACTCCATAACGCGCCAGATACCTATTACAGAGGGTAAGTAGCCGCTAGATTACCTTGGTTGGCTATGGCATCTTTGCCGGGGTCTCAGTAACACCAGGAAAAACTTTTTTTATGTGCCTTTAGATCACTTCATGACATAGGTGTAAAGGTATACCCTTGGATTAGAGCCTGATGGCCTTTGGCTTACACGCCTAAACAGGTGACTATCCAGGCGTGGCCTGGAAGTTGAGATGTAATAAAAACGTCCTTTGGGGTTTAGAGATCTCCTTACCGCTTGTTCCAGCTCTGTAATGGGTGAGAATGCCCTTGACATAAGGGCATGGAACCTCTTTGTTGTATCTTTTAGCGGATCACCCTCGAGTATAAATGTATTATCCAGGCCCAGTTTGTCTCTTACGTGCTCCAAGAACACGGCCTTATTATGTGCCCTTTCTATGAGGTATACGTGGGAGTTGGGATGCAATATGCTGAATATTATTCCCATGAGCCCAGAACCTGCCCCAAGGTCTGCTATCTCAGCCTCCCTTATGTCACCGAGGAGAGAAACAGTCTCTTCTGCAAGGCCTTCAATATTATCAAGGGCACCCCGTCCCAGTAATCCCAGACCCTTGTTAAAGGTCCTTACCTCTGATATCCATGTACTTATGCTAGCTTTCATTACTTTCCCACACAGAACTTGGAAAAGATTTTTTCAACCACGTCCAGGTTTATCTCGTCCCCGGTAAGCTCGTTTAGTGCAGATAGTGCTTCTCTTATATCGATGGTGACTGCGTCGAGCGTTAAACCCGAATCAAGTGTTTCTATGCCTGAACGTACGTAGGACATCGCGCGCTTCATGAGGTTTACGTGCCTTTCCAGGAATACCATTGGTGCGTTGTCAGGTATATCGCGCGTTATAATGTCGATGAGTCTGTCTATACCCCAGTTATACTTGGCACTAACCTTGACCACGTCCATGTCTCCTAGGAGCGGTGCATTGTAGTCACAGAGATCTACCTTGTTTATTACCAGTACGGTTCTCTTGCCTATATTGAGCCACCTGGTCTCTTGCCTGGAGATACCCCTTGTTGCATCAACCACGTATAAGACTAGGTCTGCCTTACCTAGAATATCCATCGTCTTCTCTATGCCTATCTGCTCAGGACCCTGAGCAACTTCCTTTATGCCAGCTGTGTCGTAGAATACGAACTCCAGTCCCTTTATCAGGACATGCTCGCTCACAAGGTCTCTCGTGGTGCCTTCTACCTCATGCACGATAGCCCTTGGATAGCCTACTATGGCATTAAAGAGTGAAGACTTTCCCGCGTTTGGGAGACCGGCTATGGTGGTAACAACACCGTTAAACATGCTGTGGCCAGCATCGGATGACTCCACCAGGGAATTGATTGATTCCATGACCTGCTTGAGGGACCGTTTTATCTCTTGTTCATCTACTTCGTTGTCAGATACAAAGGAGGCCTCTATATCCGTTAGTATGTCAAGGAGTTTCTCCCTGATCCCGTATATTTCAGAGGAGAGCTCTCCTTTAAGTGTCTTTAAGGCCATGTCAAGCCCGAGCAGGCTCTTGGCGCCTATAAGTGCACCCACTGCCTCTGCCTCCACCAAGCTCATCTTTTTATTGAGGAACGCTCTCATGGTGAATTCACCAGGCAATGCAACGCGTGCCAGGCCGGTAACACTTATCCTTTCCATTATCCTGGCAACGATTAATGGGTTGGCATGACAGCCTATCTCTGCAAGGTCCTCGCCTGTATAGGAATGTGGTTCTGGATGAAGGCAGACCGTGACCTGGTCTATGATGTCTTTATCTCTACCTTGAATCTCTGAGAGGACCTGCATGTGGTCAGGGAAAGAATGACGTGGCGTGATTATCGAGAGTATCTCGCGCGTCCTGTTTCCGCTAAGCCTTACTATGCTTATACCCCCGTATCCCCTGGGGGTGGATTCTGCGTATATCGTATCCTCTAGGATTTTGACGCCTTCCTTGGAGATATTACTATACTTTTGTACAGGCCTTCACCAATACTCTTTGTGTCAACCTTGCTGTCGTTCTTGAGTGCTAGGTGTATTATGCGCCTGTCGTATGGGTTCATCTTCTCAAGGGATATTGCCTTGCCCGTACGCTTTACCTTCTGGCCAAGCCTTATGGCAATTGTTTTCAGGTGTTCAACGTGCCTTTTCCTGTAACCTTGGGCATCTATCCTTATGCGCGTTGAATTCTCAGAGCCCTTGTTTACCATTCTGTTGATTAGAAACTGCAGGGCATCAAGGGTCTTTCCGTGCTTGCCTATTATGATCCCGATACCTTTACCGGTTATCTCTATGTAGTTATTGACATTTATCTTAGACTCTGCGTCAATGTGCATTAGTTTCAGTACCTTGGTAAGCATGTCCTTTGCCCTTAGCAAGGTCTCCATGTCTTTATTCGATGTTTCTACCGACGCCTTATCATTATTTACTTCATTTACTTCTTTACCCTGCATTTCGTGGTCGGCCTGGTTTGACCGGCCAAGTACTTCTTCATCCTCGCTATTAAGTCTTCTTGCCATGATCTTTGCATTTTTTTGTCCCATAAGGCCGAATAAACCCTTGGAGCCCTCTGATATTACCTTTATGTCTAGCTCTTCGAATGGCACCCTGAATTCCTTCATCGCCGCAACTATTGCCTCGTCTACTGACTTTGCCTCGAATTCCTTGTACTCTGATGTCATTTTGATTCCTTCCCTCCTATATAGTATGTACGCGATTGATGTATGCCTGCTGCGCAATCGAGAGGACATTACTCACCAGCCAGTATATTACCAAGCCCGAAGGGAAATTAAGGAAAAAGAAGGTGAATACTATGGGCATGAAAAGCATCATCTTTTGCTGTGTGGGATCCCCTCCCGTTGGTGTCATCTTTTGCTGGATGAACCAGCTCAGGCCCATCAAAATAGGCGTGATGTAATACGGGTCCTTTGCCGACAGGTCGGGTAACCAGGTACCCACGATGTGGAAAGGGGTGTGCCTTAGTTCAATAGCTGAGAGGAATATCCTGTAAAGTGCAAACAAGATTGGTATCTGGAGAAGCATGGGTAGGCAACCACCCATTGGATTGACCTTGTGCTCGGAGTATAGCTTCATCAGTTCCTGGTTCAGTTTCGACTTGTCATCCTTGTACTTGGCTTGTATCTCTTTCATGAGGGGCTGGATCTTCTGCAGTTCCTTCATGGACTTGAAACTCTTCAGGCTCAGTGGATACAACAGGAGCTTGATTATGACAGTGAGTATGATGATTGACCAACCGTAACTGTGTACGTAAGTGTGTATCCAATTAAGCGATATAAGCATTGGCTTTGCAAAGAAGTCAAAGAATCCGAAATCCAGTGCCTTCTTCAGGTCATAGCCGGCTAGCTTGAGGTTCTTGAGTTCCTTTGGGCCTATGTAGAAGAGCATGTCCAGGGTTTGTTTCTTGCCGGCAGGTATGGTGATTTCGCCAAGGCCGTAGACCAAGTCCACGTCCAAGTTGCTGGTTCTTTTTATGTAAAGCTCCGAGTCAAAGGGATCTTTTACAATGAGCGTTTTCAGAAAGTACTTATCCTCGAAGCCGAACCATTTTATGGGTCCCTCGAACTGTCTGAACTCGCCTGGTTTCTTTATCTTGGAGATTTTGAATTCCTCGAGGTGCTTGCCGTTTAGTAATACCGGTCCTTCAAAGATATAGCGGGATCTTGATTTTTTCTTGCTGTATGCCTCTTCCATGCTCACGTTTGCGTCAAATACCATGGGCTCTTTTGTCGTATTGGTAAATATTGTCTTGTAGCCTATCTTGTAGGTGTCAGGACTTATCGTGTACACGTGGGTTATGGTGAGACCACCCATATTGGGCGATGTGAACCTGAGCTCAACCTTTCTTCCTTTTACTTCTATAATGGAACTTGCCTTGGTCTCGTAGTTGATAGAGGATGTGTCCAGGCCTCCCTTTATCCCGAGCCTGGGCATGCCTGTATGTATCATCTCCACGAGAGGGGAATCTGGTTTCAACGTCTCCTTGTACTTTTTCAGCTTTAGGGATAAGAGCTCTGCCCCCCTTGTATTCCAGACCGCCCTGTAGAGAGGCGTGTCCACCACTATCTTCCTACCAGGAGAACTCTCATGCTTGCCTGCCTTGGCAAGACCCTTGGTTACACTAGCCGGTATCTCTGGTCTTGATGCTTTTTTTTCAGTTGTAACACTTACCTTTTTTTCAGGTGCATTTGTTGGTAATGGTTTTTTTGTATTTGGACGGACAAACAACATGTCCCAGAGCAGCAGTATGGCAATCGATAGTACAATGGCTATTAGTGTCCTTTTCTCTTCCATAAAGTAATTTCTCCTCGAATGACTTAAACCGGATCATAACCACCTGGGTGGAACGGGTTGCATTTGAGTACCCTTATGGCTGATTTTCCTAGGCCCTTTAATACCCCGTAGTGCTCAATGGCCTGTATGGCGTAGGTTGAGCAGTTTGGATAAAACCTGCATGTCTGTGGAAAGAATGGAGAGATCGCCGTCTGGTAAAATCTTATTATTGATATCAGGATTTTTTTTGCCATGTATCTGTCTTTAGGGCCTCAGCAACCTCGTGGTAAATATCGCCGTAACCTATCTTTTCTAAACCTGGTTTTGCTATAAACACGTAATCAAAGCCTGGGCTAAACAGAGACTTGTTTCTCCTATAACATTCTCGCAGTAACCTTTTTACCCGGTTCCGTTTTACTGCCTTGCCAACCTTTTTGCTTACCGTGATACCTATCCGCGTGCCTGTCATGTGATTAGGGGCCACAAGAATGACCAGGTGTTTTGTCTTTATCCTTGCGACCTTGTTATTCTCTACCTGCCTGAATTCCCGTGTCTTTCGAAGCCTTTGTTCTTTCGGGAACCTTTCATCTGACATTATACGGCCAGGCGTCTGCGTCCCTTGGCTCTCCTCCGTGATATCACAGCCTTGCCACCCCTTGTGCGCATCCGCACCAAGAAACCGTGCGTCCGCTTCCTCCGCGTGTTGTGAGGTTGATATGTTCGCTTCATTGTCCACCCCGTTCGCTTTACCGTTTGAGTTCTAAGTTTTTACATGCCCCTCTGTTTGTTGTCAAGCAGCAAAAGTTTAGAGCATGTTAAGTCGTTCTTTCGGGTACTTGCAGCCTTATACCGGCTAGCCATCTTCCATCGTGTTTTTAGGACTAAACCTTTGTTATGCCTGAGGCCGCTAATAAAGGTGGTGGTATTTCTTAGTGTATGCCTCATTTTCCTGATTTTTTGTCTTGCATTTTCCTTCAAAACCCTTATTATTTCAAAAGCTCCACATATAATTACGTTATAAGGAGGTCATATGAACAAGGGAGATCTTGTTGGAGAGGTGGCAAAGGTTCTAAAGACTAAGAAGGATGCCCAGGCAGCTGTAGATCGTGTCATTTTCGCCATCACGAACAGTCTAAAGAAGGGCGAGTCAGTAAGGCTTGTTGGCTTTGGGACGTTCAAGGTTGACAAGAGAAAGGCCAGGAAGGGTAGACATCCGAGGACCGGTGAACCAATAAAGATAAAGGCCAAGAAAGTACCAAAGTTTGTTGCTAGCAGCGTACTTAAGGACGAGGTGGCTTAGCAGGTCGGCCCTATTTTCTGACCAGAGAGTTCTGGGCACTAGGCCTTTAACCTAGATGCTGAGTTTTGTTATTTATTGTTTAAAGTGAAAGGGTTGTGGTTCAGTTTACATATGCACCGCGGGCAGCGTGCATACTGGACAAGTTGAAAGTGATGTTTAATCTTATTGGTGGCTATTGAGTTAATTATTTAAGGACATACCCCTAGGTCAGATATTCTCTTTTAAATACTGGACTGCATTGTCAAATATAGCCATACCTTGGCCCCTTTCCGGGAGGCTTAGCCTTGTCCAGCTTGGATGGTTTGTTGCATGCGTGAATGCCTCTGGGTGGGGCATGAGGCCGAAGATCCGACCGGTGGGGTCGCATATGCCTGCTATTGCATTGGTTGAACCGTTTGGGTTCATGGGGTAGTCCATGGTGGGTTTCCCTGTATCATCCGCATAGAACAGGGTTGCCAGGTTTTGCCTGGCCAGTCTTTCCATGGTCTCCTGGGTATCGGTGACGAACTTGCCTTCCCCGTGCCTGACAGGTAGGTATAGCCTGTCTAGGCCCTTTGTAAATATGCAAGGGCTGGTGCGGTTAATCACTAGTCTCACCCACCTGTCCTCGAAGCGCCCGGAATCGTTAAACGTGAGGGATACGCACCTCTTGCCTGGTGGAATACCCGGAAGAAGGCCTGATTTCACCAGCGTCTGGAACCCGTTGCA